>CAVPNQ010000098.1:0-18604 GCA_963706735.1 uncultured Planctomycetia bacterium
GGATCGCAGGCCGGATGTCGAGGCCCTTCGCGGGCCTCACGATGATCGGGCGCGAGTCGCGCCAGATGTGCCCGTCGCCGCTGACGCGGTACGCCGCGACGCGGGCGCTTCCGCGCAGCTCGGCCGGAAGGTCGATCGCGATGTCGGCGCGGCCGTTCTTCACGTCGATGGTCTTCGTGAGGAACGTGAACGCCCCGCGCGTCAGGTCGAGGTACAGCGGCCCGTCGGCGCGCGCGAGCACCGTCACCTGCATCGTCTCGCCGCTCCGGTACTCGGAGAAGTCCGTGCGCAGCAGGAAGTCCTGTTCCGCGCGGCCTTCGCGCTCGAGGTTCGCCACGAGGCGGCCGCTCCGGCCCTGGCCGTCGTGCGCCAGCAGTTCGAAACTCGGCTCCGGGATCGGCATGCGCAGGATGCCGTTTTCGTCGGCCTGGCTCTCGCCGCGGCCCTTGAGCCGCACCCAGGCGCGGGCGGGGCTGCCGTCCGGATACGAGCAGACGACGTACATCATCTGCGCGACGCCGGGGACGTACTCGCCGCCTTCGGGGACGGCGACGAGGTTCACCGGCATCGCCGAAATCGGGAGCAGCACCGCCTTGCGCTCCACGTGCCCCGCCGTGTCCGTCACCGCGGCCTCGCAGCGCATCAACGCGCTGCCGCCCTGGAGCTCCGTGCCGTAGAGCTTCTTCGGGATCTCCAGCGTGACCCGCGCGTTCCCCGCCGCATCCGCTCGCGTCACCGCCGTCGCCGCTTCCTTGAAGTCGTCCCCCAGCCAGTGCGACAACGTCACCCGCACCTCGGCGCCGGCGCACGGCTTGCCGAAGAGGTAGTTCGCGTCCACGATCGCGGCCATCGTGCGGCCGGGCTCATAGAAGCGCTCGTCGGTCGCGAGGTCCACGCGGAATTTCGGCAGGACGTAACGCTTCACCTCGAAGACCCGCTCGCTCTCCACGCCGCCGGCCGTGGCCTTCGCGCGCCACGGGCCGAGGAGAACCTCGTCGGCGAGGTCGAAGTCCAGCGCGGCGATGCCGAATTCGGAGGTCTTGAGCGTCCGGCGCTGGACCTTGTTGCCGTTGACGTCCTCTATTTCGAGCGTGACGTCTCCCTTGAAGGGCGTGAGGGCGACGTCGTCCATCGCGAGGACGCGGAAGTGGACGGTCTGCTCGGGCTGGTAGATCGGCTTGTCGGTCGAGATGAGCACGCGCACGGGGCGTTCGATCGTGACTTTCTTCGTGATGCGGTCCTCGCCCTTCGCCGAAATCACCGTGAGGATCAGCATGGCTTCGCGTCCCGCCGGCACGGGCAGCCGGACGTCCGCGCAGCCGTCGGCGCCGGACTGCGACTCGACTTTCGCGCCGCCCTCGATTTCGGCGACGACACGGGCGCCCGCGATCGGTTTCTCGGTTCGCCCGTCGCGGATCACGACGCGCATCGACCCCGTCGATCCCTCGACCCACGTCGCCGAACCGAGCACCGAGATCTGTTGCACCTGCGGCTCCTGCCGCTCGATCCACGAGCGCCAGCCGCTGATGGCAAGCAGCGCCGCCGCCGCCGTCGCGAGGAATCCCCACTTGAACCACCCGCCGCGCGACGGGATGCGGATCGGGGTCTCGCTCTCCGCCTCATCGTGGAGCCGCGCCGCAGCCTGCTCCAGCAGGCCGTCGGCGCCCCGAAGCGCTTCCAGTTTCGCGCGGCATTCCTCGCACCCCGCAAGGTGCTCTTCCAGCTCCGGCGCCTCGCCGTCGAGGTACCAGCTCAGCTTCGCTTCGCAGTCGCGGCATTCCATGGCTACACCTCGGCTCCTTCTTTCCAGGACACTACGGTGTCCATGCTGCCATCCTCTCGGTCACGAGTTTCCGAACGCGATGCAGCTTCTCGCCCACCGCCGACGCCGTCAGCCCCAGCACTTCCCCGATCTCCGCGTAGCTCAGCTGCTCCACGAACCGGAGAAGCACGAGCTGCCGGTAGTCCTCGCGCAGGCCGTCCACGATCCGCACGACCCGGTCGATCAGGTCATCCGGTTTCTTTTCCACCGCCGGGGCCGCCACGTCCTGCACGAGTTCCTCCGCCTTGTGGCGCTTCTCCCGCCGCAGCCAGTCGATCGCTGCGTGACGGGTGAGCGTGTAAAGCCAGGTTTTCGCCGCTGCCGGATCCCGGAGAGTGCCCCACGCCTTCCACGCCCGCAGGAAGGACTCCTGCGCGACGTCGTCCGCGGCGGACGGACTCCGGACCCAGGACAGGGCGAGGGCTCGCACCATCCGTTCGTGGTCACGCACGAAGGTCTGGAAGTCGGCCGGCACGGTTTTGGTTGAAGCGCCTTGTTCCGGGTTCAAGAGAGAGGCGAAGGGGGAGCGGGGGGAATTAGAAGAATCCGGGAAGTGAGGGAGAAGAGGGGAGGCAGTGTAGCCAGTGGCGGGGAAACGGCAGGGGAATGGGGAGGGCGGGCGGGGGTTGGGGGGGGCGGGGGATGGGGCGGGGGCTTGGGCGCACAGAGGGGCGCGGGCAGGGGTAGTCGCGGGTTTGGGAATGGGGGGGCGGTGGGCGTCCGGCCCGCTCCACCCTTTCCCGATCCCGCCTCGACCCCCGCCCGTACCCGTCCGTGCGCCCAAGCCCCCGCCCGATCCCCAGCCCCCCCCCAACCCCCACCCGCCGTTACCCCTTCCCCTGCCGTTACCTTCCCGGTTCAAATACCCCCGTGCGCATCCTCCACCTCCTCGGCGATCACAAATGGACCGGCCCCGCCGAGCCTACGGTCAACCTGTGCCTGGCGCTGAAGGAGCGCGGACACGAAGTGTGGTTCGCCTCGCGCAAGGCCGGCCCGGGGGAGGTCGCGGCGCTCGACGACAAGGCCAAACAGCGCGGGCTGGAGCCGCTTCACCTGTTCGCCCTCAACAAGTGGTTGAACCTCCGCGACAACTGGTCGGACGTGCGGAAACTTCGGAAGTTCGTGGAGGATTCGAAGGTGGAGGTGGTGCACGTGCACGGGTCGCACGACCACCTGCTGGGCGGGTGGGCGGCGCGGCGGGCGAAGAACAAGCCGGTGGTGATCCGGACGTACCACAAGGGGACGGCGTACGCGCCGGCGCTGGGGTCGAAGGTGCTGATGAAGCTCTATGTGGACGGGTGGATTTCGTACACGCCCGCGGGGTTGAAGGAGGACATCGCGAACTTCGCGTTGCCGGCGGAGCGGACGCTGGCCGTCGAGGGCGCGGTGGATCTCGAGCGGTTCGACCCGGCGAAGGCACGTTCCGCGCGGGAAGCGCTGGGGCTGCCGGCGGACGCGGTGGTGGGCGGGATCGTGGCGCGGATGCAGCGGCACCGGCGGTTTCCGGAGCTGATGAAGGCGGTGAAAATTGCGTGCGACCGCGTGCCGAACTTCCGGCTGGTCGCGGTCGGGCGGGGCACCAACAAGGAAGCGGTCGCCGTGGAGCCCGCGAAGAAGCTGGGGATCGCCGACAAGGTCGTGTTCGCCGGATATCGCGCCGCGGACTTCGTGGACGTGCTGGCGTCGGTCGATTTCAAGATCTTCCTCGTTCCCGGCAGTGACGGCTCGTGCCGGGCGGTGCGCGAAGCCATGGCGCTGGGGAAACCGGTGATCGCCGCGCGGCGCGGGCTGCTGCCGGAACTCGTCGCGCATGAGAAGACCGGGCTTGTCGTGGACGACACGCCGGAAAATCTGGCGGAAGCGATCGTGCGGATGGCGACGGACGCGAAATTGCGCGAGCGGCTGGGTCGCGCGGCGCGGCTGGAAGCGGTCGCGCGGTTCTCGCCAAGGGTGCAGGCGGGGGCGATCGAGGATTTCTACGGGCGCGTGGCGAAGTTGGGACCGCGAAGGTGACTCCCCGGCGCCGCGCAGCGGCGCCCCTTAACCTTAACCTTTTCCTTTTCCTTAACCCGCCGTTGAAGAACCGCCGGTTAAGGCCAAGGGAAAGGGAAAGGGAAAGGTAAAGGTTAAGGGGCGGCGCTCCGCGCCGCGTCGTGGCAGAATCCCCCCACCTTGAAGACCCTCTTCCTCATCCAGGGCGCCAACCAGCCCGCCTCGCGTTACCGCGTCGGGCAGTTCCTCGAGTTCCTGCGCGCCGACGGCATCGAGTGCGACGTCCGCGACTACCCGCGTTCCATCCCGGCCTGGATCGGCGTCCTCCGCATGCGGCGCAAGGTGGACGTGGTGTTCTTCCAGAAGAAGCGCGCCCCGCGCTGGCCGGTGATGCGGCTCCGGGCCGGCGGCGCGCGGGTGGTCTACGACGTGGACGACGCCGTGATGTTCGCGTCGAGCCGGCACGAGTCCCCCGACGCGCCGGCGCGGATGAAACGCTTCGTGACGATGTGCGAGTCGAGCGACGCCGTGACGGCGGGGAACCGCTACCTCGAGGGAATGGCGCGCCAGCACTGCGCGAACGTCACGGTCGTGCCGACGTGCATGGACATGCGCAAGTACCCGCCGCGCGGGCCCGCCGCCAACCGCGGCCGCGTCGTGCTCGGCTGGATCGGCGGGCGCAAGTCGCTTCCGTTCCTGAAGGAACTGGACCCGGCGCTGGCGATGCTGAAGGGGCTGGGCGTGGACGCGACGCTGAAGGTCGTGTGCAACGAGTTCCCGGCGGACTGCCCGATCCCCCTCGAAAAAAAAACATGGGTCGAGTCCGAGGAAGCCGCCGACGTCGCTTCATTCGACATCGGCCTCGCGCCTCTCCCCGACGACCCCTGGAGCCGCGGCAAGTGCGCGACGAAGCTCCTCCAGGGGATGGCGGCGCGCGTGCCGTGCGTGGCGTCCCCGGTCGGCGCGCACCGCGACATCGTGAAGGAGGGGGTGAACGGGTTTCTCGCCGCGGAGCCGAAGGAGTGGGCGGACAAGCTGGCTCGCCTGGCGAAGGACCCCGCACTGCGCGACCGGTTGGGCGACGCGGCGCGCGAGACCGTTGCGTCTGAGTATTCCGTGCAGGCCCACGCCCCCCGGCTGGCGGCCCTTCTCAAGTCCCTCGCGAGAAAGGCCTGACCCCATGAGCCCCCGCGAGACTCCGGCCGCCGTCCCGAAATTCCCGCGCGCGGACCTCGAAGCCCGCACCGTGCGCGTCCTGCGGCCGCGGACCTGGGTCGCCCCGGAAGTCCGCCTCCTGGAGATCGAAGGGCGCCCCGTCGTCCTCAAGGACTTCGCCGCCCTTCCCCTCGCCACCCGCCTGACCGTGGGCATCCCGCTCATCCGCTGGGAAGTCCCGATCCTCCGCCGCCTCATCGGCCTCGATGGCGTGCCGCAGCTTCTCTACACCATCGATCGCTTCGCGTTCATCATGTCGTTCATCGAAGCGCGCCCGCTTTACAAGGTCGCCGCGGCGGAGCTCCCCCCCGGTGTCTTTGACCGCACGCTCGACCTCGTGGACCAGCTTCATGCGCGCGGCGTCGTCCACCTCGACCTGCGCCAGCGCAAGAACACGCTCCTCACGTCCGACAACCGACCCGCGATCATCGACTTCGCCGCCGCGCTCCACTTCAAGAAGGACGGCCGCATCTTCCGCTTCATGAAGAACGTCGATCGCACCGCGATCCTCAAGCTCAAGAACCGCGTCCTGCCGGGGACGCTCACGGAAGCGGAGAAGGAGCAGGTGCGGGCCTTCGACCGGATGAGGCGGTTCTGGCCGCTGAAGCGCCGTCGGCCGAACGTGAAGGACGTGCTGGATTAAGCGAACAAGGCTATGTCTCTTTCCATGCCACAGGTCCCGCTTCACCGCAATCCTTCGACTCGCCCTTCGGGCTCGAGGGCCCTGAGCGAGCGAAGCGAGTCGAAGGGCTCAGGATAAGCCGGGCCGCGTGAGGCTGAGACATGAGAAGACACGCCCTCGGCCCGGCTTAACGTCCTTCCTCGAACTCCTTCACGAACGCCGGCCACCCATCGGTGTCGCGCAACCGGTGGAACCCCCAGTCGATGCGGACGGCGCCGAGGCGGCGCATGTCGTGATCGCGGGCGACGCGGAGCATGTACTTCGCGCCCTCGAAGTCGGCCTTCTCGGCGCAGATCCTCGCGCGCCGGTAAGGGATCGCCCAGTCGTAGCTCGCGGGCTCCGGCAGGTCCTTGATCGCGGCGTAGGCCTTGTCCCACCATTCCGCCTTCTCGAACATGTCGCTGGCGACCCAGTGAAGGGTGTCGATCGAGGCCTGGTACTGCTTTTTGCGGTCGTCGGCGCTCATCGCGATGAGCAGCTTGAGCAGCTCGATGACGCGTTCCGCGAACTGTCCGATCTTGCCGGGCTCGGTGACGTCCTTGACCTGCCCTTCGAGCGTCTTGCGCGTGTTCTCGAAGATCTTCCGGGTCCCCGGCGTCATGTCGCCGAGCGCGACGGCGTCGAACATGTCCTTGATGCCCGCCTGGTACTGGCCGGCCTGGAGCCGGGCTCGGCCGCGGGCCCAGAGGTACAGCCCGAACCCCGGGTCGGCCTGAAGCGCGCGGTCGAGGCACACGATCGCGTCCTCGCTCTTCCCGACCGTCCTCAGGAAAATCCCCATCTGGAACCACAGGTCGTAGTCGTCCGGGTCCGCTTCCAGCGCCTTCCGTCCCCAGGCCTCCGCGGCCTCGCCGTCGCCGATCAAGGACGCCGCCATGAACAGGCCCTCGAGTGCATTGGCGTCGGCGGGGTCGAGCTCGACGGCGCGATTGAGGTCGCGGTTCGCCGGCTCCAGCTGTGTGTACAGGAGGTGCACCAGGCCGCGTTCGCGAAGCGGCCAGGCCGCTTTCGGCGCAAGTTCCACGGCCTTGTCCAGGTGCGCGATCGCCTCGGCGTGGGACGACTGGAGCCCGGCGAGGGAAGCGCGCAGGAGAGGGTCGAACGGAAGCGCCTTCACGAGATCACCGTACGCCGCCCGCGCCTCGGGGTATTTTGCGAGGTCCACCAGGGCTTCGGCTTTCGCGCGGACGGCTTCGACAAGGAAGGGATCGGCCGCGAGGGCCTTGTCGTACGCCGCGAGGGCGGCGTCCGGCCGGTTGTCGAGCTGCGCGAGGATCCCCTCGGCGTAGCGCGCCTGCGCTTCCGCGAGCCCGGCCCCGGCGAGCTTCTGGAGGTCGGCGGCGACCTTGTCGCGGAGTTCGCCGGCTTTCGGGTCGCGCCGGAGGACGACGCGGCGGCGGCCCTGCCCGCCGAGCGAGAGGAAGCCGGAGTAGTCCACGATGGAGACCTGGCCCTTGGCCGAACGGTAGAGGTCGAGCGCGGCCAGGACCTTGTCGTAAAGGGCGGAAGCGTCGTCCGGCCGGATCGCGAGCGCGCGGTCGGATTCCGCGACGGCTTCCTCGACGTTGCCGCCGAGCCGCAGCGCCCGGGCGCGCAGCCGGCGCGCTTCGAAGTTCGCGCCGTCCTCCGCGAGCGCGGCGTCGAACTCGGCCATCGCGGCGTCGAGGGGTTCGCGGCTCACCGACTGCCCGGCGATCGCCACGACGTCCGGCCGCATGGCCTTCTCGGCCTTTTCCAGCGACTGCCGGCCCTTGAGAACGTGGTCCTCGATGCGCTTGCGCTGGTCCGCCCGGGCCTGCTCTTCGCGCCGGCGCTGGTCGGCCCGCACTTTCTCCTCGGCCGCGAGTTTCTCCCGCTCCCGCTCCTGGTCCTTCTTCTCGCGCACCAGTTTCACGGTCAGGATCGACCCGGCGACGAGAAGCGCGACGGCCGCGAGGCCGAGGGCGGCGACGAGGCGGTTCTTGAGGGCCTTGCGCGCCAGCCGGACGGTCCAGGGGATGGGGCGGGCGAGGATGGGGTCGCCCTTGAGGAAGCGGTCGAGGTCGTCGGCGACGGCGGCGGCGGACTCGTAGCGGTCCTGGGGGCGCTTGGCGAGGCACTTGAGGCAGATGACCTCGAGGTCGCGCGGGATGCCGGGGACGAGGGTGGAAGGAGGGACAGGCTCGACCCCGGTGACCTTGCGAAGGATCTCGATGTTGCCGGTGCCTTCGAAGGGCGCCTTGCGCGTCAGGCCTTCGTAGAGGACGGTGCCGAGGCCGTAGACGTCGCTGCGTTCGCCGACCTGGTCGAGACGGCCCTCGGCCTGCTCGGGGCTCATGTACGCGGGCGTGCCGAGAATCTGGCCGGCGACGCTGACGCTCGATCCCGCGCCGACTTCCTTGGCGAGGCCGAAGTCCGTGAGAAGCGGCCGCTGCGTCGTGTCGATGAGGACGTTCGCGGGCTTGAGGTCGCGGTGGACGATCCCCTCGGCGTGCGCCTGGGCCAGCCCGCGCGCCACGGCCTCGACGACCTCCGCGACGCGCCGCGGCGGCGCCTTGTCCACGTGGATCTCGCGGTCAAAGCTCTGGCCCTCGACGTACTCCATCGTGAAATAAAAAACTCCGTTTTCCTCGCCGACGTCGTGCACCTGGACGAGGTTCGGGTGCTTCCCCATCCGCGCCGCCGCCTTCGCTTCCCGCAGAAACCGCTCCACGTGCTCCTCGGAGCCCGTCGCGATCAGCGTCTTGAGCGCCACGAACCGGTCGAGCCCCGGGTGACGCGCCTTGTAGACGACGCCCATGCCCCCGCGCCCCAGCTCGTCGATGATCTCGTACTTCCCCACGCGGTCGAGGCGGCCGATCCGGCGGGGGAGGGAAGGGGAGCTCGGGGAGACGGCGGTCGCGCCCGGCGCGTGCGAGGCCGGGGAGAGGATCGTCGGCGTGCTCGCCGGCGGGCCGGACTCGCGGCTGGAGACGATCGTGGCGCTTGCGGAGCCCACGATCGTGGCCGCCGACGACGACGCCGGCGCCGTCCGGCTCACCGCGGAACTCCTCGCCGCCGCTTCCAGCGACGCCAGCACGTCCGGCGCCATCCCGCTGCGGGTCAGCACGTCCCTCAGCGGCAGCCCTTCGGCTCCCGCCCGCGCGATCGCCGCTTCCAGCTCCTCCGCGGGCAGGAATCCCCCCGCGGAAACGAGGCGTGCGAGCACGGTGTCAGTGGCGCTGAGGGGCATGGAGGGCGGCATTGTAAGGCTATTCCTGCAGCATCCGCAGCGGGCCCGCCGCCGGCGCCAGCCCGAGCGCGGCCGCGTGGCGCCAGAACAGCTCCGCCCCGCGGCGCTCGTCGGGGCCGAGGTCGAAGCGGATCGATTCGCGCAGGTAGTGCCGGCAGAGCTCGCGGCGCAGCCCGAGCTTCGGCGCGGCGGCGTCCGCGATGGCGTCGCGCTGGTCCATCCCGGCGCGGGCGGAAGCGGCGAGCGCGGCGGTGAGGCCGGGAAGCGGCGCGGTGGTGACCCACGCGGCGAACACGAACGGCAGCCGGGTCCAGGCGAGCCATTCGGCCGCCAGGTCAACCTCGTGCGCCGCGGTGCCGAGCTCGCGCAGCGCGGCGTCGCCGATCAGAAGCCGGCCGTCGGGGCGCTCCCCGCGCAGCGGCGGCGGAAGCGCGCGGTTCCACTTCAGGCCGGCCAGGATTTCGAGAAGCGCGTTGGAGGTGTGCGACGCCGGGTCGCGCGCGATTGTCTGCGCTTCGGCGAGCGGCCGGTCGAGGAAGAGCCGCACCGAAAGCACCTCGCCGCGCGCGGTGATCGCCGGGCCGGGAACGATGCGGGCGCCCGGGGTGCGGAAGGCGTCGATCACGGGCAGCAGCGCCGCTTCGAACTCGCCCTTCCCGAAGCGCTCCGCGAGCTCCGCGGGCGGCGCTTCACGCACTTCGAACCCTTCCGGGATGGCGGCGAGGAGGGGGCGGGCGTTGAGGTAAGGGACGGAGCCAAGGATGCGCGGCATCCGGGCATTATGCGGGCATAATGGGCGGACCCGAAGCAAGGAGATGCCCGTGGACGCGATGTTTCTGCCGGAAGTAGAGAAGGCGGTGCCCGGCGGATTGAGGGGATTCGAGATCAAGGCGGCCAAGGCGGTCGGGCTTCCGATTCCACAGATCCTGCATCTGTTCGCGTTCAAGCCGGACCGGACGCGGCACCTGATGGACTTCACGCAGGCGGTGATGCGCGGCCCCTCGGCGCTCTC
This sequence comes from uncultured Planctomycetia bacterium, assembly GCA_963706735.1. Taxonomy (GTDB): domain Bacteria; phylum Planctomycetota; class MHYJ01; order WSZJ01; family WSZJ01; genus WSZJ01. The sequence goes on from CAVPNQ010000098.1 coordinate 9,935, forward strand.
GGCCGGGCAGCGCGAACTGATCGCGGCGCTCGTCTCGGGAAAGAACTCCTGCCTGTTCTGAGTGGGTTCGCACGCCGCGGTCGCGGCGGAACTGCTGGGGCGGGCGTACGTCGATGCCGTGCTCAAGGATTGGCGGACGTCGCCGTCCGTGACCGACCACGAACGCAAGCTGTGGGCACTGGTTGAAAAGGCGGGGACGGTGTCAGATCAGGTGACGCGCGAGGACGTGGACGCCGCAAGGACGTCGGGCTGGAGCGACGACGCGATTTATGACGCGCTGACGGTGGTGTCGCTGTTCAAGTTCTACAACACGTGGATCGACGCGACCGGAGTGCACGACCTGCCGAGCATGGCGTACGGGATGATGGCGAAGAGAATGGCGGAGAAGGGATACGTGCCGCTCTAGAACGCAAAACGGCAGGGGCGGGGGTAAGGGCGGGTTGGGGATGGGGGGGGCTGGGGATGGGGCGGGGGCTCGGGCGCACGGATGGGCAGGGGGACAGGGAGAAGGCGGGATCGGGAAAGGGTGGGGTGCCACCCTATCCCAGTCCCGCCCGTACCTGAGCCCTTTCCCATCCGTGCGCCCAAGCCCCCGCCCGATCCCCAGCCCACCCCATCCCCAACCCGCCTCTACCCCCCGCCCCTGCCGTTTTCCCCCCAAGGAGAACCCGGTCATGCCCACCCCCCAGGAGCCGATCTTCCTCCCCGACGTCCAGAACAAGCCGATCCCCGGCGAACGCGGCGAGACCTTCCGCGCCCTGCAGGCCGCGGGCCATCACATCCCGCAGATCTACTACCTCTTCGGCTTCAAGCCCGAACGCACGACTCATCTCGCCGCGTTCACCGAGGGCGTCATGCGCGGCCCCTCGCCGCTCGACCCCGGCACGCGCGAACTCATCGCCGCCTACACGTCGCGCCTCAACCGTTGCCTGTACTGAGACCGCTCCCACGCCGCGGGCGCGGCGGAACTGACGGGGGACGCGAAGCGGGTCGCGGAGATCCTCAGCGATCCGGAGTCGTCGCCCATTCCCGAGAAGGACAAGGCGCTGCTGCGGTACGTGAAGAAGGCCGCCACCGCTTCAGCCACCATGACCGCCGCGGACGCAGCCGCCGCCCGCGCCGCCGGATGGACCGACGAGGCCCTGTACGACGCCGCGACCGTGGTCGCGATCTTCCGGTTCTTCAACACGTGGTGCGATTCCGCCGGCGTCCGCGCGATGCCCGAGGAAGAGCACGCGCTGTCGGGCAAGCGGATCGCGGCGACCGGTTACCTGATGAAGTAAGGCCGGCTATCGAACCCGGACGCGGTACTGCACGTACGCGTCCTTCTGCCGGCGGTACGGGATATCCGGCTTCACGCTCTCCGTCTCCACCACCGCCTCGAGCAGCGGGCTCTGCTCGACCTGCTTCCGGTAACGCGCGTCCGCGACGACGATCCCGCTTCCGCCCTGCTTCAGCAGCATTTCCTTCAACTGCTCCGGATTGTCCGCATCCGGCGCTTCACGCAGCTGCCAGAACAGCCGCGTGTTCTGCGCGTGGTAGTAGAGGAGTTTCTCGGAAGGGTGCCGGCGGCGGACTTCCTGGGCGAAGGAGCGCTCGACGGTGAGGCGGTCGCGGAGGCCGTCGCCCGCGGTCGCGGCGAAGACGTAGACGGGGAAGAGGGCGCCGGCGGTGACGAGGAGGTGCGTGCGCGGAGAGGCGCGGCGGCGCGAGATCCAGAACGCGGCGGCGGCGGCGATGACGAGCAGGCCACCGAGCGGGGCGAGCGGGAAGGCGGCGGCGGCCTTGCCGGGGTTGCCGGGGAGGAAGCGCGCGATGCAGAGCGCGAGGCCCGCGACCGGCGCCACGGCGAAGACGAGGAACAGCGGGCCCTCGCCGAGCCACTTCCACGCCGGCGCGACCTCTCCGCCCGACTCGCGCTTCCGCACGAACGAATCCAGCATCGCGGCGAGGAGGACGGCGCACCAGGGGAAGACGGGGAGGATGTAGTAGGAGCGGCGGGAGGCGGAGGCGGAGAAGAGGGCGAAGGTGACGGCGAAGGCGGTGAAGGCGAAGAACCAGCCGCGGTCGGCTTTCCAGCGACGGGCGCCGGCGGTGACGGCGGCGGGGAGGGAGAGGCCCCAGGGGAGGAACAGGAGGGGGACGACCCAGAAGTAGAGGTGGATGCCCTGGTCGTTGTGGTCGTAGGGGTCGAAGACGCGCTGGATGTTTTCGCGGTAGAAGTCGTACCAGGCGGCGCGGCCGTTGCCGTGGGCGACGGCGATGAGGAGGGAGAGGGAGAAGAGTGCGGCGGCGACGGGGACGGCGGCGGCGATCCAGGCCCAGAAGCGGAGGAGGTCCTTGCGGCGGTTGAGGACGGCGTCCACGAAGCCGATGGCGCAGGGGAGGATCAGGGCGGGGACGCCCTTGGCCTGGGAGCCGAGGCCGATGACGGCGGCGAAGGCGAAGATGTGCCAGCGCTTGAACCCGGGGATGGACTCGACGTAGATAGCGACGGCGGCGGCGGCGAACGCGACGTTCATGGTGTCCATCGCCGCCGTGCGGGACCAGATCCACGTGGAGAAGGCGGTGGCGTACAGCCAGCCTGCGGGAACCGCGGCGCGGCGGCCGAGCAGGCGCGCAGCGATGTGGGCGGTGATGAAGATCGTCGCGGCGCCCGAGATCGCGGCGGGGAGCCGCCCGGCCAGTTCCGAAACGCCGCCCGTGAAATACGACGACACCGCGGCGCACCAGAAATACAGCAACGGCCGGAACCACCAGTTCTCGCCGTACAGGTCCGGCGTCAGCCAGGAGCCCTTCTCCCTCATGCTCAGCGCGATCCCCAGCACGCGTCCCTCCGCGCCCCAGCACTGGTGGCTCCCGAGCGCGACGAAGATCGGGATGCACGCGATGGCGAGCAGCAGCAGGTCGCGGCCGGAGAGACTCTCCCCCGGGATCGCGACGGCCAGGTCCGCGCGCGGCGGTTCAGGCTCAGGCGTCGGGTTCAACGGGCTCCTCGGGTGAGGGGAAGCGGTGGCTGTGGCCGGCCGACTTTCGGCCCGGTATTGTGGCGGGAAGTCCGATTTCCCGCCTCTGAAAGCGCGAGGATCACCCGGTGATATTGCGATGAGCGCCTGCCCCCGCTGCGGCGGACTGATGCCGGCAGGCGGCGCGGCTTGCCTGAAGTGCGGCGGCGCGCCGGCAGCGGACTTCCTGGAGATCGACGAGCCCGTCCGGGCGCCGGCGGCCCCGGCGAGGACGCTGGAAGCGCCGAGCCCGGCCAGGCGTGCGCCGCGGGCGGCGCCGGTGGAGGAACCGCCAAAGGGCTGGAAGAAGGTCCTGCGCCACCCGGCGGCCTCATTCGCGATCGGGCTCGCGGTGTTCCCCGTGTCGAAGGCGCTCTTCCTGCCCAACTACGTCTTCAATTTCCTGACCACGCTCGTTCACGAGATCGGGCATTGCGCATTCGCGTGGTTCATGGGGATGCCGTCGATCCCCGGCGTCAGCATCCTCGGCGGCGGCATCACGGTGTGGCAGGACCAGAAGCTGCCGATCTGCCTGGCATGGCTCGCGGCGATCGGCTGGGCGGGATGGAGGTTCCGCGAGAGGAAACCCGCGGTCATCGCCGCGGTCGCGGGCGCCGCGATCTACGGCCTGCTCGCCTTCACTTCCGCCCGCGAATTCCTCCCGGTTGCCGGCGGCGTCCTGTTCGAGATCGGCGGCGCGGCCGCGTGCTTCTTCGTCGCCACCGCCCCGGCGCTTCATCGCGAATTCGAACGCCCGCTCTACGCGCTGTGGGGGTGGTGGATGCTCCTCAACCGCGGCGCCGAGACGGTGCTGATGCTCCGCGACCGCGCGTACTGGAACGCGAACACCGTCTACGAGTCGGGGCTCGCCGCCGGCCTCACGAACGACCTCGAGGTCATCCGCGAGAAGCTCGACACGCCGCCCGAGCCGATGCTCAAGGTCGTGCTGCTGCTGTGCGTGTTGTGTCTGCCGGCGGCGCTGGCCGCCCGGTACGCGGTGTCGCGGTGGCGGAAGTCAGAAGAATAGGGGCTACCAGGGCCGGCGCGCGGTCGCCGTCACGTACGCCTTCCCGTCCAGCACGATCATCGGGTCGCCCACGTTCTTCGGGTGGTTGCGCTTCACCAGCTGCTGCGTGTACGGGTTCCCGCGGTCCGGGCGAAACGAAATCGTGCTGTCGGTCGCGGACCAGGTCCCGGTCTCGTCCTGCGATCCCCACGCCGCCCCGTTGGGGTTCGTGCTCACGCTGTCGTGGTGCCACTGGTAGCGCCCGTCGCCGCCCAGCTTGATCCACGTGTTCGTCTGGCTTCCGCCGCCGTTGTTCGCGCTGAAGTTCGACATCCAGATCCACTGGCCGAGAAGCTCCTGCCGCACGCCGCCTTCGCCGCCGGACGGGGCCGCGGGCTTCGACATGGAAGCCAGAATCGCGTTGATGTCCGAATCACGCTTCGCAATGGACTCCGGGAGCCCGAGCGCGACGAAGGCGCAGCCGCCATTTCCCATGAACGCGTACAGCCGGATCTCCGCCGTCTTGCCGTTCTGCGCGGGCATCGTGTAGATCCAGACGCGCCCGTCGAGGTCGCCGAATTTCTTCGACTCCGGGCCGCTCTTCTTCGTCGCTCCCGCCCCCGAAACCTCCTGTGCGATCCGGTCCACCTCCGGTCCGTCCAGCGACTTCACATTCGGGTCGGACACGACCGCGTAAACCTCTTCCAGAATCCCGCTCGGGTTCGCCCCGTCGGGCATCACCACCAGTTTTCCCTCGTTCATCTGCGACTTCCAGTTCGAAGGAATGTCGAAGACGACTCCCTGGTACCGCTGCTCCTGCCCGCCGGGAATGCGCTTCGCTGAAGAGCCTCCCGAGGAGCCGCCGGACGAGCCGGACGACGACGAGGAAGAGGAGCTTCCGGAGTCCTTGCCGCAACCGGCGGCGAGGAGGGCGACGAGGAGCAGGGCGGCGTGGCGCATGGGGGTCTCCCGTGGTGAAAGGAGGATCTTGGCAGGCCGCGGAGAGCGCCGCAAGATTTCGCCCGCGGTGTAGGATAGGCCGCCCATGCCTGGAAACACCCAGAACCTGACTCCCCGCGACCGCGCCTTCGCCGAGCTGGTGCGTGCCCGCGGCTGGGCGGACGACGCCGCGGTGGACCGGGCGCTGGCCGAGGCCTCGACGACGGGCCGGCCGGCGGACATCGCGGCGCGGCTGCGCTCGGCCGGCGTTCTGACGGACGACCAGGTGTCGTCGATCTGGGAAGCGGTGGACGGCGTGCAGGTGTCGGGCGGGCGCAACCGGAGCGGCTCCTGGGGCGACCCCGCGTCGGACGCGACGATCCGTCCCGCGGGATCGGGGTCGTCGAGCGACGCCACGATCCGGCCGCCCTCGGCCTCGCGGTCAGGACGCGACGCCACGCTGACGCCCTTCGGGACGGGAAGCGCTTCGGACGCGACGATCACGCCGGCTTCGTCGGCGAAGCTCGGGTCCTCCGGCGGATCGCTCGCCACAAAGTCGGCTGTCGACGGGAAATCGGGCGACCACCTCGGCCCCTACCGGCTGATGCGGGAGCTCGGCCGCGGCGGAATGGGCGTCGTCTACCGCGCGATGCACGTCGAGCTGCGACGCGAGGTCGCGCTCAAGGTCATGCTCGCGGGAATTGCCGCGGACGATCCCGACACGGAGCGCTTCCGCCGCGAAGCCGGGCTGGTCGCGCGCGTCGGGCGCCACCCGAATCTGGTGTCGGTGCATGAAATCGGCCGTGAGGACGACCGGCTGTACTTCACGATGGATTACATCGACGGCAAATCGGCGCGGCAGCGGGTCGAGGACGAGGGCGCCTTTCCGCCGCGGGAGGCCGCCGCGCTGTGTGCCGACATCGCCGGGGCGCTCGAGTTCGTGCACAAGGCCGGCGTGCTGCACCGCGACGTGAAGCCGCACAACGTGCTGATCGACCGGGCGGGAAGGGGCTACCTGAGCGACTTCGGGCTGGCGAAGGCGTCGGAGGGGCAGAGCGGGCTGACGCTTTCGGGCGCGGCGCTGGGGACGCCGTCGTACATGGCGCCGGAGATCGCGGCGCGCGGGGCGAAGGAAGCGTCGCCGGCGTCGGACGTGTACTCGCTGGGGGCGACGCTGTACGAGATGCTGACCGGTAAGCCTCCGTTCACGGGACTCTCGGGGATCGACCTCATCCGCGCGGTCGCGGAGACGGAGGCGCCGTCGCCGCGCGTGGCGCGCCCCGACCTGCATCCGGACCTGGAGGTCATCTGCCAGAAGACGATGGAGAAGGACCCCGCGCGGCGGTACGGCTCCGCCGCCGAGCTCGAGCGCGACCTCCGGCGATTCGTCAACGGCGAGCCGATTCACGCGCGCCCGATCAGCCGCTGGGAGCGGCTCGGGCGCAGGGCCCGGCGCAACGCGTCCGTTCTCGCCACCGCGGGCGTCGTGCTGGCGATCCTCGCCGTCGCAGGCGGCTGGAGCGGCCGGCGCTGGTGGAAGAACGAAAAGGCACGCGCCGCCGCGACGGACGCCCAGGCCGAGCTGCAGCGTCGCGCCGCGCCGCTTCTCCTGGAAGGCATCGCCGCCCTGGAGGTCTGCGACGAGGCCGAGATTTCGGGACGCGACGACGAGCGCGTCCGCCGTGCCGACCGCGCCGCGAAGGTGCTCGCCGAGGCCGCCGCGATTCTCCCCGACGACGCCGAGATCCGCTTCCACCTCGGCCGTGCCCTGCGCCGCAGCGGGAAGCCCGTCGAGGCGCTGGCGGAGCTCGAACGGGCCGTGGCGCTCAACCCGAACCACACGCTGGCGTGGTTCGAGCACGGGATGATCGCGCAGGACGGATGGCTGAAAGTGCGGGGCACGTTCCAGAGGCACGTGCGGCTCAACCGCCCGAACGAATACGGCTTCCGCTCCACGAAGGAACCGGTGTTCCAGTCGTGGATCTACCAGGCGAAGGGGACGGCGGACCGCCCGTGGAAGGAGATCGCCGCGCGCGATTTCGAGCGCGCCGTCGGGACCGGCGCGGGGAAGGAGCTGGCGTCCTACGGCCGCGCGATGCTCCTCTACCTCGAGGGGAAGCACGCCGAAGCGCTGGCCCAGCTCGACGACGCCGTGAAGACCAACCCGTACTTCGCGCCCGCGCTCGCCGCCCAGGCGGAGATCCGCGAGTACTCGACCCAGAAGGCGGCGGAAGGGCTGGAGTGGAGGCGCCGGCTCGCGGAGATCCAGCCGCGCAACCCGGCGGTCGCGCTGGAATACGCCGTGTCCCTGGCCGCCGTCGGCCGCGGGCCCGAGGCTCGCGAAGCCGTGCTCGGGGCGGTCGAGGGGCGCCAGGTCTACAGCTGGCTCGCGCACGGGGCCTGGACGCTGGTCTCGGCGATGGCGTTCGCGGACGCCGAGGCCCTTGCCCGCCGTGCGCTCGCCGCCGCGAAGACCGACTACGAGCGGACGCAGGGTGTCACCATCCTCCGCGAAGCCCTGATCTTCCAGCGCCGCTTCGACGACGCCCGGAAGGTCCTCGACGACAACAGCCGGCTCTACTCGTCCGACTACGTGCAGGGGCAGAAGGGCGCGGACTACGCCGAGGAGGGGAACTTCCCGGAGGCGATCAAGTGCTTCCGCGAGCTGCCCGCGAACTCGGCGTGGCGCAGGTCGTTCCAGGGGCCCGCGGCGTGGGCGGAGTACGTCTGCGGCAACCTTCACCGCGCCAAGGCGATCGCCTCGGCCGATCTCAAGCCGGGAGAAATCCCCAGCCAGAACCTCCCCATCATCCGCATGGATCTCGGCGAGCTCGACCAGGCGCTCATCGAATTCGAGGCGCAGGCGAAGCGCGACCCCGGCAATGCGGTGAGTTACAGCAACCTGTGCGGTGCGCGGTTCCTGAAGGGCGATTTCTCCGGCGCGATGGTGGCGCTGGAAGAGGCTTTCCTGCACGCCCCGGTGCCACCGGCGATGAAAGAGCAGGTGAAGAAGGTTTTCCCGGACTTCAAGAAGCGCGCGGAGGCGGCGAAGACGCCGGCGGAGGCGGGGAAGGTGGTGGAGTCGATCGGCGCGATGGTGACGCTGGCGGTGAGCCAGGGGGGCGCCAACGCGGAGGGCGCCGGAGCCGGGCGTGACGCGATCCGCGGGATCTACTGGGCGCTGCAGGAGTACTACTGGATCAACGGGCTGCCGAAGGAGTCGATCGCGTGCGGCGCGCGCTACCTCCAGCTGCGCCGCCACGGGAACGTCCTGTTCAAGCAGGCCCGGGCGTACGCCGCCCGCGGGAAGACCGACACGGCGATGAAAGCGCTTCGCGAGGCGATGGAGCAGGGTTTCGACGAGGCGAAGCGGCTGGACGGGGAACCGGCGTTTGACGCACTGCGTCAATTGCCCGAGTTCGTCGAGCTTCGGAAAAACTGCCGGTAGGACGCCGACAGAATCTTGCCCGCCCGCCCGTCCGCCCGCCTTCCGCGCGTTACACTTCCGCCCCATGGCGGGCACCTCCCCGGGACTTTCCAAGCGCGACCGCGCCCTTGCCGAACTCGTCCGCGTCCGCGGCTGGGCCAACGATGCCTCCATCGAGAAGGCCATTGCGGAAGCGTCGCGGGCGGAGGGCGAGCCGGACCTGGGAAGCGTCCTGATCGCCTCGGGCGTGATTTCGCCGGAGCAGCTGCAGGCCCTGACGGACGCGATCGAGG
>CAVPNQ010000099.1:0-19566 GCA_963706735.1 uncultured Planctomycetia bacterium
CTCGTACTCGCGGTCCAGCACGCGCGCCGTGATGCGCACCTGGTCCATGAGCGCGTACTCGTTCTTGTCGAGTTCGAGCTGGAAGCGCTTCGAGCCGATCAGCTTTCCGCTGCGGCAGTGGCGCATGACCTGGCCCCAGAACGTGTAGAAGTACTGGTCGCCGCGGAGGTAGCGCCAGCGCCACGTGGAATCGACGGCGGAGAAGAAGCAGATGCCGCGGCCGACGCGCTGGTAGGAGAAGATCGGGAGTTTCTGGCCGTTCTCGACTTCGTACGTGGGGTGGGTGGCGAGCACCGTCGCGCCGGCCTTCGGCGAACGCGGGCGGTAGAACCAGTAGAACCCGGCCAGCCCGTCGCCCTTGTTGTCCGCGTCCTGCCAGAGCTCGACGTTCTCTTCCGGCGTCATCGACGGCACGAGCCGCATCAGCGGGCTCTCCTTGCCGAAGGGCGTGAGCTCCACGCGCACCGGGTCGTCATGGACGATCGCGGCGGAGGCGCTGGAAGCGTCGATGGAGACGGGGAGGAGGCGGGAGATGGGGGTGTCCTTGTACTCCCGTGGCGCGTAGAGCTCGCCGGCGATCATGACGAGCCCGCCGCCGAGTTCCTCGACGTACGTGACGAGGTTGTCCCACACCTGGCTGGCGGTCATCGAGGCCGTCCCCAGGTTGTGCGGGTTCACGTCGCCCAGGATGATCACGTCGTACTCGGCCAGCTGCTTCTTCTCCGCCGGGAACTCCGTCAGCGGCGTGCGGCCGGGCGTTCCCTCCTGCGGGAAGTTCTGGTCCGCCGAGACGAGCAGCACGTCCACCAGCATCGACTTGTCGCGCACCAGCGCGTTCTTCAGGTAGCGGTACTCCCAGCGCGGGTACCCCTCGACGAACAACACCTTGATCTTGTTGTCGACGATCTTGATGTGGTGGATCAGCTCGTTGTTGTTCTCGAGGATCTCCTCCGTCCGGACGGGCGTCGCCAGCTTCACCACGTACTCGCCCGGCTTCTCCGGCTTCCACTTCATCAGCGCCGCCTGCTCGACCTCCTTGTCCTTCCCTTCCAGCTTCACGTCCAGCATCGGCGTGATCGAGAGGTCGTGCTCCGTCATCGAGACCTGGATCGTCTCGCCCGCGAACCCCTTGGACGTCACCGCGAACTTGAACTCCACGAAATCCCCCGCCACCGCCACATCCGGCGCTTCGAGCTTGGAAAGCGCGATGTCCTTGGGGGGAAGCGGGTTCCCGACGCCGACGGTGTAGATGGGGATCTTGGTGCCGCGGTCGGCGAGCCGCTCGGCGATCACGACCGGGTCCTCTCCGGCGGTGTTGCGCCCGTCGGAGATGATCACCATCGCCGCGATCGGCTGGCCGTGGAGCTCCTTGAGCACGCCGTCGATCGCGGTCCCGATCGCCGTCTGCTTGTACGGCCCCTGCCGGTCGCCTTCCGTCGGCGTCGCCATCGCGCCCAGCGGCGGTTCCGGCGAGATGCCCTTCGCAAACGAGTACGCCTTGAAGATGTACCGTTCCTTGAGCTGGTCCAGGATCCGGAGGTCCGGGTTCTTCAGCGCCCGGTTGACCAGCTCGAGCCGCGACGTCCTCCGCAGCTGGTCCTCCGCCTCCGGCGTCAGCCGCCCGCCCTTCAGCAGCCCCGTCACGCGCGCCAGCGCCTCGAACTGCGCGTCCTCCGTGTACTTGTCCTTGATCTCCATCGACAGCGACTCGTCCACGAGCACGACGAGGTACGACTCCTTCGTGAGCTCGCGCTCGAGGTAGAGGATCGGCTGGAACAGCGCCAGCAGCAGAAGCGAGATCAGCAGGCTGCGGATGATCGAGAGCGCCAGGCGCGCGCCGCCCGGCGCCGTCTGGTTCTCGCGCTTGTAGAAATACCCCGGGATCAGCATGACCAGCGGGAGCAGCACCAGCACGATCACCCAGGCCTTGGGCATCGCCTGCCAGCGGATCTCCCAGCGCCCGTATTCGTTCACCAGGCCCCGGTCCACCCCGAGTAACCACTTCGTCCAGTCCATGCTATCTCTTCGCTCCGAACATCTGCGCCAGGAACGTCTCGAGCACGAGAAGCCCCAGGATGATCCCCACGAGGTACTTCCAGATGTTGGAAGCGGGCGCCTTGACGGCGATTTTCTCGGGTTCGCTGCCGGTGCCCTGCTCGACGTAGGTGAAGCGGAACTGCGGGTACATGGTGCGCAGCTCGGGTTCGGTCATTTTCTCGACGAAGCCTTCCTCGGGATCGACGTTGACGGCGTACCACGTGAGGAGGGTGGACTGGGATTCGCCTTCCTGGGCGTTGCGTTCGAGGCCGTAGAGGCCCGCTTCCGTGGTGCCGGAGAAGTTCAGGTGGTAGCCGTGCTCGCCGGCCTTGACGGGGGCGATTTCGTTGCGGTTCTGGCGCGGGGTGATGATCTCGAACTTGCGGGCGAACTCGGTGGCCTTGAGCGTGTACTCGATGGACTCGCCGACGGTGATGTTGCGGAAGCGCTGGGGGGGCGAGGACAGGTACTGGCAGATCTGGTCGAAGAGGATGACGAAGCCCGGGACCTTGGGCATGAGGCCCCACTCGAAATCAGGGGCGGTGGTGCAGAGGACGACGCGTCCGCGGCCCATGCGGCGCTCGAGGAGGAGCGGTGCGGGGTCCGCGCCGGGGATGCCCAGGGACGCCAGGACCTTCGCGTCCGGGCGGGCCTCGAACGGTTTCACGGCGTAGTACTGGCTGATGAGGAGCCGCCCGAGTGTCGGCTTCGCGGTCTGGAAGTACGCCAGCGCCGGGTGCGTGTAGTCCACGCCCGTGAACTTGTACGCGTCGTCGTTCTTCACGTACCCCGCCGGCTTCTCGAGTTCGCAGGGGATCAGGCCGTCCCCGTTCCGCCAGACGACCTGGTTCCAGGTATAGGCCTCGACCTTGTCGCCGAGGAAGATGAGCAGCCCGCCGCCCGCCTTGACGTACTCCTCGAGCGTCGCGACTTCCTCGGGGCTGATCGTCTCGACGTTGGCCAGCACCACGAGGTCGAAGCGGCGCGCGTCCTCGCGCGCGAGCCCGTTCTCGAGCACCTCGGTGATGTTGAACACCCACCGCTTGTCCGTGGCGTCCGTGGACGGGTTCAGCGCCGCCTTCAGCGCCATCACCTCGTCCGTCTGCATCGTCTGCCCCTTCTCCCCGTTCACCATCAGCACCTTCAGCGCTTCCCGCACATCCAGCGCCAGGGAGCGCTTGTTGTCGTGGGAGAGGGCATCGGGTTCGAGTTCGACGGTGACGGCGTGGGGGCCGGGCTCGCGGAAGGTGTGATAGAAGGACTGGCGCAGGACGTCGTGGGCCGGGACGGTGAGGGAGTAGGACCCCTGCTTGGCGCCGTCGACGAAGATGTTGAGGACGACGTCGGACATCTGCATGGCGCCGTGATTGCGCACCGTGGCCACGAACTCGCAGGAGTTGTCGGTGGAGACGACTTTCTGGGAAGCGCCCATTTCGAGGCCGACGACGGCGACGTTGTCGACGGCATTGCCGCCGACGTCGTAGAGGTAGACGCCGCCGCCGTTGGGGACGGTCATGTCGGAGACCTGCTTGAAGAGTTCCGCGACGCGGGTGCGGTCCTTTTCGGCGACGGCCCAGCCGTGGCGCTGGTTGTCGGTGATGATGAAGACCTTCTTGACGAAGTTATTGGATTTCTCGAGGGCGTCGCGGACGAGTTCCATGGTCTTCGGGATCGACGTGGCCTGGTCGGTCGCGACCTGGCCGCTGACGATCTCGCGTCCCATGTCCACGCGGCTCGAGGGCTCGCCGATCACGGCGTTGGGCGTATCGGTGAGGAGGATGAGGGAGAAGCGGTCGTTCTCGGTGGTCTTGAGATCCGTCAGGATGCTCTGCGCGATCTGGCGCGCCTTCTCAAGCGGGGTCGTCCGGTCCGCGCCGCGGTAGTCCATCGAGTAGGAGACGTCGAGGACGATCACGGCGTGCGTGTTGGACTCGCCCAGGCTCGCGGCGATGGCGCTCTGGAGAAACGGCCTCGCGAGCGCCAGGGCGAGCAGCAGCAGCACGGCCACGCGGATCAGGAGCAGGATCAGGTTCTCGATCTGCATCCGGCGCCGCGTCTTCTTCAGCGCCGCCATCAGCCACTCCATCGCCGCCCACCGCACGCGCTTGTAGCGCTGGCGGTTGAACAGGTGGATCAGGATCGGGATCGACGCCGCCATCCCGAGCCACATCAGCGGCGCGTGCAGGAGTCCCATTACTTCGCCCTCATCTTCGCCAGGCGGCGGGCGAGGTAGGCCGAAAGCGCCACCTCGACCGGCTGGTCCGTCGTCACCTGCACGAAATCGATCCGCTGCGCCAGGCAGCCGCGACGGATCTCGTTGGTGAACTTGCGGACTTCCTCGAGGTAGGCCTCGCGAAGCGGCTTGGGGTCCACGATCAGGTGCGGGTAGCCCTCGAGTCCATCGAAGCGGGTCATGGTGTCGAACGGGAAGCGCGCTTCGTATTCGTCGAGGACGTGGATGACGATGACGTCGTGGCGGCCGTGCTTGAGGTGCTGGAGCCCCGAGATGATCGACTCCGGCTTGTCCATCAGGTCGCTGATCAGCACCACGAGGCTCTTGTTCTTCATGCGCTCGGCCACGTCGTGCAGCACGTGCCCGAGATCCGTCTTCTCGCTCGTCTTCACCGCTTCCATTTCGGTCACCAGCACGCGGAGATGCTGCGGGCTGCACTGGGCGTTGACGAACTTCGCGATCATGCGGTCGAAGAGGACGAGGCCGGCCGAGTCCTGCTGCTCCATGATGAGGTGGGCGAGCGAGGCGGCGATGGTGGCCGCGTAGTCGAACTTGGAGCCGTTCTCGCTCGCATAGTCCATGGACTCGGAAGCGTCGAGCAGGATGTAGGAGCGGAGGTTCGTTTCCTGCTCGTACTGCTTGATGTAGAGGCGGTCGCTGCGGCCGTAGACCTTCCAGTCGAGGAAGCGGAGGTCGTCGCCGGGCGTGTACTCGCGGTGCTGCGCGAACTCGACGGAGAACCCGTGGTAGGGGCTCTTGTGCAGCCCGCTCACGAACCCCTCCATCACCGAACGCGCGCGGATGTTGAGCCGCGCGACGCGGTTGAGGATCTTGGGGTCGAGGTATTTGCTCTGCTTTTCGGCCATGGGTCTTTCCTGGAAAGCGCGCCCGGGGCGTTACCCCGGGCGCACTTTGGTGGGAACGCCGTTAACCCTGCGCGGGCCCGAGGACCTTCGGCATCCGCGGGTCCTTCGCCGCGTCGCCCTCGGACGCCGGTGTGACCTCGATGAGCTTGTCCACGATCTTGTCGCTCGTGACGCCCTCGGCCTCTGCGGCGAAATTGCAGAGGACGCGGTGCCGGAGGACCGGGTGGGCGACGGCGCGGATGTCCTCGGTGGACACGTAGAAGCGGCCCTTGAGGATGGCGCGCGCCTTGGCGCCGATGATGAGGTACTGGCTGGCGCGCGGACCTGCGCCCCAGGACACCCACTGCCGGATGAAGTCGGGCACCGGCTCCTTGCCGTGGATGCGCGTCGCGCGGGTGAGCTTCATCGCGTACCGGATGACGTGGTCGGAGATCGGCACGCGGCGCACGACGTCCTGCAGCTGCTGGATGTCCGCGCCCGACAGCACCGGCACCAGCTTCGTGTCGAACGGCGACGTCGTCAGCTTCATGATTTCCATTTCCTCGGCCTCGGTCGGATAGCCGACGTTGACCTGGAACATGAAGCGGTCGAGCTGGGCTTCGGGCAGGGGGTAGGTGCCTTCCTGCTCGATGGGGTTCTGCGTGGCGAGGACGAAGAACGGCTGGCTCAGGGAGTGTTTCTTGCCGCCCGCGGACACCTGGAATTCCTGCATGGCCTCGAGCAGGGCGGCCTGCGTCTTGGGCGGCGTGCGGTTGATTTCGTCGGCGAGCAGGAGGTTGGCGAAGATCGGCCCCTTGATGAACTGGAGGGTGCGCGCGCCGGTCGCCTTGTCCTCGGAGATGACTTCCGTGCCGGTGATGTCGGACGGCATCAGGTCGGGCGTGAACTGGATGCGGCTGAACGACAGGCTCAGCGTCTGGGCCAGCGTCCGGATCATCAGGGTCTTGGCCAGCCCCGGCACGCCGACCAGCAGGCAGTGCCCGCGGCCGAAAATCGCGATCATCAGCTGCTCGATCACCTGCTCCTGCCCCACGATCGCCTTGCCGATCTCCGCGCGCATCCGGTCGTACGCGGACTTCAGCTTCTGGATCGCCTCCATGTCGCCGGCAGGCGTCGTGCTCGCGTCGGCCATGATTCCTCCTGATTGTGTTCAAGACAGCCGTTTGGGGAGGGGGAGTCTAACAGTCACCCCACGGCCCAAGGCCTGTTTTTTCCCGGCCACACGCCCGGGACGCCTTCCTTAAACGACCGGCCGGACCCTACCGGTCCGACGCCTCCCAGAACCGGATCTCTCCCGTCTTCACCACCGCCACCCAGCCCGGCAACCTCACGATGTCCCCCGCTTCGTCCGCCGCCCACTCGCCGACCACCGAAAGCGCGCCCGTTTCCAGGTCCATCGCGCACAGGCCGCGAAGAGTCGGGACGTAGAGCACACCTTCCCAGGCGGCTGGACGACCGGCCGGCGAATCGGGAAGCTCAAATAGGACGTCGCCCGAGGCCGTGGAGTTCAGAACTTTCACGATCCCCCGGGGGCCGCCTTCTCCCTGAAGCGCGCCATCCGAGCCGCACAGGATGGCGCGCGGGCCGTCCGAGAGGGCGTACCGGAAGGCGGGAAGGGCTGCCGGCCAGGTGGAGAGAAGGGGCCGGCCCGTGGCGAAGTCGAGGAGGATCTCGGTACGGGAGTCCAGGGGGGAGAAGAGAGCGCGGCTGCCCGCGGCGCGCGGCGGCATGTCGGCGAACGTGCGGGCGCCCTGGTCGGAAACGTACGTGTGCAGCCACTCGGGATCGCCCGTCGCCGCGTCGAGCGCGACGACGATTCCCTGCCCGGTGGACAGCAGCACCAGCTCCCCGCATACCGTGGGAGGCGACGAAGCCGTCCGCGACGTCGCGCTGAACGTCTGCCGCGTCGATTCGCCCAGCGTCGTCGCCCACAACCGGTCCCCCGTCGCCGCATCGAGGCATTCGATCGCCGTCACGAACGCCGAGTCCACCAGCGCAATCGGCACGAACAGCCGCCCGTCCGCCAGCGTCGGTGCCCCCGCGGCCCAGGCATCCACGAACGGCCCTTCCTCGCCCTCCTTCGGCGACGTCCAGACCGGCCGAAGCGCGTTCCCCTCGAGGGCAAACGCCGCGGGGACCAGCCTCACCGTGCCGGCCGCGCCCGAGGGATCCGGCACCAGCGCGAACAGCCGCCGCCCGTCGGACGACAGCCCCTGCGAGCCCAGCGGCGGTGCGCCCTTCGCCCCCCCCGCCACCCTCCAGGCGCCGTCGGCGCCCCGCTCGAGGATCGACAGCCCCTTGCGCGCCGAGGCGACGACACGTTTTCCAACCGGCAGGAGACGGACGGGGGAAGCGCCGTCGTAGGCGCCGAGGTCGTTGAAGATGACACCGGAGCCGCCGACGGGGTTGGCGTTGGCGGGAATCTGGTCGAAGAGGAGGACGCGCTGCGGGGTGCGGCTGAGGGAACGGAGGGGCGGGAAAGGCGCGTCGGTGGCGTTGAATTCGCCGCGCCAGGGGAAGCGCGGGGCGACCTGGAGGGTGGAAAGGAAGGATGCCAGGGAAGTCCGGGTCCCACGGACGAGGAGTTTGGCGTGGAGCGGGGGGAATCCGCAGCCGGGGAAACGGGGGCGGAGGCCGGCCGCGCGGGAATCCTGCCAGCGGCGCGCCCATTCGCCGGCGGAAGGGCCGCGACCGGAGGCGCGGCGCCCGGCGGCAAGGCGGGCGCCCTCGGCCGGGGTGAGTTCGAGGCCGCTGCGCTCGAGCAGATCCGCGGCTCTTCCCGGCTCGCCGCTGTCCCAGGCGATCACCGCCAGCCGCCTCAGCGCGCGACCTGCCGCGGCGGTCCCGCGGAAGACGCTGGCGACCCGTTCGAGCCCGGCCCGCTCGCGTTCCGGGCGGACGCGCGTGAGGCGCGTCGAGGCTTCCTCTTCCCACGCCTCCCTGAATTCCGGCAGCTCTCCGGCCAGCGCTTCCGCGCGGTCCCTCGCCGCCGCCCGCAATCCGCGCACCGACCCCATCGTTTTCGGATTGCCGACGAACACGTCGATCGACTCCGGATCGTCCAGCACCTTCATGATCCGCTCGACCGCGTCGTCCGCCTGCCCGGCGCGCGCCGAGCGCTCCGCCGCGACCAGGTCCTGCGAAACCTCCACCCACCGCGGCTCCACCGCCTGCGCCGCGGCCTCGAGGGAGGCCAGCAGAAGGACGAGAAGCGCCTTCCTCATTTTCCGTCCCGCGAATCGAGGAACCAGCCGAAGGCGAAGACCACCGAGCCGACCGTCAGCAGCTGCACTTCCATCTTCATGCTGTCCTGCACGATCCCCCAATAGAGGGCGGACCCCAGGAGGGCGATGCCGGACAGCTCGAGGAACTTGGCGAAGTACCAGCGCATGAAGCGCCGGACTGTAACCGAAACCCCGCCCGAGGTGAGCCAGCCTTGATTCATGGTTGCGCCCGGAGGCCGCAACCGATGGAATCAAGCGCGTCGAACCCATAGAATCGCCCCTCCCTTCCCATCCGGAGCTTCCCATGCGGTCCTTCGCCCTCCTGCCGTTGATCGCGCTGGCGCTGGCCTTTCCCGTCCGTGCCGAGGAAGCCCCCGACGACGATTACACGACGAGGGTGAACGCGGGCAAGGACCAGTACCTGGCGAAGGGGAACATCTACCGCGCGACGTGGGAGTTCCGCGAGGCGATGCGCCTGGCGCCCGCGAAGGTCCAGGCGTACCGCGGGATGGGCGCATGCCTTGTGAAACGCGGGGGGGCCGACCGGGAGCGCGGAATTTTCTACCTGCACGAGGCGCTTCGCCGCGCCAAGGACGACGCGCTGACGCACTACTGGCTGGGCATCGCCTACACGAACGAAAAGAAGGCGGGGCTCGCGCTGCACCATTTCACGGTCGCGAAGGCGACGCTCAAGCTGTCCGATTTCCCCGACGAGAAGAACTTCAAGGTGGCCAGCGACACGATCAACAAGTGGCTGCCGGAGGCGGAGAAGGCGGGGGGCGCGAAGTTCGACGTGGCGGCGGTGGGACCCGTGGCGAAGGTGCTTCTGGAGTATCCCGCGAACCTCTACGGCGAGACGTCGCAGATCACGCACGCTTCGGTTCCGGCCGGGCAGGCGCTGGTGAAGGAGCTCCTCCTCGCCCAGGCGTGGGATGCGGACGGCCGGGTCCTCGACCCGTCGAAGGTGACGCTGAAGTGGTCGTGCTCCGCCGGGCTGATCCAGAAGGACGGCCAGATTCTCGCGGGCGACAAGCCGGGCCGGGAAACCGTTTTCGTTTCCGATGAGGGCGGCAAGTTCACGGCCTCGGCGGTCGTCATCGTGCTCGGTCCCGCCGTGAAACTCGTGCTGGCGCCCGAGACCGCGACGGTCGCGCAGAACCAGCGCCAGCCGTTCGAGGTCCGCGCGGTCGATGCCGCCGGCAATACCGTGCTCGTCCCGTCGCTCAAATGGTCCGTCTCCCAGGGCGCGGGCCTCGCCCGCGAGACCACCGGCCAGGACGCGGAAGGACTCTTCGAACCCCACCGCAACTCGTACGACGCGCCGGAAGGCGCGGCCGCCGGAAGCGTGAAGGTGACCGTCTCCGACGCCGACGGCGGCCTGACGGCTTCCGCGACGGTGACGAT
The DNA here is from genome assembly GCA_963706735.1 of uncultured Planctomycetia bacterium. Classification (GTDB taxonomy): domain Bacteria; phylum Planctomycetota; class MHYJ01; order WSZJ01; family WSZJ01; genus WSZJ01. The sequence goes on from CAVPNQ010000099.1 coordinate 9,765, forward strand.
CGAGAAGCGCAAGATGGACAAGCTCCAGAGCCGCGCCAAGGCCGTCTCGTGGGAGAACCTGTCGCTCGAGGACGCCATCAAGAAAGCCGCACAGGTCAACAAGCCCCTCCTCATCGAAATCACCGCCAGCTGGTGCCCCTTCTGCAGGAAGTTCGAAGAAGGGCCGCTGTCGGACGACCGCGTCGGCGCCGCGCTCAAGGACTGGCTCGCGGTGCAGGTGGACGCGGACCAGCACCCCGAGCTCGTCGAGCGGTTCGGGGTGGACGACCTGCCGATGATCGCGCTGGTCACGCCGAAGGGTTCGCTGGCGGGCGGGTTCGGGAACAACCTGGAGCCGACGGGAACCGATCCGCGGACGACGACGGAAGCGTTCCTCAAGGCGCTGGCGGAGGGCAAGGCGAACGCTCCCAAAGTGGACGACGACGAGGCGCGGAGGCTGGGCGAGACGAAGGATGCGGGAAAGATGGAGTCGCTGGCGCGGTGGTACTGGGACAAGAAGCGCTGGAAAGACGCGGAGAAATGGGCGCGCGAGGCGATGAAGGCGGAGGACAAGCGCGCGGACGCGATGGTGCCGTTCGTGGTGTTCGCGCAGATTTCCTACGGGGAGTACGAGTCGGCGATGAAGGACCTCGACGCGTTCCTGGGGGCGCACCCGGACGCCGCGAGCGCGGCGCAGCTTGGTTACTACAAGGGCCTGACGTACGTGAGGCAGAAGATGGACGACAAGGCCAGGGCGGTGTTCGCGGAAGTGCAGAAGAAATGGCCGACGTCGGTCTGGGCACGGAAGGCGGCGCAGGCGTCGAAGAAGTAGGCGCCTGATATGCCCGAACCCCGCGTCGCCACGCTCATTTCGCCCTCCGAAATCGCGGCCCGAATCCGCGAGATGGGCGCACTCATCGCCGCGGACCACCCGGGCCGGCCGATCCACCTCCTCGGCGTGCTCAAGGGCAGCTTCATCTTCATGGCAGATCTCGCCCGAGCGATCCCCGCGGAGGTCTCCTGCGATTTCCTCCGCGTCGCTTCCTACAAGGGGACCCAGTCCACCGGCGAGGTCCGCTTCGAAATGGACCTGTCCGAATCCATCGACGGCCGCATCGTCGTGCTGGTCGAGGACATCATCGACACGGGATCCACGATGGACTCCCTCCTGCGCGTCCTCCGCGCCCGCAACCCCGAGAAGATCCTCGTCTGCTCGCTCCTCCACAAGCCGTCCCGCACGAAGGTCCGCGTCCCCATCGACTACCTCGGCTTCACGATTCCCGACCGCTTCGTCGTCGGCTACGGCCTCGACTTCGACGGCCGCTTCCGCAACCTGCCGTTCGTCGGCGTCCTGGAGGGCGTCTGATGCGCGGCGGGCTGCTGCTGTCGCTGGCGCTTCTCCCCGGCCTCTGCGAGACGGTCGAGGATCCGTCGAAGGGCGTCCCGCCGGAGGTCTGGCATCTCCGGCAGGTGATGGAGAAAGAGGTCACGAAGGACGCGCGCGGGGAGTTCGTGACGCCCGAGCAGGCGGAGAGATTCCGCGACGCGATGGACGGCGTGGCCGTTTACCGCAACGTCGCGAACGTGGACGCGGGGGCGGAGGTCGTCTACCTGCTGCCGCGGACGTGGCAGTGGCCGCAGCGCGAAGGGCTGCGGGACCTGATCATCCTGCTGGGGTGCGGCAAGGGCGGCGCGGTGATGGATGCGGAGGACATGCCCGGACCGGGGACGAAGTTCCGCAAGGCGGTGTACCTCTACCTGTTCAAGAACGGGCTGCACACGAAGACGTCGGCGATGGCGCCGGAAGAGCGCGTGAAGGCGATCCTCGCGGCGGCGGCCTCGGGCGACTGGAACGACCCGAAATTCGGCTGGCGCGCGGACCTTCTATGGGAATACGGCGCGATGGCCCTCGCGAACGACCCCGCCGCGAGCGTGCCGGAGTTGGAGAAGCTCGTGGCTGAAGCGGGCGCGCTGCGCCCCTGGGCCCTCACGACGCTGGCGCGGATGGACGACGCGCGGGCCATCGAGGTGCTGAAGGTCTTTTACGGCGGCGGCGGGGAACCCGACGAGGACCGCGCCCGTGCCGCGGCGCTTCGTTTCTATTCCGCGCTCGTCCGCTGGCCCGACAGCGTGGACGTCGCCGTCCAGGTCCCCGGCGCAGATTTCCCCCTCCTCCCGGTGTCCGGGAAGGCCGTCGCCGAGGACGCCGCCGGATGGGAAGCGCGCGCCACGGACGAATTCCGCCTCCGGCTCGGCGTCGAACAGGACTCGCTCGGCCGCAAGGCCTTCGTCGCGGACGGCGACCGCGCAAGCGTCGTCATCGCCGAAACCGTCAACCGCAAGCCGGGAAACGCGGAAGGGCCCTTCACCGAATCGTGGCACCATTTCCGCCTGCGCAAGGCCGGCGAGACCTGGGTGGTGACGCGGTGGAGCGGTTTGTCGCGCTGACGGTGAGAAATAAGGAATGGCCGCCTCTGCGCCCGGCATAGAATCCCGCCCCATGAAATGTCCCCTCGCCGCGATTCTGTCCGCCCTGGCCCTCTGCTCCTGCGGTGGCGGGTCGTCCACCAAACCCGAGCCGGAGCCCGACCCGGCCGGCGGCAAGAAGGCGCCTGAAGTCGTCGCGGACGTGGACCTGGAGGCGGAGTGCCTGGCGGCGTCGAAGAAATGGAAGACGCTGCGCGCGAAATACACCGCCGAGGGCGCCACGAATGTCACGCTCACGCTCGCGTTCGATCGTTCCGGCCGCGCGGCCCTTCACATCGAGCCCGGCCTCTGGCTCGCCCTCGACGGCGGGACGCTGACGGCTCGCATCCAGGAAAAAGAGGGGAATTTCCGCGTCGCGGCGGTGCCGATCGGGCACTTGTACGCCGCCGCGGTCGCGATCCGCGACGGAAAGCCGCTTCCCGAAATCGGCGCGAATCCGGCGATACCGGAAGGGCACGTGGTGACGGACCTGGCGCTGGGGATCGACGAGCGCGGGCGTGCGGCGCGGAATGCGGTGCTGTCGGTTTCGCTGGCGGAGACGCAGGCTTTCGGGTGGCTGACGCTGCTGCATCCGCGCGAGGGATTTACGGTTCGCGCGCAGGACCGGACGGCGGTCGTGTCGGGACCGTGCGGCCGCGTCGCGATCGACCGGGACTCGGGAAGCCTTGTCGAGTGGTTCCTGGAGCCCCCGGGCGGCCGGTCCGCGCGCCTTCGGCGGGAGTCGTTCGCGGTGGACGAAGTGCTGGACCCGGCGCTGTTCGTGCTGGAAGGGGAACCGGCGTCGGCGGTGGACACGCGGTCCGTGGTGCGCGACTTCATGATTCCGCTGGCCATGGAGCTGCTCGGGAGGGAGAAAGAGTGGAAGCGCCGCCTCGGGCGGACGCTGAGTTTTGCGCGGGCCTATTACCGGTCGGCGTGGACCGCCGCCGAGATCGACCGGCTCGCGGTGCTGGGGGCCGCGCGGCGCCACGAGATCGCGCGCGAGCTCCAGGCCAAGAACCCGGACCTCCCCCAGGCCGACATCGATGCCGCCGCCGCCCGGACGGCGCTTCCCACCATCGGGAAGTCGATTGCAGGAGAGATGGCCTACGACGAGCAGGTCTTCGGAAGCCTCGCGCAACCGGCGGACAAGGACATGGAGAACGAGTTCCGCGCCGGGTTTCTGCAGGTGGTGGGGGAAGAACTGATGCAGAGGGCGCTGGACGCGGGGAAGGACAAGTAGCCGCCCGGCGGCGCCTCCGGCCCGTTCTGCACGTCCGGGCCTTCGGTTTGCGGACTTGTCAGGGGCTTTAAGAGTTTCACCGCGCTCCCCTCATCAGCTAGAATCCCGCCCCGTGATCGAGATCCCTGGCGTCGCCATCAAGGAAAAATTCGCCGAAGGCGGCGCGTCGCACGTCTATCTGGGCACGTATCTCAAGCGCGGAGTTCCGTGCGCGGTGAAGGTGCTGAAGGACCAGCTCAAGCAGGACTCTTCGCAGATCAAGGCGTTCAAGAACGAGTCGAAGCTGCTGCTGGCCGTGCGGCATCCGTGCATCATCGAAGTCTGGGAATCCGGCTCGACCTCCACGGACTACTACTACGTCATGGAGTACTTCGAGTCGAAGAACCTCAAGAACCTGATCATCAACAAGTCCCAGATCATCGGGGACTGGGTGCCGATCGCGGTGCGCGTGGCGGACGCGATCCTTTACCTGCACCTGAACTCGATGATCCATCGCGACATCAAGCCCGAGAACATCCTGATCAACCAGAAGGGCGAGGTGAAGCTGATCGACCTGTCGATCGCGATGAAGAAGACGTTCCTGACGTCGTTTTTCAGCAAGGCGCCGTCGGTCGCGGCCGGGACGCCGAGCTACATGTCGCCGGAGCAGATCACGGGCAAGGCGTGCGACCAGCGAAGCGACATCTATTCGCTGGGCGCGACGCTCTACGAAATGCTCGTCGGCCGGGTGCCCTTCCTCGGCCGCAGCCAGAACGAGATCCTGGAGAAGCACCTGAAGGAGAAGCCGTACCCGCCGGGGAAGCTGGTGACGGAGATTCCGCCGGAGGCGAACGACCTCATCATGAAGATGCTGGAGAAGGACCCGGACGACCGGATCGAGGACATGAACCTGGTCCTCTACGAGTTGAAGAAGATCCAGCGCAAGGGCGCGCCGAAACTGGCGCGCATCGCGGCGGCCGAGGGCACGCCCCCGTCGGTGGGGATCGGCGCCCAGCGGCCGGGCCCGGTCACTGCCGCGCGGAAGGCGGGCTCGGTTGCGGCGGCCTCGTCGCCGACTCCCGGTGAAAAGGACGACGAAGCCGCGCGCCGCTCGACGCGCATCATGGTCCAGGACGGATTCCTGCAGTTCGGGCTGTGCGTGGAAGGCGCCCCCCCCAAGCTCCCGGGCGGCTTCAAGAGCCCCCTCATCAACCTGAGCCGCCACGGCCTCGGCTTCGTGTGCGACGCCGAACTCGCCCTCGACCAGACCGTCGAGCTCGCCCTTCACCTCCGCGGCCAGCGAAAACCGATCTACGCCCGCGGGAAGATCGCCTGGTGCCGCAAGGTCAAGGACGCGAACCTCCGCAGCATCGGCGTGCGCCTCACCGCCCGGTCGAAGGATTACCAGACTGCCTACGAGCAGCTGAAGACGGCGACCAAGACGGGGACCGAAGAGACATAAGGCCGAGCGAAAATCCCGCGGGCTCAGAGCCCGAGAAAAGACCCGCGCGTCAGGCTGCGTCGGCCCAGTGACGGTGGTTTGCGAGGTTTTTCTGCTGCGGGCCGACTCCGCCCGACGCGCAGGTTTTTTCACGGGCTCTGACGCCCTGAATCCTCGCCGGAGGCCGCAAGCCGCTCACCGGGAACCTTGAGACCGCGAGCAAAACCCGACCGAGGACGTGCGGCGCGGGTCCGGTCCGCGCGCACCACAAGCCTCGGCGTGACTCAAACCCTTCATTGCGCGCCGGTCGGACCCGTGCCGCGCGCCGCAGGGAGGATTTTGCTCGCGGGCTCAGGGTGCGAGAAGGTCTGACTCCTTCACCTTCTCCACGACGTGCGGGTTCCCCTCGGCATCCAGGAAAATCACGTCGTACTCCGCACCACCCGCCGCTTCACGCACCGCCTTCACCTTCGTCGGGTTGCGCGACGTCACGAAGATGCCCTTGTGCATGAAGATCCGCGCGAACGCCACGGAGTCGCCGGCCTTGAAGGCGCTCACGCCTTCTCGTCCGCGAGGAAGAGCTCTCCGGCGGAATCGCGGCGGAACATCTGGTCGAAAGGGGCGATGACGCCGGGGTCGAATCGGGTCATGCCGTCGTAGAAGGCGCCGCCCCAGCGGGTGTTGGCCATGCGGATGCCGGTGAGCTTGCAGAAACCGAGATTGGCCGCGAGAAGCGTCGCGCCGGACAGGTCGGACTCGTTCAGGAACGAGTTGCGCAGGTCGGCGTACGCCAGGTCGGAGTTGAGGAAACTGGCGTGGTAGAGGTCCGCGCGCCGGAAGTTCACGCCCATCAGGTCGGCGCCCTCGAAGTTCGCGCCGCGGAGCGAGCACTTGTGGAAGCTCGCGCCCATCAGGTAGCAGCCCGAGAAGTTCGCGCCGGAAAAATTCCCGCCGTCGAAACGCGCGCTGCGCAAATCGAGCCCGGACAAGTCCAGGTTCTGCCCGTCGAGTTTCCCCAGCGGCTCACCCTCGGCGATAATCCGAAGCACATCCTCGCGCGTCGGCTTCATCTTCACCGACGCCGCCCCGCCGTTCTTCTGGTTCGCGAGTGCAATCTGGAATGCCTCCAGTGCGGAAGCGGGGTAGTTCTTGCGCCGGTCCGGAAATCCGTCCACGCCCTTCTCGATATCCTCAGGCGTCAGGCGCCCCGCCTCGTCCACCGTCTTTCCCTTCGCGGCCTCGCAGCACAGCGCGAGCGCGGCGAGCCCGAAGCCGCAGCCGGTGGTGGTAAAGGAAGCGTCCTCGATGACGCCCTTGGCGTTGACCTTGAGGAAGATGCGGTACGCATCCCCGCAGCCGGAGTTGCGGTACTCGCCGATCGCAGTCGCGTCCGGCATTTCCCGCAGGTTCGGCTTGTCGGCCTGGATCTGGTTGAACTTGTCGAAGTTCATGAGTGGGGAGGGAATGTAGCAGGGGGTGACAGGGAATGTCGAGAGTGGAGGACAACGGCAGGGGCGGGGGTACGGGCGGGACGGGGCTTGGGTGGGCTTGGGCGGGGGATCGGGCGGGGGCAGCCGCCAGGCGAGCGCACGGGAGGCCGTCGCCCCAGCCCCCGCCCTCGCCCCAGCCCACCCCATCCCCAACCCGCCCTCACCGTTTCCCCTGCCGTTTTCCCCCCCCTCCGGCTGTTATACTCTCCCCGTCAGCTCAACCAGGAGGTCCAGTCATGTCACTTCAGTTCCCCTGCCCGTGCGGTCGTCTCCTCCAGGTCGATGAGGAGTTGGCCAGCAAGCGCGTCCGTTGCCCGTCCTGCTCGCGCATCGTCTGGGCCCCGGCCGCGGCCGAATCGGTCCCCGAGGCGCGTCTCGTCGATTCCCCCAAGGCGCCGAAAATCGAGCCGGTCGCGGCGCGACAGGTCGCCCCCGAGCCGCCGCCGTTCGCGGCGCCCCCGGAAGCCGAAGCTCCCTCGCCCGCTCCCGCCGCGGCTAGTTGCGGCGCGGGCCGCCACGACTGCGGCGCGTCCGCGGGGTTCATCCTCTCCCTCGGTTCGCTCGTCTTCGGCGTCGTCGCCGCCCCGCTCTTCCTCGCCTCCTGGCCCGTCGGCGGCGCCGTTGGCGCGCTCGTTTCGTGCGGCGCCCTTCGCCGCATCCGCTCCGGCAGGGGAAACCCCGCGTCGGCCGGCCTCGCCCGCGCGGGCGTCGCCATCGGCGTCGGCCAGGCGCTGCTCGGCGTCGTGCTCTTCGTGATGCTCGCCCCGGTGCTCTTCAAGTCCGGCGTCTTCCGCTGCTGCCCCGGGAAGGAACGACTCTCGACGCCGTCCCAGACGATCGTCATCCCCGCGCCGGAAAGGGAGTCGAAGCGCGTCCAGAAGGCCGAACCGCACGACTGCGAAACGCATGAGGCCGAAGAGCATTAGACCGCCGAGCACGCCAAAGACAAACGCCGCCCACCCGGGCGGCGTTTTTCGTTTCAGCCACGTCCATCGGGCCCATCGTCACTTCTTCTTTTTCTTCTTCTTGAACAGGTCGTTGAACAGGTCCTCGGCCTTCTCCTTCACCTCCGGGTTGTCCGCGATGCCCTTCACGATCCCCTCGAGCGCCTTCTCGTAGTCGATTTCGATCTTCGGGTCCGCCACCGTGCCGCCGAGCGGAATGCCTCCCGCCTTGTTGAAGGTGTCCACCACCGCGCCGGTCGTCTTTCCCCAGCGCGCCGTCGGGTCGCCCGTCACGGTGATGTGTTGCTTCAGGTTTCCGTCGAAGTCCGTCTCCCCCGTGATCGAGATGTTGGCTTCCTTCTCGTCGCCCTGCCAGTTCGAGAAGTCGTTGTAGATCTTCCCGGCCTTGATGCGGAATTTCTGGTCCACGATCGAATACTGGAACTTCGACTGCTGCGTGAGCTTGAGCTGGGAGTAGAGCTCGGTGAAGAGCGGCGAGCCGGCGAGCGTCACGTTTCGCAGGCCGAGCGAGCCTTCGCCCTCGAGCGTCTTCTTGATCCCCTCCATGTCGAACCCGCGGCCCGTCAGCGCGATGTCCCACGCCATCGCGGCCTCGACCTGGCCCTTCTGCTCGGAGTAGAGCGCCGGGTTGAACAGCGCTGCAACCCCGGCGAACTGCGTCGAGTACTTCACCGGCGGGTCCGCCACCGTCGTGCGGAATGTCCACGCAGGGTCCTTCCCGTCCAGCACGACCTTGCCGGAACACTTCACCTTGCCGTCGTTCATCAGGAAATCGAGATGCCGGAGGTCGCAATTCTGTTCCTTGAGGCCGATGTCGATCACGAGCTGCTTGACGTCCAGGGCGTCCGAGGCGATCCACGGGGAATCGATCGTGACGTCCATGAAGAGCCCGTCCACCGACGCCCACTCGCGTCCGGGCTCGCGCTCGGCCCGGGACGCGCGCCGCGCGCCGTCGTACGTCCCTTTCACGCGCACGGTCAGGTTGCCGGGGTTCGGGATGCGGTAGTAGGTGCGCTTGCCGTCTTCCGCGGTGCTCGCGTACGTGTAGTCCGTCGGGAGCTGCGTGGACGTCACCGTCGCGGTCCCCTGGATGTCCAGCGTGTCGAGGTTTCTGCCCTTCAGGACCCAGTTCGTGCGAAGGGGCCCCTTGATGTCCTGGTCCGCGAGCGAGCCCGGGAAGACCTCGCGCAGCTTCGCGATCTCGGCGTCGAACTTCACGAGCAGGTCCACGGGGCCGTCCGCGGAGAGCGATCCCTGCGCCTGCAAGTCGCATCCGTTCATCTGCACCTTGCCGCCCGGCTTGATCTCGATGCGGCCGTCCGACTTGCGCCACGAAACGTCCTGCTTCACGTTCACCGGCGTCGCCATCATCGGAGCGACCCCCGGGTCGCCCCACTTGAAGAACGGCACCTTCACGTCCACCGACGCCTCCACGTCCCCGCCCGCGAGCAGCTTCGCCTTCACCGTCCCGCCCACGGCCCCCGTCGCCCACTCCACGCCCTTCATCGGCATCATCGCCGCCACGTCGAACCCCTTGAACTCCACCGTCGCGTCCGCCGTGACTTCGCTCCGCGGCTTGCCTCCCGACAGCGCGAGCACCGTCGCCTTGATGTTGAGGTCGCCGGGGGAAGCGCTTCCCGCCGCGACTTTCCCGGCGATCTCCGCCGCGATCTCGTCGGGCGTCGCGCCGGGTTTCGCGTTCACCGTGAGCCCCGAGATGCGGTACGTGTCGCCCGAGGCCTCGTCGAGATACGTCACCGCGACGTCCGTGATCGTCACCGTCCCCATCGCAAACGTCCCGCCCGCCCCGCCGCCCTTGTCCGGCTCGCCCGGCTTCTTCTCGGCCGCCTTCGCCGGCCCGATGTCGTCCGTGGACAGCGTCCCGTCGCGGCGCTTCACGATCCTCACCTCGACGCCGGACATCTCGAAGCTCCGCAGGATGACGTTGGGAAACTATCAATTAACCGGTATTAATAAATAGTACATATAAATATTTTGGAGGAATCCATTGAACGTTAACAAAGAAGCGGCTGAAATATTTGAGAGGGAGTTTAAGGAAAACAAAGGATACCCGGAACGATGGGTCTGGGTGTGTAACAGGTACATATATTTTTATTTAGGAAATGTGAAAGACATTAAAATGCTTGCCGAAGATATTGTACTGGAAATAATTACGCAGACAATAACCAATGAGCGTAAATGGGATATGGAAAAGGATACCATAGACAAGCATATATAT
>CAVPNQ010000100.1:0-33992 GCA_963706735.1 uncultured Planctomycetia bacterium
CACGCATTCGAATGAGATGCTGCGCACACGCATTCGTCGTCACCTGACCAATCAGCGCACTGATGCTGTTGCCATGTCAGTGCTTGACCCGTTCGAAGTGCTCGAAATCGAGGTGTGGCCGCTGCCACAATATCAGGAGACAAGTGGCAAGGATGCTGACGCGCGCAAGCACCTGGATGCTTTGGAGCGATTGATCACGCAGCGCGCGGTTGATCGGTCAGAGTTCAAAGCGATCCTGAACGAGAAGGATCCACCGCCTGGGTCGCTCGTCGTCGAAGCGCCCCGATCTTTGCGCGCGAGAATCGTTTCCGACCGCGTTTACGAACTCCGATCACATCCCGATTTTCGGATTGCTCGAAGAGCGCTCATTATTTCACGGCTTGCGCAGGTGATCTCCGAGCGCAAGGTCCAGGGTGGGTTGCGACGCGTGTTGCTGACTCAAGCCTTGCGTCTTCAATGGTTAGCGTCGCGTCGCTATGACGCGCTGGGTGGCGCTGCGTCAGTTGAGCAAGAAGGCGATGACGATGGTTGACCGCGTGCAGCGAAAAATTTTGGACGTCGGTGGCAAATTGGAGCCTTCGTCCCGACTTGGCACTCCCTGAACACGCCCGCCATTGTGACTTCGTCGTGTGGAGGCGGGTCGGGATCCGCTCCTCATTGTCCGAACAGATCACCGTCGTCGATCCCAGCGTCTCCACGGCCGGAAGCCGGCGCATCAGCGCGCGCCGCTTCACCATGCGCCGCACGCCCATGGCCAGTGAGATGGTGACGACGGCGGGAAGGGCCTCCGGTACGACGGCGACGGCGAGGGCGATGCCGAAGACGAGCATCTCGAGGACGGGCTGGCCGCGGAAGATGCCGAGCGCGCTGACCGCCAGGACGAGGACGAGCGCCGCGGCGGCGAGCCATTTCCCGACGCGGTCCAGGTTCTTCTGGAGCGGAGTTGCCCCGGTCTCGACCGTTTCCAGGAGGCCGGCGATTTTCCCGAATTCGGTGGTCATTCCGGTTTCGACGACGGCGGCGTTGCCGCGCCCGATCGTCACGGCGGTGCCGGCGTAGACCATGCTCCGGCGATCGGCGACTGCAAGGGATTCGCCCGCGACGGCCGCGGGGGACTTTTCGACCGGGGTCGACTCGCCCGTGAGAGCGGCCTCGTCGACATGCAGGCTGGTGGCCTCCAGCAGGCGTGCGTCGGCGGCCAGGCGGTCCCCGGCGACGAGGAGCAGGATGTCCCCCGGCACGAGTTCCGCCGCGGAAATCTCCTCTTCACGTCCGCCGCGCTTCACGCGCGCGTGAGGGGCGGCCATTCTCCGAAGAGCCTCGATGGCGCGCCCGGCGCGGAATTCCTGCACGAAGCCGAGGAGAACGGCGAACAGGACGATGGCGGCGATGGCGGCGGCTTCGAGGACGTGGCCCAGGACGGCGGACAGCACGACGGCGACCAGCAGGATGAGGATGAGGATGTTCGCGAACTGGCCGAGGAGCAGGCGCCAGGGAGACGTGTGCTCGGGCTCGACGAGGACGTTGAGGCCATGAATTTCGCGCCGCCGTGTAACTTCTTCCCTGGACAGCCCGGAGGCGGCGTCAACGCCAAGGGTGGAGAGGACCTCCCCGGGCGACAGGGCGTGCCAGGCGGGACGGGCGGCAGGGTCGGTCACAGGCATGCGGGCGGGCTCCAGTGCGGCGGAGAGCTATGGATCCTCCGCAAACCGCGGGCCCCCCGGGGATCTCCCGCAGGAATGAACCGAATTCGGGAAGCGAACGATAGGATCTGAACGATGACCGATCCCCACCAGCCCCCCTTTGTCATTCCCGCGGGAACGCAGGTCGTTTCCCGGATCGAGATCCAGGACGCCTCCGGCGCCCGGCTGCACCCGCACGGAGCGGTCGGGATCGTCGTGAAGGCCCCCGCGGACGCGACGCACTCGTACCGTGTGCGCTTCCCCGACGGGTTCGAGGCTTCGCTGAAACGGGTGGAGCTGGACGTTCGGAAGACGGCGCCCCGCGAGGCGCTGGCGCAGGCCGGGAACGAGCTGGCGTCCGACGACCTGTTCGACCGCGTGATCTTCCGGGTCGTGATCGGGTCGCGCGCCTACGGCCTGGACCACGCGGAATCGGACACCGACCGCCGCGGCGTCTACCTGCCGCCCGCAGACCGGCACTGGTCGCTCTTCGGCGTCCCCGAGCAGCTCGAAAACGACGCTTCGCAGGAATGCTACTGGGAGATCCAGAAGTTCCTGACGATGGCGCTGAAGGCGAACCCCAACGTGCTGGAGTGCCTCTGGTCGCCGATCGTGGAGACGGCGACGCCGCTCGCGCAGGAGATGCTCGCGATGCGCGGGGCGTTCCTGTCGAAGATGATCTACCAGACGTACAACGGGTACGTGATGTCGCAGTTCCGGAAGCTGGAGCAGGACCTGCGCAACCAGGGGGAGTTCCGCTGGAAACACGCGATGCACCTCGTGCGTCTCCTGCTGTCCGGCGTCACCGCGCTGCGCGAGGGACGCGTCCCGGTCCGCGTCGAGGAGCACCGCGAGCGGCTGCTCGCGATCCGGCACGGCAAGACGCCGTGGGCCGAAGTCGATGCCTGGCGCGTCCAGCTCCACAGGGAATTCGACGCGGCGCTCGCGTCCACGGCGCTTCCCGAACGCCCCGACTACGAGATGGCCAACGCGTTTCTTCTGCGGGCGCGTCGAAGCGCCGCCGGCGAGCCGCCGCGGATCCAGGTCGCGATGACGCCGCCCGCGCCGCCCCACGGCCTCGTCATCGACCCCCGCGCCGCCGCCGCCGTACGCGAACACCCGCACCGGCTGGTCTTCGCCACCGTCAGCGGCTCCCACCTCTACGGGTTTCCTTCCCCGGACTCCGACTGGGATCTCCGCGGCGCGCACATCCTGCCCGTCGAGGAGACGTCGCGCCTGGACGTGCACGGGGAGACGATTGAATCCACGGCCGTCCGCGACGGCCTCGAAGTCGACCTCGTGACGCACGACGTCCGCAAGTTCTTCGGCCTCATCCTGAAGCGCAACGGCTACGTGCTGGAACAGATCTTCTCGCCCATCGTCATCGCCACGTCGTCCGCGCACGAAGAGCTCAAGGCCATCGCGGCGCGCTGCGTCACGAAACACCACGCCCACCACTACCTCGGGTTCGCGGCGACAGAGCGAGGCCTGTTCCGCAAGGAAGACCCGCCGCGTGTCAAGCCGCTGCTCTACATCTACCGCGTGCTCCTCACGGGCATCCACCTCATGCGGACCGGCGAGATCCTCTCCCATCTCCCGACGCTCGCCTCGGAAGCGAAGCTCGGTTACCTCGAGGAGCTGATGCGATTCAAGATCGAAGCGAAGGAGCGCGCCGTCCTCGCGAAAGCCGATCTCACATTTCACGAGAAGGAGCACGACCGGCTCGTCCGGGAACTGGAGCAGGCGTCGGCGGCGAGTTCGCTTCCGGACGCACCTCAGTCGCGCGCCGAGCTCGACGACCTGCTGGTCCGGATACGGTTGGGAAAGAGCCCAGCATGAAGGCAACTGGACCTGTTTCAGGTCCAGATTGGCATGAAACTGGATTCAGAATGAGTCCAGTTCGTCACCGAGACTGAGATGAAGGAAGCAACCCGTGGAATCAAGCGCGTCGAACCACTAGCATTGCCCCCGTGAGCGACGAGGGGCGCGAAAGCGACAAACCACCCGGTCCTGCCTCTCCGGGACCATCGGGCTACGACGCAACCATCCGCGCGGCAGCCGGATCGCCGCTGCCGTCGAGCGCCGTGGCCCCTTCCCAGGAAAAAGCCGACGCCGCGCCCCAGCGGCTGGGCGGCTACCGGCTGCTGAAGAAACTGGGAAGCGGCGGCATGGGGGCGATCTACCTGGGCGTGCAGGAGTCCGTCGGGCGGCAGGTGGCGCTGAAGGTGCTGCCGGAGAGCGCCTTCCACGACCCGGACGCCGTCGCGCGCTTCCAGAGGGAAATCCAGGTGCTGGGGCAGATGCGGCATCCGGGGATCTGCCCGGTGATGGACTCGGGGCTCGACGGGAAGACGCACTACTACGTGATGGAGTACATCCGCGGCCTCGACGTCGCGCGCGTGCTGCGGCTGCAGCGCGTCGAACCGCGGCGCGCTGCGGACATCGCGATGCAGGTGGCGAGGGCGCTTCAGTCGGCCCACGACGCGGGTGTCATCCACCGCGACCTCAAGCCACTCAACATCATGCTGACGCGCGGGGAGAAGCTGCGCGAGGCGGGAGGCGGCCGGGCGGACTCGACGTCGTTCGGGGGGGCGCTGAAGCGCTTCTTTTCGTGGGCGTCGATCTCGGGCTCGCGGGGAGCGGTGGCGCCGTCGGTGACGTTGCCGGGGCTGACGGCAGAATCGGCGGCGGAGGCGGGGATGCCGGCGCCGGAGTGGCGGGACCGTGCGGTGCTGATCGACTTCGGGCTGGCGCGGGACGGCGGGGCGGCGACGCACCTGACGGTGTCGGGGGCAATGATGGGGACGCCGGCGTACATGGCGCCGGAGCAGGCGCGCGGCGACCGGCAGGCGATCGGGCCGGGGACCGACGTCTACGGCCTGGGAGCGACGCTGTACGAGATGCTGACGCTTCGGCCCCCGTTCGGCGGGGAGACGATGGGGGAAGTGATCTCGCGGGTCGTGAACGAGGAGCCGGTTCCGGTGCGCACGCTGAACCCGCTGGTGGACCGGGACCTCGAGACGATCGTGCAGAAGGCGATGGAGAAGGAGCCGGTGCGCCGCTATGCGAGCGCCGCGGCGATGGCGCAGGACCTGGAGCACTGGCTTGCGGGCGAGCCGATCCTGGCCCGCCGGGCGAGCGTCGCCTACCGGCTTCGCAAGCGGCTGGTCCGGAACAAGCTGGCGTCCGGCGCGATCGCGGCAGCGGTGCTGCTGGCGGCCGCGGGGCTGTGGCAGACGTTTTCCCCGGGAGAGATCGTCGTCGAAGGACGCGACCTCGAAGGCGCGACCGTCTTCGTTGACGGCGTCCCGCGCGCGGGCCGGACGGTGCGCGTCTGGCCGGGACGCCACTCCGTCAAGGTGTCACGCCCGGAGTTCGCCGACGCCAGCGAGGATGTGGAAGTGTCGGCGCGGAAACAGACGAGGCTCGAGGTCAGCCTGATCTCGAGGTTCGGGTACATCACGGTGAATTCCGAGCCGCCGGGGGCGGAAGTCCGCGACCGCGATGTCCTTCTCGGCGTCACGCCCCTCGTCCGCTGCCGCGTCCCCACCGGCGAACGCTTCATCGAGGTCCGGCTCCGCGATCACGAGGCCTCCTCCTTCCCCGTGACCGTCCGCCCCGGCGATCTCAGCCCCGAAATCACGCGCCAGCTCCGCCACGAAACCGGCACGCTCACGCTCACCTCGGACCCGCCGGAACTCGGGATCGACCTCTTCGCCGAAGGCTCTTCAAGGCCGATCATCGCCGCCGCCCCCGCCGAACAGTTCGCGCTTCCCACCGGCCGCTACCGCGTCGTCGCCCACGCGAGGAATCACTTCCCGCACGAATTCACGCTGGAGGTGCTTGCGGGGAAGGAAGTGAAGCGGAATGTGACGTTGACGGGGCTGATGAGGTGGCGGACGACGGCGGACCTTGTGTCGGAGGGAGTAGCGGCGGGGGACCTGAACGGGGACGGGAGGCCGGACCTTGTGGTGGCGAGCAAGACGCCGGCGCGGATCCGTGCGCTGGACGGGCGAAGCGGTGAGCTGATCTGGATCGTGAGGAAGCCGCCGCTGACGGCGAGTTACGGGCTGCCGTTGAACCTGAGCGACCTGGACGGGGACCTGGAGCCGGAGGTGGTGTATTCGGCGGGGGACCGGCTGGTGGCGCTGGATGGGCGGACGGGGGTGGAGAAGCGGGCGTGGGACATTCCGGGACTGAGGGATTCGGTGGACTGGGGCGACCTGAACGGCGACGGGGTGCCGGATTTCATCGGGCGGACCGGGGGGCTGCTGCTGGCGCTGAGCGGCGCGGATGCGCGCCCGTTGTGGTCGATCCCGATCAGTTCGCAGCCGGGATACGCCCGCGGAGACATGAACGGGGACGGGAGCGCGGACGTCGCGGTCGTGAATGGAGACGTGGGACTCCAGGCGCTCGACGGGAGGACCGGCCAGGCGATCTGGCAGGTGGCCGAATGGAATCGCGGCGGATCGCTGTGCTGCGTCGACATCGACGGCGACGGCCGGGACGACATCCTGACCGTGAACCGGGACAACGCCCCGGCCGCGATCGCCGGAAAGGACGGCGCGGTCCTGTGGTCCGCGCCGAAGGACGACTACCTCATGATCGTCCCACCCGTCGCGGCAGACATCGAGGGGGACGGGAAGCTGGAAGCGTTCTTCTGCCGGGGTCCGCTGCTGGAGGTACGCGAGGCGCTGACCGGCCGTCTCATTGCTTCGCACGACCTGGGCCCGGGGTGCTCACCGGCGATCTACGACGTGGACGCGGACGGGCACAAGGACGCGATCATGGTCGGTGGCGGAACCCTGATCGCCATGGATGCGCTGACCGGCCGCCGGCTCTGGCAGTTCGACTCGAACACAAGCGCCGCCATGAACACTCCCCTCCTCGACGATTTCGACGGCGATGGCCTGCAGGACTTCATTCTCCTCTCGCACGACGGCACCGTCGCGTGCGTGAACGCGGTCGAACCCCCGGTCCTGTGGCGCCAGGGCAACTGCCACATGCACTCCGCGGAACCCGAGATCCTCGGGACTCCTCCCCGCTACGTGTTCCTGGCTGGCTATCCGCAACGCCTCCTCGACCCGGCCGACGGCCGCGTCCTCGCCGAACTCCCCTATGCCAACTGCAAGATGTCCACCGTCTATTCCGCCGAGCCTCCCTTCCGCCTCGCGCTCGACGGCCTCGACCGGATCCTCGTGGACGTCAGCGAGAATCCGCCCGGCCTGCGGCTCGCGTGGAACCGGAAGGACGCCGCCGTGCTGTCCTCGCCGACCCTCACCGACCTGAACGGCGACGGCGCGCTCGACTTCCTCACCGGCGACGGCGAAGGCGGCCCCGGCGTCCGCGCCGCCGACGGCCGCACCGGCGACCTCCTATGGAATGCCCCCCTCGGACGGCCGTGGCGCGCCGATATTGCCGTCTGGGAGGGCCTCGTCTGGGTGCCCGCCGCCAACGGCCTCCACGGGCTCGAGCCGGTGACCGGGAAGGAAATGCGCACGCTGGACCTCGGCGGAGCCGCCCAGGGAGGTCTGGCGTTCGACGGCGACCTCTTCGGGTGGAATTCCGGCGGCAGAATCATCCGCTTCCGCTCCACCCCGCGCGGCTACGAAGAAGCGTGGCGACGGGACCTCGGCGTGGGTCTTGCGACGCGCGGAGTCGCGGCGATGGGCCCGCACGTGGTCGCGCAGGGCGGACGCGGAACCGTGGTCGCACTGGAAGCGAAGACCGGCGAAGAGCGCTGGCGCCAGGTCGTGGAGCAAAGCAGCGGCGGCGGTCCCGGGCTCCGGGACCTCGACGGCGACGGGCTCCCCGAGGTCGCGGTCTCGAGCTTCGACGTCGGCTGGGTCTGGGTCCTCGAAGGACGCACCGGGAAGGTCGCCTGGGCCTGGCGCACGGGCCCGCAGAACGGCTGGTCGCGCCCCGCCTGGGCCGACCTCGACCACGACGGGGCCCCGGAACTGCTGTGCAGTTTCCGCGACGGCCGCGCGTACGCCTTCACCGTCCGCCTGGGGCGCCCGGCGCCGGTCTCCGTCCTCAAGCCGGACGGAAACCCCTTCCACGCCGCCTCCGGCTCCACGCTCGAACTGCGCCGCCGCGCCGCGGTCCTCGCCCGGCGCAATTCCCGCTGGAACGAAGTCCTGGCCCTCGCCGAGGGCGCCGACGATCCCGTCCTCGCCGCCGAGGCCGCACGCGCCGCAGCCCGCCTGGGCGACGCACCCGCCGCCCGCCGCTTCGCCCTCCTCGCCCGCTCCCTCCACGTCCGCCGCCTCGACGTCGACGTCGCCGCCTGCCTCGACCTCCCCGCCAGCGAACGCGCCCTCGCGCTCACGCAGGCCCTCCTGTCCGCCTCCCCCGTCCAGATCTCCGCCGCGCTCTCGCCCGCCGGGCTGGAAACGGAATGGAAGGAAGCGCTTGCGGCGGCGGCGCCCGCGGCGGAGGAACTCGGGGACTGGGAGCGCGCGGTCGCCCTTCATGGAATCCGTCCTGATTACTCCGCGGCCCTGGCCGCCTTCCAGAACGCGTCGCGCGACCGCGCGCCGGGCTCGCGGCTCCGGCTGGCGCTGGGAAGAGCCGCGGCGGCGGCCGACGAGTTCACGGCGGCGCGCGAGCAGTTCCGCGCGGTGCTGGCCGACCCGGTGCTCGCGCCGACGGCGCAGTTCGAGATCGATTCGCTTCAGCGCCTCGGGGAGCAGCTGCGAAGCGAGATGAGGACGGCGTTTGCGACGGGCCTGTACGAGGCGGGGACGGCGGCGGGCGAGCGCTTCCTGAAGTTGCGGCCGACGGATGCGGACGCGTGGAACGAGTTCGCGTGGGACGCGGCGACGTCGGCGGCGCCGCCGGAATCGGTCTCGAGGCGCGCCACGGAAGTCGCGCGCCGTGCGCTGCAGCTGCTGGACGAGCAGGGTGTCGGGCCGGGCGACCTGCGTGGCGGAATCCTGGACACGCTGGCCGCGGCGCTGTTCGCGGCGGGCGAGATCGCAGAGGCGGTCCGGGTGCAGAAAGAGGCGGTCGGCATGGTGACCGGCGAGGGCACGCGCGCGGACCTGCAGTCGCGGCTCGAGAAATACGAGCGCGCTCTTCACCCCCAGTAGCCTCCCGGGGCGTCGGGCGGAGTCGGCCCTCAGACCACCAGCCTCTCATCGACCGACCACACGGCCGACGCAGCCTGATCTGCAGGGCTTTCGCTCAGGCTCTGATGGCCTCGATTCGGCCCGCGTAACGCGCTTCAGGTGCGAAAAATCCCTCATTTTCTCAAACTCCCGAAAGTTTATGGACTTGACCGCTTTTTCATTTTTGAATTCAACCGGGCTCCCTATAATCGACGCAAGGGAAGGGTCGCCGGCGGGTCGCCGAACCCGGGGAACGCCGGCACACCCGTCGCCGGTGCGACGAATTTCACCGTCAGGGATCTCAGCCGACCATGCACCGCCATGCCGCCGAAGTCCTCCTCCGGGATTGCTTCGGACACCGGGACCGCGAGTCCCTGCTCGTCGTCGCTGAGCCCGATTGCGCTCCGCTGGCCGAGCGCATTGCCGGCGCCGCGCGCGACAGGGGCTACCCCGCGGCGCTGCTCGTCATTCCGGCCCGCCCCGAGGGAACCGAGCCGCCCGAGTTCGTCGTCGAGGCCCTGCGGGCCGCCAACATCGCCCTCCTGCTCACCGCCCGCCCCCTCTCCGGCACGGCCGCCTTCCAGTCGCTTCGCGACTCCGGCCTGCGCGGCGCGGAGATCGCCGGGTTCTCGTCCGAGGAGTTCATGCGCCTGCTCCTGGCGCCGACCGCGGACATCAGTTCGTGCGCCACCGCCCTGTCGGGGGCCGTCGAACCGGGCAGCCGCGTCCAGGTCACCGGCCCGGGCGGAACCAACCTGACCTTCGTCGCGGGCGCCGAGCGGGAAATCCGCGACGGCGTCATCCGGGAAGCCGGCGAGTTCGGCTCGCTCCCGGGCGGCCTCGTCCGCTTCAGCGTCGAGCGGGGCACCCTCAAGGGAGACCTGCTCGTCGACGTCTGGCCCCCCCCGTCGGGCGAGGGACGCCTGACCCTGTCATTCGATCGCGGAGTCCTCGGCGCCGTGTCGCACCCCGAATTCCGCGAGGCTCTTCACGAGGGCGCCGTCGCCGATTCGATCGGATTCGGCCTCAACGCCGCCGCGCGGCCCGGCCAGTCTTCCGCGGAATCCCTCCTCGCGGCCGGGTCGGCCTTCGTGCGCCTCGTCCGGCCGGGCAACAGCATCGCCGGGCCGATGGAGTTCGTCTTCGCTTCCCCGTCCGTGGACGTCGCCGGCGTCCCGGTCCCGAAAACCGTCCTGGCGCCGCCTGCCCCGCGCACCTTCATGCCGGAACCCGTCGCCGTCCAGCCCGCCGCCGCCCGCTCCGACGTCGATGTCCAGATCTTCCGCACCATCTTCGAGAACTCCAACGAACCCCAGTACGCCGTGGACCTCGAGCTCCAGCAGATCGTCCTGGTCAATGACGCGTGGCTCCGCCTCCTGGGTTACTCCCGCAGCCAGGTCACCAACGGCCGTCTCCGCGTCGAGGATATCGTCGCCGACGAAAGCCGCGACCGCGTCGCCGAGAAGCGCGCCCACCGGAAGAGCGTCCCGAGCGAGCGGTACGAGCTGCGGGTCAAGTGCGCCGGCGGGGAGAAGAAGCCCGTCGAGGTCTCGGTGCAGCGCGTCAAGGTGCAGGGGCGCGACATGGTCATCGGGACGATGCGCGACCTGACGACGCAGGAAAAGATGAAGAAGGACCTCACCGAGCGCGCGACGGACGCGATGCGCAAGACGCTGGAGATCTACGCGCTCACCGAGAAGATCAAGAACGTCCCCAAGCTGACGCCCGCGCTGCTCTCCGGCGCCAACGAGGACGAAGTGCTTTCCCGCGCGGCGAAGATCCTGACGCAGAAGCCCGGCCTCTCCTACGCCGCCGCGGCCGTCTACCTCATCGAGGGACACTCCCTCATCCAGCGCTTCCCCGTCCCCACCGCGCGCTCCGGCCCGTCGCGCTTCGACATGGGCAAGGGACACCGCCTGGCCCGGGTCGCCCGCGGCGAGTCCGTCGAAGTCGACTGGACGGCGAGTTCCATCGCCATCCCGCTTCCGGGCCGCGACGGCGTGATCGGCGTCCTCGACGTGACGCTCGACGCCAAGGAGACCGAGGTCCTCGTCGGCCAGGGCGGCCACACCGTCCGCTCCGAATACCAGAACCTGCTGCTCTCGGTCGCCCAGATCCTCGGGCTGGCCATCGAAAACCTGCGGCTCTACAACGTCGTCAAGGAACAGAGCGAGATCGACCAGCTCACCGGCGTCTTCAACCGCCGCATGTTCGACCGCAGGCTCGCCGAGGAGGTCAAGCGCGCCCGCCGCTACGACCGCGAGCTCGCCCTCCTCATGATCGACCTCGACCACTTCAAGCAGGTCAACGACGGCTTCGGCCACCAGGAAGGCGACGAGACCCTGCGGCACGTCTCGCAGTTCCTGCGGATCCAGTCCCGCAACGTCGACATCCTCAGCCGCTACGGGGGCGACGAGTTCTGCCTCCTCCTCCCCGAGTGCAGCCTCAGCAACGCCCTCCAGAAAGCCGAACTCCTCCGCAAGCGCTTCGTCACCCGCAAGTTCTCCACCGTCGGCAAGGCGAACAAGACTGTGCGCCTGACCCTTTCCATCGGCGTCGGCGCCCTCGGCGAGGACATGACGACCGAGTACGAGCTGGTCAAGCTCGCCGACAGCGCGCTCTACCGCGCCAAGGGCCTCGGCCGCAACCGCGTCTGCGGCCCGGAGACCAAGTCCGCGAAGGAAGCCCGCTCCTGACCGGCGCGCCCGCTACAATGCGCCCGATGCGCGCTTCAGCCCTCGCCCTGCTCCTCCTTCTCGCCGCTTCCACGGCCCGCGCCGGCGATACCCGCATCGAACGGACGGTCGCGTGGGAAAGCGAGCGCCCCGGCCTGCGCCCCGAGCGCACGAACCGCCGCGAGACGCTCTGGATCGGCGAAGGACGCGTTCGATGCGACGACCGCGTCGGCCGCGAGACCTGGATCGTGCGGTCCGACCTCAAGGTCATCTGGCGCATCGACCACGCCCTGAGAACATTCACGGAGACGACGTACGAAGAAGCGGCGAAGGCGCGCGCGGCGGCGGCGGCCGACGTGAAGGCGGCCCTGGCGCGCGTGGCGGGAAGCGGCGACGAGCCCGCGCTGCAGCGCTTCATGGAGGCCCTCGATCCGGCCCCGGGCGAGTGCGCCGTGGCGGAGTCGGGGGACGGAGGCGCGGTGGCAGGCCAGGGGACGAAGACGGTGTCGGTGGAGTTAAAGGGAGCGCCGGGGGTGAAGGGGCGGCTGGCGACGGGGGTTGCGGGGCTGGACCGGCTGGCAAAGGTCCTGGGTGAGGCCGGGGTGCTGGCGCCCGCGGTCGCAGGGGCGCTGGCGAAGTCGAAGGGGATGCTGCTTTCGGGGTCGTGGACGCTGGTCTTTCCCGACGCGATCGTCCGGGAGACGTTTGAAGCGGTGAAGGCGGAGGAAGTGGCGGCGCCCGAGGGAACGTACGATCTGCCCGCCGGGTACCGGAAGGTGGCGGGCCAGCCGCTGGGGCGCGCCCCGCGCGCGGAGAGCGCGCCGGCGGGAGGGCACGCGGGAGATGTGCCGGGGACGGAGCCGGAGCCCGGCGCGGGGCCGGCGGGGGAAGAGGCGGGGAAGGAAGAGTAACGACGAGTTGCGAGTTACGGGTTGCGGGTTGCGAGTGACGGCACTGGCGACGCTGGTGAGCGTCCGAAGGGCGCAACCCCGGGAATCGCCGTGTTGAACCCCTCGCGCGGTGCGGCAGTCCTCGCAACTCGGAACTCGCAACCCGCAACTCGGCTTTGCTACCGTACCGCCCCTCATGTCCGACCCCAAACACGACATCGCATTGATGCACCGCGTCAAAACCGGCGACCGCGCCGCGTTCGGGGAACTCTACGAACTCCACAAGGGCCCGCTCTTCTCGTTCCTGTTCCGCCTCTCCTGGGACAAGGTCGTCGCCGAGGACTGCCTCCAGGAGGTCTTCATCGCCGTCTGGAAGGCCGCGCCGAACTGGGAGCCGACGGCGCAGGTGAACACCTGGATGTTCCGCATCGCGCGCAACATCTGGATCAACGAGGGGCGCAAGTCGAAGCGCCGCCCGACGCTGTTTTCGTTCCTGGGGCCCGCGGACGAGGAGCAGCCGCAGCCGGATTTCGCCGACGACCAGGCCGGCCCGGAGGAGTCCGCCCTGTCTCAGGAGGCGCGCGGCGCGGTGCGCAAGGCGATCGACCAGCTCCCCGAGCACGAGCGGCTGGTCGTGCTGCTCAGCGAATTCGAGGGGATGAAGTACGCGGAGATCGCCGAGGTGCTGGAAATACCGGTCGGCACCGTCAAGAGCCGCATGTCGAGCGCGAGCGAACGGCTCCGCGGGCTGCTCCGCAAATACCAGGGTTGAGAGCGCAAGCGCATCCCTGCCGCCCAGGCTGCGTCGGCCCGGTGACGGTCTTGCTGCGGTTTGTCGACGGCAGGCCGGCTCCGCCCGGGCCGCACGGATCCGCTCGCGCTCTCAACACGACCCGGCTGCGGTAAGAGCTACTTCTTCCTCGCCGCCCTGGGCGCGACCGGGGCCGCGGAGGTCGGAAGGCCGTACGCCTTCATCGTCGCCTTCAGCTTCTCCTCGTTCGCAGGGTCGATGTCACAGAGCGGCAGGCGCAGCTCCCGCGTGATCTTCCCCTGGAGCGCCAGCGCGACCTTGACCGGGCCCGGGCTGGACTCAATGAAGACGGCCTTGATGAGCGGGAAGAGCTTCTGGTGGATCTTCAGCGCCTTCGCGTAATCGCCCTTCAGCGCGGTCGCGACCAGCGCCTTGACGTCGGCGGGAACGAGATTCGACACGACGGAGACGACGCCCTGCGCGCCGCACGCCATGAACGGCAGCGTGAGCGAGTCGTCGCCGGACAGGACGGTCAGGCCGCACGAGGCCGCGATCTGCGTCACCGCGTCGCAGGAGCCGGAAGCTTCCTTGACGGCCGTGATGTTCTTGTGCGACGCGAGCCGGATGATCGTCTCCGGCGCCATGTTCACGCCGCTGCGCCCCGGGATGTTGTAGAGCATGATCGGCAGGTTCACGGCATCGGCGACCGCGCGGAAATGCGCCGTCAGCCCCGCCTGCGTCGGCTTGCTGTAGTACGGCACCACGAGCAGAAGCCCGTCACACTTCGCTTCCTTCGCCGCCTTCGACAGCTCGATCGTGTGGTGCGTGTCGTACGTCCCCGTGCCGGCCAGCACCTGGACGCGCTTCTTCGCCCGCTCCACCACGAACTTGAAGATCGCGGCCTTCTCGTCGTCGTGCAGCGTGGGCGCTTCGCCCGTCGTCCCGCAGGCCACGATCGCGTCGGTCCCGCCCGCGACCTGGTCCTCGATCAGCCCCTCGAACGCCTTCCAGTCGATCGTGCCGCCGCGGAACGGCGTGACGATGGCCGTCGTGCTGCCCTCGAACACGGTCTACCTCCTCATCCTGTTTTTCATTTCGCGCACGGCCGCCGGCATGCCGATCGCCACCGCGCGCGCCACGATCGAGTGGCCGATGTTCAGCTCCTCGATTTCGGGGATGCGGACGATAGCCGCAACGTTCGCCACGTTCAAGCCGTGACCTGCGGCGACCTCGATGCCGTGGCCGGCGGCGAAGCGGGCGCAGCGGGCGATCCGGAGCAGTTCCCTGAGGCGGGCGCGGAGATGGGGAGCGTCGGCGAATCCGCCGGTGTGGAACTCGACCGCGATCGCGCCCAGCCGGATCGACGCCTCCACCTGCCGTTCGTCGGCGCCGATGAACATCGAGACGCCGATGCCGGCGTCGTGGAAGCGGCCGACGGCGCGGCGCAGGCGGGCGCCGCCGCGGGCGACGTCGAGGCCGCCCTCGGTGGTGAGTTCCTGGCGGCGCTCGGGGACCAGCGTCACCCGTTCCGGCTTCACGGCGAGCGCGACCTTCATCACCGACGGCGAAATCGCCATCTCCATGTTCAGCCGCTTCACCGCCGTCTTCAGCCGCAGGATGTCCTCGTCCTGGATGTGCCGCCGGTCCTCGCGCAGGTGGGCGACGATCGAGTCCGCTCCGGACTTCATCGCGAGCCGCGCCGCCTGGACGGGATCCGGGTACCCGGCGTGGCGCTGCTGGCGGAGCGTCGCAACGTGGTCGATGTTGACGCCGAGGCGCATTACCCGAGCGCCTCACGGATCGCCGCTTCCAGGTCTCCCGCCATCTTCTCGATCTTCACCTGGTCATCCCCCTCGATCATGACGCGCGCGACCGGCTCCGTGCCGCTGTAGCGCAGCACCAGCCGCCCTTTCGCGCCGAGCTTCTTCTCGATCTTCTTCCTCGCTTCCACGATCGCCGGCACCGACTCGAACGCCGGCTTCGACACGACGCGCACGCTTCGCAACACCTGCGGCAGCCGCGTGAGGCAGCGGCACAGGTCGCTCCAGGATTTGCCGAAGTGGCTCATCGCGCGGAGGACCTGCAGCGCCGACAGGAGGCCGTCGCCGGTCGTCGAGTCCTCGAAGAACAGGATGTGCCCGGACTGCTCGCCGCCGATCAGCAGCCCCTCGGCCTGCATCGCCTGCGAGACGTACCGGTCGCCGACCTTGGCCCGCACGAGGCGGATCCCCTCGGCCTTGAGCGACAGCTCGAGCCCGAGGTTCGACATCTCCGTCCCCACCACCACCGCCGGGTCCAGCTTTCCCTGCGCCTTCAACATCCGTGCGCAGATCGCCAGCACGTAGTCGCCGTCCCTCACCGCGCCCTTGTCGTCCACGACGATCAGCCGGTCGCCGTCCCCGTCGAAACACAGCCCGAGATGCGCCTTCTCCTCCTTCACTTTCTTCCCCAGCGCGTCCGGGTGCAGCGCCCCGCACCCGTCGTTGATCTTCGCGCCGTCCGGGTCCACCCCCGTCGCGACGATCTTCGCCCCCAGCTCCGCCAGCACCCACGGCGCCACCGCGCGCATCGCCCCGTTCGCACAGTCCAGCACCAGCCTCATCCCCTTCAGCGACATCCCCCACTCCCGCGCCCGGTCCACCAGGTCCCGCGCATACTTCCCCGCCGCCGTCGACAGCTTCGTCTCCCCGTCCACCCCCGTCTCCAGCGCCAGGTCCCCCACCTCCGGCCCCGTCAGCGCTTCAGGCACCCCCGCCCTCATCAGCGCTTCGATCCGCTCCTCCGCCGCATCCGGGATCTTGAACCCTTCCGGCGAGATCAGCTTGATGCCGTTGTCCGGGGCCGGATTGTGGGAAGCGCTGACGACGACGCCGAGGGCGGCGCCGGATTCGCGGACGACGTGCGCGATGGCGGGAGTCGGCAGGACGCCGCTCTCGAAGACGTTGACGCCCTGGGAGAGAAGGCCGGCGCTGAGGGAAGCGCTGATCATGGGGCCGCTGAGGCGCGTATCGCGGCCGATGAGGACGCGGTCGCGGAGGTTGGGGCGTTTGAACGTGTGCGCGACGCCGTAGGAGGCGCGGGGGACGCTGTGGGGCGGGCGCGAGGAGAAGATCGGGCGCTCGCTGCGCAGCAGCCACCCGATGGCCTGCCCGAGGCGCGCGAGCGGCACGGGCGTCAGCACTTTCGTATTGGCGGTGTCGCGGATCCCGTCCGTGCCGAAGAGTTTCTCCACGTTATTTCGGGGGCTCCGTTTTCGGCCGCTTGCGGAAAGTGACGACGGTCTCCGGCTTTTCCGGCTTAACGATGGCCACGTCCAGGTCGGCGCTGCCCGCGAAGGCGGAGCGGAAACGCCACTCGAGGGGCCGGGTGGCGATGAGTTCCTTCTCATCGACAGGCTGGCATTCCTCGGGGCGCATCCCGGCGATGTCCACGAAGACGACGAGAAGCTCGGGTCGCGCCTTGAGTTCGGTGATGGCGGACGCGGGCCCGCGGACACGGATTTCCGCTTCCTTGATGGCGAGACCCGCGAGGAACTCGCCGGCGTAGTCCGCGCCCTGCACGAGGTCGATCCTGGCCGTGAAGACGGCCTCCTGGGGTTCCTCGGAGATGTCGACGATCACGGACACCTGGGTCGTCGAGGAAACGGGCTGGCCTTCCAGCGCGCCGGCGACTTCCGCGGCGAGCTGGTGACGCCCGGCGGGAAGGCCGTCGATCTTGACGGGGACGATCGGGATCGAGTTGAAGCGGGACAGCACGGATTTCGGCCCGAACACCTCGACCGTGGCGGGGTTGACGTAGGCGCCGGTCACGCGAAGCCCCGGCGCCGGCTTCCCTTCGCAGAGTCCGGCGCCCGTCGGGTCGCCCGCGCGCGGCTCCCGGCCGGAAGTGACGCCCAGGTAGCGGCGCGTCCGGTGGTCCAGCTTGACGCGGACACGCGCCGGCCTGGCCGAGACGAGCCGGAACTTGGGTGGCAGTAGAAGCGAGTCCTCCGTCACTTCAATCGTCACGGTCAGCGGCGTCTCGCTTCCCGCCGCCAGTTCGACCGTCGGAGCGAGTCGAAGGTCGCGGAGGCGGGCACGTTCGCCGCGAGGGCCGTTCAGGGTGACCTCGATGGAGGAGCAGGGAGTGCCGGATTCGTCCTCGATGGACAGGATTTCGACGTCGGGCCCGCCCTGGATGTCGATGCGCGCGGCGGCCTTGGCCTGTTCTGTGGATTCGCGATAGACGGAGACCCACGTCACGACGGCCAGGGAGAGCGCCAGGAGGCGGTTCTTGAGATCCGAGAGCAGGAGGACGCTTAGGATTTTCACAGGACCGCCGCCGCAGTGGACGCCGGGGGGCCGGATTTCTCGCCGCCGCGGAAGAGGTCGCGGAGGCGGTTCTCGAGTTCGTCCTTGTCGAGGTCCTGCGAGAGGACGCCGCGGGCGCCGAGGGAGACCTTGCCGGTCTCCTCGGAAACGATGAGCGTGACGGCGTCGGTCTCCTCGGTGAGGCCGATCCCGGCGCGGTGGCGGGTGCCGAGGCTGCGCGCGACGTCGGGATTGTCGGTGAGGGGGAAGAGGCATCCGGCGGCGGCGACGCGGTCGCCGATGACGATGATGGCGCCGTCGTGGAGGGCGGCGCCGGGGTAGAAGATCGTCTCGAGGAGTTCGGCGGTCACCTCGGCGTCCATCTTCACGCCGCCCTCGACGTACTGCGCGAGGCTCGAGTCGCGCTGGATCGCGATGAGGGCGCCGATGCGGTTCTTCGAGAGGCGCGAGCACGCCTTGACGATTTCCTCGACGGGAACTGACTCGGTCTTGAGGAGGGGGAAGAGGAAGCGGCCCTGGCCGAGGCGGACGAGGGCGCGGCGGAGTTCGGGCTGGAAGATGACGGCGAGGATGATGACGAGCGCCGGGACGATCCCCTGGAGCATGGCGCGTATGCGGTCGAGCTCGAACCGGATCGTGACTTCCATGAGGACGATGAAGGCGACGACGAAGACGACGAGGATGCCGCGCACGAGCCCTGCGCCGCGGGATCCCTCGAAGGACCGGAGGACCCAGTAGAAGAAGATGAAAAGGAGGATGATCTCGACGATCGCGCGGATCGCGTCGACGCCTGAGAGGAGGTTCTGGATCATCCGGGGTCCCGAAGGAGGAGGCGAAGAGGGACGGGGGCGTAAGGGATCATACCGGGGGAGTTGGGCTGAGGGAATGCGGGAGTTTGGAGGAAGAGACTAATTATCAATTATCAATTTTGAATTTATAATTATAAACGTGACTGGCGTCAGGCTCCCCGCCCGATGGCGTCCACGACCTTCCGCACGGTCTCGGTCTCCTCCACGTCATGGACACGAAGAAGGTCGGCGCCCTGGGCGATGCACCAGGACGCTGCGCCCACGCTGGGCAGGGCCCGCGCGGGAGCCTCCAGGCCCGTGAGCTTCCCCAGGAAAGACTTCCGCGAAACGCCCACCAGGAGCGGCCGGCCCAGCGTCCGGAACTCGCGCAGCCTCGCGAGGATGTCCAGGTTGTGCTCCATCGACTTCCCGAAGCCGATCCCCGGGTCGACGATCAGCCGCTCTTCCGGAATCCCCGCCGCAGCCGCGATCGCCAGCGACTCGCGCAGCCACTGGCAGATCTCCGCCACCGGGTCGCGGTACTGCGGGCTTTGTTGCATCGTGCGCGGCGTCCCGCGGATGTGCATCACGACCGCCGCCACGCCGCGCTCCGCCACCAGCGCCGCCATCCCCGGGTCCAACCGCAACCCGCTGATGTCGTTCACGATCGACGCCCCCGCGTCCAGCGCCGCCCGCGCCACCTCCGCCTTCGTCGTGTCGATCGACACCGGCACCTTCACCGCCTTCACGAGCCCAGCCACCACCGGCAGCACCCGCCGCTTCTCCTCCTCCGCCGATACCGGCTCCGCCCCCGGCCGCGTCGACTCCCCGCCCACGTCCAGCATCGTCGCCCCCGCCGCCGCCATCCGCTCCCCGTGCGCGATCGCCGCCCCCGCTTCCGCATACTTCCCGCCGTCGCTGAACGAGTCCGGCGTCACGTTCACGATCCCCATCAACTGCGTCCGCTTCCCCCACTCCAGCCCCCCGGCCGCCGCGGGGACCGCGTGGTACAGCCTCGCCGCCCGTGCCAGCACCGCCGCAGGCCCGAACCCCGCGCACGCACGCTCCCCCCTCTCGAACTGCTCCCGCGTCCCCGTCACCACCACCGGAACACGCGCCGTCGATCCCGGCTCCCCCGCTACCAGCACTTCCCCGCCCCCCGCCGCCCAGCGCGCCCTCAACTCGTACGCCTCCCCCGACGTCAGATTCTCCATCGCCACCGCCATCCCCGCCAGCCGCGGCGGCGCCAGGTCCCGCACGTCCCCCGCAAATCCCAGCCGAGCCAACTCGGAACGGATCGCGGAAGCAGGAGCCGAAGCGATGACGCGCGGATTCAGCCGGATTTCGTCAGGTGTCACGGGGCCGATCGTAGCCCCCAATCCAATCGAACGCGACCTCCGGATGCCGTTCACGCGCCGGCGTAGTCGCGGGCTGGAACGGGTCGGCGAGGCGGCCGGGGCGAGCCGCAACACCAAGTGCCCTCAGGCCGCTCACACTCAGGGCGAAGGTCCGGCCGCCGACCCGACCCGTTCCAGCCCGCGACTACGCCGGCGCGGTGCCGAGGGCAGGCCCGCCGCCCAGCCCCGTCGCAGGCCGCGGCTCCACAATCTTCACGTCCGCGGGCTTCGCTTCGGGCGCCTTCATCGGCGGCTTCTTTCCATCATGAAGCGTCTCGATCGGCGCTCCCTCCATCAGCCGCTTCACGTCGCTCGCGTCGAGGACCTCGTACTTGAGAAGCGCCTTGGCGATCCGCTCGACCTTCTCGCGATTGTCCTGAAGCAGGCGCTTCGCCTCGTCGTAGCAGGTCGTGATGATCTTCTTGATCTCGGCGTCGATGGCGACGGCGGAGGCTTCCGAGAAGCTGCGCGGGCGGCTTTCGCGGCCGATGAAGCCGCCCTCGTCGGATTCGGTGAAGCTGACGGGACCGAGGTCGCTCATGCCCCACTCGCAGACCATGCGGTGGGCGAACTCGGTCGCGCGCTGGAAGTCGTTCTGCGCGCCGGCGGTGATGTCGCCGCAGAATTCTTCCTCGGCGAGGCGGCCGGCGAAGAGCACCTTGAGCTCGGCCAGGAGGAACTTGCGCGAATAGTGGTGTCGGTCTTTTTCGGGCAGGAACATGGTCGCGCCGCCCATGAGGCCGCGCGGGATGATCGTGACCTTGTGTACCGGCTCGGCCTCGGGCAGGAGCGATGCAATCGCCGCGTGCCCGGCCTCGTGGTACGCGGTGATCTTCTTGTCCTCGAGATCCATGACCCGCGACCGCTTCTGCCGGCCCCAGCGCACCTTGTCGCGCGCCTCCTCCAGGTCCTCGCCCTCGATCGACTCCTTGCGCTTCATGACCGCAATCAGCGCGGCCTCGTTGATCAGGGCCTCGAGATCTGCGCCGCTGAATCCGGGCGTGGTCTTCGCGACGACCGACAGGTCGACTTCCTGCGCGAGCTGGACCTTCTTCGAGTGGACGCGCAGGATTTCCTCGCGCCCCTTGACGTCCGGGAGGTCGAGGGTGATTTCGCGGTCGAAGCGGCCCGGGCGGAGGAGGGCGGGGTCGAGGACGTCGGGGCGGTTGGTGGCGGCGACGACGATGACGGAGTCGTCGGTGTCGAAGCCGTCCATTTCGACGAGGATCGCGTTGAGGGTCTGCTCGCGCTCTTCGTCGCCGCGCCCGAAGCCGGCCACGCCGCGGCGCCGGCCGACGGCGTCGATCTCGTCGAGGAAGATGATCGCGGGGGCGTTTTCCTTGGCCTGGCGGAACAGATCGCGGACGCGGGAGGCGCCGACGCCGACGAACATCTCGACGAAATCGGAACCGCCGATCGCGTAGAAAGGGACGTCCGCCTCGCCCGCGACGGCCTTGGCCATCAGCGTCTTGCCGGTCCCGGGCGCACCGACCAGCAGGATGCCGCGCGGCATGCGCCCGCCCAGGCGCTGGAAGCGCTTCGGATCCTTGAGGAACTCGACGACCTCCTGGACTTCTTCCTTGGCCTCGTCGCAACCGGCGACGTCGTCGAAGGTCACCTTGTCGCGGCCGCCCTTGGACATCTTGGCCTTGCTGCGGCCGAACGCGAGGATGGACCCCGGCCCGGAGGCGCGCATCTGGCGGAAGAGGAGGAACCAGGCGACGACGAGGAGGATGATCCAGGGGACGAGATTGAAAAGGAACTGGGTGAGCTGGTTAGGGGCGACGACCTCGAACTTCTTGTCCTTTTCATCGCCCTTGAAGTTGGCGACGTAGGAGGCCTGGAGGTCCTTGAGGTGGCTGTCCTGGGTGAAGAAGCCGTCGAGGAAGGTGACCTTGTAGGTCTTGGACTTGTTCCCCTCGGAGCTGTACTCGCCGGAGACCTCGTGGCCTTCGATGCGGACGGTCTTGATCTGGCCTTCGCCGAGTTTCTTCTGGAACTGGACCTGGTCCAGTTTCTCGTCGCCGCCCGAGAGACCGCCGCCGGAGCCGGAGATATGGAGGACGATGAGCACGCCTGCGAAGAAGAGCAGGAGGACAAGGAAGCCCTTGGGAGGCCTGAATCCCTGTTCCTGCGGGCGCTGGGGCGGCTTTTCCTGGTTTTCCATGTCTCTTTACTGAACGCGCGAGAGTGCCGGGGGTATTCCGGCGGGTTCCGCCCGGGGGGTGAATTCTACCCGAGCGGGGGCCGATCGGCAATGCACGGGACGGGCGCTACCACCCGCCCTCGAGCTGGCTGACGACCCACCGGGAGAGTTTCTCGAACGCCTCTGCCCGCGCGGTCCCCTCGTCCTCGTCGCGGCTGGGAACGAGGTAGCCGACGGCGCGCCGGTTCCCCTCGAAGACCACGGAGCCGTCGCGGCGCACGATTTTCAGGCGGATCTCGATGGAGACGTTGCTGACGAGAGGCCGGTCGGCTTCGTCGGCGACGAGAAACGGCGTGTCATAGCCCACGATCTCGATGTCGGCCCGCACGTCCGCGTCGCTCGCCCCCACCAGCTCATACTCCGACCGCGCCAGGATCATGTCCCGGATCTGCTGCGCCAGGTCGATCTCGTGCCCGCCGTAGCCGAACTCGTTGCCGCGGCGGAGCGTGTGGTTCTCGGGGATATCGACGGAAATCGAGCGCGCGCCCGCGATCGTCGGCTCCCCCAGCTGGTAGCCGCACCCCGCCAGCGCCACGAGACACCACGCCGCCCGCTTCATTTGGGCGCCTTCTCCCGCTCCTGCGGCTCCAGCTTCCCGACCCTCTTCTCGAAATCGGGAATCTCTTCCCGCGCCTTTGCCGCCCACGTCGTTCCGGGGAAGCGCCGGACGATTTCCTTGAGGTATGTCAGCGCCGGGCGCCAGCGCCTGAGGTGCCGGTAGTACTTGAATGTGTTCCAGTCGCGCTCCGCCTGGAGTTCGTCCACGTCCCCCAGCCGCGCCTGCGCCTGTTCCGTCTTGTCGCCGTCCGGGTAGTCATCCAGGTACCGGCGGAACTCCCGCCTCGCATCGTCCAGCGGCTGCGGGTCGTACGGCATCCCTGCAAACTCGGACAGGTGGGCCTCCGCCTTCCGGAAGCGCGCCGTCGGCGTCCAAGGAGAGTCCGGGAAGTCGTTCAGGAGGAACTCGTATTCGACGACCGCTTCCTCGAACTTGTCGGCGTCGAGCAGGGCCACGGCGAACCGCAGGCGGGCGCTCGCCGACCAGTCCTCGTAGGGGTACTTCGTTAGCAGTTCGCGCCCGCGCTTCGCCGCCCACTGCGAGCCGCGGATGATGCCGAAGAAGTCGAAATCCGCGCCTTTCGCGACTCCGATGATGCAGGCCTCGACCTGGAAACGGACGGCGCGGAGCCTCTCGCCCGACGTTTCGGCCAGCGCGGCGAAGTTGTCGTACGCCTCGATCGCGGCCTCCCAGTCGCCGGCCAGGATCCGGGCGTCGGCGCACTTGAGCCAGGCCAGCCGCCGCACCGGCAGGTCATCCCCGGCGGCCTCGGCGAGCGCGGCGTAACGCGCCGCGGCGCGGCCGAATTCCCCCGCCGCGGCAAGATCGTCGGCGGAACCGGGGGAAGACGGAACGGCGACGGCGGGATCCTGCACGAAGCCCTCGTTCAGGTCCCATTTCCAGCCGGCGGAAGCGGGAAGCGCGATGAGGGCGAGGAGGACGGCTGCGGCGAGGGGTTTCACGAGGGCGAGTCTAGCCGGGTTGTGCCGGGTCCGGAAGGATTGGGGCGGCAGGCGAGCCGTTCCGCGAAGCAAGGTCCTTCAGCGTGACGCGCGACAGCGCCTCGGTCGCGTGGGCCTCCGCGTCGTCGATCAATCGGTACACCGCGGACGCCCCGTGGCCCTCGGGGAGCTTGTAGTCGTCGCCGTACGAGCGGACGGCGCGCAGCACGTCGCGGGCGGTCAGCTGCTCCGGGTTCCGCGCCGGGAGGTACCCGGGGTCCTTGTTCCCGCCCAGGCCCACTTCGCGCAGGATCCCCTTCGCCGCCAGCTCGTACAGGATGTCGTGAATCACGCGGACGGGGGCGTTCATGGCCGAGGCGATCGCGTCCGCCGTCGGCGGCGGCTCCCCCGCTTCAAACGGCTTCACGGCCAGGATCGCCGCCACGAGCGACAGCCGCTCGCGGTCCGCATGGCTCACCTTGACCACGTCGATCTCGCGCTTGTACGTCTCGACGTGCTGCGCCGCGAAGGCCACCTCGGCGCCGAACAGCACGATGATCCAGCTCAGGTAGATCCAGAGCAGGAAGATCGGGATCGATCCCAGCGACCCGTAGAACGTGTACGCCGTGACGACCTTTGCGTTGTACCAGACGTACAGGCTCTTCATGAGTTCCCACGAAGTCCCCGCGACGAGCGCGCCGATGAACGCGGAGCGGATCTGGACGCGGGTGTTGGGCATGAAAACGTAGATGCCCGTGAAGAGTATCCAGGCGAAGACGAAGGGCGTCAGCGTGAGCGTGGCGCTGCCGAAGAACGGGACGTTTTTCGTCAGCCATCCGTAGAGGCCGTTGCTCTGGACGAATGTGGTCATCGCGACGGAGGCGACGAGGAGGATCGGGCTGACCGTGAGCATCGTCCAGTAGACCATCAGGCGGCGGAGGAAAGGGCGCGGCGACTTGATGCCCCAGATCTTGTTGAAGGTCTTCTCGACGGTCTGCATGAGCGACAGGGCCGTGTAGATGAGGGCGAGGAACCCGACGACGCCGATCGCCGCGGCGTTGATGTTGCCGATGAACGAATCGATCGTGGTGACGAGCTTGTCGCCGACCTCGGGCGTGATGTAGCGGAGGAGGTAGTCCTTGGCCTTGCCGGAAACGCCCGAGAGCCCGCCGAACCCCTTGAACATCGAGAGCACCACCGCGAGCAGCGGAACGAGCGCGAAGATGACCTGGTAGGTCAGCGCCGCGGCGAGGAGAAACACGTCGCTGCGCACGGCCCCTTCGACCGTCAGCACCCCCATCCGCAGCACGTGGTACCCGAACCGCCGGATCCGGCTCTCGGGCTTGTGCAGCCAGATGTCGCGCTTGAAGAACGTCTGGATGACCTGCCAGCGGCGGTGGAGGCGTTCGCCGAGGCCTGCGGTTTCGGTGTGCACGGGGCCGGAGTCTAGCACGAGCGCGCATGAAGACACCGGGCGCCGTCACGCGTCCGGGGCTCGCGGCGCGATGCCGCCAAAAGGCCGGCGGCGCCGCGCCGCTCGCCCCGGCCGCGCGCCGTCGCCCGGTGTCTTCATGCGCGCTCGGGACAGAGCTGCCGCTCTGCGGATGGCCGTGAGGGGCACTAGCGGCTGCGTCGCAGTCTCAGCTCGGCCTCGCCGTCTTTCAGGACGAGAACCGCTCCATCCCAAAACGTGCTCCAGACGCGCTCGCGGCCGTCGCTGAATCGAAGCGTCACCTTCCCGTTCTCGAGCTTCCACGCGCCTTCCAGCGACTGGAAGCGCTTCTTCCCCTCGACCTCCACCAGCATCGAACCGCACCACGCGCCGTCGGCGCCGAATTCCATGTCCGCGTGGCGGACGGGAGCGGAGCCCGGGCCGGAAGCCGAGTGGAGTGTCCACGACCCGGGGAGTTCCTGGTTGGGCGGCGGATCGGCGGGTTTCGCGGGTTCGGGGGGCTTCACCGCCTCGGCCGGCGCCGGGTCCGGCGGCTTCGCTGCCTCCGCGGGAGCAGGCTCCGGATCCGGCGCCACTTCTTCTTCCTCCGGCGGCGCGGCCCCGAGATCCTCGGGCGGCGGTTTCTTCTCGAAGGAAGCGCACCCGGCGAGCAGCGCCGCGGCGGCGAGGAGGGCCAGGAAGCGCGGGGTCATTTCCGTTCCCCCTTCACCGGCTCGGCCCAGGCCTCGAACCACACGCGGATCTCGTCGTCCACATTGATGAAGCCCGCCTTCGACGGCGGGGTGACGCCGAAGTCGGTCATCTTCGATTTCAGCTCGCCCTTCACGTAGATGAACCCGTCGCGGCGGACCTTGAGCGTGCACGGGATCTCGACGTCCTTCTTCACGCCGTGGATCTCGAGGGAGCCCTTCATCGTCATCGCGTCCGTCCCGGCCAGCGTGACGCCCGTGACCTCGAACGTCATCTCCGGGAATTTCTCCGTCTCGAGGTGCTTCTCGTGCATCTCCTTGTCGCGGTCGGCGTCGCCGGTGTCGAGCGTGCGGGCGTCCACGGTGCAGCGGGCCTTCACGGTGTCGGCGAGCCGGCCCTTTTCGTACTCGATGGTGCCCTTGACGGACTTGGTCCAGCCGGAGAAATCATGAAGCGTGGACTTGCCGTCGAACCCCGCGACGCACCGGTCCTTGAGGAAGGTCAGGCGCGCGACGACGGGCCTGGGGACGGGCTTCGGCTCCGGTTTCGGTTCCGGCAGGGGTTCGGGCTTCGGTTCAGGCGCGGGTTCCGGTTTCGGCTCGGGCGCGCGGGCGGCGGAGCCGACGGCGAACCCGAAGAACTCCGGGCCCGGGTCCGGCGGCTTCTGCGGATCCTCGTGTTTCACGACGTCCGGCGGCTTGACGACCTCGGGCGGTTTCACGACGTCGGGCGGCGTCGCCACGATTTCGTCCGGCGGCGCCTCGTCTTCCGGCGGCCCCTCCGGCGGCGCGAGCGATCCGCCCCCCGGCGCCCCCGACAGGTCCGGCCTCGCCTTGACCGGCGGATGCAGCTTCTGCCAGACCGCAATGCCGCCCCCGGCGCCCGCCAGCGCCCCGAAACCCAGCAGGGCGAGCGCACGAATCACCGTTCCAGGTTTGACCGGCATCACACACTCCCTTCGACTTCACATTCTACCGCTTCATCAGGCCCCGCCACCCGCGGTTCCGGCGGGCCGCCGCCCGAGGCCGTGGTCCTGCGGATGAACGGGTTGAGGAAAGAGAGAACGAAGCGCCAGTTGAAGACGTCGGCGGTGGGGACGTAGTCGCCGGCGGCCGAGATCGCGCGGTCCGCGAGGTCGGGACGGGCCGCGAGTCGCCGCAGGATGGCGTTGATCGCCCAGCGCCGCGGGAGGAATTTCTGCACGCGCCAGCACATCCGCAGGCGCTCCCCGAACTCGGCGCGGCGGCGGACCGCCCAGGATTGGAGATGAAGGGTTTCGGCGGGGGATTTGAGTGCTTCGGCGATGACGTCCGCGGCGATTTCACCGGACCGGAGGGCGATGAAGATCCCTTCGCCCGTGACGGGATCGACGAACTCGGCGGCGTCGCCGCAGAGGATGGCGCCCGGGACGACGCAGCCGAGGCTGCGGCGGGCCATCGGACCCGTCGCGCGCACCGGGCCGACGCGCACCGCGTGCCGCAGCCGGCCGGCCAGCCGCGGGTTCCGCAGGACGTGCGCGTCGTAGAACCCGTCGAGATCCCCGTTCGCCGCCTTGAGGACTTCCCCGTCCACCACGAAGTTGATGTTGGTGGTCGTGGAGTCCACCCCGGCAAGCGCGAAGTACCCCGGGTGGCCGAGGTGGACCTCGCCGTAGTTGCCGGTCTCCATCCCGCGCCAGTACCCGACCAGCGCGACCTTGCGGAGGCGTTTGTCGAGGCGGGACAGCCCGAGTTCGCGGGCGACGACCGAGTTGACGCCGTCGCAGCCGGCGACCAGGCGTGCCGTGAAGGACCGCTTGCCGTCCGGGCCCGTCCCGTGCAGCCCGCGCACTTCGTTCCCTTCGCGCAGCAGCCCTTCCACGCGGAAGTTCTCGATCGCCGTGACGGCGGGAAAAGTGCAGGCGTGCCTGAACAGCGCGTGGTCAAGGAGCGACCGGCGCACGGCGAGGCCGTACGGCCGCACCGACCGGTGCTCGCCGACGCTGATGAAGCGGCCGCGCATCATGATCCCGTCGTACGAACAGATTTCGTGGCCGACGAGTTTGCGGTGCGGAAGCGACTCGACGGCGTCGAGGACCCCGAGGCGGTCGAGCGTTCCCATCGCGCCGGGGCTCAGGTACTCGCCGCAGAGTTTCTCGCGCGGAAAGACGGCGCGATCGAGCAGAAGCGTGCGGATGCCCTGCCGCCCGAGGAGGGTGGCGAGGGCCGACCCGGAAGGGCCGGCGCCGACGACGATGACGTCATAGTCGCGCATCAGGAGCGAGTCCTCAGCGGCAGTACCGGGCGATTGTCCGTCCGGCGGCTGACGATCCCCTGAGTACACCATGATCCTTGGATTAACGGGGGGATTGCGGGCCGCCTCCCGTGTTTTTCGATATCCTTCGCCCTCCCAGGCCTGCCTCCCCGACTCCCCCTTCACGGGAACTCACCATGCCCACCCCCGTCCGCATCGACGACATCTTCAGGATCGCCCAGCCGGTTTCGTGCCGCCTCTCTCCCGACGGCGCCCGCGCGGTCGTCGCGGTTTCGCAGCCGGACCGCGAGCAGCTCCGCAACGTGTCGCACCTGTGGATGTGCGACGTCCACGGCGCGCGGAAGCCGTTCCAGTTCACGCACGGGAAGTCGAGCGAGTCGGGGGCGAAGTGGTCGCCGGACGGGAAGTCGATCGCGTTCGTGTCCGCGCGGAGCGGCAAGTCCGAAATCTGGATCATCCCGGCCGACGGCGGCGAGGCGCGCCAGCTGACGAAGCTCGGGGGCTCGGTCTCCGACTTCCAGTGGTCCCCGAACGGGAAGAAGCTCGCGGTGATCTTCACGCCGCAGGACGCGGAGGCGAAGAAGCGCGAGGAGATGAAGAAGCGCGGCGAGCCGGGGCACGAGACGCCGAAGGTCCGCGAGATTTCACACCTGCTCTACAAACTCGACGGCGCCGGGTTCCTGCCCGGCGGCAAGTCGCATCTCTGGGTGGTGGACGCCGCGAGCGGGAAGGGCAGGCAGCTCCTGCGCGACGAGAAGTACTCGGAGGGCGACGCGTGCTGGTCGCCGGACTCGAAGTCGATCTACTTCACCTCGAACCGCTCCGAGGACCCTGAGCGCGACTTCGAGCGCAGCGACATCTGGCGGATCGCGGCGGGCGGCGGCCGCCCTGTGAAGATCCGCAAGTTCGCCGGCGGCGCTTCGAACATCAGCGTGAGCCCGGACGGCAAGTGGATCGCGTTCCTGGGGCAGCCGGACCCGGACGCGCGGTGGAATTCGGTGCACACGAAGCTGTGGCTGATCCCGTCGGGCGGGGGCAAGCCGGTGCTTCTCTCGAAGGGGTTAGACCGTTCGATTTCGAACAGCGCGATCAGCGACACGTTCGGGATTCCTCCGACGCCGCGGCCGTCGTGGTCGCCGGACTCGCGCGAGGTCGCATTCGTGCTGGTGAGCGAGGGAGCCGCCGAGATCTGGCGCGTGGACATCGCGCGCCGCGAACCTGAACCGCTTCTCCAGCAGCCCGGCGTCCCGATCGACTGGGACGTGGACTGGAAGCTCGAGCGCGTGGTGTCGGCGTTCTCGGACCTGCACACGCCGGGAGAGATCCGCGTGGACCCGTTCCACGGGGCGCCCGGGGAGCCGCGCACGGTGAGTTCGTTCAACACGAAGCTCATGTCCTCGCGGCGGATCGCGATCCCGCGCGAGGTCTGGTCGCGGACGAAGGCCGGCCACGAGTCGCAGGGATGGATCCTTCTTCCTCCCGGCCTGGGGGCGAAACAGAAGTGCCCGGCCGTGCTCTACATCCACGGCGGACCCGCGACCCAGTACTCCAAGGCCCTGATCCACGAGTTCCAGGTCCTCGCCGCCAAGGGGTTCGCCGTCCTTTACTGCAACCCGCGCTGCTCCACCGGCTACTCCGAGCGGCACCTGGGCGCCTGCGCCGGCAACTGGGGCACGCTCGACTACGACGACCTCATGGCCTTCACCGACGAATGCCTCCGCCTCGAGCCCCGCATCGACCGCCGCCGCCTCGGCTGCGCCGGCGGCTCCTACGGCGGCTTCATGGTCAACTGGATCGTCGGCCACACCAACCGCTTCGCCGCCGGCGTCTCCTCCCGCTCCATCTCCAACTTCCTCTCCTTCGTAGGCTCCAGCGACTTCGGGTACGCGTGGCCGAAGGGCTACTACGGCGACGACAACGCGTGGTCGAACCCGAAGAAGTACCTCGCGATGTCGCCGCTCACGTGGCTGCACGCGATGAAGACGCCTCTCCTCATCGAGCACCAGGAGGAGGACCACCGCTGCCCGATGGAGCAGGCCGAGCAGCTCTGGGCGGCCTTGAAATGGAAGAAGGTCCCCTGCGAGTTCGTGCGGTATCCGCAGGAGCCGCACGGCATGTCGCGCAGCGGGCGGCCGGACCGGCGCGTGGACCGGCTGGAGAGGATCACCGGGTGGTTCAAGAAGTGGCTGAAGTAGAGAAAGTAGCCGGTCCGCGGGGCCGAAGATTCGTCAAATAGAGGGCGCAGAAGAAATCCGTCGGGTCGGGCGGAGTCGGCCCAAATCAGAAATACCTTCCAAACCACGCAAGCCGGGCCGACGCAGCCTGACCCGACGGATTTCTTCTGCGCCCTTACCAGATCCGCCGTACCGCCAGGATCGTGATGTCGTCGCTCGCCGGTGCGTCCCCGCGGTGGTACAGCACGCTGTCCAGGATCCCCTGCGCCATCTCCTCCGCCGTCGACCCGCCGTTCTTCTTCACCGCGAGGTGCAGCTTCTTGTCCCCGTATTCCTCGTTCTTGCCGTCCATCGCCTCGTTCACGCCGTCCGTGTAGAACACCAGCTGCTCCTCGGGCTGAAGCGTGAACGTGACGTCCCGCAGCGCTCGCTCGAAGATCGGCCCCTTGACCAGGCCGATCGCGCCTCCCGCCACGTCGATGTCCGTGACCAGCGGTTTCCCGTCCATCAGGGTCCAGTGCTTCGGCGGCATGTGCCCGGCGTTCACGATGGAAATCTTTGCCGTCTTCGGGTCCAGCACGCCACAGGCGAGCGAAAGGAAGATCCCGCCGGGCAGGTCCCGCGCGATGCTCGCCGCGGCCTGCACCACCAGTTGCTTCGCGTCCGGCGCGTACGGTGCCACGGCGTGAAACACCGTCCGCGCCATCACCATCACCATCGCCGCGCTGATCCCCTTCCCCGACACGTCCGCCACGAGCATCGCCACCCGCCCGTCGGGAAGCTCGATCACGTCGTAGTAGTCGCCACCGACCTCCTCCGCCGGCACGTACTGCGCCGCGATCTCGAACCCGTCCGGGTGCGGGATCGACTTCGGCAGCAGCTGCGCCTGGATCTCCCGCGCCCTCTCCAGCTCCCGGTCCATCTTCTCGTCCCGCACCGGCGCACGCGCCGCTTCCGCCGCCGCTTTCTCCGCCTCCGCCCTCGCCGCCAGCGCGTGCGGCAGCAGCGCCCCCTTCTCGCGCGAGTTGTCCTTCTTCGTGATCCCCTCGGGCCGGTGCGAGATCACCAGCCACTGCGATTTCGTCGGGCCGCCGAACCGCCCGGGGGCGGGAAGCCCTCGGACGGCGGCGATGAGGTCGCGGGGCTGAAGCGGTGATTGCCGGAAGACGACGGCGGGGTACTCGAGCACGGGCTTGGCCTTCGCGACGGACTCGTCCCACGCCGTCACGAGCGTCGGGATCACGTGCCCGGCGTTCTTCAGCCGGTCCAGGAATCCGGTCGCCTCGCCGCCCAGGAACCCGAGGTCCACCACGAGCGCGCGCCAGACCCGCGAGTCGAGAAGCGCTTCCCACACCCCCTCCACGGATTCAAGCGGGTGTGGATCGAGCCCGGACATCCGGAGGGCGGAGGCCCAGGCTTTGCGGACGTCGGGATCCTCCTGCACGAGGAGGACGTCCCTGGCATTGGTGGTGGGTTTGTCTGAGTCGGCCACGGGTTCAGTCGCTGGAAAGGGCAGATTGGGGGGGATTCTACGGAAAGACCCCGGAAAATGGCGGAACGATCTTCCGGGGGATTCGTTCATACTCGCGGAACGCCATGCGACTTCAACTCCTCTCTGTATACACGCTCTTCGCAGCCGTGCTGGCAGCGGGGGGAGAACAACCGGCCGGAAAGCTGCTGTTGGAGATCCCGGAGCCGGAAGCGATGACGGTGCGGTTTTCGCCGTTTGAGACCGACAGCGCGATCCGGGCGATTGCGTGGTCGCCGGACGGGCTTCGGCTAGTGGCGTGTGAAGCGAATTCGCGGATTACGGTCTGGTCGGCGACGACGGGAGCGGTGCTGGCCCGTTGGGACACACCCGATCTCAATCCGCGTTGCATCGCCTGGTCCGGCGACGGTAGTTTGGTTGCAGTGGGTGGTAGCGGGGATGCAAGGGCGTGTGAGAGCGACACGGGAAACGAGCTTCGCCGGGTTGCGCACGGCAGCCGCGTGACGGCCGTTGCGTTCCTCCCCGGGACACGGACTCTCCTCTCGGCGGAGGAGAACGGAGTGCTCAAGTGTACGGACCTGAGGGGGGACCTGCCTTCGGTGGACATTCCCTCACGCTCTCGCCGCATCCGCTCCCTTGCGGTTTCGTCCGACGGCAAGCGGCTCGCGGTGGGCGGACTGGAGCCGCAAGTTGCAATCCTGAGCCTGCCCGGCGGAGAAGTCGAGCTCGCATTCGGGCCCGAGGAGGCCTTTCCGGCGACCTGGGTCGGCTGGGGGCCCCTCGCCCTGACTGTGTTCGCCCGAATCAGTCTCGGGCCGCTGCAGAAAATCGATGCGAAGACCGGCGGGATCGTCGATACCTGGTCGCGCCCCTGGCTCGAGGAAACGACCGCGGTGGCTGCGTCTCCCGACGGCCAGCAGGTGGCCGCCGTCAACAAGGACGGCTACGCGGTAGCCAGGACGCGCGCCTCCACCGCCCGGGATTGGGTAGCCCACCTCCCTTCGGTGGCAGATCCTTTCGTGGCCGTCTCCCCGGACGGCGAGCTGGTCGCGGTGCCCTCGGGCCATCGGCGCGTGAAAGTCGTCTCGATTGCCGATGGCGCAACGATTGCTGGCGGTGCTACCGAGACAGAGCCACGAATGGTGGCATGGTCGCCCGACGGCAGGACCCTGTTCGTCACGCGCGACGCCATGGAAGTTCATGCGTTCGACGCGACGTCCGGACTGCGGAAGCGCGGGCACCTGGCCCCTGGAAATCGAATGCTCGGCCTGGCTGCGCGCGAGGACGGCGCTCTTGTGGCGGCGACTTCTGGCGGCGGCTGGCTCCGGGTGACCGACCTGACCACCGGGCAATCCCTCCTCCGCAAACCGATGAAAGGGCAGCCTGCGTACGCGGAGCTCTCAGGGGACGGCAGCACTTTTGCGTGGAAGGAGTCAGCCCTGGATGACCGGGTCTCGTTCCAAGATCTGCTCGGCGACATTGAACTCCCTTCCATTGCCGTCTACAGAGATCCGGGCGCCTGGGTCGCCACCCTGTCCCCCAAAGGAGACGTGTTTCTCCAGCTGGACCGCATCGCCGACAAGTTGCTGTATTCGGATACGACCATTGGAATGCCCCTCGTCGAAACCGGAGCCCCGTTTGACTACTCCATCGTGTTGGGCCTGGAGATCTCCAGCGACGGCGCCCGCACGATCCTCCATCGAAAATGGTCGACCATCGACGTCCTGGCGTCCGGTCGCCCGGCGGTCGGTTCCATCAGGGGCAAGCTGGATTACTACGGGACCATTCGCTTCTCCCCCGACGGCAGCCGCATCGCCGGACTGGGTGAGATCCTCCGCGTCCTGGACGCTTCCAACCTCCACACGGTCGTGGGGTTTCCTATCGCGAAGGCCGGGGTTTCCCTCGCCTGGTCCCCGGACGGTCGCCGGATCGCAACGGTGAACGAAAGCGGCCTGACCCAGATCTGGAGCATCCCGGAGGCCGAGCCGAGGGCCGCGACAACGAAGCGCGACCCGAATCACGACTGGGGCGATCTCGCCTGCCAGCGGGCGGACCGCGCGTTCGAGGCTGCCGAGCGCCTCCAGTCCGGGGACGCGGAGACGGTTGCCTTCCTGAGGGAGAAACTCGCCGAGCGCGAGAACGTGGAGCACATCCGGCGGCTGATCGGCCAGCTGCGCGACGAGTCGTTCGCCCGGCGGCAGGACGCGCGCGACGAACTCCACTGGCTCGGCGTCCAGGCCGAACCCGAACTGCTGCGCGCCATGACCGGCGAACCCTCCGGCGCCTGGCGCACCGAGCTCGAACTCCTCGTCAGGACCGCGGAGGCCCGCGTCGGGCCCTCTTCACAGAACCTCCGCCGCCAGCGCGCGATGCAGGTCCTCGAGGGCATCGGAAGCGCCGACGCCGCGGACGTGCTGCGGCACATGGCGGACGAATCCCCGTCGCCGCGCGAGCGCGACGACGCCCAGGAGGCCCTTCGCCGGATCGAGCTGCGGGCGCGGCGCTGACGTTCGACGTCCTAGACGACCACGCCGAACACCGCCTTCAGGTACCGTCCTTCCGGATACAGCGTGCTCACCGGGTGATCCGGCGCGGCGCCGCTGATGCGGAAGACGCGGTACT
>CAVPNQ010000101.1:0-101236 GCA_963706735.1 uncultured Planctomycetia bacterium
GGGAGACACGGTGGGCGCGGCAGGAGGACTGGGACCTGGCGACGGCGCGCGAGCTGGGGCCGCGGGCGTGCGACACGCTGTCGGAGCCGCGAAGCGTGCAGCGCGGGATTTTCGACGCGACGGTGGTGAAGCGGATGGTGGACGAGCACCGGAGGGATGCGGTGAGGCACGGGAACAAGCTGATGTCGCTGTTCGCGCTGGAGCTGTGGCACAGGACGTTCGTGGATTGACGGTTCGACGGGCTTGATTCCGTAGGTTGCCCCTTCGGGCGCAACCCACGAAATCAAGACTGGCTCACCGCCCGGCCGTGCCCGCTGATGAGCCGACCTGGATCCCTCCGCCACCCTGAGACCCCCCTGGAGAATCCCGTGAAAGTTCCCCTGCTCGACCTGACCGCGCAGTACAAGACGATCAAGGACGACGTGATCGCCGCGATCACGCCCGTGATGGAAACGCAGATGCTGATCCTGGGG
This sequence comes from uncultured Planctomycetia bacterium, assembly GCA_963706735.1. Lineage (GTDB taxonomy): Bacteria > Planctomycetota > MHYJ01 > WSZJ01 > WSZJ01 > WSZJ01. The sequence goes on from CAVPNQ010000101.1 coordinate 474, forward strand.
GCGACGGTCGAGAAATTCGAAGCGGCGATGGCGGAGCTGACGGGGGCGAAGGGATCGATCGCGGTTTCGAGCGGCACGGACGCGATCGTGCTGGCGGGGATGGCGCTCGGGCTGGGGCACGAGGACGACGTGATCGTGCCGAGCTTCACGTTCTTCGCGACGGCCGGGTGCATCGCGCGGCTGGGCGTGCGGCCGGTGTTCGTGGACATCGACCCGAAGACGTACTGCATCAGCCCGGACGCGGTGGCGAAGACGATCGCGCGCGATTACGTGGTGAAGGGCGAGGACGCGCCGCCGGTCCACCGCAAGACGGGGAGGAAGCTGCGCGGGATCATGCCGGTGCACCTGTACGGGATGTGCGCGGACATGGATCCGCTGCTCGAGATCGCGGAAATCTACAAGATCGCGCTCATCGAGGACGCGGCGCAGGCGATCGACTCGCACTACAAGGGACGCCCGGCCGGGTCCATGGGAACGGTCGGGTGCTTCTCGTTCTACCCGACGAAGAACCTCGGCGCGTTCGGCGACGCCGGCCACATCGTCTCGAACGACCCGGCGCTCACGGACCTCATGCGCAAGATGCGCGTCCACGGCGGCCACCAGCGCTACTACCACGACGTCGTCGGCATGAACGCGCGCATGGACGCGCTCCAGGCGGCGGTGCTCACCGTGAAGATCAGGCACCTCAAGTCGTGGATCAAGGCGCGCCAGGAACGCGCCGCGCGCTACGTCACGCTGTTCGAGAAACACGGCCTGCTCAAGATCGTCACTCCCCCGTTCATCCCCGCGGACCGCGACCACACTTATCACCAGTTCGTGATCCGCTGCCCGAAGCGCGACGCGCTCCGCGACTTCCTCAAGGCCGCCGACATCGGCTCCGAGGTCTACTACCCGCACCCGCTTCACCTGCAGAAGTGCTTCGCCGGGCTCGGTTACAAGGAAGGCGACCTGCCGGAGACGGAGCAGGCGACGAAGGAAGTGCTGGCGCTGCCGATCTACCCCGAGCTTTCCACCGAGCAGCAGACGTTCGTGGTCGAGAAAATGGCCGAGTTCTACAGGAGCTGAGCGACTCAACGTCAGTTGGTTCTCCTGCGTCCCGCGCTTGAAAGAGGGACCCTTCGACTCGCCCTGCGGGCTCGCTCAGGGTAAGCCGGGCCGCGAGGGGATTCGGTGTGAAAGGACTCTTTTTCGGCCCGGCTTAGGAGCGCATCCGATGGCGAAGGGACTGATCGACAGGAAGCTGGTCTCGCGTGCCGCGAAGCTGGAAAAGCAGATCTTCGGGCTCAAGGACAAACTGGCGACCCTTCTACGGAACGGGAAGCCTCGCGCCGTCACGGACTACGTCTTCAGGAAACACGACGGCAAGCCGCTCCGCCTTTCGCAGGCGTTCGGGAAACACACGGACCTCGTGGTCGTGCACAACATGGGCACGACGTGCCCGTATTGCACGCTCTGGGCAGACGGGTTCGTTTCGCTTCTGCCCCACCTGCAGGACCGTGCCGGGTTCCTCGTCGTGAGCCAGGATCCGCCGGCGAAGCAGAAGGCGTTCGCGAAATCGCGGGGCTGGACATTCCCGATGGCGAGCAGCCACGGGACAAGCTTCTTCCTCGACATGGATTTTGCCGACACGAAGGGAAACGTGGCGCCCGGATTCACCACGTTTCGGAAGAAGGGCGCGCGCGTCGAGCGCATCGCTTCGCGCTATTTCGGCCCCGGCGACGACTTCTGCAGCGCCTGGCACTTCTTCGACCTGCTCTCCGGAGGAGTGAAGGGCTGGGCACCGAAGTTCAGTTACGCGAAGGGCAAGCGGTAGGCGCGGGAATTCCCGGGCCTCCCCGCGCGTTTGACTTCGGTCGGGGGAATCTTCACCACTCTTACTCGAGGAGCCTTCCATGAAGTCCCTGTTCCGGACGCCGTTTGCGGTCGCCGCTGTCCTTGCCGGGTCGGCCGCGCTCTTCGCGGGAGACGCCACGTACTACGTCGGCCACGGGGACAAGTTCGTGAACGTGCAGTTCCAGTCCGACACCGAGCTGGAGACGATCGTCGGGACGTCGAACAAGGCCACCGGCGAGGTGCACGTTGACCTCGACAAAGGTGAAGGTTCCGTATCCATCACGGTTCCGGTCGCGAGCCTGACGACCGGGATCGCGATGCGCGACGATCACATGCGGTCGGAGAACTGGCTGGACGCGGCGAAGCACCCCGAGATCACGTTCAAGTCGACGAAGGTGAAGATCAACAAGGACAAGGGCACGGCCGACGTCACCGGCGACTTCTCGATGCACGGCAAGACGAAGGAGATGACGGTGACGGCGACGTGGAAGGCGGTCCCGAAGGAAGCGGCTGCGAAGGCGAAGTTCGCGGACGGGGACTGGATCAAGTTCGCGGTCGAATTCGAGGTCAAGCTGAGCGATTTCGGGGTGGACCCGGCCAAGGGCGGCGGCAAGGTCAGCGACGCCTGGAAGGTCCGCCTGACGCTGTTCGGCTGCACGTCGAAGCCCGAGAAGAAGTAGGAACACCGGCTCCAGCGGCCCGGGCGCCCCGTGCGCCCGGGCCGCTTTCTTTTTGCCCCCGGCGCGCCGCTTCCATAAGCTGGTCCCCATGAGCGCTCCCATCTGCCACGTCGAGATCCCGGTCCGGAACATGGCCCGCGCGAAGAAGTTCTACGCCGGGGTATTCGGGTGGAAGTTCAAGGCGTTTTCCCCGCGCTACGTGATGTTCATCACGGGCGAGGGCGAGCGGCTCGGCGGCGCACTCTCGAAGACGGACCTGAAGGAACTGCCTCCCGACGGCGGCGTGGCGGTCTACGTGAAGGTGGAGTCGATCAAGGAAGCGCTGTCGAAGGCGAAGGAATGGGGCGGGCAGGTGATGCAGAAGCGGACGGAGATCGGCGGGGACAACGGCTTCATCGCGTTCCTGCGCGACACCGAGGGGAACCGGATGGGGCTGTTCTCCCCTCGTTGATCTCTGACGCGGTGCTTCCGCGCGTTGACGGACGGCCCGGCGTCGGGGATGGTATCGGCCTCCCCTTGCGCATCCTCATCGTCACCGGAACGTTTCACCCCGAGGCGGGCGGCCCTTCGCGCTACCTCCTCAATCTCGCCACGGACCTGTCGAAGGCGGGGCACCGCGTGTCGGTCGTGACGTTCGGGGAAGCGTTCGAGCACGCGTACCCGTTCGCGGTGAAGAGGATCTCGCGGAAGTGGCCGGTGCCGATCCGGCTCGCGATGATGGCGGCGTCGGTGATTCCGCGGGCGGCGACCGCCGACATCCTGTTCGTGAACGACTACGGTCTGCCGCCGGCAATCGTGAACCTTTCGCTGCGCAAACCGCTCGTGATGAAGATCGTGGGCGACTTCGCGTGGGAATGGTCGGTCCGGCACGGGCACGTGACGGAGAACATCGACGACTTCCAGACGCACGGGCATTCCCCGAAGGTGGAACTGGTGAAGGCGCTGCAGCGCTTCTACGCCGGGCGTGCCGACCGGATTTTCACGCCGAGCGGGTACCTCAAGGGAATCGTGGGCGGCTGGGGAATCGACCCGGGCAAGGTCCGGGTCGTCACGAACGCCGTCGACCCCGCCAAGTACCCTTTCCCGGAGTCACGGGAAGCCGCCCAGGAAGCACTGGGCCTCGAGGGGCGCTTCGTGGTGACGGTGGCGCGCCTGACGCCGTGGAAGGGCGTGGACGCGCTGATCCGGTGCGTCCCTCGGCTGCCCGCGGGCTGGAAGCTGCTCGTGGTGGGCGACGGCCCCGAGCGCGCGAGGCTGGAGGAACAGTCCCGCGCGGCCGGATTGACGCAGCGCGTTATTTTCACCGGCGAAGTCACGCAGGACAGGGTCCCCGCATACCTCCGCGCGAGCGACATCTTCGCGCTCTTCACCGGCTACGAAGGCCTCTCCCACGTCCTTCTGGAGGCCCAGCTCGCCGGCCTCCCCACGGTCGCGACCCGCAAGGGCGGCAACCCCGAAGTCATCCGCCACGGCGAGAACGGGCTGCTCGTGGAGTACGGGGACGAAGCGGCGCTCGCCGCTGCCCTGGCCAGACTGGCCGGCGACGAGGGGCTGCGGGCGACGCTGGCGGAAAACGCCCGCCGCGCTTCCGTCGAGTTCGACTGGGCCCGGCTGATGGAGAAGACGACGGCCGTTCTGCGGGAAGCGGCATTCGGGGAGGCGAGCCACCCGTGAGCGCCCCGCTTCGCGTCCTGTCGATCTCGCTCGACCGCTCGCTGCTGCGCGCGGGGACGGGCCTCGGCGACGCCGTCGCGCGCCACCAGCGCCTCGCGAAGAAACTCGGGCGCCTGGCGATGGTGATCTACTCGCCGCGCAAGGGGTATGCGCCGGTCCGCCACGGCCCGAATTTCACCGCCGACCCGACCCGCTCCCTTTCGCGCGTCCTTTTCCCGCTCGACGCCGCACGCCTCGCGTCGCGCCTCGCGAAAGCCGAGACGTTCGACCTGGTCACCTGCCAGGACCCGTTCACGACCGGCGTCGCCGCCTGGCGCGTCGCCCGCCGCTTCGGCCTCCCTCTCAACGTCCAGGTCCACTTCGACTTCATGGCCAACGACTGGTGGGAGCAGGAGAAGCTCCGCCACCGCCCCGCCGCGGCGTTCGCTCGATGGATGCTGCGCAAGGCCGCGACCATCCGGGTCGGCACCTCTCGCGAACGACTGAAGTTCATCGAGGCCGGATTTTCGCCCGACCGCGTTTTCTGCGTCCCCGTCGCGGTGGATGTCGAGGCGTTCGACGCGCCGGCGAAGCGCGACTTCCGCCCGGAGCTGCTCCAGCGGCCGTTTCGCCGGCTCGTGGCCGCCGCAGGTCGCATGGTCTACCAGAAGGACTTCGCGACGCTGCTCAAGGCCGCCGCGCTTCTGCCGCCCGACGTGCTGGTCGCGATCGCGGGCGACGGCCCGCAGCGCGCGAAACTCGCCGCCGCCGCGCCGCCAAACGTCCGTTTCCTCGGCCAGTTGCCCCACGGGGACGTCCGGGATCTCTTCCGCGCGTGCGACGTCTTCGCGCTCTCGAGCGTTTACGAGGGGACCGGGCTCGTCATGGTCGAGGCCGCGGCCTCGAGGAAGCCGATCGTCGCCACCGACGTCGCGGGCGCCGCGGACGTTGTCGTGCCCGGCCGCACCGGGTTCGTCGTGCCCGTGCGCGACGCCACTGCCCTCGCTTCCCGCCTCGCCGAGCTGCTCGACGACCCGCACCGCGCGGCGGAGATGGGCCAGCGCGGCCGCGAACACGTCCGCGCCGCCTTCGGCCCGGCCCGCACCGAGGCCGGCCTCCTCGAGATGTGGCGGAGGACCGCGCGGTGAAAGTCCTCATGATCACGCAGGCCGTCGATCCCCACGCCGACCTCCTCGGCTTCGTCCCCACCTGGATCCGCGCCCTCGCCGCCCGCGTCGACCGCCTCTACGTCCTCGCCGGCCGCGTCGCTCCCTGCAACCTCCCCGACAACGTCGAGGTCATGTCCCTCGGCAAGGAATCCGGCGCCGGCCGCCTCAAACGCCTCTCCCGCTTCATCCTCGGCCTCAAGGAAGCCGTCGGCAGAAAAAAGGTCGACGTCGTCTTCGCCCACATGAACCCCGAGTACGCCATCGCCGCCGCCCCTCTCTCCCGCGCCCCCGTCGTCCTCTGGTACACCCACCGCGCCGTCACCCCTAAACTCAAGCTCGCCGTCCGCCTCTCCCGCCTCGTCGTCTCCGCTTCCCGCGAATCGTTCTGCCTCGACTCTCCCAAGCTCCGCATCACAGGCCACGGCATCAATACTTCCCTCTTCCCCCTCTCCGAGTCCCCCGGCGGCGCAAACCTCCTCTCCGTCGGACGCCTCGACGCCTCAAAGGACATGGAAACCGTCATCGAGGGCGCTGCCCTCCTGCGAAATCGCTTCCCCGCCGTCCGCGTCACCCTGGCCGGCGACGGACCGAGACGGGAAGCACTGGAAGCGCTGGCAAAGTCGAGGCGCGTTCCCGTCACGTTTCTCGGAAAGGTCCCCTACTCCTCCATCGCCGCCGTCTACCAGGCGTGCGACCTGTTCGTGAGCGCCAGCCGCACGGCGCTCGACAAGGCGGTCCTGGAAGCGATGGCCAGCGGCCGCCCCGCGATCGCCTGCAATCCGGCGTTCACTTCGTGGATGCCGAAGGAACACACTTTCTCTCCCGGAAATCCGGGGGAGCTCGCGGACGCGGCGGAGCGAGTCCTGAAGGGCGACCGAGCCGCGCTGGGGCGCGGGGCCCGCGCCCGGATCGAGGAGGATCACGGCCTCGGCCGCATGATGGACCGGCTCGTCGAGGTCTTCGACGAAGCCCGGGGCGGCCGCCCGTGAATGTCTGGCCCGGCTGCAGCGACGCGAGTATCGTCGCCGCCGATGGAGCCTGACCGAAGAGTGAGGGTGACGTTCGTCCTCCCCAGCCTCCTGATCGGGGGCATCGAGCGGCATCTCCTCAAGATGCTCGCGCGGTTCGATCGCTCTCGATTCTCGCTCGCCGTGATCACCCTTTTTGATTACCCGGAACGCCAGAATCTCTACTCCGAGGTCCCGCCGGACGTTCGCGTGGCGCGGCTCGCCTTCCGCGGGTTCTGGGACGCCGCCGCATGGAAAGGGCTGCACTCGGCGCTTCTGTCCCAGCGCCCGGACATCGTGGTGGGAAGCATGTTTTCGGCGAACGCCGCGATTCGCCTGCTCAAACCGGCGATGGGATACCGGGTGGTGACGCGGGAGCACAACCTGTACGACGACAAGAAGTGGTACCACAAGGTGCTGGACCACGCGTTTTCCCATCTCTCGGACGGCATCGTCGCGGTTTCGCGCATGGTCGCGGACTATGCGTCGCGCCAGGCCCGCATCCCGCGGCGGAAATTCACGGTGATCCACAACGGCGTGGACCTCGACAGGATCCGCGAATTTGCGGCGGCGGCAGCGCCGGAGGTGGCCCGCGTGCGCGGCGAACTGGGGATCGGGCCGGACAGGAAGATCGCGCTGAACGTGGCGCGCCTGAAGCCGCAGAAGAACCACGACCTCCTGATCGAGGGATTCGAGAAGTTCTGGCCGGAGCACCGCGACTGGGTCCTCGTCATCGCGGGCGACGGGATCGAGCGGAAGCGCCTGGACGCGCTGGTCGCGGAGCGTGGCCTGGGAGACCGCGTCCGGCTGCTGGGGTTCCGCAAGGACGTCTACTCCTGGTTCGCGGCGGCCGACATGTTCGTCCTGACGTCGAGACGCGAGGGATTCCCCAACGTCGGCGTCGAGGCGCTCGCGTTCGGCCTTCCGTTCATTTCAACCCTGGTCTCCGGCGTGGACGAGATCATCGAGGACGGCCGCAACGGCTACATCACCGCGGACGATCCCGACTCGCTGGCCCGCGCCCTTGGTCGCGTGGCTTCCCTCCCTCCCCTCGAACGCGCCCGCCTCCGCGACGCCTGCATCGAGACCGCCCGGCGCTTCGACATGCCCCGGATCGTCCGGCTCTACGAATCCTTCTTCCTCCGCTGCTGCGGCCGCGAAGGAGGCGCCCCGTGAAGATCTTCCACCTCATCACGACCCTCGACATCGGCGGGGCGGAGAACCACCTCCTCTCGCTCCTTTCGCGCCTCCCCCGCCCCGAGTTCGACGTCCACGTCGGGTATCTCAAGGGCCCCGGCGGCCTCGCGGCGCGCTTCCGCGACGCCGGCATCCCCGTCACCGATTTCCGGCTCAAGCACGCCGCCGACGCCCTCGTCGTCCGCCGCCTCGCGGCCGCGTTCGACGGCGCCGACGCCGTCCACACGCACCTGTTCAAGGCCGACGTTTTCGGGGCCGCGGCGGCGAAGATGGCAGGAGTGAAGCGCCTCGTCTCGTCGAAGCACAACGAGGACCAGTACCTGAAGGACTTCGCCGCGGGGATGGTCGGCCGCATGGCCGCGCGCGCAGCCGACCGCATCGTCTGCATCTCGGATGCGGTGAAGCGCTTCATGCGCGAGCGGGGGTTGCCCGAAGAGAAGCTGGTGACGATCCCGTACGGCCTGGAGGAGCGCCCGCCGGACCTGTCGAAGCGGGACGGGATTCGCCGGACGTTCGGCGCCGGCCCGGAGGACTTCGTCGTGGGGACGATGGGCCGGCTGGAGGAGCAGAAGGGCCAGCGCTTCCTGATTGACGCAATGCGTCAATCACCCGGGAAGCTGGTCATCGTGGGGAAGGGTTCGCTGGAACCGGACCTCAGGAAGCGCGCGGAACCCCTCGGCGACCGCGTGCACTTCGCCGGCTTCCGCAGCGATGTTCACGACGTCATGGGCGCGTTCGACGTCTTCGCGCTTCCGTCTCTCTGGGAAGGGTTCGGGCTGGTGCTGCTGGAAGCGATGGCCCAGGCGCGGCCGGTCGTGGCGGCCTCGTCCGGCGCGATCCCCGAGATCGTCGTTCCCGGGGAGACGGGGCTGATCGTCCCGCCCGGGGATGCGCCCGCGCTGGCGGCCGCGATTTCCGCGATCGCCTCCGATCCCGTGAAGGCCCGCGCGATGGGCGAATCCGGCCGCCGGCGCCTCCTCGGGCAGTACGGAATCTCGAGGATGATCGACGCCTACGCCGCTCTCTACCGGGGGCTGCCGGCATGAGCCGCCTCCCCGTCCTCATCGTCACACGCCCCGGCATCGGCGGCGCCGCCAAGCACGTCCACATGATCTGCGACCTCATCGACAAGGCCGCGTTCGAGGTCAGCGTCGCCGCCTCTCCCCTCGAGGAGCCGCGCTTCCTCGAACAGCTCGCCCTGACCGGTGTGCGGGTGATCCCGTTCCCGATGAAGCGTGAACCGCACCCGTCGGACGCGGTGGCGCTGTTCCGGCTGGTGCAGCTGCTGAGGCGCCGCCGGCCGGCGCTGGTGCACGCGCACACGTCGAAGCCGGGGCTGCTCGCGCGGCTCGCGGGGACGTCATGGGGGATCCCGACGCTCTACACTCCCCACGGTTTTTATTTTCACTACGACCTGCCGTTCTGGAAGCGGCGCCTGTACCGCCACCTGGAGCGCGTCGCGGGGCTCTGGACGACGAAGCTCGTGTGCGTGACGGAGGAGGAGTCGCGCCAGGCCATCGAAGCCCGGCTCGTCCCCGCGTCGAAACTCGTCGTCCTCCCCAACGCGCTGCGGCTCGACCAGTGCGAGCCGAAACGGACGCGCGCCGAGGTCCGCGCCGAGTTCGGCATCCCGGCGCACGCCCCGCTCTTCGTGATGGTCGGCCGCCTCGCCTCCCCGAAGGACCCCTTCACCCTCCTGCGCGCCGCCGACCGCCTCGCCGACGACGTCCACGTCCTGTTCGCGGGCGACGGCCCGCAGAAGCCGGAGGTCGAAGGGCTCGCGCGGGAACTCGGGATGGAAAAGCGCGTCCACCTCCCCGGCCACCGGGACGACGCGCTCGACCTGACGGCGGCGGCCGACATCGCCGTGCTCTCCTCGAAATGGGAAGGGCTGCCGTTCGCGCTCCTCGAGGCGCTGGCGCTGTCGCGGCCGATGGTGGCGACGGAGGTGAGCGGGTGCCGCGACGCGCTGGCGGATTCGGGCGCCGGGGTGCTCGTGCCGGTGGCGGACCCGGACGCGATGGCCAAGGCGCTCGGGATGCTGTGGGCGGACCCGAACGGGCGTGCCCGGATGGGTGAGAAGGGGCGGCGGCTGGTGGAGGACAAGTACAGCGCGGGGCTGTGGATCAGGCGGCTGGAGAGCCTCTATCGGTCCGTCGTGCGCTGAGAGCGCGCGAAGAATTCGGATGCCGTCGGCGGTCGGACCCCGCTGCGCGACGCCGCCGAAAGGCCGGCGTCGTCGCTTCGCTCGCCCCGACCGCTCGCCGTCATCCGAATTCTTCGCGCGCTCTGCCCGCCTACATTTCCTTCATGGGCGCCGCGAGCGGCTTGAGCCCGTAAGCCAGCTCGACGGCCTCGGCCGCCACGGCCAGTTCGGCCAGCGCGCGCTGCCAGAGCCCACCCAGCCGGTCCATCGCCGCCTCCGCCGCCGCAAGCACTTCCACGGCTTCTCCGACGCCGGGAACGCGTGGAATCGCGAATCCCGCGATCGTCTCGCGCTGGCCTTCGCCCGCGAATGGATTCGGCTCGGATTGAAGGGCCTTGGACAGGTCGAAAAGCTTCTTTCGGATCGCGGCCAGCTCGGAGTTCAGCGGCCGGTCGATGGAGACGCCGCCGTTCGACCCAGATGCTGCTTCGACGAGGGCGTCGATTCCGGCGCGGTGGTTCCTGATTTCGATGAGGTCGGGCTGGATGCGCGCGAGGACGCGAGCGCCTTCGGCGAGGGCGGGGATGCGGGCGGCAAACGCCGGTCCGCCGGGGACGCGGGCGGCGGCATCGGGATCCTGGAGGACGAGAAGGGCGGCGTGGAGGCGGTCGGCGGCCGCTTCCTCGAACGGTTTCAGGGCCGGCTCGATGGCCTTCTGGCGCTGGAGGGCGGCCTTTCCGAGATCGCGTTCGCCGGTGAGCTTCGCGCGGACTCCGGCGAGCGGGGAACCTTCGCCGAAGGACGCCGGAAGGACGGCCGCGGAGCGCGCGCCGGCCACGATGGCGCGATCGGCAGCCTGGAATTCCTTCATGGCGGCCTTCCATTGCGGAAGGGCGGCGATCATGCGGTCGCGGGCGGCGGTGAGGGCGGGAGCGGTGACGGCGCAGGGCCCCTCGGCGAGGATCATGACTTCGCGGACGGGGATCGGGCGGAGAAACGTGTCGGCGCCCTGGAGGTACCGCGAGAGGCAATCCTGCGCGGCGCCTGCGGACTGTTCGCGGCCGAGGAATTCCGAGACGGGGACGATGCGTGCGTCAGGGATGCGCCCGGAGAAGACGTCGTGATAGAGGTCGCGGGTGATGTCGCAGGAGAGGGTGTCGGGCTCGCGGAAGAGCGCGGTCGCGGGGACGTCGAGACGGAAGACGCCCGGCGCGCCGATGGCTTTCGCGGCGGCGATCCGGTCGCCATCGGAGGGATGGTCCTCGAACCATCCGACGCGCACGCCCTGCAGCTTCTCGTGAACCGTCTTGCGCAGTTCCATCGGCATCGAGTCGGCCCGCTGGACGACGAGCGCCGGCAGGTCGTCCACCAGCCGCTTCTCGGTGGACCACGCTTCCTGCACCGCGTCGCGCGCGAATTTGTCCGCGACGATCAGTTCCTCCAGCCGCAGGACCGTGGCGACGAATGTGTCCGACCCCGCCACGAGGCACTCGCACCGGTCGGCGTCATACTCCATCTGCCGCGCCATGAATGCAGAAACCGCCCGGGCCGCGTGCATCAGCCCCTTCAGCACGAACCTCCCGAGACCGACGCTGATTTTCGCGACCCCCGCGATGAGGCCGCCGTAACAGCCGCCGTCGCGCGTCCACTCGTCGAGCTGGTCGTCCAGCCCGTCGCGCTCGTAGACGACGCGCGCGAACCAGTTGTTCACGGAAGCGATGACCCAGGTGAGGACCATGGCGCCGCGCTGCGAGAAGTGGCCGAGTTCGTGGGCGAGGACGCCGGCGAGCTGGCTGGCGTTGAAGCCGCGGACGAGCGGGAGGCCCACGAGCAGCTGGAGTTCGCCGCGCACGACGCCGCCGAAACCGCCGTGGTACCCGGCGGCGGCGTTCGGCTCCCCCGTGATCTCGATGAAGGCCGGAACGGGGGCGCCGACGACGACGCAGAGTTTCTCGACGAAGCGGAAGAAGAGGGGCTCCGCGGGCGGGGCCAGGCGGCGGCCGACGGGGGGCGGGGGCTGGCGGGCGAAGAGGGGCTTGACGAGGAAAATGACGACGGCGATCCCGGCAATGAGCGGCCCGAAATACATGAGGAAGGCACCGCGGCTGCCGCCCACGCGATGGCTCAGGATCGTGGTGTTCTCCGTCGCGTGCCAGTAGACGAGCCATGCGGCCCCGGCGACGAGCGTGAAGTACACCAGCGGAAGCAGGAGCATCATGAAAGCCGTCGCTGCGAGGCCAAGTATGTAGAGGGGCGGAAGCGGCCGTGGCGGGATCGGCCCGGTGAACGCGGAGAGCGCGCGTTCGTCGATGGGGGCGGACTTGCGCGGCAACGGAATCCCCGGCGGCGGCGGCCGCGGGCCGGGCTTCGAAGCTCCGGGACGAGGCGCCCCTCCCGGGCGCACCGCCCCCTCATCCGTGCCCATTTGCTTCTCCAGACTTCGCGCACGCTCCCCCCGTCACGCGCGCTTCCGGCCACTCGACGAAACTAAGAACGCCCTTCCCTACTTCGCCCCGACTTTCACTTTCACCCGCGCCGGCGTCGAATCCACCCGGCGACGGATCGTCGTCTTCGGGTCCATCATCCCCCACAGGTCCACGGCGATCCCGGACGGCGTGCGGAACGTCGCGCAGTAGATCGGCGACCCGTGCTGCGACTGCGGCTTCTTCTCGAACACCACGCCGCGCTTCTCGAACTCAAGCGCCGTCCCGTAGATGTCCTCCACCATGAACTGCAGCCGGATCGCGTCCTTCGGCGTCGGCGTCGCATCGTCCGTGACGCGCACCACGCCGAAGAAGAAGTCCTTCTCGGGGCTCGTGAACATCGCGTAGTTCTGGTCGAAGGCGTTCGTCGGGAAACCCAGCACGTCGATGAAAAACCCGACCTCCGCGGCGAAGTCCTCGACGATGTACTCGAGGCACGCCTTCCAGCACGTCCCCCACTTGATCCCCCACGGGTTCGCCGGCTTCGGCCACAGGCGCTTCCAGTCCGCGGGCGTTTTTGCGGCACGGGCGGCGGCGATGCGGGCTTCGCCGAGTTTGCGGCAATCGACGGTGGTGGAACGCGTGGTCATGTCGGCCTCCGGGGATCGAGTCCGCGCATTCTCGCGCGAAGGCGGGGCGGGTTCAAGGAACGCGCGCCCTGGGCTTCTGCTGAACGTGGCCGACCGCAACCGGCCTCCAGGGTGGCGCTGCAATACCGGCCATGCCCCCCCCCCGAAAGTGATTCGCTTTGCGGCGAGGTGCCCGATCCCGGACAATGGGGGCGCATGTACATCACTCCCCAGGAAATCAACCGCGCCGTCCGCATCCTCGAAACCGGGGGGCTCGTCGCATTCCCGACCGAGACCGTTTACGGCCTCGGCGCGGATGCGACGAACGTCGATGCGGTGAAGCGGATCTACGAGGTGAAGGGGCGGCCGGAGAAGCACCCGCTGATCGTGCACATTGCGGACGCCAACTCGGTGGCCCAGTGGACGCAGGAGTTTCCCGAGTCGGCCCACCGGCTGGCGGCGCGTTTCTGGCCCGGGCCGCTGACGATGGTCCTGAAGCGAAGCAAACAGGTGCCGGACGCAGTGACGGGCGGGCAGGACACGGTGGCGCTTCGCGTGCCCGGTCATCCGGTGGCGCTGGCGCTTCTCAAGGCATTCGGGGGCGGGATCGCCGCGCCGTCGGCGAACCGGTTCGGCAAGGTCTCGCCGACGACCGCCCAGCATGTCTACGACGACCTCGGCAAGGACGTGGACCTCGTGCTGGATGGCGGCCCCTGCGCGGTCGGCATCGAGTCCACGATCCTCGACCTTTCCGGCGAAGAGCCCGCCATTCTCCGCCCCGGCGGCGTGACGAAGGAGGAAATCGAGGCGACGCTCGGGCACGCGGTGCCGGTCGTGAAGTCCGGCGGCAAGGTGCGGGCGCCGGGCCAGATGCCGACCCACTACGCGCCCAAGGCGCAGATCGTCCTCGCGAAGCCCGAGGAACTCGTCGAGAAGGCCAACCGCTTCCGCTCGCAGGGAAAGACGGTCGTGATCCTGACGAATTCGCTGCCGGAGAAACCGCCGATCGGCATCGAGACGATCATGCTCCCGGTGTCGGTCGCAGAGCTGGCGCGCGGGCTGTACGAGGCGCTGCGCGAGGTGGACCGCCGCCGCTTCCAGACCGCGATCGTGTGCGTCCCGTCCTCGGCAGGGCTCGGGCTTGCCGTGGTGGACCGGCTTGAAAAGGCCGCGGGCGAAGATTCCGCCCCGAGTTAAAATCTAACTCGCGCCTCTTGCGATCGCGTCGGCGAACGATCCGCCCGACGTGGCCAGGCACCCCTCGAACACGCGCAGCATCCCGTCGGCGACGCGCTCCCAGTCGAACTGTTTGATCCGCTCGAGCCCGGCCGCGACGCGCGCCTTCGCAGCCGAGGGATCCTCCCGCACCGACTTCAGCGCGGCCGCAAGCGCCCCCACGTCGTCCGTCGGCACCACGATCGCCGTGGAAGCGTCCGCGAAGTCCGTCGTACCGAACTTCGTGCAGATCACCGGCACCCCGCACGCCATCGCCTCCGCCGACGGATTCGACCACCCCGCCGTCCGCTCCATCGTTACGAACGCGTCCGAGTCCCGGTAGTACTGCACCAGCGCCTTCTGGTCCCGCCCGTCCACCTGCTCGATCCGCTTCCGGATGAAAAAGTACTTCAGCGGCACGCGCGCCATTTCGTCCGTCACCACCCGGATCCGCGCGTCCTTCCACTTCAGTCCCTTGAACGCCTCCAGCAGAACCGGGATCGCCTCCCGTTTCTTGTCCACCCGCCCCACGACCGTGATCGTGAAGGGTCCGTCGCGGCGCGGGCCCGGGGTGAAGTGCTGCAGGTTCACGCCGCCGGGAATCGCGACGCCTTTCGCGCCCGGCAGGTACTCCTTCCACGCCGACGAGTTGCCGATCACCAGCGTGTTCGGGTTCTCCGCGAGGAACTCCTGGTAGCGCTTCGCGTATCGATCCCCGATCGCGACCAGCACATGCAGCTTCGATTTCGCCTGCGGGAGCAGGTGCAGGAGCCCGGTGTCGCCGCACATCGTCACGTCGTACGGATGCGCGCGGACGGTGTCGAGCGGCAGGAACGGAAACCGGCAGTCGAACCAGCCGGGGGGCGTGACATCGGGCTTGAACACGGCGTACTGGTGGCCGCGCGCGGTGAAGCGATTGCCGAGTTCGAGGAAGCGGCGGACGCCGCCGGCGATGCGTGTGTGAGGGAGGAGGGCGCGGATGGTGAGCACGCGGGGAGGATACACCCCGGAAAGGGTCCTGTCCTGAAGGGGGATACCCTGGGGGGATGAACTGCCACGAAACGAAAAACTAAAAAGGAAAAAGGAAAAACGAAAAGGAAAGGCCGCGCGAGCGAAGCGAATCGAAGGGCTCTGTGGCTAGACTCAGCTCACCGTTTCACGCAACGACTTCCTTCTTCTCCGCCAGCCTCAGCAGTTCCTTCGCACGCGACTCCGCCAGCGTCCCGTTCCCCGCCTCAGTGATGAGCCCGGCAAGGCGCTCCGCGGCGAGGTGTCGCGGAAGGAGGACGAAGTCGGCGCCCGCGTCGTACATGGCGCGGGCCCGCTCCAGGCGCTCCGAGGCGACGATGATCTTCGCTTCCGGATTCAGCCGCCGGAGCTGCTTCAGGAGCACGAGGTTCGAGGTGCCCCGGAGGAAGTCGTCCGAGACGGAGGACACGAGGATCTCCGCATGGGCGACGCCGGCCCGTTCGAGCGAGTCCTGGTGCGTGAGGTCGCCGTAGATGCAGGGGACGCCCTGGAAGCGGAGCGTGGCGAGCGCTTCGGGATTGAAATCCACGACCATGAAATCGGTCTCGGTGGCCTTGAGGAGGGGGATGAGGGAGCTGGCGACGCGATGGCAGCCGAGGATGAGGACGCGGTGGCGGAGATCGTGGCTGCCGGGGCCGGTTGCCGTCGGGGGCAGAGGTTCGCGGAAACCGCGGCGCACGAGCCAGCCGGCGACGGCGCTGGAGACGGGCTGGGAGGCCTGGATGAAGTACGTGGACAGCGTGGAGGTGGCGACGAGGGAGAGGGCGACGATGGACGCGAGCTCGCGGTCGATGTGACCGAGCGAGAGGCCGAGGGCGACGATGACGAGCGAGAATTCGGAAACCTGGCCCAGGGCGATGGACGTGATGACGCCGACGCGGTGTCCCTGCCCGAGAAGGCGGAGGGTGGGCATCACGGGGAGGAAGCGGCCGAATAGG
Source organism: uncultured Planctomycetia bacterium (assembly GCA_963706735.1). Lineage (GTDB taxonomy): Bacteria > Planctomycetota > MHYJ01 > WSZJ01 > WSZJ01 > WSZJ01. Next base: position 16,393 of record CAVPNQ010000101.1, read on the forward strand.
ACGACGGCGGAGATGGCGGCGGCGGCGACGTAGACGCGCGGTGATCCGGCGGTGATCTGCATGCCGAGGGAGACGAAGAACAGGGTGACGAAGAAGTCGCGCAGGGAGCGGATCTTGGCGACGACGTCGAGGGAGTACGGGAAGGCGGACATGCTGACGCCGGCGATGAGCGCGCCCATGGCCACCGAGAACCCGGCCTTCAGCGCCGCGAAGGAAACGATGAAGCACCACGAGATGGCGGACACGAGGACGATCTCCGGTGATTTCGCGACGAGCCGGAACAGGCCGGGGAGGACGTAGCGGCTCGCGAGAAGCGCCCCCGCCGCGAGTCCGAGGCCCTTCACCGTCGAAAGCGCCAGGGGCCCGAACGCGGGATGGCTGATGTTGGGCTGGACGGCGAGGACGACGATCGCGAGGACGTCCTGGACGAGGAGGACGCCGAGAATGATGCGGCCGGCGGAGGTATCGAGCTCGGCGCGATCGGAGAGGACCTTGACCACGATCATGGTCGAGCTGAAGGCGGTGGCGGCGCCGATGTAGAGGGCGGGAAGGCCGCCGTAGCCGAGGGCCTTGGCGACGCCCCATCCCATGACGGCGCACACGAGGACCTGCACGGTGCCGAGAATGGCGGCGACTTTTCCGGAGCTCACGAGGTGCTTGATGTCGATCTCGAGGCCGACAATGAAGAGGAGGAAGGCGAGCCCGAGTTCCGAGATCTGGACGATCGTCTCCTGGTCCTGGACCCATTTGAAACCGGCCGGGCCGACGAGGAGCCCCGCGGCGATGTAGCCGAGGATGAGGGGCTGGCGGGCGAGTTTCGCGACGTAGGCCATCGCGGTGGCGGCGACGACGCAGAGGCCGATGTCGTGAAGCAGGTGGGGATGCATGGCGGAAGGTTAGCCCTGCACGGTCAGGTCGGCGAGCGACATCGTGCGGATCTCGTGTTCGTTCCAGATCCGCTTTTCCGTGATCCTGATCTGGTCTTCTTTCATGGTGCCTCCGGGGATTCGCTCAGGTGTACGTCTCAAATACCCCGCGGCGCGCCGAACCACAAGCCGGAAAATCAGCACTTTCGAAAGATTCCTCTTTATAAAGTACGCGGCCCGCGAAATTGCCGCTTGACCGCTTCGGCGCCTTCAGTTAACAAAAGCCTAACATTCCAAGGAATTGAGGCTCGTATGACCAGGCCCCCCCGCCGCAAATCGCCCTCGCGCCTGCTCCAGGAACTTCCCAACGTCGGGCCGCGCGTGGCGGAAGACCTCATCCGTCTCGGCATCAACGCCCCGGAACAACTGAAAGGTCGCGACCCGTTCAAAATGTACGGGGACATCTGCCGGAAGGACGGCGTGCGACACGACCCCTGCGTCATCGATGTCTTCATGGCCATCGTCGATCACGCCAACGGCCGCCCTTCGCGCCCGTGGTGGCACTTCACCCCGAAGCGCAAGGCCGCCCTGGAGAAGATTCAACGCTGAACATTCGCGGAGAGAGCGAACCCATAGAGAGAGGAGAGTCCGATGCCGTCGCATTTCTGCTGGCATGAGATCAGGACGCCGGACCGGAAGGCCGCGCGGGCGTTTTACGGCGCGCTTTTCGGGTGGACGATGACCGACCAGAACATGGGCGCGGCGGGGGTCTACACCGACATCGCGGTGGGCGGCCGGCATATCGGGGGCCTCTGCGATGCAATCCCCGGCGCCCCGCCGCACTGGATCGCGTACGTGACGACGGACAACGTGGACGACGCTTCGGCCCGCGCGGTGCGCGCGGGAGGGAAACTCCACATGCCCGCGACGGATATCCCGTCGATCGGGCGGTTCTCGGTCGTCGCCGATCCCGAGGGGGCCGTGTTCTGCCTGTGGAAGGGCCTTCATCCGGAGAACGCGGACAGCGCGTTTGCGCCGGGGGCGTTCTGCTGGAACGAGCTGGTGGCAAATGACGTGGAGAAGGAGAAGCGGTTTTACGGCGAGGTGCTCGGCTGGAAATCGGCGGACATGCCGGTTCCAGGGATGGGGACGTACGCGCTGTGGAAGTCGGAGGGCACGGACGTCGGCGGCATGATGCAGAAGCCGCCAGGGTCGCCGGGGCCGGCGGCGTGGATCGGGTACGTGTGCGTGGCTGACGTTGACTCTTCCGCCGCGCAGGTGAAGGCGCTCGGGGGGAAGCTCTGGGTTGAGCCGATGGACATTCCGAATGTGGGGAGATTTGCGGTGTGTGCTGATCCCGCGGGGGCGACATTCGCGCTCTACAAATCGAAGGTGTGACGAAACGGCCGGGGGCCCGGAAGGGCTCCCGGCGTTCGCCCAATCGGGGGGCGGGACAAACGACCACGAAAGGAAAAACGAAAAACGAAAAAGGAAAAACGAAAAGGACCGGCCACGCAAACTGATGGCCCTGTTTGCCTGGCCGGTCCTTTTCCTTTTTCCTTTTTCCTTTTTCGTTTTTCGTTTCCTGGCCGTTTTCCCCCCCCCGTTTTCCCTCCCAACTCCCCCCCAGCTACAATCCCTCCCCATGCAACAACACCCCATGACCGTCGAAGACCTCTGGCAGATCCCCCGCGTCGGCTCTCCCGTTCCCTCCCCCGACGGCAAGCGCTTCGTCGTCACAGTGACGCAATGGTCGATGGAGACGAACGAAGCCGTGACGCGTCTCTGGCTGTGCGACGCGGACGGCAAGGCGGCGCCCCGGGCGCTGACGCACGCAGAGGCCTCGAGCGGCCAGCCGTCGTGGAGCCCGGACGGGACGAAGCTGCTGTTCGTCCGCAAGCCGGGAGGCAAGGCCGACGACAAGAAGAAGTCCGGCCCGAAGTTCCCCGACCAGCCGCAGCTCTTCCTCCTCCCGCTCGACGGCGGCGAGCCCGAGCGGCTGACCGACCTGCCCTACGGTGCGGCGGACGGCCGCTGGTTCCCGGACGGGAAGCGGATCGCGTTCCAGACTTCGGTGTTCGCGGAGAAACCCTCGCTGGACGACGCGGCGAAGCTCAAGAAGGAACTCGAGGACGACCCTTGCAAGGTGCACGTGAGCGAGAGCCGGATCTTCCGCTACTGGGACCGCTGGCTCACCGACGGGCGCGTCCACCACCTGTTCGGGATGGACCTCGCGACCCGCGAGATGATGGACCTGACGCCCGGCTGGAAGCGCTGGTTTTCCCCGGAGGACCCGTTCGGGCAGTACCGGATCGCGCCGGACGGCCGCGAGATCGCCTTCGGGGCCTGCGCGAGCGACCCGCCGCACGACCCGTGGCTCTGGGCGGTGTTTGCGGTGGAAGTGCCGGCGGTGTTCCGCGCGAAGGCGAAAGCCGGGCGCATCCGGCGGCTGAGCTCGGAGGAATTCCGCGACACGTCGAGCCCGCAGTACACGCCGGACGGCCGCTGGGTGATCTACGGGATGCAGCGCGAGTTCGACTTCTACGCGGACAAGACGCGCCTCGTGGCTCTGAACCGCGCGACCGGGAAGCACACGGTCCTGACCGAGGCGTGGGACCGCTCCGCCAGCGGCTGGGGCTTCTCCGCCGACTCGCGCACCGTCTACGTCCGCGCCGAGGACCGCGCGCGTTCGACGCTCTATGCCCTCGACCTCGCCGCCGCCGTCCGTGCGCCGAAGCGGAGCCTCCCGAAACCGCTCGTCCGCCAGAACGTCTTCGGTTCTCCCGAAATCGCAGGCGGACGCGCCTTCGTTTCCATCTCCAGCGTCCTCTCGCCTCCCGAATGCGCCGTGATCGATCTCAAGTCCGGCACCCTTCGTCGCGCGACCGATTTCACCAAACCCGCGATGAAGAACATCCAGCTCTCGCAGGTCGAGGAAACGCACGTCCAGGGCGCCGGCGGCGAGTCCGTCCAGATGTGGATCTTCTATCCGCCCGGCATGAAGAAGCCGTCGGGGCCGCTTCCCCCGTCGAAGCGCCTTCCGCTCGTGCACGTCATCCACGGCGGCCCGCACGGGACCTTCGGGGACGAATGGCACTGGCGCTGGAGCGCGCACGCGTTCGCGGCGCCCGGCTACGTCGTCGCGCTCGTGAATTTCCACGGCTCAACCGGCTGGGGGCAGAAATTCGCCGCTTCGATCCTCGGCCGCTGGGGCGACCAGCCGTACTTCGACATCACCGTCGCGACCGACATGCTCATCGCGCGCGGACTGGTGGACCCGAAGCGCATGGCGGCGACGGGAGGCTCGTACGGCGGCTACATGGCCGCGTGGATCGCGAGCCAGACCGACCGCTTCGCGTGCATCGTGAACCATGCCGGCGTGAGCGACCTGCAGACGCAATACGGAAGCGACGTGACGCAGGGGCGGCAGCGCTCGATGGGTGGCGAACCGTGGGACCGCGTCGAGGGGATGGACCGCTGGAACCCGATGAGGCACGCGCGGGGGTTCAAGACGCCGATGCTGATCGTGCACGGGGAGAAGGACTACCGCGTGCCTTACGGGCAAGGGCTGGAGATCTACAACGTGTACAAGGCGATGAAGCTGCCGGCACGGCTCGTCGTGTACCCCGAGGAGAATCACTGGATCCTCAAGCCGCGGACGAGCCGGCACTGGTACGGAGAAGTGCTGGGGTGGTTGGGACGGTGGATCGGGGGGAAAAAGGGAAAACGGCAGGGGAAGGTGTGAGGGCGGGATGGGGGGCGCCTTCGCCCTTCGGGCTCAGGCGTGGGGTGGGCTGGGGATGGGGCGGGGGCTTGGGCGGTCGCGGGACAACGCTTTCGGGTTCGCATTCAGGAGTCGAAGATGAACTCACCGGCACTCGATCTTGTCGCGGTAACGCAGAAACAGAAGGAAACCTGGGGCACGGGTGACTTCAACGTGTTTGCCCTGAAGACGATGGCTGTCGCCGATGCGCTCTGCGCCGCGCTCGACCCGAAGGCCGGGCAGCGCGTGCTCGACGTGGCGTGCGGCAGCGGCAACGTGGCGCTGGTGACGGCGCGGCGGCACTGCGACGTGGCGGGGATCGATTACGTCTCGACGCTTGTGGAGCGCGCGAAGTCGCGCGCCGCGGCGGAGGGGACGACGATCGACTTCCGCGAAGCGGACGCGCAGGCGCTTCCGTTTCCCGACGGGTCGTTCGACGTGGTGGCCTCGGTGTTCGGTGTGATGTTTGCCCCGGACCAGGAACGGGCGGCGGCGGAGTTGCTGCGCGTGGCGAAGCCGGGCGCGCGCATAGGGCTGGCCACGTGGTCGCCGGAAGGGTTCGGCGGCGAGTTCTTCAAGACGATCCGGGCGTACGCGCCGCCGCCGGAGGGGCTGAAGCCGCCGGTGCGGTGGGGAACGGAGGCGGGGCTGAAGGAACTGCTCGGCGCCGGCGTGTCGTCGATGGCGATTGAAACGAAGGAGTTCGTGCAGCACTTCCGCTCGATGGACCACCTGCTGCACCTGTTCGAGAGCCATTTCGGGCCGGTCATGGCCGCGCGCGCGAGGCTGGACGACAAGGGCCGCGCGACGCTCCGGAAGGACCTGGAGGCCTGCATGGCGAAATTCAACCGGGCGACGGACGGAACCGTGGAATTGCACTGCTCCTACGTGCAGACAATCGCGAGAAGAAAGTGACCGCGTGAACCGCCGCCTCTTCCTCAAGTCCGCTGCAGCGCTGGCGCTTGCGCCGCGGCTTTTCGCCGACGACGAAATGCCGGCGGAGGATTTCTTCACCGTCGTGGCGCTGCCCGACACGCAGTTCTATTCGCTCAAGCATCCGCAGCATTTCCATGCGCAGGCGGACTGGATCGTGGCGAACGCGGAGAAGGAGCGGATTGCTTACGTGGCGCACGAGGGGGACCTGACGCACCTGAACACGGAAGCGGAGTGGGCGGTGGCGGACGCGTGCATGAAGAAGCTGGAGGGGGTGGTTCCGTACGGGGTGCTGTGCGGGAATCACGACTACGCGGAGAAGGGGTCGGCGAAGACGCGGGATGCGGCGCGGTACAACCGGGCGTTCCCGGTGGAGAGGTTCGCGAAGCGCGCGTGGTACGGGGGGCATTTCGGGGAGACGAACGAGAACTCATTCCAGCTGTTCGAGGCGGGCGGGATGAAGTTCGTGGCGGTGTGCCTCGAGTTCGGGCCGCGCGACGAGGTGCTGGAGTGGGCGGGCAAGGTCCTCGAGGAGCACAAGGACCGCCGCGCGATCGTGAACACGCACGGCTACATGTTCCACGACGACACGCGCCTCGGCGCCGAGGACCCGCACAACCCGCGCAAGTACGGCTGCGGCGGGAACAACGGGGACGAGATCTGGGAGAAGCTGGTCCGGAAACACGCCGGCGTCTTCCTCGTCGTCAGCGGCCACGTCACCGGCGACGGGGTCGGGCGAAGCGCCTCGAAGAACGACGCGGGCGGGACGGTGCACGAGCTGCTGGCGAATTACCAGATGCTGAAGGAAGGGGGGCTCGGGAAGATGCGGCTGATGCGCTTCGAGCCCGCGAAGAACCGGATCCTGGTGAGTACGTGGTCGCCGTCGCTCGGGGAGTTCGACGCGACGAACGGGAACGCGTTCGAGCTGCCGTACGGGATGTCGCGGTAGCCGCATGGTGGCTGCGCTCGCGTCCTCCCCCGCAATGCCGGTGCTGCTGGTCATCCTGACCGTCGTCGCCTGCGTCGTGGCGGGGCTCGCGTTCATACTCTTCGTCGTGATCCCCCTGGCGGTGCTGCTGTTCCACCGCCAGTCCGCGGCGCCGGGAGTTGTCCCGCACGACCCGTCGCCCTACCCGACTCCTGCGGACGAATATTTCAACGAGCTCGGCCCCCGCCTCGCGGACCTCGGATTCAGCGAGACGCAGCGGTGGACGATTCAGGGCCTCGCCACAAACGTCGCCGCCGAGACCTGCGCGATGGCCGACCGGCGCCGGCGCATCGTCGCGCTCGCGACCGTCGTTCACGTCCGGCGAAAGGGCACGTTCCGGCTCCACTCTCGCTACATGGAATACTCCTCCCGCGCCTCCGATGGCCGCATGCTCGTAACCACCAACACGCCGACCGCGATGCTCTTCACCGAACTCGGCCCGCGCCGCCTTTACCCGCTTCCCTCGGTTCTCGACCCCGCGGTCCTCCTACAGGTACACGAGAAACTCGTCGCGCGCGACTGGCAGGGGACGCCCGCCGCCGAGCCGGGCAGAAAGGAGGACTTCCCCGCCCAGGTCCGCGAAACGCTGGACGCTTCCTACGCGTGGCAGACGGCCCGCGGCCTGCTCCGGCCGCTCTCCGGCGGCTCCCACCGCCTCACCTGCAAGGGCGCCTTCCTGTTCACCTGGGCCGCCATGCCGCCGGGGATGTTCGTCGTCCGGCGGAGGATCAGGGCCGCGGAGAAGCGCCTCCTGCGGGAACTGGGAATCGCCGGTGCCTGAGCGAACTCGGATGATTCCCTTCCCAGGCCACTTGCCCCGCGTCAATGCAATCCTCCGACTCGCCCTTCGGGCTCGCTCAGGATAAGCCGGGCCGAGAGAAGCGGAGACATGAGAAGACATCTTCTCGGCCCGGCTTGGCCCGGCCGATATCATTCCGGGGCCCCATGCTCAAACGCCACTCCCAGCTGATTGAAGCCTTCATGTTCCTGGCGGACATGGCCGTCACCGCCGGCGCGTGGTCGCTCGCCTTCTGGGTCCGCTTCGACTCCGGGCTCTTCGCCGTACCGCTCGGCCGTCCCGAGTTCATCCACTACGCGAAGTTCATCCCCGCCGTGCTCGTGATGGGCGCCGTTTCGTACCGCGCGTTCCGGTTCTACAGCGCGAGGCGAAGCGACTCGCTGCTGAGCGAGTGGTTCGACATCGCGCGGGCGCAGATCATGCTGTTCCTGCTCATGACCGGCGTGACGTTCGTGTACAAGTCGTACGAGTATTCGCGCGGGGCGTTCGGGATTTTCATCCTGCTCAACCTGGCCGCGCTCGTGCTCGAGCGCACGGCGGTGCGGCTGACGCTTCGCTGGGCGCGCCGGCACGGCTGGAACCTTCGGCGCGCGCTGATCGTGGGCGCCGGCCGCGCGGGGCAGGAACTCGCGCTCTCGCTGCGCCGCCACCGCTGGATGGGCATCGTCCCCGCCGGCTACGTGGACGGGCGCGAGGACCGCCTGGGGCGCAGGTTCCATCGCGTCACGGTCGTCGGGCCCCCGGAGAACCTCCCGGCCCTCATCAAGGAACACGGCGCCGACCAGGTCTACGTCGCCCTCCCCGCCCGCGACCACGACACCTTCGAAAAGGTCATGGAACTCCTCGCCGAGGAGACCGTGGACGTCCGCGTCATCCCCGACATCGGCTCCTTCGACGCCCTCAACCACTCCATCACCGACATCGACGGCGTCCCCGTCCTCCTCCTCCGCGAATCCCCCCTCTACGGCTGGAACCTGCTCCTCAAGCGCTTCCTCGACGTCGCCTTCAGCGGGTTCGTCCTCCTTCTCATCTCCCCCGTCCTCGCCTTCGTCGCCCTAGGCGTCAAACTCTCCTCCCCCGGCCCCATCTTCTACGGCCAGGAACGCATGGGCCTCGACGGACGCACCTTCAAGATGTGGAAGTTCCGCTCGATGCGCGTGGATGCGGAAGCGCAGACGGGGGCGAAATGGGCGACCGCGGACGACCCCAGGAAAACGAAGTTCGGGGCGTTCATCCGCAAGACGAGCCTGGACGAGCTTCCGCAGTTCTGGAACGTGCTGGTCGGCGACATGAGCGTGGTGGGCCCGCGCCCCGAGCGGCCTGTCTTCATCCAGGATTTCAAGAAGCAGATCCCTCGGTACATGCTGCGGCACAAGATGAAGGCGGGGATCACCGGATGGGCGCAGGTGAACGGCTGGCGCGGGAACACGAGCCTGAAGAAGCGCATCCAGTACGACCTGTACTACATCGAGAACTGGAGTCTCTGGCTCGACGTGCGGATCGTGCTGCTGACGGTGGTGAGAGGCTTCGTCAACCCGAACGCGTACTGAGACCGCGAGGAAAATCCTCCCTGCGGCGCGCGGCACGGGTCCGACCGGCGCGCAATGAAGGGTTTTAGTCATGCCGAGGCTTGTGGTGCGCGCCGACCGGACCCGCGCCGCACGTCCTCGGTCGGGTTTTCCTCGCGGTCTCAAGGTTTCCGGTGAGCGGCTTGCGGCCTCCGGTGAGGATTCAGGGCGCTAGAGCCCGTGAAAACACCTGCGCGTCGGGCGGAGTCGGCCCGTAACAGAAAAACCTCTCAAACCACCGTCACTGGGCCGACGCAGCCTGACGCGCGGGTGTTTTCACGGGCTCTGGCCCCCTGAAACGCCTTCCCCGCCTGCCCATTCTCGCCGAAACTCTTCCCATGCCCGAGGCCACCCCCCCGCCCGACACCCGAGAGCCTCGCCCCCTCCCCACGCTGGCCGCGATCGTCGCCCTCGCCTTCGCCGTCCGGCTCGCCTGCTCCCTCTTCAAGTACACCGTCGCCACCGACGCCTACTGGTACGTCCGCATCGCCAACATGATGCTCGCGGGCGACTGGAACCACGCGATCGACCACGGTTACCACCCCGCCTACCCCGCGCTCTCCGCGCTCCTCTCCCTCTTTTTCCGCGACGTCCCCACCGCCGCCACCGCCGTCTCCATCCTCCTGGGCTCCCTCTCCTGCGTCCCCGCATGGTTCATCGGCCGCCGCCTCGGCGGCTTCCGCGCCGCCATCTTCGCCGCGCTTCTCGTCGCGGTACACCCGGAGGCCGTGGATGTCGGAAGCGACATCCTCGTGGAGGCGACATTCGTCTTCTTCTTCCTCTCGAGCGCTGCCTGCGCGCTGCGGGCGATCGCCTTGCTCGACCTTCGCGCCGCTTCGCTGTCGGGCCTGGCCGCCGGGCTCGCGTACCTCACGCGCCCCGAGGGACTGGCCCTGCCGGTCTTCACCGCCCTGGCGCTCGTCGCCTCGGGTCTCCCGCGCTTCCGCCCCGCTCCCTCGGCGCAGTGGGGACGCCGCGCCGGCGCCGCGGCCCTCGCCGGCGGCGTGTTTCTCGCGTGCTTCGTTCCCTACGCCGTCCGCATCCGGCAGCACCTCGGTCGATGGGCCGTCACCGGGAAAGCGGGAGGCGAGGCGTTCGTCAAGGGCTCCCCGCAGGGCGGGGGCGAGTCGCAGACCGCCGTCGCGGAAAAGGGAAACTCCAACCCGCTCTACCTCCCCTGGATGTTCGTGCGGAAATTCGGCCAGACCATCTACCCCGGGTTCCTTCCCTTCCTCCTCGCCGCCCTTTTCCTCCGCGCCCCGCGCTCCCCGGACCAGCGCCTCGCGCGCCTCGCCCTCCTCGGCCTCCTCGCCCTCTACCTCCCACCCCTCCTCCGTCTCCTCTACGCGAAGTCCTACCTCTCCACCCGCCACCTCCTCATGCCCTCCCTCGTCGTCGTCCTCCTCCTCGCCCCCGTTGCCGCCGCGCTGTCCGAAAAATGGAAGCGTGGCCTGCTGCTCCTCGTCCTCTTCTGCGCCGCCGTCGCTCTTCCCAAATCCCTCCGCCCCTCCCGGCGCGACCAGTTGCCGCTCAAGGACGCCGGGCAGTGGCTTCGCGCGGTCGCCCCGGGCGCCGAGCTGATGGGCCCGGAAAAGACCGCGTTCTACGCCGGGGTCTACTTCTGGAAGGTCCCGAAATCGCGCGCGAACGACGACATCGCCGCGGACATGCGTCGCGAAAACGTGGACTGGCTCGTGCTCCTGGAGTCCGACCAGCCCGGCGTGGCGGCCAAGCTCGACGGCCGATTCCAGCTCGTAAAAGATTTCGGTGCAGGCGAAGATCGCGTGGGGGTGTACCGTCTGGACCGCTGAGAACTCGGAGGGAAGTCATCCTGCGGCGCGCGAGCGAGTCCAGACCTTCGCGCCCATGAAGCCTGGAAGGACGGCACGGCGTGTCGGAGCGCTCAGGTCAGGACTCCCCCGCGCGTCCTCGGACGACTCCCCTCCGAGTTCTCAGCGCTCCCCCTTCCTGCCGACACTTGGACCCCTGCGGATTGTTTTCGCTCTCCGACTCGCTTGATCGCGGTACCGTCCCGCTCGATAATGCTCCCTTCTGGCGCGCCCTTCCTCATTCCGCGAGGAGTTCCCTACGCCCCGCCACAACGACGAAAACGTCGAGTTCTACCTGAAGCAGGTCGCCAAGGTTGCGCTTCTCACGCCCGACGAGGAGAAGGAACTCGGCCGGCTCGTGCAGAAGGGCGACAGCGCGGCGCGCGAGCGGATGATCCGCGCGAACCTGCGCCTCGTGGTGTCGATCGCGAAGAAGTACTCGAACTACGGCATGACGCTCCTCGACCTCATCGAGGAGGGAAACCTCGGCCTGCTCAAGGCGGTGGAGCGCTTCGATCCCGAGCGCGGCGTGAAGTTCGGCACGTACGGGACGTGGTGGATCAAGCAGGCGATCCAGCGGGCGCTCATGGACACGGCGCCGGTCGTGCGGATCCCGACGTACATGGTGGAGATGATCCACAAGTGGAAGGCGACGAGCCTGAAGCTGACGCAGAAGCTGGGGCGGAAGCCCGACCCGGCGGAGATTGCGAAGGCGCTGAAGCTGAAGGGGCCTGCGGGCGAGGCGGTGCGGCAGGCGCTGAACACGAGTTACTCGGGCAACCAGCCGCAGTCGCTCGACCTGCTGTGGCAGGCGATCCACGATTCGCCGGAAGAGCCGTCCTGGCTGCCGGAGATTTCTGAGGACGTCTCGGGGCTGCTCGAGCGGTACCTGATGAACGTGGACGGCCGGGAAGCGGACGTGCTGAAGATGCGCTACGGCGTCGGCGGCCTGAACCCGCTGACGCTGCGTGAAGTCGGCGAGAAGCTCGGCATCACGCGGGAGCGGGTGCGGCAGATCGAGAAGGCTGCGCTGAAGAAGATCCGCACGGCGCTGGAGAAGGCGAAACTCGCGCGGCAGGAGTACGAGGAATAGGCATGTTCCGCTCATTCGCCACCCTGCGCACCGTCGCCCTCGCCGCCTACTTCGGCGGCGGCGCCGCCATCGCCCTGATCGTCGCGCCCACCGCCTTCCGCGCGCTCGCCCCCGACCGCCAGGCCGCCGGCGCCGTCGTCGGCGCCGCGCTTCACGTCTTCGAGTACGCCGCTTTCGGCGCCCTCGGCCTCGCGCTGGCCGCCTCCCTCCTCCTGCGCCGCGCGAAACAGCCCTCCCTCCTCTGCGACCTCGGGATCTCCGCCCTCCTCGCCGGCACCCTCCTCCTCAGCGCCTGGATCTCCCCCAACCTCGCCGCCGCCCGCCCCCAGGGCACCGCCGAAGGCACCGAGTTCCATCGCCTCCACAAACTCTACGAGCGCCTCTTCGGCCTCGAGTTGTTGATCGCCCTGGCGACCCTTTCGCTGTCAGCGGGGGCGAGCAAGAAACCGTAGCTTCGCGGCCCTTCCTCGCATTCTCACTTCATACAAAAAAACCCGGGGCAGCTTGCGCTGCCCCGGGTCGAGTTCGTGATTGGTCCGTTTAGACGGCCTTGCTCACGTTGATCGCGCGGGCGCCCTTGACGTCCTGCGTGATATCAAACTGCACCTTCTGGCCTTCGGCCAGCGTGCGGAACCCGTCCATCGTGATCGCGGTGTGGTGGACAAAGACATCCTTGCCGCCATCGTCCGGAGCGATGAACCCATAGCCCTTCTGATCGTTAAACCACTTCACGGTACCCGTCGCCATTCGACTTCTCCTTCGCTAGCGCTTGCGTCCGAAACACCATCTTCAAAAATAAAGCCCGGAGAGTTCTCAGGGAACTCTTCGGACTGGGGCGCGCGTTGCGACCCTTTCGAAGACCGGCGTTCCTGTTACGCGAGTATTAGTACCATTCTGGATTCCTCGGGAAAAGCACTATTTTTTGAGGGACAGCGGCCAGCGACCAGTGGCCAGTGGCCAGCGACCAGTGGCCGGTGGTGAGCCGGCAGGGCAGGCAAGCAGGTCAAGAACATCCAAACTCCTGACTCTCGCTGTCGCCCCCCACTCGCCCACTCGCCGCTGGCCACTGGCAACTCGCCGCTGGTCACTGGCCACTCGGCCTTGCCCACCCCCCCACCCCTTTGCTATAACTCCCCCATCAAGACGGATCCGCCCGGCAGTCGGCGCTCCAACGAGGGAGCCCGGCCGGCCCGGCGCAAACCGGTCCGGTCCGATTTCGGGTCAGGCAGGCGGCTCCGCGGTGCAGTAACAGGAGACTGAGATATGGCGACGGGAACCGTGAAGTGGTTTAACGATCAGAAGGGCTATGGCTTCATCGCGCCGGACGACGGCGGCAAGGACGTCTTCGTCCACCACACGGCGATCCAGGAGCAGGGCTTCCGGTCGCTGCAGGAGGGCCAGAAGGTGAACTTCGACCTTCAGCAGGATGCGAAGGGCGGCCGCGCGGTCAACGTGACCAAGGCGCAGTAACTACATCGCTTCATAGCGAACCCCGCGGCGACGAGCCGCGGGGTTTTTTCATTTGTGGATGGCGTTGAGGTCGAGCCAGTCCTTCAGGAAGGCCCGCCGCGCCTCGGCCCGCGCTTCCCACGGCGCGCCGTCGAGGGCCAGCCGCCGGAGCATCCCGGGGACGTCCCAGCCGTTGACGCCGATCTGCCAGGTCGCGTCCCCGAACTCGATCCAGGTGTCGGGGTTCGCCGGCAGGAGCCCGTGGCGGAGTTGCCACACGCGGGTCCCGCGCGCCGTCTCACCGATCGCGTCCCAGCACTCAGCGATCCGCCCCGCCTCCCCGGCGAAGCGCGGCCGCACCCCGGCGTCCAGCTCGACCGCCAGCAGCCGCCGGAGTTCCGCCTCCGCCGCCGCACACGCCGCCACCGCCTCCTCACGGCGCTTCGCCCCCTCGGGCGTGTCCGCACGCAACATGCCGTGCTCGCTCAGCCACTTCCGCGCGTCGATCTCCCGCCCCTCGCGCTTCCACAGCTCGTCCATCCCCTTCACCAGCGACTCGTCCGAATCGACGGGGATCTTCCAGGCGAGGAAGGGCCTCTCCAGCAGCGCGGCCAGCGACACGCGGAAGGTGTCCCACGCCTCGAAGCTCCGCACGTAGCCGCCGGTGCGCTTCCAGCCCTCCCCGTCGCGCTCGACCGGGCCGGCGGGGACGACGGCGGAGACGAAGACGGGGGGCTCGGCGAGGGGAAGGGCGACGTCGGCGGGGCGGGCGGGGTCGAGCCAGGCGCGCGCGACGCGGGGCGTGCCGTCAGCCGCGATCGCCGAGATTTCGACGGGAAGCGGTTCGGGGCCGGCGGGCGGGGCGGCCGAGAGGCGCACGCTCCCGTTGACCCACGCCGCGGAGACCGTCGGGAGCGGCGCGCCTTTCAGGCAGCGGTCGAGGAACGCCGTCACGAGCGCGGCGTAGTCGGGCCCGAACCGCGCCGACACGCCGGGCGCGTGGCCGGCGCCGGCGGGGACCCACAGGAAGCGCGGGCCGGCGCTGTCCGGCATGGCCTCGTAGATCGGCAGCGAGTCCTCGATCGGCAGGATCTCGTCCCGGTCGCCGTGCACGAGCAGCACCGGCTGCGGCAGCTCCGGCAGGTTCGCCTCGACGTTCCACGTCCCCGGAAACAGCAGCGCCCGCCCCAGGCAAGCCGCGAACCCGCCCATTTCCTTCCGCAGCTGCACGTGCGGGCTGAAGAGCGCCTCGACGACGATCGCGTCCACCAGGTCCGGCCGCTCCGACGCCGCGCCGACCGCCGCGACGCTGCCGAGGGAGATCCCGTACAGCGCGAGCCGTCGCGTCCCCGGGAGTCGCTTCACCGCCTCGAGCACCGCGACGGAATCCGGGACGACCGAGAACACGTCCGGCTCGCCCGAGCTGAGCCCGAACCCCCGGTAATCGAACAGCGCGACGTTGTACCCGGCCGCGACGGCGGTCTCCGCGATCGGCAGCAGGAGCTGCATGTTCGACGAGTTGCCGCCGCAGACGAGGAGCGTGCAGTCGGAGCCCGGCGCGCGGAAGACCCACGCGCGGAGCACCGCGCCGTCCACCGGGATGTCGAGCGACTCGGGAGCGAGCCCGAGATCCGGAGGGAGGATGGCGAACTCTCGTTCGGGGAAGAGGTTCGAGCGGGAGAGGTCGGCGGTGAGGGAGCAGCCGGTGAGGAGGAGGAGCGACGCGGCCAGGGCGAAGAGAGCGCGGGCGGGATGTGGGCGGTGAGGGAGCACGGGGGTGCCATCGTATGCGGACGGCGCTTGAGTTGCTGCGGTTTCGCTCTAGAATCGCGGCCGCGTCCCCGTAGCTCAGTTGGATAGAGCGGCGGTTTCCTAAACCGCAGGTCGCAAGTTCGAATCTTGCCGGGGACATGGACTTAGGGAAGCCGCTAGCCCTCCGGCTACGGCGCTGGCTACAACTTGGGACCGGATTCCGCAATTTTGGCTCATGGCGCTAGATCGCTCCCGCCGCCCGCGCCTGGACCGAAGCGGAGAGGAGCGGCCCCGCCCCACCAAGACCGAGGGCCACGTCTACCCGATCAATCGCGGCCCTCGCGCTCGGGGCCATGAAGTGGCTGTAGCGGCTTGCCGTGAGCTTCACGTCCCCGTGGCCCATGAGCTTGCTCAGGTCGAAGATCGGGACTCCCGCCGCGACAGCCAGCGATGCGAACGTATGCCGCAGGTCGTGAAGGCGGAGGGAGGTCTTCTTCTCCGGCGAGAGATTCGAGATCCGCCGCGCAGCCTTGAAGCCGTCGGCGATAACCGTTTCCGTCATGGGCTTCCCGTTCGCCTGGAGGAAGACCGCCCCAGGCCCCTCAATCGGGGTCACGGTCGGACGGATCGCGGCGAGTTCCTCGGCCAGGGCCCGGGTCATGGGAACGGCTCGCCCCTTGCCACTCTTGGCGTTCCCGGCCCGGACGAAGACTTCCGTACGCTCGAACGAGACGCAGTCCCAACGCAGGGAGAGCAACTCCCCCCGCCGAAGCCCGGTCGCGACCGCACAGTGAAGCACCGGCCGGACGAGGGGGGACGCAGCGGCGAGCAGGTCCCGCGACTCTGCTGCCGTGAGGAAGACTTCCCTTCCCCGCCCCTTCTCGCTGAGCTTCGGGACGCGACGGAAGGGATTCTCGGCCGCGTAGTTCATGCGGAGAGCCCAACGGAACAGCGCCGAGCCGAGGGAGAGATCCCGGTTCACGGTGGCGGGAGAAGCTCCGTCGCTGAGCCGCTTGTCGATCCACGTCTGAATCTCGTCCGGACGGATCGCTGAGAGCTTCTTCGACCCCCACGGCGTCTTGTGAAGGACGCGGAAGCGGCGCTTGTCCCCCGCGAAGGTCGAGGGCTTCTTCACGTTCTTCGCGAACGCCATGTAGCCGTCCGTCGCCTCGATGAACGAGAGCTTGGAGCCGTGTTCATCGCCGAAGACCGCCGCCAGCATTTCGGCGGGCGGGGAACCGCTCGCGAGAAGCCCCTGAGCCTTTTGCAGGTTCGCCCGGGCAATCGCCAGGGTCGGGCCGCCGTAACGCCAGCGGTCTTTCCCTTCGAGGGAGAACCGACAGTAATACCCTTCGCGACCGGCGCGGCGAAGGACACTTCCGAATTTCGCGCGAACTTTGAGCATTGCTACTTCCCCTTTCCGCCCTTGCGGGCCGCGAGCGCGTCTTCAAGCAGGATGCGAACGAAGTCGGAAACCTTGCGCCGGTCTTCATCCGCCGCCTTGGAAAGCTCCGCGAGAAGCTCGTCCGGGAGTCGGACGCCGAGCATTTTCTTCATGGCTTTCGGTCCCTTCGGTTGGTGTTTCATGCTAGCCATTGTATATCATCGTTAAACGACGTCAAGCACGATTAGTCGGTCTGGGGAGGAAGTGATATCGCTTGTGCGAGAGTGGGCGGCGGCGCGGTAGACTGCTTTCCATGCCTGAATCCCCGCTGCCGAAACGAAAGGGCCTTTGGCCTTCGCGGCCAGAACGCGCATTGACCATCTGGGGCACCCTGATGCTCGTCTCGGGAGTTGCTTTCGCGGTGAAAGAGTGCCTCGCTGACCCCCGCTTGCAATGGACGCTGTGGGTGCCGCTCATCGCCTGCGAGTTACTCGGGTGTGTGGGAGTCGTGCTTCTCGCAATGTGGCTAGAGTCGAGGTCCGCGAGCCGAGAGTAGCCAGGAACGGTGACTCGGCAGGGGGACCTCGCCAAAGCGCGAACGTGGCGCGGCGGCAGGCAGCAAGGGCTCCGGCGGGGCAGGTCAGCCGCTTTCCCGTCGCGCCTCGCTTACCCGCTGGATACGTTCCCGAAATCAAAAGCCCGGTCGGGCCGCTTCGATACGTCCAGTTGTCAGTCTCAGGGTACTGCAGGGAGGGGAGGCAACCTGACCGGGACCGCGCTGTTACGAAGGACGGTGAATGCGTCGAGCAATCGTCGGGCATCCGTTGTATCGCCGTCCTCTGGTTACTTCCTCTCGCCCTTGAACTCCCGCTTCCCATACGATCCAGACAGAAGCCAGTTTCCAGATCTGGAGTTGAGCGTGACAAACATGTCACCGCGACACGCCTTCGATTTCTGCGTCGTCCAGATGCGAAAACTCGAAGCTGAGTTCGCCAGAATGGGGTGTGAATTCATGCGCTCGACAACCCCCCTGCTTCGCCGGTGGTTCAGCTCCTCGTTGCCGCAGGAAGTCATCGCGGTTGATGAGGCGCGTAGAGTCATGGTCTTCTTACTCTGCGGAGCCGGATCGACGCTTCGGGACTCAAGCTCCGCCAAGCCGATCCCTGCAATGTTCCTGCACGCTCTCTACGGTGAACGATTCCTCGAAGCTACCCTCCCAACCCTTCAGGACTATCAAGATCGTGGTGCAGAAGCGTTCGTGCTGAACCTCTGGCACGCGAGCGGCCTTGACCCGGGCCTCGAAGACCATGCCATCGCTACTCACCGCACGGTCGTGCTCGCAAAAAGCGTGATCGAGTTGGCAACGAAGGCCGCCGTGGGCCTCGCGGAAAAACACGGAGTCCCCGGGAGCCTTTCGGAACCGTGACGCACACGCGCGCAAGTCCGGGGAACATACGGCGCACGGGTCACGGACAACAGTCAATCGCCTTCCCGTAGACCCTCCCGCACGTCCGTGATTTCGCACCTGGTTGTTGTTGCCCTGAAACCACTCACTCGGTTGGGGGGAGCCGGTACCGTCTACTGCTCGAGGTCTTCGGCCGTCCCTCGCTCGCATCAGGCGCCCGTTCGCCTGATCGGGTTACTGCATCGTCGCCCGCTCCCCGCCGCCGGGTGACGAAGTTCGTCTTCACCGATAAACACGACCGCTTCCGCACCGCCCTCATCGCCGACCGGAAGCAGGCGAATCTCACGCGGGTCCAGGTCGCGGCGCGGCTCCGTCGCCCGCAGAGCTTCGTGTCGAAGTTCGAGAAGGGCGAGCGCCGCCTCGACGTGGTCGAGTTCTTCGAAGTGGCGTCGGTCATCCGCGTTGACCCGCTTCGCTTCCTACGAGCGCTAAAGCTGACGCGTTCGATCCGCAGCCGGTAGGTCGCTTACCACATTTGGTCGGCGGGGCTCTGGGATTCGCTAGGGATGTCGGACAATGAAATCACGGACTCCAGAGACCATCGAATTGACCTCGACCGTGCTGTGTTTCGTTTGAAACGTTGCGGGATCGTGGGCGGCGTCATTTCTGAGCTGCCCCCATGCAGTTACCTGCCCGCCAACTGCTTTCGCGTACGGTATGGGCTTGCCTTCATTCCGCGCGACCGCCACGGTGTCGTTGTACTTCGAGATGCTCCCGTCACCCTTCCACCTCAGACCTAGTTTTGTGCACAGATGTCTGAGATGCGTCTCCAACGCCCCACCAGCCAGCACAGTCGCGGCGATCAACTCCTTGTCGGCGGCATATTGAGCTGCAACATCCAAGACGTCCGAACAAGTCTCGACTCGAATCGCTTCATGGACTGCATCGAGACGGCCGTCCTCCAGGTCGTGGCGTAGGGTCTTCACCAACGCGGCCATGTACTCATGAAGCAAGTAGTCCGAGCGATGGTGGTATTCTGTAGCAGAGTCGCACTTCTTGAAGATATCGTCGGACTGCTTCCGGTATGCGTGCCCCTGCGGCACCAGTCGATCTACTAGCGTTTTGCAGCGAAGGACTATCTGTTGTGCCTCAACGTGCGAGGGGCCGCCTTGATTCTTGTCACCCACTCCCTCGATCCATTGCAGCAGGCTGTCGATTTCCTCCAAATTGGCTTTGGTTCTTTCCATGTCAACCTCTCAATCGACCTACCGCACGCGTTGACTACCCAAAGGGCAAGGCATCCTAGCGCCGGAACAGTTATCCGCAAAGTCTTCGGATGACCGTTGGCGCGTCCGTGTCGAGGCTCACCTATTCAACGCCTACTTGATCCCGATTTCTCCGCGGGCTTTCCGGTGTTCCAGGTGAAACACCCGCAACAATTCTGGCGAGACGGGAACGCTTACGCGACCTTCATCGAGGCGGCCCGTCTGTGCCGGGTCGTCCTGGGGTTGGAGCTACGATGGAAAGTGGGCGAATCTCCAGCTAGATTGTGGATCTTGTCTCACGGGCAGGTGAGATACTCAGCGGCCGTCTACGAATGGAAACGACACCATGAAAGTCCCGCTCCGAGACTTCCGATGGGTACTCCACTACTCCACCATCCGCATCGTGGCGAAGAAGCCTGGCGAGCCCGAATGGGTCGGGACGGGATTCGTCATGGACCTACTCGATGACGAAGGACGACCCCACACCGTGTTGATCACGGCCCGCCACGTCGTCGCCGGTGCGACCGAAGTCCGTTTGCACTTTCACGAGACGACCGATCTTGGGTCAAAGGAACCGCAGGTGAGCGGGAAGATCATTCCCGTGACTTTGACAGATGGAGGGGCGTATTTTGTAGGTCACCCCGACAAGCGAGTGGACCTCTGCGGACTGTTCCTGGGCGACCTGCTTCGAACTTACGGGGAGACACATCCCGGTACGGCTCTGTTTCATGTGAAGATGCCCGAAAACGTGATCGCGAGCCCCGCTCTGCTCGAATCCATGGCTCCCCTCGAAGAACTCTGCATGATCGGCTATCCGAACGGGATCTGGGACAGCGTTCACAATCTCCCGATAGCGAGAAAGGGTGTCGCGGCGACTCCGCCGGGCGTGGCATTCAATGGACGTCCCGAATTCCTCGTGGACATTGGGGCCTGGGGAGGATCTTCGGGTTCCCCGGTCTGCGTGCTCGATGTGGTGCAGGTGCCAGGCTTTCGATTCATGAGTCAAGGTAGCTCGGCATTGCTTGTCGGAGTCGCGGTAGAGGGTCCGCTCTCGGAACGAGAAGGAACGGTTCAGGTAGCCGGAGCCGACAGAACTCTCGAAGGAACGGCGCGCGTGAACGTGCCGATGGGACTGCTTGTCTGTGTTGGCGCTCGGGAAATCCTCGTTTTGAAACAAGCCATGTTCGCGTGGCTCAAGGTCCAGACGAAGTGAGCGGGGCGATCATGTCACTGTATCGCTCCACACGTTCTGAACTCGAAGCCTGGGGACGTGCAGCGGAAAGACATCGAAGCGGGCGCCGGTCGAATTCCTAAGAAGAGGCGATGGTGGAGGAATGGAATGAGCAAGTATCACCTCGATGACCTAGGCTGGTATGACTTCGAGGCTCTGATACAGGGTCTCCTGAAGGCCGAGCTTGGACTAGCCGTTGAGGCGTGGGGAGGACACAAGGATCATGGGCGCGACGCATTTTGCGCTGATGCCTTGGTGCTTGCAAAAAACACACCCGCGATTCCGGGGCCGTTCGTGTTCCAAGCGAAGTTCGTTTCAGGTGCAAATGCTGCTGGCGCTAAATCCGCCCCCTTGGTGCTCGCGGCGGTAAGGAAAGAGATCGCGGAGCGGATGAAGGAGTTCGCGGGTAACGCGCGGGTCGGCGCGAAGTGCGAGTACGTGCTGCTGACAAACGCACCAATGCCGGATTCACTTCGCAATGAGATCAAATCCGAAATAAAGAAGAGTTTTGCGAATTGGAATGTCAGACCTTGGGGGGCGGGCGACGTTTCAAGGATGCTCGACCTAAATCCCGAGCTTCGCCTTTCATACCCGCAGTTGATGAGTTTGCGCGACCTCACTGCGCTCCTACAGCAATGCGCGGCCAAAGAGGTTATTGAGCGAAGCGCCGCAGCCATCGCCCAGGCACGAGTATTTGTACCCGTGTTCGTACCTGTTGCGGCCTACAGCGAAGCTCGCGAGGCCCTTCGAAAACACAACTACGTGGTTCTCGACGGTCCTCCCGAAATGGGAAAGACTGCAATCGCCCGCATTATTGCATTGAGCTTGCTCACTCAAGGATGGGATTCCATCGAGTGTCGGACAACCTCAGACTTCTTCAAGACGTATGACGCCACTCGCGAACAAGTATTTATCGTCGATGATGCGTTCGGCCGGACTGAGTATGACCCAACCAGAGGGAGGGCATGGGAGCAAGACCTAGCATCCATCATCAGTCGCCTGGACGCTCGTCATCTGCTCATCCTCACAGCGAGGCGGCACATTCTTCAGCATGCCGTAGCCACTCTGGATCTCACCGACGCAGCAGAGTCCTTTCCCCACCCGGCGGAGGTCGCGGTTTCGGTAGACCGACTTTCGAAGATCGAGCGAGCGCGAATTCTGTATCGACATGCGAAGGCCGCAAATCTGTCCGCGCGTCTCAAGGAGTTCATTCGCACGCATGCCGAGCTAGTCGTTGACGACCCGCACTTTACTCCCGAGCGGATTCGTCAATTCGTGTCGGAAGGACTGAATTCAATCGGGGCAGATCGGTATCAAGCCGACGCTCCGCATGCGCAGCTCAAGGCGCTGAGAGAAGCCGTGAGCCAGTTCATCAAGAACCCTACGAAGAGAATGAAGAGGGCCATTGGTGCTTTGTCCAAGAAGCACCGGTACGTCATCGCGGCGACGCTTGATTGTGACCTTCCCTGTCCGCCGAAGGATCTTCTGGAGGCGACGGCTGGATTGATTGACGCCCCTCGCCGCGAGGCTCGCCAGGCAATCGAGGACCTCGTTGGGACGTTCTTCAGGCAGGGTGCGAGGTGGCGCGGCGGTGAAGAGCAAGTAATCGACTGGATTCATCCAAGCTACCGCGATCTCGTGATCGATGAGGTGTCCGCTGATACGGACTTGCGCAACCTTCTGCTCCGCAACGGAGGTCCTGTCGTACTGAAATTGGCTCTGTCAAGCGCAGGAGGCGCGGACGGGGAGCGCGAACTTCCGCTCCTCCCAACGCGTGCTTCGTGGAAGAACCTGCGCGAAAGAGCGGCTGAGCTGGCTGCGACATCCAGCGCCAAGGAATGCACCGAAGTTGTTGAAGCTGCCGTCGAAGCTCTTCGTGCGGTCAAACCAGATGCTCCCCACCTTGCAGAGGTGATGCGGCTCGGCGTTGAGGTCCGCGACTCAAGACTGAATGCGATTGAGGATGACGAGAAGGAACTAACGGTCGATCTCCTCGACGCCCTGCGTCGATTGAATAATCGCCTACTTCCCCGCCCTTCCCTTAAGAAGTTCTGCCCTGCCGTGCTCGCCTTGGCAGCGAAGAATCTGAAGAAGTCCATTTCTCTTCATGGGCTAGAAATTGAACACGTTTTCAGCGTCATCGCCTGCATCAGGGACGAAGAATCCGCCGGAGTGGATTGCTCGGAAATGGAGGTGCAGGTCAAGGCTCTTGTGGATGAGGTGCTAGCGGCGGCTGAGGAGGAGGCGGAGTCGGGAGTGAGCGAAGATCCCGAGATTAATGAGGATAACTCAAAGCGAGTCGATGAAGTGGCCGACGCAATTGAGAGTCTTGAATTCGTCGCTCAACATCAGGAAAGTGAATTGATGGATGTGAGGGAGCGACTTAGTTCGCTCGCTGAGGAACTGCGAGCCAACGGTATTCCCGAGCCAGACGATCAAGTCGAAGAGTTTCGCTCCAAAATTAGGGATGAGTCGGCTCGGATTTCGAAGCTCTTCGAGGACCTATAGGCGTGCGGCATTCGCAGGAGTCTTGACGGGCTGGGGATTCATCGGGGTGTTGTAGGTGCAGGCGGGCATCGGCCGGAGCACGAGTTTCAGCAAGGACTGCCACGCGACTCGGACAGTTCGCCGCCCAAGCCGAACTCCGTGCAGCTCACCATCGCTGAGGAGCCGACGCACGAGCTTCTCGCCGCAGCCCAGGACCTTCGCCGCCACGCGCACGGTGACGAGGCTGCGGCCCTCCGGCGGGCCGGGAATCCAGGGTTCGCGGTCATTCGTGGGTTTTCCGGGCATAGGGATCATGTACCTCCACGGGGGACGGCGAGTTAGTCCGAGAAGTCCCGGCGACGCGCGCGTTCACCCTCCCGCCGCCTGCACGCCGCCGGGATGTGGTCCACGAGCAGTCGGAAGGCCCGCTCCTGCGCGTCTTCGAGCAGGGGCGGGAGCAGGCCCGCGTCGCGGAACAGGCCCTCGATGACCGCCACGCGGATGATCCGGACGGAGTAGTCCGGGAGCACGATGTGCGGCACCTCCCCCCGCTTGACCATCCGGTCGAGCTTGGCACGCGACACGCCGAGCATGTCCGCCGCTTCGCCGGGGGTAATTAGCGGGCGGTGCGTCCAGTCGAGCAGATTCGGGTCCTTGGCCTTTATCTCGTCCAACGTCATGCGATGTCTCCTTTCGAGGCGGCGGGCACCGTGCCGGGGACTGCCTCGCCAGGCTCACGGGTCCAGCGGATGAAGTCGAGGAAGTCGGCCTTGTGACGGCGGATCAGCGCCACGATTTCAGGGGTAGCGGCCGGGCCGGGCGCGCTGACCCGGAGCCGGTCGCCCTCCAGGCTGAGCCGGAATCCCGCGTCCCACAGATCGGCCATGAGTTCGGGGGCGGTCATACCTCGAACTCCACGCGCTCCCCGGCCGCCGCGGCATCATCCCGAAGCCCGCCACCTGCCACGAACCCCGCCAGCCCTTGGGAGTGGCGGTCATGGCGGTCTTCGTGGCGTTCTTCGGTCGGGAGGGTCCACCTCCACGGCCCGGACATTCCTTCCTTGCGGGACCGGATGCGCAGTCGCCCCTTCGCGCGTTCCAGTGTGCGCAGGGAGTGGCCGAGCTTCTCTCCGGCCATCTTTACCTCGCCGAAGGTGCGGGGACCGTCCCGCAGGAAATCGAGCAGCCAGGCGGCGGCATCGTCGCGGCAGTTGCGGTCCTCGTCCCTTTCCATCTCGTCGGACAGTGCGTCGTCGGCCGACACAGGGAGCGGGTCCGGCTCCCAGGCGATGCGAGGCAGGCTCCCCAGCCCCGGCAATTCCACCGGCTCGACGCGGTACGCAAGCCCCGTCGCCTCCGGCCCGAGGTTGTTTTTCGTCGGGAGCATGAGACGGCGTGCCCGGTCGTCCTTGTCGGCCACGACGAGCAGCCCGGCCCTGGGCGCCGCGACGAAAGCGAGGCTCCCGCTGACCCTGTAGATCGCCTTCCCGCCGCCCTTGTTCAGGTGGTTGAGGGCGAGGATCGTCACGTTGTACTTCGACGCCAGCTCTCCGAGCGGTGCGAGCAGCGCCCGCACGTCGGAATTGACGTGCGAGTCCGCGTCGCCCAGGTATGCGCTGATCGGGTCGATCCCGATGATGCGCGTCTCGGGGAAGCGCTTGAGCGCGTCCTCCATCACGTCGAGGTCGAGGTCCAGCCGGAACATGGAGCGTACGTCGCCGTGCCGGGTCGCTTTGAGCAGGTGAATCCGGGTGAGATCGGCCCCGACGGCTTCCAGCCGGGGTCGGATCGTGTCGCCCTCGTCGTCTTCGGCGCTCATCAGGACCGCGTCGGCGGGCTCACGGTAGCGCGGCGGAAGCGGCTCATCCGGCCACGGCGAGCCCTTCGACACGCGGGCGATGATGTCGAGCAGGACGCAGGACTTCCCGAGCCCCGGATCGCCCGCCAGGACGGCCGTCTTCCCCAGGTACAAGCGCCCGGGCCAGAGTGGACGCAGGGGAACGGCCTTCACGTCGGAGAGCGTCACAATCTCCGCCGTGCGACGGGCCGGAGCGGACGCGGCTTCCCCGCCGGAGGAGAAGAGTGCCGACAGCTCCCCGCGAATCCCCTCTTCCGAGGAGCCCGTTTCCCGGCGCCACGCAAGCCAGTCCACGACGTCCGCCCCTTCGCCCAGCCCGGTGATTCCAGGAAGCCGGAGGATACGCGGGCGTGCAGGCGGCGAGAGCTTCGCCAGACGGTCAGCCACCGCGAGGGCGAGCGCCTCACCGGGCCTGTCGTTGTCCGGGAGGATTCGCACCTCCCGCCCCGCCAGCGGCGCGAAGTCCGTCTTGTCGGCGGCCTTCGCCCCGTGGGCGTTGGTCGTCGCCGTGAAACCGAGCGCAGCAACCGCTTCCGCGCATTTCTCGCCTTCGACGTAGACGACGGGCCGCCCGGTCCCCAGCGTCAGAAGCTGGAAGAGCGGAAGCGGCGCGGGCGGATCGCCCACGCGCCAGCCGTCCGGGTCGCGGCGCACAGGCCGGTACTCCTTCGAGGAGAACGGCCTGCCGTCGTTGGCGGTCTTCGGCACGTTGAACCGCAAGACCGCGAAGGCCGCCACGCCGTTGGTGGCGGTGTACAGCCAGCGCCCGGCCTCCGCGCCGCCGATGCGCTTCGACAGCGCAAGCGCGGCGTCGTCCAGCGTGCCGTAGCAGGAGCCGGGGGACCTCCGGCGGCCGGTTGCATCGCCCTTTCCTCCGCCGCACGGCGCGCCAGCCCACGTCCAGCCGAGGCGCGCGCGCAGCGCCGAGCCCTTGCCCGTCGCCTCCGCGCACGAGCAGGCGGACGCATCCATTTCCACGTCGTACCCGAAGCTGGGGGACTTGTCCTCGTGATCGGGAAGCGGGCAGCGCCCCGTCACCTTGTCCCCGACGCGGCGGCGAGGGCCCTTCGAGTCGTCTGAAACCAGATGCGAGGCGAAGGCTTCGGCCTCCTGCCGGTGGTTGTGATTCATCGTGCAACCTCCATTTCGAGAGCGGCGAGCAGAAGAACGAGGATGTCGAGCCGCTCGGCCATCGGGTCAATGGCCCGAGACAGAAGCGGCGAACGCTTCATGTTGTTGAGCAGGTCCGGGGTCGCCAGCGTCGGCCCGCCCAGGTGTGCGAGTGCGGCGATCGGCATGAAGCGGCGGACGTCGCCGGTCGCGGAGAGGAGGTCGAGCGGGTTCATTGCTTCCCCCCGCCGCCGCGGATGCGGCGGAGCAAGAGCTTCCGGACCCCCGGGTCCGGCCCCGGGCCGTTCCCCACCTGGGGGGACTGGACTTCCCTCTCCCCGAGGGCGGAGAGGAAGGACTCGCGACGGAAGACGAAGCGGCGGCCGATGAGACCGAACGGGCCGAGGCTACCCGCGAGCGCGGCACGGCGTGCCCCGGAGCGGGTCTTGAACAGGCCGAGGTCCACGAACTGGCCGAGGTCGAAGACATCCGGCAGGCGAACGGCCCGGGCGGCGGCGGCGGTCGCATCTCTGAACGCTGACTGGTCCACGGGGGCGACTCCTATGGGGATCGCCCTACATGGGGGTCTCGAATCTCGAAATTTGCCCTTGAGCCCCGCTAAAGTGAACGGAGTTCGAACAGGAGCCGCTTCTCCGCCGTGATGATCGCCTTGGGCGAGGTCGAGTAGCGCTTCGCGAGCTTCGCTCGGCTGAGGTCGTGGCCTCCCCTCTCCCCCTTCCGCCCCATACCCAGGCGAAGAGCGCCACCGAGCAGGCGATCCTTCGCGGCCCGGTCCGCGCCAGTTCCCAACTCGAACTCGCTCAAGAGCGAATCCACGTCGGCGATGCCCGTGCCCAGAAGAGCCGCGATGCTGGCCGATTCGAGCGCCCCAGGGCTGGAATTCGTGCGGGCATCGACGTCGGGAGCCGCAACAGTCCGCTCGCGCTCCTCGCGTCTTGCCGCCGACTTCAGGCGGTCCCGAACGCGTCCTGCAAGCATCGTGACGTTGACTTTCGGCACGCCGTCCGCAAGGTAGAACCAGTTGTGCCCAGCGTCTCGCTGCGCGTCGTCCGCGAGGACCTCCTCGACGGTCGTCTCGATCTTCGACTGCGGCCACGAACCCCCGGAGTAGCGTCTCTCCAGCGCGACCACGGCGGCCCTGACCTCCTCCGCGATGCTCTTGTGAGCCTGTTCCGGGGTCTCCCCCCGATCCTTCCACCCGAGCAGGCCCTTGATCCACGCCCGCTTTCGCTGAATCTCGGGATGGTCGCTGACCTTCCAGCTCCACACGACGTAGCGCCAGCGCAGGAAGTCGAAAGCGCGCTCCGCGCTCATCGGCACCCACCGGGGAAGCGTTCCCTCCAGCAGGCAGGGGTCGTGTCGCGGTATGTCGCGCATCACCTCGAAGCTGATCCGGTCGAACGCATCGGCAGGAATCTTTCCCTTCGTCGGACCCACGAGCGCAAGCCGGGCGGAGCGGTTCGCTTCGAACGTCAACCAGAGGTTCGACTCACGCGGGAGCGACTTCCAGCCGAGCCGGACGTACCGGCCACTGCGCAGGACCTCGCGAGTGAATCGGTACTTGTCGGGTTGGCCCACCTTCACCGCTCGTCTCCGGGATGCGGCGAGCGGCGGGGACCGGACGAGTCGGCCCCGCGCCCGCCGAGGAAGCGCCCGGCCGTCGCCGAGCCAGCGCATTTTCTCAAGAGAACGCCCCCGGCCCAAGCCATGTTTCAGGCTCAGCGCCGGGGGCGCTTCTGGCTACGTCGCTGGCTACAAGTTCGCGGTCACAACCGGAATCCGGAGGACTTCGCGGGACTCCATCGCGTCGAGAGTCCTTCCTCGGCAAGTGGCTGTCCCTTCATGGATTTCCGTTCGCTCACTACACTTGCGGCAAGTCGCCGCCGATTCGATTTCACGCTTTCCTAAACCGCAGGTCGCAAGTTCGAATCTTGCCGGGGACATCGCCTTCGCTCCGCCCTACCCGCCGACCGTCGCCGCGCCCCCACCCTCCACCCCGTCCGCGGCGCGCCTCTCCCCTCCCCCCTCCCCCACCTCCCCCTTCGCTTCCCCACCGCCGAACATCTCCTCCCGGACCCTCCGCACTTCTTCCTCAACCCGCTGGCTCTCCACTCCCACCGACCTCAGGAGAATCTCCGCCAGCCCGGCCGCCGCTTCCGCTTCCTCGTAGACGATCGCGGTGGCGCCGACCTCCTCGAGGAAGGCGCGCTCGCCGAGGTAGTGCGCCCTGACGAAGACCTGGATGCCGGGGTTGATCTCGCGGGCGGTGATGATGACGGGGATGCGGCCGGCGAGGTCGGGGAGGGTGAGGATGAGGAAGCGGGCGTCCTGGACGCGGGCGGCGCGGAGGACGTCTTCGCGCGCGGCGTCGCCGAAAATGGCGGGGAGGCCGCTGGCGCGGGTGGCCGAGATGGTGTCCACGTTGAGGTCCACGATGACGAGGCGGAGGTGGAAGCGCTGCAGGAGGGTGGCGACGGTGCGGCCGACGGGGCCGTAGCCGACGACGACCGCGTCCACGGGGGCGTCCTGCCGGAGGCCGACGCGGGTCTGGGTGTTGAGGGCTCTTCCGATCGCTTCGGACCGCCGGTTGAGGAGGGACCAGAGCTTGCGGTGGGAGCGGAGCCAATTTTCGAGGGGGACGATGGAGCGGAAGAGGAGGGGATTGACGGCGATGGAGAGGAGGGCGCCTGCGACGAGGGCGGAGTAGCCTTCGCCGGGGAGGAGGCCGAGGCGGCGGGCGACGTCGCCGAGGATGAATGAGAACTCGCCGATCTGTGCGAGGCCGATGGCGACGGTGAGGGAGGTGCGGAAGGAGGAGCCTGCGACGGCGGCGACGAGGAAAGCGGCGAGGGGTTTGGCGATGAGGATGATGCCGAGGGTGCCGAGGACGAGGAGGGGGTGTGACAGGAGGAACCTGGGGTCGAACAGGAGGCCTGCGGAGACGAAGAAGAGAACAGCGAAGGCGTTGCGGAGCGGGAGGGCGTCGGCGGCGGCCTGGTGGCTGACCATGGACTGGCCGACGACCATGCCGGAGAGGAAGGCGCCGAGGGCCATGGAGACGCCGAAGCCTGTGGCGGCGCCGGTGGCGATGGACAGGGCGAGGACCATGACGGTGAGGGTGAAGAGTTCGCGCGAGCGGGTGCGGGCGACCTGGGTGAAGAGCCAGGGGACGACGCGAGCGCCGCCGACGAGGACGAGGAAGGCCAGGGCGGAGACCTTGAGGACGGCCCAGCCGATGGAGGCGGCGGCGGCGCCGGGGCCGGAGGATTTGCCCGTGACGACGGGGAGGATGACGAGGACGAGGACGGTGAGGATGTCCTCGACGACGAGCCAGCCGACGGCAACGTGTCCCTCCGGGGAGTCCAGGCGGCCGCTGTCGCCGAGGACGCGCAGGAGGACGACGGTGCTGGCGACGGAAATGCCGACGCCGAACACGAGGCCCGACGGGACGCCCCAGCCGAGGGAGACGGCCAGGAGGGTTCCCAGGGCCGTGGCGAAGGCGCTCTGGATGAGGGCGCCGGGGACGGCGATCGACTTGACCGCGATGAGGTCCTTCAGGTGGAAGTGCAGCCCGACGCCGAACATGAGGAGCACGACGCCGATTTCCGCGAGCTGCTCGGCCATTTTCTGGTCGGCGACCGGGCCGGGGGTGTGCGGCCCCAGGGCGATCCCGGCCAGGAGGTAGCCCAGGATCGGCGACAGCCCGAGCTTGTGCGTGATGAACCCCAGCACGAGCGCCGCGGCGAAGGCGGCCGAAAGGGTCGTGACGAGACCGAGTTCGTGCATAGGCGTGCTCCTTTCGGGATATCACCCCGATACACCCCGCAGTGGCGTGACACAAGGGGGATAATCCGCAGAACAGAAGTCTTTTTTCGGTCATCCCCTGCGACGCAGGGTCCGCCGCATGCCATCCGCGACCCGGGGTCCGCTTCGTCGCGCTGTTCGACGACCCGGGCCGCTCGCGTTCAGTCTTGAATGCGCCTGCCTGTTACAGTCGGTCCTCGCGTTTCAAGGAGGCTTGCAATGGTCCTTCGCAGGACGACGCATTCGTTCCCACCTGAGACCCTTGCCTCGTTCGAACGCAAAGTTCGGTGCGGCAAGCGGGCCTCCGTCATCGCCGGCCTCTTGCGCGATTGGCTGCTCAAGAAGCAGCGGGACCAGCTGAGGCGCGAGGTCGTGGAGGGCTGCCGGGACATGGCCGACGTCTACCTGGAAACCGAGCGCGAGTTCCACCCGCTCGAAGAGGAAGTCCAGCGTGCCCTCGACTCAGGATCCGAAAAGAGGAGAGATCGTCCGCGTCCGGCTCGATCCGGTCGAAGGCTCCGAGCAAGGCGGTGACCGTCCGGCGCTGGTCCTGTCGCCCTACATCGTCAACGCGCACTCACCCGTTGTCCTGGTGGCGAGCATCACGAGCCGCAAGACCGGGAAGGTCTACCCGTTCGAAGCTGGCATCAAGCCGCCTGACGACGGACTGAAACAGCTATCCAAGGTCATGCTCATGCAGATGCGATCCATCGACAAGAGCCGGATTTGCGGTCGTTACGGAACCTTGGCGCCGGAAACGATGCAGGCGGTTGACGACGCTCTTGGTGTCGCCACCGGGCTTGCCGGTCTTTGAAGGCTGCGGGCTCACCTCGACTTGTCCGCGGTCATTTGTCCCGCCCTCGCACACGCCGCTTCCATCGCTGGCGCCTGGAATGAGCGATGGTGCGCACCTTTACATTTGCCTAACATATGATACATTTCCCTCTGCACGATCAGGGGCGTTGGCGCGCAAACCTCCGCCGGAGAATGTAGCCATTTATACTTGAAAGTGAGTATAAGTCAGTATAGATCGATACACATGGACCCTCTCAAGAATCCCTTCTCCCCCGGCGCCGGATCGCCGCCCCCCGAACTCGTGGGCCGCGGCCCCATTCTCGAACAGGCTCGCATCCTGCTTGGAAGAGTCCGACTGAAAAAGTCCGAGAAGAGTCTCCTCCCTGCTCCACGAACTGGATCGGGTCGCGGGGGCCGGTGAGAAGGTGAAGCGCGGGCTCAGGGTTCTGCGGAGCTTCATCGGCTCGCTGAAGTTCACCGTCGGCGACGTCAGCATGGGTCTCGACATCGATCCGGAGCAGGGGACCGCGGACAGCGGCGATCTCGAAGTCGATCTCCCGCATCTCTTCGTCGCCGTGGGCGAAGCCGCGGAGGAGCGAAAGTCGGCGGTCGCGCTCTTCATCGATGAGCTCCAGTACTTCAACCAGAAGGAACTCGGGGCGCTCATCATGGCGATGCACAAGGTCCAGCAGCGACAGCTCCCCCTGGTGCTGCTCGGCGCCGGCTTGCCGATCCTGCCGGGGCTCGCTGGAGAATCGAAGTCGTATGCCGAACGGCTCTTCAGCTTCCCCGTCGTGGGGGCCCTTTCGGAAGACGATGCGGCGAAGGCCATCAAGGACCCGGCCCTCGCGGCGCAGGTCCGCATCGATCCGGACGCCCTGAGGGAGATCTTCCGCCTGACCAAGGGATATCCGTACTTCCTCCAGGAATGGGCCTACCAGGTCTGGAATGCCGCGCAGGCGAGCCCGATCACGCTCGCCGTGGTGAGATCCGCGACCGAGAGAGTGGTCCCGCGGCTCGACGAGAATTTCTTCAAAGTCCGCTTCGACCGCCTGACCAACGGCGAGAAGGAGTTCCTGCGGGCGATGGCCGAGCTGGGACCGGGGCCCCACCGTACGGGGGACATCGCCGACGTACTCGGGGTCAAGGTCACGGGAGTCGGGCCGGTGCGCGCGAAGCTCCTGCGGAAGGGAATGGTCTACAGCCCGGCGCACGGGGAG
Organism: uncultured Planctomycetia bacterium; assembly: GCA_963706735.1. Taxonomy (GTDB): domain Bacteria; phylum Planctomycetota; class MHYJ01; order WSZJ01; family WSZJ01; genus WSZJ01. The sequence continues at coordinate 48,012 of CAVPNQ010000101.1, forward strand.
ATGGCCTTCACCGTTCCGTTGTTCGACGAATTCATGGTGCGCGCGATTCCGAAACTGAGAAGGAAGGCGTAGGGCGGGTCTGGAGTGCGTCCCGTTTCACCATTTCGTCGGGACGCCGAAGAGCATCTCGAAATCAATGCCCTGGCTTGAGAGAATATCCCGATCGCATGCGCCTCCTCGCTTCCCTGCTGCTCGCCGCCTCGGCCTTCGCCGAAACCACGCCGGTCGTGACGGACGCGAAGTGGCTGGCCACCGGGAAGCTGGAAGAAGGCTGGATGGAGCGGAACCACGAGGATGAGGACTGGGATTCGGCGACGGTGATCGAGGGACCGGCGGGAAGCGGCGAGCACTACACGATCGCGAACCTGTTCGCGGTGGAGTCGGGGGCGAAGTGGATCTGGTCGGGGCGGGGGCGGGAGATCTGGGTGCGGCGGACGGTGCAGGCGCCGCAGGGGTTCCGGCGGGCGGAGATGATTTACATCGCGGACGACGCGGTGGAGCTGTACGTGAACGGGCGGGCGGTGGACCTGTACAACACCGCGACGGGCGGGTGGGGGATGCGCGGGTGCGGGGTGGTGCTGGACCTGGTGCCGTGGATGGAGGACGGGGAGAACGTGATCGCGGCGCACGTGATCAACAAGGGCGGGTCGTGCGGGTTCGCTGCGGACATCCGGGTGGACGGCGAGCCACTGGTCGCGCCGATCTCGGAGGGAAAGGAACTGACCGCCGAAGTGAAGGCGGAGGTCCGGCGGCACGCGGCGAAGCTGGACGACGACGATGCCCTCGTGCGCGAGGACGCGACCGCGGCGCTGGAGAGGCTGGCGCGCGAGAATGGCAAGCGCGTGGCGGACGAGGCCGCGGCAGCGTGGACGAATCCTTCGCCGGAAGTGAACGGCCGGATCGCGCGGGTCCGCGATTCGTCGATCGTGGACCTGGAGCCGACCGTGGACGGCGACCCGCGCTTCGCGTTCGGCATGCTCGACCTGGAGGGATTCGGGCGGTTCTTCGCCGCCGACGACTCGATCCAGCGCAACGGCTTCCGCTCCACCGTCTGGCTGCGCGTGATGCTCGAGCGGGAACCGGCCGCGATGACGGCGCTTCTCCGCAAGGCCGCGCAGGACGGGTCCGAAGCTTCCGCTGAGCGCGCGGCGCGGCTGATCGGCGCGCTGGGGTACGCGAAGGAAGCCGGAACGCTGGTCGAGATCCTGCGGTCGCGGGCACCAAAGCGCTCCGGGGCGTTTGCCGCGGCGGCGCTGGCGCGGGTGGGCGGGAAGGAGCACCTGGAGGTGCTTCGCGAAGCGGCGAAGTGCGGTGCGCCGGACACGGAGCGGGCGGCGAAACGGGCGCTTCAGATTCTCGGCAAGTAGCGCCCCGTCCAACGATCGCTATAATCCCCTAAGCGCCAAGGGCTTGCGTTCCACGCCGGAGGCGCTTCCCGCGTGATTTCCCGAGGAGCCCCGGCATCACAGAAGCAGCCCTGGAAGACGACGACCTGAAGGACCTCGCGGCGTGTGCGCGTGGGGACCAGGCGGCGCTTCGCCGCCTGTGGGACCGCCATGCGGGACGTGTGCAGGGGCTGGCGTTGCGGATGGTGCGTCGGCGCGACTGGGCGGAGGACGTGATGCAGGAGACGTTTGTGAAGGTGTGGAAGAACGCGACGTCGTTCCGCGGCGACTCGAAGCCGGGGACGTGGATTGCGTCGATTGCGCTGAACGAGGCGCGGATGCGGTTGCGCGGCGAGAGCCGGCGGCCGGCGGAGATGCTGGGGGACCAGGCGGATGGGGTGGCGGCGCCGGAGGGTGCGGAGGAGGACCCGCGGCTGGAGGCGCTGAGGAAGGAGCTGGGGCAGGTTGAGCCCGAGGAGCGGGAGATGCTGCTGCTGGCGGCGCAGGGGATCGGCTACGACGAGATCGGGCGGGCGATGAACCTGTCCTCCGACCAGGTGCGCGGGAGGCTGTACCGGGCGCGGAAGGCGCTGGCGGAGAAGCTGAAGGGCGGTGGAGCGTGACCACGGGCGTCTTCAGGCTGAAGTCGGGGGAGGAATCACGTTGCGAGGATGTGAGGCTCGCGATGGGCGAGGTGCTGGACGGGGTGGCGGACCTGACGGTGAAGATGGCGGTGGAGACGCACGTGAGGGCGTGTCCGCCGTGTGCGACGGAGATGAGCGAGTTGCGCGCGGTGGTGGAGGGAGTGAAGGCGCTCGCGGACGTGAAGCCGCGGCCGGAAGCGTGGCCGCCGGTTGAGAAAGCGATTGGCGGAGCGCCGCCTCCTCCCGCAAACCCGAACGAGACCAGCGTGTGGGACAAGTTCAGAAAGTTTTTCGGGAAGTGACGGGCGAGTTGCGGGTTGCGAGTTGCGGGTTGCGAGTTGCGGGTTGCGAGGGAAAGGCATTATCTGCCGATGTTTCTGCCTTTATCTGAGTTCATCTGCGTACATGACGAGGGAGAGATTTCGATTTCTACTCTGTACGCAGATAACTGCAGGGATTTTGCAGAAACGTCGGCAGATACGGCGTTGATGCATCGGGCTCGGGCCGATCCTGCGCGTTTCACCCCAGCGACTGCGATCCGCGTGGCTGAAAGACATCAGGGAATCATGGTGAACTTCCCGTATCGCCTGAAGTCCTGGTCGAAAGTAAAGACCTCCCGCAGCTTCAGCCGCTCCATGACGACGAAGCTGGTCAAGTCCGTGAAGCTGAATTCCTTGTCACGCAACTTGAGGCACAATTCCCAGGCCCGTCGCTCGTCCAGGGCTTCCACGCGGACATAGTCCACCAGGGCGCTCTCGAGAATCGCCCGGCCAACATTCTCACGGGCTTCCGCGTCCTTCCTGAACCAGGTCAGGGTCTCGTCCAGGATGAAATTTGTCGTAAGCAATCGGGCTCCTGAGCGAATCAGGTCGGTAAGCGTCCTGGAGGCGGATTCGCGCTCCTGATCCCGCGGGTCATAGGCCGCGATGAACGCGGAGGTGTCGGCAAAAACGATTCTCATGCTGGAGGACTATCGCCCGCCGTACAGGTGCTTGTCCACATGCCGGGAGCCATCCCGCGGACCATACCCCTTCTTGTTCCGCAGGAGACTCAGCAGGGGATCCTCCCCCTTGCCGGGGCCGGCGGAAACCTGATCACGCAGCAGGTTCCTGAGATAGGCCGATAGGCTCGCGCCCTGCTTTTTCGCCGCGTCCTTCAGCAGGCGGTACAGGGTCTCGGGCAAGTAGAGCTGAACCTTACACTCGGTCAGTTTCATGGAGGTCCATTTTACGCTTTCGCAGGTTGACGTCAAAGACCCTTGCTCATGACGTCATGCCTCGAATCCGTCAGGAACCGAGGTGCTTGACCTGCCGTATCTGCCGACGTTTCTGCCTTTATCTGAATTCATCTGCGTACATGACGGGAGAGAGGTCTCGATTTCTACCCTGTACGCAGATAACTGCAGGGATTTTGCAGAAACGTCGGCAGATACGGCTCGCGATAAATGGCTTTCGGCGAGACCGTGAGCTTCTGCTCCTGCCGGCATCGAACCGGCATGACCGCCGACTACCGCTCCTGCACCCTCTGCGAACACCGCTGCGCCGCCGACCGCACCGCCGGCCCCGCGGGACGCTGCCACTCCCCCGCTTTCCCGCGCTGTTTCGCCGCGCTCACGGAGTATGCTGAAGAAGCCTTCCTCAGCCCGGCGTTCGCCTTGAGCCTCAGCGGATGCAACTTCAGATGCGCGTTCTGCATCACCGGCCGGGACAGCCAGGACGCCTCGCAAGGTGCGCCCGCGGACCCGGCGATCCTTGCCTCGCAGGCCCAGGAAGCCGTCGCGGCCGGCGCGCGCTCGGTGTTCGTGCTGGGCGGCGAGCCGACGATCTTCCTGCCGTGGCTGGAGGAGTTCGCGCGACGCGTCCGGCCCTGCGCCGCCCCTCTCGTCCTCAAGACCAACCTCTGGATGACCCCCGAGGCCCTTCAGCGCTGCCTCGAGGTGTTCGACGTGATCGTCGCCGACTTCAAGTTCGGGACAGACGCGTGCGCGCAGCGGCTGGGCGGCGCGACGCCGTACGTTTCCGTGCTCGAACGCAACCTCCTGGCCTGCGCGGCGCGGCGGCGGACCGTCGTGCGGCACCTCGTCATGCCGGGACACGTGGAATGCTGCACCCAGCCCGTCGTCCGCTGGGTCCGCGCCACGCCTGGACTCGAACTCTCCCTCCGCGATCACTTCGTCCCCGCCTGGCACTCCGACCGCGCCGGGCTGGGCCGCACCACCTCCGCCGAGGAATCCCTGCTCGCGGAGCGCGCATGACCCCCGAAATCCGGCTGCACGTCGATCGCCGCGGACGCGTTTTCGTCGAGAATGCGACGGCGGAAGTGATGCAAGCGCTTCGCGCGCTGGGGTGGAACGAACGCGGGCGCGAGGTGGAGGTGAAGGTTCCGGAACCGAACACACAGGAGACCTGCCGATGCCCGAAACGATGAAGGAACAGCTCGAGCTCCTGATCCGCGCTCGCTACCCGATCCTCTACGTCGTTTCGTGGGAGGAAACGCGGGTCCGCGACCTGGTGCAGGAGATCGCGAAGAAGCGGAACAAGAAGCTGTTCGAGTGGTCGGTCACGACGGGGATCACGCCGGCCGGCACGCCGATCCAGTCGGAAAAGGGGCGCTCCCCCGCGACGCGCGACCCGCTCGTCGCGCTCGACCACATCATCGAGCAAGTGGAACCCGCGCTGTACGTCCTGCACGACTTCCATCCCTTCCTCCAGAAGAACAACTACGCCGTGATCCGCCGCCTCAAGGAAATCGCGATCCACCTGCGCAATTCGTTCAAGACCGTCATCATCCTCTCCCCCGTCGTCGAGATCCCGACCGAGCTCGAGAAGGAAATCACCGTCCTCGACATGCCGCTTCCCGGCATCCCCGAGCTGGGCGGCCTCCTCGACCGCATCGTCGCCGAAGTCAAGGACGCCCGGCAGATCGGCATTGACCTCCCCCCGCCGGCCCGCGAAGCGCTTCTCAAGGCCGCGCTCGGCCTGACGCTGACCGAGGCGGAGAACGTGTTCGCGAAGATCATCGTGCACGACGGAAAGCTCGATGAGGGCGACGTAACGGCGGTGTTTGCGGAGAAGCGGCAGGTGCTGCGGAAGTCGGGGCTGCTGGAGTACTACGAGTCGCAGGAGGAGTTCGGGAACGTCGGCGGGATGGAGTACCTGAAGGACTGGCTGAAGAAGCGCCAGGCGGCGCTGACGGACAAGGCGCGGGACTTCGGGCTGCCGCCGCCGCGGGGCGTGCTGCTGCTGGGCGTGCAGGGGTGCGGCAAGTCGCTGTGCGCGAAGGCGGTGTCGGCGCTCTGGAAGCTGCCGCTGCTGCGGCTCGACGTGGGGCGGATGTTCGGAAGCCTGGTGGGCTCGAGCGAGGAGAACATGCGCCGAGCGATCCGCATCGCGGAGTCGGTCGCGCCCGCGATTCTCTGGGTGGACGAAATCGACAAGGCGCTGGCGGGAAGCGGCGGGTCGGCCTCGACGGACGGAGGGACGACGGCGCGCGTGTTCGGGACGCTCCTGACGTGGCTCAGCGAGAAAACGGCCCCCGTGTTCGTCATCGCCACCGCCAACGACATCTCGCAGCTTCCGCCCGAGCTGCTCCGCAAGGGGCGCTTCGATGAGATCTTCTTCACGGACCTCCCCAGCGAAGAAGAACGCCGGGAGATCTTCCGCATCCACATCCTGAAGCGCGGCCGGCAGGACAAGAAGTTCGACCTCGCCGCCCTTGCCGCCGCTTCACCCGGATTCAGCGGCGCGGAGATCGAGCAGTCGATCGTGGCGGCGATGTTCGACGCGTTCAGCGCGGGGCGTGACCTGGAGACGCGGGACGTGGCGAAGGAGCTGCATTCGTCGGTGCCGCTGTCGAAGACGATGGAGGAAGGGCTGGCGAAGCTGCGGGCGTGGGCGGACGGGCGGGCGCGGCCGGCGAGCCTGCGGGTTGAGGAGAAGGCGGGGTCGGGGAGGAAGCTCGAGTTCGGTGCGTGAGCCGTGGCGACGGGCGGCATCGGATTGCCGGAGGGACGCGACCATGAAAGTTTACGAGGTGGTGAAGGATCACAAGTCCGGCCTGACGCGAGTCATGGCGCGGGAAGAGCGGCGACCTTGCGACCCGCTGGCCGGGGAGAACATCCGGCGGCTGGGGATCGAGAAACGGGTGCGCGTGGCCTCGGTCAAGAGCTGGTGGGTGGCGATCCGGTACGCGTGGCGCGACCGCGCGCAGCGGATGCGGATCGTGGGGCACTCGATGTTTTTCGCCGCGATGCTCGTGTTCCCCCTGACGTACGCGCTCCTGACCGTGGTGGGCGCTTCCGTCGCCGGCGGTTCGTCCGAATCCCAGCGCCTCCAGTCGGGCGCGGCCGTGCTTCTGGTGGCCCTCGGGGCGGGGTTCGTCGCCCGCTCCGCGGCGCGGAGACTCTTCCGGAGGAAATCATGAGCGCAGTCGTCGTCCTGGCGCCGGTGATCACGGCGGCGTGGCCTGCGGTGAGCGCGAGCGTGGTGGGCGCGGCGGTGGCGCTCGGCTTCGCGGCGGCCGGCAAGGCGCCCGCGGAGAAGGCGCGCGAGGAGAAGGTCGAGCTGGAGGTGGAGGGAAGCGCCTGCGTGACGGGCGGGATGGCGCGCGACGAGCGGCTTTCGTTCGTGCGCGACGGCGTGACGGTGAGCTTCTCGAGGGACGCCCGCGGCGCCTGCGCGGTCGAGGTCAGCGGCCCGGGCCGGACGAAGGCCGAGCTCGACCGACTCGGCCGCGATTTCGCCGAGCGCGTCGTCCAGGGATACGCCTACAACCAGGTCATGCAGGAGCTGCAGAAGCGCAACTTCGCGGTCGTCCAGCAGGAGGTCGGCGCCGACCGCGTGATCCACGTGCAGGTAAGGAGGTTCGCATGATCCCCGAGGAGCTGGAACTCTCGATCGGCAAGGACGGCAAGGTGCTCGTGCACATGAAGGGCATCCGCGGCGCGCGCTGCATGGAGATCGCGAAGTGGCTGGAGACGGCGATCGGGCGGACGGAGGAAGTGACGCCGACGGCCGCGCGTTACGAGCCCGACGGCGCCGTGCGAGTGGACGTGCGGCAGGGCGAGAGCCGTTCCTGACCGGTCGCGTCCCCATTCCGGAGTGATCCCCGATGTCCTGTCCGCGCTGCGGATTCTTCAACATGCCCGGCGCCGTCGCGTGCGTTTCGTGCGCGACGCCGCTCGGCGGGGCGGGCGGCGCCGTGGCGATCGCGGTGGCTCCCCCGCGGGCGACGGCCTTCCAGAAAAAGATGCGGCAGGCGCGCACCGCGATCCTGGGCAGTCCGATCGTCGTGGAAGACCGCCGTCCCGGCGCCGCCGTCGCCCTTCTGGGGCTCCTCCCGGGGCTCCCGCAGGCCTTCCTCGGCTTTCCGGTGGCCGCACTCGTTTTCGGCGCCGTGTGGACAACCCTGGTCGCCGCCGCCGCCTGGCTCTTCGGCACGGTGGCCACCCCCTTCCTGATCGGCGGCGCCATCGGCGCCCACTTCACTTCGGCCCTCCAGCCCTGGCGCGGCCAGCTGAACCGCCTCTCGGTCCGCACGAGGATCTTCGTGACCCTGGCGTCGTACGCCTTCCTCGCGGGGGGTCTCTACTACCCGCTCTACCAGCTGGCGAGAACGCAGGTCACCCCGGTCGAGATGAACGACATCCGGGAAAACGCCTTCCTGAAAGCGGGCGATACGGTCCTGGTCTGGAAGTCCTCGCCGGGCGAAGTGCCGGCCCGCGGCGCCATCGCCGCGTTCAACGTCCAGGTCCGGTGGGAGCAGCGGATCGTGGTCGATCGACTCCTCGGACTCCCCGGTGACCGCATCCAGTGGAAGGACGGCGTGTGGTCGCGGAACGGTCTCGTCCTCGGACCCGCCGAACAACCGCTCGCCCGGACCCCGATGCCGGAAGCGATCGACCTCGTCGTCCCACCTGGTGCCTGCTTCATGTGGCCCTCCCTCAACATGCGGGTCTACGGCGCCGTCGTCCCCGCTCCCACGCTCGGCCTCATGCCCGCCGCTTCCCTGGCCGGCCTTCCCTCGCGCATCACCGCCCCTTTCTCCCGCCGCGGCCCCATCGAATCGAGATAATGAGCCCATGGGCCGCTTCTCCAACCTCGAGTTCGAAGGCAACGAAGAGCAGCGCGAGGAACCGCGCGCGCAGGAAGCGGTGCGCGACGAGAAGTACTACATCGCGATGGCCCAGGACAGTTTCCGCGACGGCCGGTTCGAGAACGCGCTCCGGTACTACTCGCGGTCGCTCGAGTTCGACGCGAAGCTGGCGGACGCGTGGCTCGGGCAGGTGCAGGCCCTGATCGAGCTGGACGAGGCGAACGAGGCGCGCGTCTGGGCGGACAAGGGGCTGGAGCAGTTCCGCGACCACTCCGAGCTGCTCGCGGCGAAGGGCGTGGCGTGCGGACGGCTCGGGGACCTGGACAAGGCCTCGGCGCTTTCCGACGCGGCGCTGGAACAGAAGGGCGAATCGGCGTACCGCTGGAGGGCGCGCGGGGACGTCCTGCTCGCGCGCAACGACCGGAACGAGGAGTTCTGTTTCTCGAAGGCGCTGACGGCCGCGGGGGCTTCGGACCGGTGGGAGCCCCTGGCCATCGGGCGCGTCTACCTGCAGCACGGGAAGTGGGCGCCGGCCGTGAGGCACCTCGAGATGGCGGTCGATCGCAACCGCCAGAGCGCTTTCGCCTGGGTCGAGCTCGGCCGCGGCCTCGAGCGGCTCGGCATGTCCGACCGCGCCCGGCAGGCCTACCGGAACGCCCACGACATCGACCCTTCCCGCGAAGGCGCCAACCCGTCGCGCGTCCAGGATCCGGGGTTCTTCACCCGGCTCGGGGAGGCCTTCCGCAAGCTGCTGGGCCGCTGACCGGCACGAGCACGACGCCCTTCCCGGACCGCCTTCGAGGACCGCCCGATGAAACTCTCCCCCACCGCCACCCAGTTCGCCGTGGATGCCAGCTCGGCCATCGGACAGAATGGCTCCCCGATGACCATCGACCGCATCCTCCAGGCCGCCCGCAAGGCCGGCGCTTCCGACGTCCACCTCATCGCAGGCCTGCCGCCCGCGTTCCGCGTCAACGGCGAGATCCTGCCGATGCAGGCCGACAAGACCGACGCCGCGGCCGTCGAGCAGCTCGTCCGCGAACTCGTGTCGGAAGCGCAGTGGCAGGAGTACCAGCGCGAGTGGGAGCTGTGCGTTTCTTCGACCCGCGAAGGGATCGGCCGGATGCGCGTCTCGGTGTACCGGCATGCGGGGTGCGCCGAAGCGGCGATCCGGCTGGCGCACCTGGAGTTGCCCACGGCGGCGCAGCTCGGGTTGCCCCCCGTGGTGGACGAGATGACGCGCCGCGCCTCGGGGCTCGTGCTGATCACGGGCCCTACGGGCGCGGGGAAGACCACGACGCTCAACTACATGGTCGGCCTGATCAACCGCGAGCAGCGCGTGAAAGTCGTGACCATCGAGGACCCCGTCGAGTACGTCCACTCGCCGCAGAAGGCCGTCGTCGTCCAGCAGGAAGTCCACACCGACGTCGTCAGCTACCCGCGCGCCCTCCGCCACGTCCTGCGCCAGGACCCCAACGTCATCGTCATCGGCGAAATGCGCGACCTCGAGACGATCGAAACCGCTCTTCAGGCGGCCGAAACCGGCCACCTCGTCATCGCCACCCTCCACACCCCCTGGGCCGACCACACCATCGAGCGCGTCGTCTCCGTCTTCCCCGCCGAAAAACAGAACCTCATCCTCGCCCAGCTCTCCGGCTCCCTCCAGGGCATCGTCGGCCAGCTCCTCCTCCCTCGCGCCGATCGCAAGGGCCGCGTGCTCGCCACCGAAATCCTCGTCACCAACAACGCGGTCCGAAACCTCATCCGCGAAGGCAACCCCCACATGCTCGGCTCCGTCATGCAGACCTCCGCCCGCGAAGGCATGAAACCCATGGATTCCTCGCTGCAGGATCTCTACTCGAAGGGCGTCATCACCTGGGACGTCGCCACCAGCCACGCGCGGAATCCCGGAAGCTTCAAGAAGGGCGGGAAGAGCGAGGGGTAGGCGTGTTGCCACATTGCGGTGCCGCCGCATTCGTGCTTGAATCCGCTAGTCCGGTACGGGATCCCTTGGTGCGCCACCTTGAAGCGCCTGTCCGGCTCGCGGATCGGCCTCCCCTCTTGTGTCCTCGGCCCCGCCCGGCGCCCCCCAACCATGTTCCAGAGCATCCGCGCACGCTTCATCGCCCTCTTCGCCGCCCTCGTCCTGGCGCCGATCGTCGCGCTTTCGGCCGTCAGCATCGCCGCCTCGCGCGACCTGGCCGACACGTCGCTCGCTGAATACGAAAAGTCGCTTCTCGGCCGCTCCGAGGCGGAAATCGCCGCCAGCCTCCGGGAGCTCTCGCGCCTGCAGGACCGGACGTTTGGCGGCATCGAACGCCGCGCCCATGCGATGGCCGCGCAGGCCAACCGGGTCTACCAGATCCGGGAAGGCCACGAGCACCCCAACCCCTGGACCCCGGAACTCCTGAAAGACGGATTTCACGGCTGGATGAACAGCCCGGACAAAGGCGCCTCCGTCTGGATCCCGAAGTCGGACAACTTCGAGAAACTCCGTCGCGACCTCGGTGTCCTCTCCCGCGTCGAACCGATTCTTGCCGCGGAACCGCGTGCGGAAGGCATGACCCAGTGGTACATCATTCACCCCACCGGCCTCTCGCTGCTCGTTCCCCCTTCTGCCGAAGCCCCCACCGCGGACGACTTTGATCCCCTCAGCGGGATTTTCTACGCCCCCGCCACGCCCGCCAACAACCCCGCCGGCAAGGTCATCTGGACCGGCGTGTACAACGACCCGGCCGGAAAGGGCGTCATGATCTCGTGCCTCGCCCCGATCGGATCCGCGGAGACCTTCCAGGGAATCATCGGGATCGATGTGAACACGGACGACTTCCGGGCCGAGATCGCCGCCGCCGGCGACCAGTGGGAGTACGCATTCCTCCTCGACGGACGTGGCTCCGCCCTTCTCGTCACCCCCGAGGGTTACCGCGACTTCGGCGTCAGCGCGCCGGGCAACTACGTCGAAAAGGCCCTCGACTGGAAACTGGAACGGATCGCCGACCCCGAACTCCGCCGCGCCTGCCTCGGCATGACCGCCGCCAGCGCACCCCTCAGCCGCGTCACCATCGGCGGCCGCGACCGCCTCGTCACACACCGCCGCCTCGCCTCCACCGGCTGGATCCTCGGCGTCGTCGCCGATCCAGACCGCTTCCTCAAACCCGCCCGCGCCATGCGCGCCACCCAGGAAGCCCTTCACGCCCGCTACATGTTCTTCCTCCTCTTCCTCATCGCCGCCCTCCTCGGCTCCTGCGTCCTCTTCGGCTGGTACCTCACCCGCACCGTCACCCGGCCGCTTCTCCGCCTCTCCGAGGCCGCTCGCGCCATCGGCGCCGGCGATCCCGAAACCGTCATCGGCCCCGGCGGCCCCGACGAAATCGGCACCCTCTCAGACACCCTCCGGCAGATGGTGCACAACCGTGAGGAAGCGCAGCGGGCGATCGCGGAGACGCAGAAGCTGGCGGCGCTGGGAGGCATGGCAAGCGGCATCTGCCACGAGCTGAACAATCTCCTCGCCCCGATCCTCGGCTTTGCACAGGTCCTCGGGCGCAGCCCGCTGACGCCCGAGCAGCGCACCCAGGTCGACCGCGTCGAACGCGCCGCCCGCGCCGCCCGCGAAGTCGTCGGCTCGCTTCTCGACTCGACCCACGAACTCGCGGGCGCCCGCCAGCCCACCGACCTGAACGCGGTGGCGCGTGAAGCGCTGTCCCAGCTGGAGCCCGCACGCGCGGCGGCGGGAGTGACGGTCGTGTGGAACCTAGCTCCGTCGATCCCGAGCCTCCCCGCGAACGCTTCGCTCATGCAGCGCGCGTTCTTCAACATCGCCGACAACGCGATCCAGGCGATGTCGGGAGCGGGATCCGGCAAGCGTCTCACCATCGGCTCCCGGGTCATCCCGGCCGGCTCGCCGGTGCCGCGCACCGGCAGCGATCCGCCCCGGGCGCTCGCCGATTCCGGGCCGCACGTGGAATTCACCTTCGAGGACGAGGGGCCGGGGATTCCGCCCGATCACCTCAAGCGCATCTTCGACCCTTTCTTCACGACCAAGCCCCCCGGGTCAGGCACCGGGCTGGGCCTCTCCGTCGCCACTTCCTGCGTCCGCTCCCACGGCGGTTCCATCCGCGCCGCAAATTCCCAGGGCGGCGGCGCGCGATTCACCATCTCCATCCCCCTCGCCCAGCCGGGAAGCGGAATCTTCCGCGGGCCCGTCACCCCACTTCCACGTGCCGTCACGCCCCCCGCCACCCGCCCCCGCGTGCTCATCGTCGACGACGAAGACTCCATTCGAGTGCTCGTCACCCACGCCCTCCGCGAAGACCACGACGTCACCGCGTGCGAGGGCGGCCGCGAGGCCATCCAGACGCTCGAGTCCCACGACTTCGAAGCGGTCCTCTGCGACCTGCGCCTCCGCGACCTCCCCGGCCGCGAGGTCTACGCCTGGCTCCGCGCCCATAAGCCCGCCCTGGCGCGACGGTTCATGGTCATCACCGGCGACACCCACGGCGACGACGGACGGAGCTTCCTCGAGGAATTCCGCACCCCCTGCGTGACGAAGCCGTTCGACCTGGACGACCTGAAACAGCGGGTGAAGGACCTTGTCGGCAAGCGGGTGTAGGCTCCCTTCCCAGTCGGGAGACTTCGAGGGCGCACGAAAAAACGCGATGCGCCGGGCGGAGTCGGCCATCCATCGAAAAACCCTTCCCCCACCCAGAAGTCGGCCGACGCAGCCTGGCGCACCGCGTTTTTTCGTGCGCCCTTACCAGTTGCCGGAAGCGTCCCGGATCTCCGAACGGCTCGTCAGCTTCTTCCCGAAGCCGCCCTCCGCGTCCCACTCGTACACCGAGGGCGCTTCGTCCCCCGAACCCAGCCACACCGTCAGGAACGACTTGCCGTCGCGCAGCCAGCTCGGGTCAGCCCCCCGCGCGTTGCCGACCGGCACGATCTCGCCGCTGTCCACCATGTAGGCGCGGATCACCCCATCCGGCGCATCCAGCAGGATCCGCTTCCCGTCCGGCGACCAGTCCGGGTGCCTCGCGCCGTTCAGGGGCACGCGAATCTCGCTCGTCCCGTCCGTGATCACCAGGTCACCCTTCGAGTCCGTCACCGCCAGCCGTTTTCCGTCAGGCGACCACGTCGGGTGCTCGCACGCCACGTCCGCCACCGTCCACACGCGCGCGTTCGAGCCGTCGATCTCGCGCGACTGGATCGAGTTCAGCGTCCCGTACGCCAGCATCTTCCCGTCCGGCGACCACGCCGGCGCCCAGCCCGGGCCCCCCTCGATCGCCCGCCCGTGCTGCCCGTCCAGCTGCATCACCCGCAGCTTCGTCCCGTCCGACCACGCCACCTGCGTCCCGTCCGGCGACCAGTCCGGCCCCGCATCCGTCGCCAGGCTCACCCGCTTCTGCGAACTGTCCTCCAGGTAGATCAGCCAGAAACCCCACTCCCCCTGCTCCTTCATCGTGCACGCAATGATCCGCCCGAGATTCGTCGGCGGGGGTTTCTGCGTCGAGGAACACGATGAAGCGGTGACGGCGACGAGCGTGGCGGCGATCAGGCGGCGCATGGCTGCTCCTGGGTTGGTCGTGACCTGGCGGACTACGGACCTTTCCTCGGCGGCTTCGCACGCTTCTGCATCTCCTCCGCCAGCGCCACGAACTCCATCTGCAGTTCGCCCAGGGCGCTGGACAGGAAGCGGTCTTCGTCGGCCGAGAGGTTGCCCTTGGTCTTGAGTTTCAGCGTGGTGAGCATGTCGATGATCATCCGGGCCTGCCCGATGTCCTGGTAGCGCTCGCCCGTCATCGGGTCGGCGACGAGGCCCAGCATCATCGTGGCCTGCTGCACGAGCATCGTGACCAGCATCTCGAACGGCCCGCCCCGGCGGCGGCCCCCCTGCGGCGGCGGCTCCTCGGCCGGCGTCTCCGGCGCCGCTTCGCCCGCCCCCGCGGCCGGCGCCGCGCCCTTCGCGGGCGCCGCAGGCGCAGCCTTCGCCGCCTGCATCTTCGCCTTCTCGTCCGCCGCGCGCTTCTTCCAGTCCTCGTCCACCCTCTTCACCGGCCCCGGCGTCTCTTCCGTCATTTCACCCTCTCCGCATGATCGAGGGCCGCTTTCACGAACGCCCGGAACAGCGGGTGCGCGGCCGTCGGTTTCGACTGGTACTCGGGATGGAACTGGGTCGCGAGGAACCACGGGTGGTCCTCGAGTTCGATGATCTCGACGAGCTTGCCGTCTGGCGAAGTGCCGCTGATGCGGAAGCCGGCTTTCTCGAGGGTCTCGCGGTAGGTGTTGTTGAATTCGAAGCGATGGCGGTGGCGTTCGTGGACGAGTTCGGAGCCGTAGGCCTGCCAGGCGCGTGACCCCTTGGAGACGTGGCACGGGTAGGAGCCGAGGCGCATGGTGCCGCCCTTGTCCACGACGTGCTTCTGGGTGTCCATGAGGCAGATCACGGAATCGGAGCCGGCCGGCGCGAACTCCATGGAGTTCGCGGCCTTGATGCCGCAGACGCTGCGCGCGTACTCGATCGTGGCGCACTGCATGCCGAGGCAGAGCCCGAAGAACGGAACCTGCTTCTCGCGCGCCCACTTGATCGCCGTGATCTTCCCCTCGACGCCGCGCTCGCCGAATCCGCCCGGCACGAGCACGCCGTGCACCCCCGCCAGCAGCTTCTCCGCGCCGACTTTCTCGACTTCCTGCGCGTTGACCTTCCGGATCCGCACCTTCGCCTGGTTCGCGATCCCGCCGTGCGTCAGGCTTTCCCACATCGACTTGTAGGAGTCGTTCACCTCGAGGTACTTCCCGACCACGCCGATCTCCACCGTCCGCGGCGGATCCTTGAGAATCGCCACGATCCGCTCCCAGCTCGAAATGTCGCGCTTGCCGGCGGGCAGCTTCAGGTGCTGCACCACCAGTTCGTCCAGCGACTGGTTCGCCAGCACGATCGGCAGCTCGTAAATCGAGGTGTCGACGTCCTTCTCCTCAATCACGTGCGACGGCGGCACGTTGCAGAACAACCCGATCTTCGAGCGCTCTTCCTCCCCGATATGCAGCTCCGTCCGGCAGAGCAGGAAGTCCGGCTGGATACCGATCTCGCGCAGCTTGCCGACCGAGTGCTGCGTCGGCTTCGTCTTCATCTCGCCCGACGCCCGCAGGTACGGGATCAGCGTCAGGTGCAGGTAGCAGACGTTGTCGCGCCCGAGTTCCCACCCCATCTGGCGGATGGCCTCGAGAAACGGAAGCGACTCGATGTCGCCGACCGTGCCGCCGACCTCGGTGATCGCGACGTCCACGTCCGAAGAGGCCGCGCGGCGGATCGAGTCCTTGATCTCGTTCGTGATGTGCGGCACGACCTGCACCGTCTTCCCCAGGTACTCCCCGCGCCGTTCCTTCTGGATCACGTTGAGGTAGATGCGCCCCGTCGTGAAGTTCGAGTCGCGCGAGATGCGGGCGTTGGTGAAGCGCTCGTAGTGCCCGAGGTCGAGGTCGGTCTCGGCGCCGTCCGGCGTCACGTAAACCTCGCCGTGCTGGAAGGGCGACATGGTCCCGGGATCGACGTTGATGTACGGGTCCATCTTCTGGAGGGACACGCGCAGACCGCGCGACTCGAGAAGAGTGCCGATCGCTGCGGAGGTCAGCCCCTTCCCGAGCGAGCTGACGACGCCACCGGTGACGAAGATGTGTTTAGGCACTTGCGTTCCCAGAAGAGGGCGGGAGTAAAAGTTTCATTCTGGGGGAGGCATTCTCTACTGAACAGGACAAAGTGCCAGAGATTACGGCCTTTCCCTTTCCCGTACCCGTGCCCGTGCGCGTGCCCGTGCCCGGTCGTGGTTTGCGCGGTGTCGGCGGTTCAAACGGCCGGGCACGGGCACGGGCACGCGCACGGGAACGGGAACTGCGGCCTTTGCCTGCCAGGCTACGGCCGTTCGTGTGGACAACCTCTGACCACTGTTGCGTGTGGCTGCCGTCTTCAAACCACATGATCGCACTCCCGAAAACTCGGGTGTCCCTAGTCCACCGCTCACGATCCGCCGTAGCAGGCCTCGGCGTGGCGCTTCACGAACGCCCGGTAATCCTCCGGCGTATCGATGCCGCCGGGCCCGGGCGCCGTGAGGCCGACGGCGATTTTGAAGCCGTGCTCGAGGACGCGGAGCTGCTCGAGCTTCTCGGTCTTCTCGAGAGGAGTGGGTGTCAGCGTCGGGAATCGCAGGAGAAAGTCGCGCCGGTACGCGTACATGCCGACGTGCAGCAGCGGTTTCGCGCCCTCGCCGCGAGGGAACGGGATGAGCGACCGCGAGAAGTAGAGCGCGTTCCCGGCGCGGTCGCGCACGACCTTTACCTTCGCGGGATCGGCAGGGTCCGCCTTCTCGAACTCGCACGCCAGCGTCGCCACCGGCGCTTCACTCGTGCGCGCCAGCTCGACCAGCTGCTCGATCGCCTCGGGCGCGACCTCCGGCTCGTCGCCCTGGACATTCACGATGATCTCTTCCTCGAGCCCCGCCGCGACCTCCGCGATCCGGTCCGTCCCGCAAGGGTGATCCACCCGCGTCATCACCGGCGTCCCGCGGAACGACTTCACCGCGTCGAAAATCCGCAGGTCGTCCGTCGCGATCAGGATCCGCGACACGTTCCGCGCCAGCCGCACCTGCTCCCAGACGTGCTGGATCAGGAATTTCCCCGTCTCATTGAGCAGCGGCTTCCCCGGCAGCCGTTGCGCTGCAAATCGTGCCGGAATCACCGCCGCCGCCGTCAATCCCATCCGTTCAACTCCTAACCCCCAGCTCCCAACCCCCAACTCCCAACCCCAACCGAACCCCGAACTCCGAACTCAGAACTCCGAACTCAACTTCCGGAACCCCCAACCCCCAACCCCAACCGAACCCCGAACTCCGAACTCAGAACTCCGAACTCAACTTCCGGAACCCCCAACCCCCAACCCCAAACCTCTCTCACTGCACCTCTTCCTTCCCCACTTCCCACCCTTCCCCCGAGGCCCACAACGTCTTCCCCGCCCCTCCCGCTTGCCCCGCCAGCGCCGCCGGCGACTTGATCCGCGTCAGCAACCCTTCCGCCGCCTGCGCCACTTCCTCAGGCTCAATCAGGTTCATGCAGTCCGTGATGTCGCAGTCCCGCTTCGTACACGGCGAGCAGGGCATCCCCTTCCAGACCACCACATGCCGGTCGCACCACGGCCCGTAAACCGCGGGATCCTTCGGCCCGTAAAGCCCGACCACCGGCGCGTTCATCATCGCCGCCAGGTGCAAGGGGCCCGAATCGCAGCCGATGACGACGGAAGCGCGTGCAACGAGGGCGGCGAGGGCGCCGATGCGCGGCGTGTCCGGGCCGGCGAAGACGCGATCGGAAGCGGCGCCG
This sequence comes from uncultured Planctomycetia bacterium, assembly GCA_963706735.1. GTDB lineage: Bacteria > Planctomycetota > MHYJ01 > WSZJ01 > WSZJ01 > WSZJ01. The sequence continues at coordinate 65,491 of CAVPNQ010000101.1, forward strand.
CGGGCGGCCGCTTCGGCGATCTCGCGTTCGCCGGGGCCCCAGGCGAAGAGGACGGTGCGCTGGCCTTCGCGGGACAGGAGGGCGCCGACGCGCGCCCATTTTTCGACGGGCCAGCGCTTGATGGCGCCGAACGCGGAGGTCCCGATGTGGCAGACGACGGTGTGGCGTGCGTTTTTCTCCCGGATCCAGGCGTCGATGGCCGCGCGGTCGCGCTCGGCGATCGCGGGCGAAACGCGGGCGACGCTGACCGGCACGTCGGCGGCACGCAGCAGCTGGAGCCCGCGTTCGACGCGATGCACCACGCCGTCGATTTTCACGCGGTAGTTGTAGTGCTTCTCCGCGCCTTCCTTGGCCTCGTCCAGCCCGATCTTGGCCGGCGCCTTGCAGACCTTCATGTGCATCGCCGACTTCAGGTTTCCCTGGAAATCAAACGCAACGGTCGGTGCGAACGCGCGGATCGCCTTGGCGGTCTTCATGGCGCGCAGGACGCTGCTGGGCCAGAGCCACGGCTTCCACCAGATCCCGCGGAACTCGCGGCGCGGGAAGACGAGGACCTGGTCGAGGCCGGGGAGGCCGTCGAGGAGTGAAGCGAAGCGGTCCTCGATGGCCCAGGCGATTTTCGCGTGAGGGAACGCTTTGCGGAGGTTGGCGAAGGCGGGGAGGACGTGGACGCAGTCGCCGAGGGCGGAGAGGCGGATGATCAGGATCCGGTCGAAGTTGATGTTGGGATTGCCCGGGCGGACGGGTGCGGGCGGCGTCGCGGGGCCCGGCGTGGCCGCGGGGCGCTCGACCTTCTTCGTTTCACCTGCAATCTGAAGCGGCCTCTCCGGGGCGGGATGTCCCGGGGACGCCGCGGTCCGGGCCGGCGGGGAGCCCTTGGGCGGAGTGATACCGATGCGCTTGTTGGTGGTGGCATCGTCCTCGATCTCCAGGGGCGTGTTATCGGGTTTCGGCAGGTCGCCGGGGGTAACCGTTTCCGGGGAAGAAGGAATCCGCTGGGGCGGAGGCGTGGGGGTCCCGCGGACAGGTGCACCGGGAACCGGCGTCGGCGCGCGCAGGGCTGCGGGACGGGCGGCAGACGGCGGGCGCGGCGGCGGCGTGGGCGGGCCGCCCGGCGCGCGCGGCGCTCCCGGCGGCGGATTCAGCTGCGACTTGTTCAGCGCGACCGTCGGCGACGGCGAGGCGTCGTCCACGTCCACGACCGGGATGCTGTCGTCCCGCCCCACGCCGCCCTTCACCGGCCCCGCTGGCCGCGGCTTTCCGTCCACACCCAGCGCTCCCCAGTCAAATCGCGGCGTCGGCGCGCCCGTGGAAGGAATACGGCGCTGCCCAGGCGGGGTCGGGGTGGAAGCGCGCTGGGCGCCGGGGGCGGTGGCGCCCGTCGGGCCGAAGCCCGGCGTGGGCGTCGAGACATTCGGCTTGCGCATCGCGGGCGGCGTCGGCGTGTGGACAGACTTCGGAAGCTCGACGTCGTCGATGGAATCGAAGTCGAATGGCGAAGTGTCCGGCTTGCCCTCCCCCTTCGGCGGTGGAAACCGCGGACGGGGATCCTTCCGGGGGGGAGTGGGAGACGGCTTGTCCGATTCGGGAGAGTCGCTCACGCGGGTGTCAGGTTAAGGATCGCCCGGAGGTTGAGTCAAGGGCAACGATTGATTCGTTCGCCGCAAGCACTATAATGCCAAGGGCTTATTGCAGCCCCGCATGGGCCTTGTCACCCGTTCCCCGCCGGCCGCCCTTCCCTCAAACGGCGCCCCGCCGAGAACGATGACCCTGCCGGACAACCCCCGCGGCCTTCTCGTCACCACCGCGCCCGGCCACGACGACCTCCGCGCAATCCTCGCGCAACCGTGGCCCGCGATCGAGGCCGCTTCACGCCCCCTCGGCGGCGGCCGCGGCGGCGTCCGCGAACTCCCCGGCGGCCTCCTCATCCGCCACTGCAGGCGCGGCGGCGCCCTCGGCGGCCTCCTCGGAGACCGCCACTGGTCCCCCAAGTCCGCCTGGGACGAAATGCAGATCAGCGAAAAACTCCTCCGCGAGGGCGTCGATGTCGCCGAAGTCCTCGGCGTCCGCGCGGAAAAACGCGGCCTCGCCTGGCGCCTCGACGTCGTCACCCGCACCATCGAGAACGCGGCGACCCTGCGCGACCTCGTAGCGGGCGAAGCGCCGCGCGGGTTCCCTGCCGTGCCCGTCGCCGCCGTCGCCGCGGCCGTGCGCCGCATGCACGACTCCGGCCTCTGGCACGCCGACCTCAACCTCCAGAACATCCTCGTCACCCGCGACGGCGACGTCCGCATCATCGACCTCGCCGGATCGAAGGTGAAGCGGCCCCTTCCCGAAAGCGCGCGCCTCGACAACCTCGCGCGCCTTTACCGCTCGCTGGAAAAGCAGCACCTCCCTCTCCCCAGGTTCGCGCTCTTTCGCTTCCTCATGATCTACTTCGTCCGCGACCGCAAAGCCGCGAAGAAGGCGATCGCAGCGGCCGAGTCGAAGATGAGGCGGCACCGGTTCTGGTGGGCCGTTACCGGGAGGGGAAAGTGAAGAACATCCTCATCAAAGGCGTGAACTGGCTCGGCGACGTCGTGATGTCGCTGCCGGCGATCCGCGCGATCAAGGCGCGTTTTCCGGGGTCGCGCGTCTCGGTGCTGACGAAGAGCAACCTGGCCGACCTGTACCGCTGCGAGCCGGCGGTGGACGAGGTGCTGGCGTACGGCGGAGGGTTCCTGCCGTTCATCGGGCTCGTGGCGAAGCTGCGCCGCGCGAAATTCGACGTCGCGTTCATCTTTCCCCGCTCCCTCCGCGCGTCGCTCGCGCCGTTCGCGTCGCGCATCCCGCGGCGCGTGGGGTTCGCGGGGGACGCGCGCAAGCCGGTCCTGACGGACGCCATCGAACGCTCCGAGAAGCTGATGACGAACCACCGCGTCGCCTACTACCTCGAAGTGCTGCGACCGTTCGGCGAAGTGCCCCGTGCGTCTGCGCCGGAGATCGTGCCCCCGGCGGAAGCGAAGGCCTGGGCGGCGGACCAGATGCCGGGCGGCCGGTGGGCGGGGCTCAATCCCGGCGCGACCTACGGCAAGGCCAAGCAGTGGTACCCGGAGCGCTTCGTGGAAATCGGCCGGCGGCTGGCGAAGCGCGGGTACCGGGTGGCGGTGGTCGGCGGGCCGGCGGAGGCGGCGCTCGGGGCGCAGGTCGCCGGCGACATCGGCGCGTCCGGCGTGAACTTCGCCGGCAAGACAACGCTTCCCCGCCTCGCCGCGCTGATCGAGCGCTGCGCGGTCTTCGTGACGAACGACACGGGGCCGATGCACGTGGCGGCGGCGGTCGGGGCGCCGGTGGTGGCCATTTTCGGGCCGACGGACCCGCGGACCACGAGGCCCTTCGGCGACCGGAACGCGATCGTGCAGCACAAGGTCGAGTGCTCCCCCTGCCTGCTGCGCGAGTGCCCGATCGACCACCCGTGCATGCGCGACCTCACGGTGAACCAGGTGTGGGCCGCCTGCGAAAGGTGGATCGCATGAGCGAGCGCGCGAAAATCACGGCGTTCGTGATCACGCTCAACGAGGAAGCGAACATCCGCGCGTGCCTCGAGACGCTCTCGTGGGCCGACCAGGTCGTCGTCGTGGATTCGTTCTCGACCGACAAGACCTGCGACATCGCCCGCGAGATGGGCGCCGTCGTCGTCCAGCGCAAGTGGAACGGCATCAACGAGCAGCGCCAGGCCGGGCTCGAGCACTGCACGCACGACTGGGTCTTCTGCCTCGACGCCGACGAACGCGTCTCCCCCGAACTGCGCGCGGAAATCCCGAAACTCCTCGAAAAACCGGAGGCCGACGGCTACGACATCCCGCGCCACACGTGGTACCTCGGCCGGTGGATCAACCATTGCGGCTGGTACCCGGACCTCAAGCTCCGCCTCTTCCGGAAATCGAAGGGCAGGTTCGCCGGCACGGACCCGCACGACCATTTCGCCCTCGAGGGAAAGAAGTCGCGGCTCAAGGGCGAGATCCAGCACTTCACGTACAGGAACTTCGCCCACCAGGTCCGCACGATCAACGCGTTCTCGGAAGCGGCGTCGAAGGAGCTGTTCGACAAGGGCCGGCGCTTCTCGCTCTTCGCTCTCCTGTTCAAGCCGCCCTGGAAGTTCTTCGAAGTTTTTATTTTGAAGGCCGGCTTTCTCGACGGTCTCGCCGGCTTCGTGATCGCGGTCGCGAGCTCCTTCAACGTGTTCACCCGCCAGGTGAAGCTCTGGGAGCGCACGAAGGGGCACGACGCCGCCGGGGGCGGCCCCGCGTGAAGATCGCGCTCGTCCTCTACACCTGGAGCGAGACGCGCGGCGGCGTGGAACGGTACGTCTTCGACCTGGCGCGGGGGCTGGTGAAGCGCGGCCACGAGGTGCACGTCTGGTGCCGGAGGCGGGAGGGCGAGACGCCCGGCGTCGCATTCCACGACGTCCCCGGCGTCTCGATCGGCCACCTCAAGTACAACGCCTTCGCCCGCGATGTCGCCCGCGCCGTCCACCTCGACGATTACGACTGCGTCCACGGCTTCGGCCGCGCCTTCACCCAGGACCTCCTGCGCGTCGGCGGCGGCTGCCACGAGGAATACCTGCGCCAGACCAAGGGCCGCGAGCCCGGCCCTCTCTGGTTCCTGTTCCACCCGAAGGACCGCGCGCTGATCCGCCTGGAGAAGGAAGTGTTTGCGAAGCGGTGCTGGCGGCGGCTGGTGTGCATTTCGAAGCGGGTGGCGGAGGAGGTGCACCGCATTCACGGCGTGCCCCTCGAGGAGTGCCTGGTCATCCATAACGGGACCGACGTGGAGAAGTTCCACCCGCGCAACCGCGTGGCCCCCGACGGCCAGGTGCGGCTGCTCTTCGCGGGAAGCGGCTTCGAGCGCAAGGGGCTGGAGCAGGCGCTGGAGGCCGTGGCGCGGGTCAAGGGCGGCTGGCGGCTGCGCGTGGTCGGCCGCGGCGATGCGGCGCCGTACAAGGCCCGGGCGGCGCGGCTCGGAATCGCGGGGCGCGTCGAGTTCGCGGGGCCGCAGGCGGACATGCCCGCCGAGTACGGCCGCGCGGACCTGCTGCTGTTTCCCACGCTGTACGACGCGTTCGGAACGGTGACATTGGAAGCGATGGCGACCGGGATCCCGGTGGTGGTGTCGCGCCAGGCGGGGGCCAGCGAGGTCGTGACGCACGGCGTGGACGGCGTCGTCGTCGAGAACCCGCGCGCCCCCGGCGAGCTGGCGGCCGCGATCGAGCCGCTCGTGGGCGATGCGGCAAAGCGGGCCGCGATGGGCGAGGCCGCCCGCGCCGCGGCCGAGCGCCACTCCATCGACGCGAACATCGAGAAGGTCATCGCCGTCTACCGCGAGATCGCCCGCGAAAAGGGGCGCGCATGAGCGGCTGGTCCTGGACGATCGCCCCCGGCGCAGAATCCCTCACGCGCGCCCTGATCGGCCGCGAAGACGGCTGGTTCCCGCCGCGCGCGCCCGAGAAGGAAAACTCCGTCCGCGCCCTCTTCCGCGCCGAGGGGCTCTTCATCAAGCACTACAAGAAACGCCGCGACCAGGCCGGGAGCGAGTGGGCCGCGCTGACGCACCTCGCCGCGCGCGGCATCCCGGTGCCGCGCCCCGTCGCGTGGTCGCCGGCCCCCGGAGGCGGCGCCGTGCTCGCCATGCAGGAAATCCCGCGCGCGCTGCCGCTCAAGGAAGCCTTCCGCCGCGACCTCGTCCCCGCCATCGCCGCACTGCTCCGCTCCATGAACGCCGCCGGCTTCCTCCACCTCGACCTCCACACCGGGAACGTCCTCGTCGCCGGCGGCCACCTGCACGTCATCGACCTCCACCGAGGCCGCATCGGCCCCGTGTCCGCGAAGGACGAAGAACGCGCCGTCGGGCAGTTCGCCTACTCCCTGTCCCGCATCGCCTCCCGCGCCGACGTCATGCGCTTCATGAAGTCCGCCCTCGGCCCCGGCGCCGCCCTCGAGGAGCGCGTCCGTCGCGCAAATCTCCACGCCGACGCCTTCCGCCGCCGCCACGTCGCGAGCCGGACGCGGCGGTGCCTGAAGGAATCGACGGGGTTTGCGGTGAAGCGCGTCCCCGGGGGCCTCGTGATCGCGAGGCGGCCGGCGACGCCGGAGGACGCGCTGACGGCCGTGGCGCACCACGACAAGCTGTGCGAAGCGGGGCTGGCGTCGAAGGTGCTCGAAGGGCGGCGGATGTCGGTGTTCGAAGGGGTGGTCGTGAAGGAGTGGAAGACCGGCGGGCCGTTCCGGGCGATCCGCAACTGGATCCGCGGGAGCCCTGCGCGGGCGGCGTGGATCGGCGCGCAGGGGCTGCGCGTGCGAGGGCTGCCGGCGCCGGAGGCGATCGGCCTCGTCGAGCAGAAAGGGCGGTCGGCCTTCATCGCGCGCGAAACGCCGGGCAAACCGCTCGACCGCTACTGCCGCGAGGACGTCTCACGCCTCAAGGACCGCCGGCCGTTCCTGGAGGGCCTCGCGGCGCTCGTGGCGCGCCTCCACCGGGCCGAAGTCCACCACCGCGACCTCAAGGCCAACAACCTCCTCGCCGACGGCCCGACACGCTTCGTGTTCCTCGACCTCGAGGACCTCGAGTTCCGGCGCGTGCGCCGACCGGACGCGGTGCGGGCGCTGGCCCAGCTGAACGCGGCGCTGCCGGTCCTGACACGCGCCGACCGGTGGCGGATGCTCCGGCGCTACGCCGCGGGCTGGAAGATCCTGGGCGACCTGCGGACTGCGGCGGCGGAAATCATGAAACTCACGGTAGAACGGCGTCACAACTGGCCGCCGCGGGCGTGAGCAGGAAGCGAACCCGGCCCGTCGACCTTCGTCGGCATGCAGTCGGTCAGATGTAAGGGTGTCTGTTTCGGCCGACTTCGCCCGACGGGCCAGGTTCGCTTCCTGCTCACGCCCGCGGCCGACAGGCAGGTCCAAGGACTTGGGGGACAACGACAGCGGGCCGCGAAGCCTGAGGCTCCGCGGCCCGCGTGAATCATCGGACGCTACTTCTTCTCTTCGACTTTCTCCGCCACGGCCTCGCCCTTCGCGAGCTGAAGCGTGAGGTTCCCGTCCTTGTCCTCGATCATCGTGCCCTCGACGCGCGCGGCCTTCGTGCCGGCCTTCAGCGCCTCGCCCAGCTTCGCCACGACGTCCTCGGGCTTGTCCTTGTCGTCCTTGGCAGCCCGGTTCGCGAGGGCCACCTTCTGGCCCGACTTCAGCACGAGCCACAGCGTCTTGTCCTCGGGCTTCTCGGACGCCGCGAGTTCGCCCGACGTCGCGACCTGCATCGCGTCGATCGAGTACTTCTTGGGCAGCACCGTCTTGATGATCGACGGGGAGAACTTCGCCCCGGCCCTGAACGTCAGTTCGAATTCATCGGTCGCTTTCGACAGCACATTGGAGGCGCCTTCCAGGCCCTCGAGGGACTTCGTGATGGCTTTCCCTCAGGAAACCGCTCAGGACACCCCGCCGATCTTGAGCTGCACGGTCGTGGCGGGAACTTCGTCCGCCAGCGCGGCGAGCGCCATGAAGGCGAAAGCCGCGGCTACGGAAAACAGGCGCATGACGTCCTCCTGGAATCGGGTGTGTATAGGAAACGCCGAAGTGGCGGCCAGCATTCCATCGGATTTCACCCGATTCCGCAAGGGCGTCCGGGACACAAAAAAACCCCGCCCTTTGCGGGGCGGGGTCTCGATCGATGGCTCGTTTACTTCTTCTTCGGCTCGAACGACTTCGTCGCGCCGTTCCAGTAGCTCTCGTCGCGGTTCCGGCTCCACCACTCGCGCCAACGGAGAATCGCGTCCTTCACCTCGGGCTTCTGCTCGGCCCAGGAGATCTTGGGATCGTACCCGGACACGTCCACCGTCATCCGCTCGTCCGTGGCCACGTCCTTCAGGACCGAAATCGCCACGTCGCGAACAAACGGGTCCGTCCACGTTTCGGATTCGAGCGAGTCGAACATCGACTCGATGAAGTTGAACTGCCCCTGCTGCTGGTTGCCGACCACGTCCGTGATGAACTCCTTCCACTGCTGGACGCCGGGGTAAATGATCCCCATCTGCTTGTCCTCGTACCCGCAGATCCAGTCGTAGACCACTTCGCTCGTCGGGTTCTCGCGCGTCATCACCGATTCCACGTACGTCGGGATCGGGCACTTCCGCTCGCGGGCGTGCGTCACGACCACCTTGAGCTGTTCCACCAGGCTCTTGATCTGGTCGTCGTTCAGCGCCGCCCCTCGCTTCAATTCCGCAATCTCGGCCGGAATCTCGGGGATCCGCGAAATCAACTGGTCCTTCAGCATCGAGAACAGCAGCGGCTGGTTGTCCTTCCAGCCCTTCATCTTTGCGAGCTCCGACAACGTCGCCTTCGCCAGCTTCAGCGCCTCGACCTTGTCCTTCGGGTCCTCGGAAAGCAGCTTGGCCAGGTCCATGTCCTTGCGCGCCGCCGCCGTGTACCGGATCAGCAGGTCCTGCGCCACCCGGCGGATCAGCGGATCGTCGTTCGTCATCGCGCTCACCAGCTCCGCGATGTCCGTCTTCGTCACCGCGGGATTCACGCCCACCACCACCCAGTCGTGCTTCTTCAGCTCAAGGCCACGCTGGAAGCTGTAGAACTGGTCGCCGTCGCGCCCGTACGTGAGGCGGAAGACGCTGTTCTCGTAGCGCAGGTAGATCCTGCTCTCCGCCGTGCTCTTCCCCTCCGGCCGCTCCGACTTGAACGTCACCGGATCGACCAGCCCGCTCACCATCACCTCGACGTCGTTGTAGCGGTAACCCTTGTCCTGGAAGATCGCCAGGCAGTGCACCGATTCGCCGGGCTGAAGCACCGCCACCTTGCGCTGGTCGCCCTTGTTCAGGTACTTGCGGCGCTTCTTGAAGTCCTCGATCAGTTCCTTCTGGATCCCCGTCGCGTAGCCGCCCATCCGGTCGGCTTCCGCGATGATCGCGTTCTCCTCAACCGGGTAGAACCCCGGCTGCTGCCAGTTGCGGCCGTCAACATGCAGCGCCACGTCCACAATCAGCGGACAGGCCTGCGGCGTGCCGTTGGTCACCGTGTACACGAAGTACCAGAAGTTCGACTCCACGCCGAGCGGGGACCGGTAGGTGTAGTGCTCCGGACGCTCGTGGTCGAACGTCAGTTCCCACCGCTTCTTCACGTCCGCCCCGGCCACTCCCGCGATGCACGCCAGGACGGTCGAGGTAAGGACAAATCGGGATCCGAAACGCATGCGGACCTCTCCTATAAATAGCGGGTTTGCCCCCACGACATCGAATGAGGAGTCTAGCCCTTCCGGGAAGGCGAAGTCAAGGATGCGACGCGCGTTCCAGCAGCTCCGCCGCCCCAGGGTGCCCTGCCTCCGCCGCCGCCCTCCCCAGCCGGATCGCTTCCCCTCGATCCCCCCTCGCCAGCGCGCACGCCGCAGCGCCGTAAAGGGCGTCGGGATGTGAAGGGTCGTCCTCGAGGACGGAGAGGAAAAGCGGCTCGGCGTCGGCGGGTCGGGAAGAGGCGAGAAGGGCCATCCCGAGGTTCGCGCGGTACCCCCGGGATCGAGGCTGAAGGTCCACCGCGCGCCGGAGCGGGGCGATCGCGTCGCCGCGAAGCCCCTTCGACAGAAGCCACTCCCCGTAGCGCCCCGGAAGGCGCGGATCGGAAGGGTCCGCCTGCATCGCTTCCCGGAACGCCCGATGCACTTCGGCGTCGCGGTTGCCCCCCGGGAGGATCGTGGCGAGCTGCACCACGGCGTCCGTGTAGGCCGGGCGCGCGGCCAGCGCCTGGAGCGTCCTCTCGACCGCCAGGTCCACCCGCTCCGCCCGGTAGTAGACGCGGCCGAGCATGAGCATCACGTACGCGTCGTTCGGGCGGCGGACCAGCGCGGCCGCAAAGTGCCGCTCCGCCGCGGGGAGATCGCCGAGCGCGGCGTGCGAAGCGCCGAGCAGCATATCGCGGTCGCAGTAAGCCCCCGTGCGCACGCCGAGCGGATTCGCAAACGACAGCGCGCCGCCGGCGACGGCGAGCGCCGCGAGCCCCGCGCCCGCCTTCGTCGCGAGCGCCCGCCTGCCCGTCCACGCCGCTTCCAGCGCGACTCCCGCCGCCGGCACCAGCGCGACGAGCAGCGGCACGCGATAGCGGTTCGAGGTCACCAGCAGCAGGAGCGGAATCCCCGTCGCCGCCGCGCCCGCAAGCCACAGGCGGCGATGGTCCGGGAAGCGCTTCCAGATCAGCACCGCGCCCGGCAGCGCGAGGGCCGCGAGCACGCCCCAGCGGGCGAACGCGAGCCAGTCCAGCGTCAGTCCTTCCTCGAACACGCCGGCGTCCATCGACGAGTCCACTTCCGCCGCGCTCCACGTGCCGAGGAGGCGCTTCCCGCACAGCGCCGCCCAGCGAAACGGGTGCGAGGCCGCCCAGCGGAGCGCTTCGCCGCGGAAGTACCGGTCCTGTTCGGCGCTGGTGAGATGGCCGGCGCGCCAGGCGCGGTCAACGGTGTCGTCGTAGGGGGGGCCCTGCGGGAGGTTGGGGTAGCCGTCGGCGGCGGGGTTATTACCGATCCAGATATTGAGACCGACGTTGGCCTGGAGGGCGTAGGCGCCGTCGTCGAGGGTGGCGTTATGGGCGCAGACGGCGAGGGTGGGGATGAGGGCGGCGGCGAGTCCTGCGGCGGCGGCGATGGCGCCGCGGCGGGTGCGCTCGAGGAGCGGGAGGAGGAGGACGAGGCCGAAGGCGAGCATCATGCCGTGGGCGATGGCGGCGAGGCCGACGGCGATTCCGGGGGCGAGGGCGCGAAGGGGGCGGCCACGCGAGGCCCATTCGGCGAGGTTGAGGGTGGCGGCGGCGAGGAAGAGCGAGAGGCCGGCGGCGGAGGCGTGGACTTCCTGGAAGACGGCGGGCCAGGCGGCGGCGGCGAGCGCTCCGGCGGCGAGGGCGGCGCGGGGGCCGGCGAGGATTTTTGTGAAGCGCCAGAGGAGGACGGCGGTGCCTGCGCCGAGGAGGGCCTGGAGGGCGTAGAGCGCGAAGGAAGCGTCGCCGAAAATCGAGAAGACGGTCCCGGCGAACCAGCCGTACAGGGGCGGGTGGATTTCCATCTTGTGGGACCACCACGCGCCGGCGGCGACTTCCCTGGCGCGGATGAAGTATTCGGACCCGTCCACGACGGGGGCTTTCAGGAACGGAATGTGGTTCCAGGCTTCGAGGGCGACCGCGATGCGGACGGCGAAGGCGGCGGCGAAGACGGCGGCGGGGGCGAGCCAGGGTCGCGATGTTCGGTCGGTATCGGGGAGCGCGGGGGTGGCCACAGGCGGAAAGTTACAACAAAGGACCGCCCCGGGATACGCCGGCGCGCAGGCGGGCCTGGCGGGACAAAAAAAAACGGCCCCCGGGAAACCCGGGAGCCGTCGAAGGATCCGTTCGAGCTACTTCGTGCCGGCCGGAGCCACCCACGAAACCGTCGCGAGCAGGCCGTCCACGAGGGCTTCCGTCGGGGAAGCGATCGCGAACACGTCGACGCGGCCCTGGAAGAACAGGACGTTGCGGTCGTCGTTGGAGCCGTGGTTCGGGGTCGTGCCCTGGTTGTCATCGCAGCACATCGGGAAGTCCGGGGGAGCGCCGTCCGTGATCCCGGAGGTCGGGATGGAGTAGGCCGAGCCGCCCGCCGGGGTGTAGCTGCCGCCGCCAGCCGTGAGGCCCTGGAAGTGGCATCCGGTGCCGGCCTTGCCGACCACTGCGCAACGGAACAGGTTGCCGTCCGTCGCCATGTCGGAGCGCCACAGGAGGCCGAACCAGGTGTCGCCACCCGGGGTCGGGTAAGCCTTGAACTTGGATTCGTACAGGGCGAAGTAGATGCCGATCTGCTTCATGCTGTTCTTGCAGTCCGTCTTGCGGCTCGCCTTACGGGCGGCGGCCAGGGCGGGGAGCAGAAGGGCGGCCAGGATGCCGATGATGGCGATAACGACGAGCAGTTCGATCAGCGTGAAGCCTTTTTTCTTCATGGTTGTATGCCCCTAGATGTGACGTGATGAGACGATGTATTTTGGGTTTGAGGAAACCAGGTTTCCTCCCGCGGGTCCCCGGGTGAAGTTGGTTTTCTTGCCCGTTGCTCGGAAGACCTCGCCGTCCTTCACCCTCGGCGCCACAAGTCGGCGGGTCGGGATCGGGGCTTCGGAGTAGCGTCCCGCAGTGGGGATGAGCGAACTTGCCGCGGCTGGCCTGGTGCCCGAATGCTCGGGATAAATTGGATGTCATGAGATCGGTGGTGGCCCTGCGTCGGCGTGCGCGCTCTTGCGCTCAGATCTTCCCTGGACGGTCGCGACACCCCCTTTCGAATGCTTCTGATCTTTAACAATCTTATGGCGTCTACCGGATTCAGGTCAAGTTTCTTTTTCAAATTCCGGAGGGGGGTCCCGGCCGGAACAGCAACAAAACGGCCCCCGGGAGACCCGGGGGCCGTCGAAGGATCCGTTCGAGTTACTTGGTGCCGGCCGGAGCCACCCAGGAAACCGTCCCGAGCAGGCCGTCCACGAGGGCTTCCGTGGGGGAAGCGATCGCGAACACGTCGACGCGGCCCTGGAAGAACAGGACGTTGCGGTCGTCGTTGGAGCCGTGGTTCGGCGTGGTGCCCTGGTTATCGTCGCAGCACATCGGGAAGTCCGGGGGAGCGCCGTCCGTGATCCCGGAGGTCGGGATCGAGTAGGCCGCGCCGCCGGCCGGCGTGTAAGAACCGCCGCCCGCGAGCAGGCCCTGGTAGTGGCATCCGGTGCCGGCCTTGCCGACCACCGCGCAACGGAACAGGTTGCCGTCCGTCGCCATGTCGGAGCGCCACAGGAGGCCGAACCAGGTATCGCCACCCGGGGTCGGGTAAGCCTTGAACTTGGATTCATAGAGTGCGTAGTAGATGCCGATCTGCTTCATGCTGTTCTTGCAGTCCGTCTTGCGGCTCGCCTTACGGGCGGCGGCCAGGGCGGGGAGCAGAAGGGCGGCCAGGATGCCGATGATCGCGATAACGACGAGCAGTTCAATCAGCGTAAAGCCTTTTTTCTTCATGGTGTGCCTCGGATTTTGCATCGGTGGTACATCGTCGGAGCAGAGTGCAAACCTCGCTGAATTGGCTTTCTCCGGATCCACGATCGCCAGGCCTGTCCAGGCCCGGGAGTGGTACGACGGCATGCCCTGAAGGGGAAGGACCTGAACGCGTGCCCCGAGTCGAATGGATGGGTATGGACTGGAAGGATGATATCGGTCACGTCGTCTCACGCGCGGAAGCCGTCCCTGGGTCGATGCATGCTGGAGTGGGTCCTGCTCGCCTCCTTTCAGAATGTAATGGGTTTAAAGAAGCTTACGCTTAATTCGGACTTCCGGCCGACAATTCCACATTATCTTTGCGTGAGCCTGCTCCGCAGCCTCCCAGGCACTTCAACGCGCGCCGCCCGACCCTGACCTGGCCCGGATCAGTTGCGTCAGCCACCAGGCATAATCCTCGTAGTCCCCTTCACCCGGGAACGCCAGGTACCCCCAGTGCCCACGCCCGGCCGCAACCGAAACGCCGTTGTTCACAGGGATCGAACCTCGGAATCGGAGGATTGAGGAGCAGAACGCCCGCATCTCCGGCGTTGAGGCGGGTGACGGCGACGCTCCGAAACGCTCGGTGTCCTGCGCAAGGCGGATCCGCCCCTCCGGATCGCGGGTCACGACGTCCACCAGCGTCGTTTCGATGAACCGCTCCGTCATGCCGGCGAACGCGGAAGTTCCTGCCGCGGGCGCATGCCGGTCCAGCCGCGCCACGTAGACTGCCGCAACGCGCGACCACGGCACCGCCCACGTTCCACCGTCCGCCATCTCGAACACGAACCCGTCAGGGCCCGCGGCTGCCGTTGCGGAGGCGGCCGGGGGCGGAAGCGGCCCGGCGGTGACCTCGTCAACGACGAACGCCGGCGGCCCGCCGGCGGCGCGCAGGGCCTCGACCAGGCGGTTCGCGGACTCCGCCGTCAGCCCGCGGGCCAGCACGCCGCGCGTCGCGCGGATCCGCCGCGTGACGTCGGCGGCGGGCTCGCCCGTCGTCCGCGACACCAGCGATGCCACCGCCGAAACGTCGGCGAGCGAGTCGTCCGCGCGCAGCACCGTCCAACCCTCCGCCACCCTCGCGAACGGCACCTCGATCGGCGGCAGCTCCGCCCGCGGCGGCTGCACGAACGCTTCCGGCCCCAGACGCTTGAAGATCCGCGTCGCGGTGGACGGCTGCTTCCCGATCCTCGACCGCCACCCCTCCCCCGCCGGCAGAATTTCCTCCGGCAGGCCGCGCTTCATGCGATCCGCAAACGCGAAGGCGAGGCCCGCGCCGAAGCCGCCGAGGTGGGCCCAGTAGGCGACGTTGTCGTGGCCGCCGGCGACCATGATCATGAGGACCTGCTGGCCCGCGTAGACGCCGATGACCCAGAGCGCGCGGACACTGAAGAAGCCGGGATAGAAGAAGATCAGGTAGAAGATCCGGACGGGCTGGTTGGGGTAGAAAATCAGGTAGGCGGCGAGAACCCCGCTGATGGCGCCGCTGGCGCCGCCCAGCGGAAGATCCGCGGTGGGCGTGCCCGACACGGCCATCGCGTGCGCGATCGCGCCCGCCGCACCGCTCGCCAGGTACATGAGCAGGAACCAGCCGCGGCCCAGGCGGTCCTCCACGTTGTCGGCGAAGATCCAGAAGAAGAGCATGTTCCCGGCCAGGTGGAAGAACCCGGCGTGGATGAACTGGGAAGTGATGAGACGGAAGAAGCTGAACTCCGAGGGGACGAGGCCGAAAATGCGGAACATCTCGTCCTGGCCGCCGATGAGGTATCCCAGGACCCAGACCGCGATGTTGATGGCGAGGATCGCCTGGGTGACGACGGGGCGCCGCTGCGTCGGATTGTCGTCGGCGACCGGAAGAAGGAACATCGGCTACTCCAGGTAAGAGGCGCCGGACCCGTCCGCCGCGCCGGGACGCTGTTCCGGCGCGGGCGCCGAGCGGCGGCGGATGACCTGCAGAAGCCACCAGAGGTACTCCTCGTACGAAGCGGGATTGTCGAACGCAAGGTAGCCCCACGCGCCGCGCTTCGCGATCACCGACAGCCCCTTGTTGACCGGCGCCGCGCCGCGGTGCTTCAGGCACGACGCCGCGAACTGCCGGAAGCCGGCGCTCGAGACGTCGCCTGCATTCCCGAGGACCGCTTCCTGCCGCGCCACGCGGAACCGCATCGGGGGACGTGCGGTGACGACGTCGATGAGCGTCGTCTGGGTGACGCGGTCGCGGGTCATGACGGCGGGAGCCTGGGGGCCGGCGGGGTCGAGGTCCACGAGCGAGATCGCCTGGTCCTTCTCGTCGACGCGCGCCGCGGCGATGACCGACACCTCGTTCCACGAGACGTGCGCCTTCCGCCCGCCGCCGAGTTCGAACTCCATGCCGGAAGCGTTGCACCCGCAGGAGCCGGCCATCTGCGCTTCCGGAAGCCCGCCGGTTTTTTCCTCGGACACCGCGAACGCGGGAACGCCCGCGGCGGTGACGGCGCGGGCCATCTCGACGGCGCGGTCGCGTTCGAGGTTACGGGCGAGGACGCCGCGGGTCTGGCGGATGCGGCGGGTGGCGTCGGCGACGGGGATGCCCATGAACTTCGCGGCGACGCGCCCGAGCTGGCCGACGTCGTAGAGTTCGTCGGTCTCGCGCAGCACGGCGCATCCGCCGGTGGCGAAAGGGGGAGGGGCCTGAAGGGGCTTGGGGGCGACGTAGGAGTAGGAAGCAGGGCTGGGGGCTTCGGCGGAGGTGAGGGGGCCGATGGAAGCGATGCCCTCTGTGGGGGGCGCGGCCCAGGCGGGGGTCGAGGGGGCGGCGAGCGCCGCGGGCTCGATCTCGCTCGGGAACGCGGGCTGCCCCGACCGGACGCGGATCGCCAGTCCAGCGCCCGTGCCCGCGATGGCGCCGAAGAGCAGCGCGGCGAGTTCCCCGCCGGTGCGAAGCCCCACGATGGCGCCCGCGAGCACGCCCAGGCCCCACAGGAAAATCCCGACGGGCGACGACACGTAGAAACTGTCGCTCACCGCAGGGCGGGAGTCGTACGAGTCCATGAGCGCGAGCAGCCCGCGGCGGCGCCGGGGCGTGAAGACGTGCCAGAACTTGATCTGGTGAAGCGGAAACAGGACGGCATAGGCGACCGCGGCGGTCGTCGCGGCGGCGGCCGCGCCGGCGAAGGCGAACGGCGCGACGCCCATGCCCATGATCGCGTGCCCCGAGGGCGGGTCGGCCGCGCGCGTCGCCGCGCCGATCCAGCCGGCGCCGGTCAGCAGGCACGCGTGGAAGAGCGGGCCGAGCCGGTCCTCGACGTTGTCGGCGAAGATGACCAGCGCGAGGATGCTCCAGATGGCGGTGATCGGGTCGGGCGCGAGGACCGGCGACAGGAAGAAGCCGAGCGCGCCGGCCGGCGGGCGGCGCCCGACGACGAAGAACAGGTACGAGGTGGCGATGAGGACGGCGAACGTCCACGACACCCAGGGTTGCCGGGCTCTCGGATTCTCGTCGCCGATGGGGATGACCATGGTGCGGGCGCCCTCCTAGCCCCCGGCCAGCCGCGCGCGGCCGCGGCACCATTGACGCAGCTGGTCAATTTCCTCCGCCATCGTCGCCGAAAGCGGCACCGTCTCCGCAATCGCCGCCATGACATCCGGCGTCCCGAATTCCCGGTCGTCCGAGAACCCCTTGTACATCGCCGCCACGATCCCCTCCTCGACCTCCGCCCCGTTGAATCCCTTCGCCGCCGCCGCCAGCGCCTTCAGGTCGAACCGCGCCGGGTCCCGGCGCCTCTTCGTGATGTGGATGCGGAAAATCTCCTCGCGCTCCGCCACGGAGGGAAGGTCGAGGAAGAAGATCTCGTCGAAGCGCCCCTTGCGGAGCAGCTCGGGAGGAAGGTCGGCGATGCGGTTCGCGGTCGCGATGACGAACACCGCCTTCGTCTTCTCCTGCATCCACGTCAGGAACGTGGAGAACACGCGCAGCGACGCCCCCGCGTCCGAGTTGCCGCCGCTCTTCATCCCGGCGAAACCCTTCTCGATCTCGTCGAGCCACAGCACGACCGGCGCGAGGCCCTCGGCGGTGAGGATGGCCTTGCGCATGTTGGCCTCGGAGGCGCCGATGTAGCTGGAGAAGAGGGAGCCGATGTCGAGGCGGAGCAGGGGGAGTTTCCAGGTCGCGGCGATGGCCTTGGCGGAGAGGCTCTTGCCGCAGCCCTGGACGCCGAGGAGGAGGCAGCCCTTGGGCTGGGGGAGGCCGTACTTGCGGGCGCGGTCGCTGAAGGCGTCCTTGCGCGAGGCGAGCCACTTCTTGAGATTCTCGAGGCCGCCGACGCTCGACATGGACTCCTGGTGCTCGAAGAACTCGAGGATGCCGGCCTTGCGGAGGACCTGTTTCTTCTCGGCGAGGATCAGGGGGAGATCCTGCGCGTTGAACTTGCGGTCGTTGACGGCCGCGCGGGCGAAGACGTTGGAGGCCTGGGATTCGGTGAGGCCGACAGCGGCGCGGGCGACGCGTTCGAAGAGGTCCTTGTCGTCGGCGACGGCGATGCGGCCGTCGGACTTGACGGAGTTGAGGAAGGAGAGGAGGAGGTCGGCGAGTTCCTTTTCGTCGGGGAGCGGGATGTCCACGACGGTGACGTCGCGCTCGATCTCTTCGGGGATCTTGAGGACGGGAGAAACGATGATGAGCGTCTTGAACGACTTCTTGAGGTTGGTGATGACGTCGCGAAGGCGGCGGACCACGGCGGGTTCGTCGAGGTACGGGTGGAAATCGTGGAGGACGAACAGCGCGCGATCGGCGGAGTTGAGGACGAAGTCGAGGGCGCCGGCGGGGGTCTTGGTCGCGGGAGAATTCGCGCTCGACTCGCCGAAATCGACCGGGCTGGCGAGCATCGGCTTGGGGCCGTCGAGAAGGTCGTGCTGGATGTGCTCGGCATCGAATCCCGTGGAGCAGGTCCACGAGTAGACCTTCTTCTGAAGATCCGCGGCAATGCGCCCGATCATGCGCTCGACGCGCTCTTCCTCGCCCGAAACGAGGTACAGGACCGGGTACCGGGCGCGGACGTAGAGTTTGAGGTCTTCGCGAATGGTCTCGATCATCTCGGCGCGTCCTTTCGCAATCCCCGGGCCGAAGGGCCCGTTTCGCAAGCAGCGATCATACAAGGGGTTGCGAAACGGCGAGGGAGATTAACGCGTGCAATCGCGCACGGGGCGGACTCCCGCGCCCCACTCTTATTTCTTCAGGCCGTCGAGGGCCGCACGCGCCGCGGCAGCCTTCTCGTGCGCAGGGCAGCTGCTCACGAAGAGGTCGTAGAACGCGATGGCAAGTTTCTTCTCCCCGCGCTCCTCAAAGAGGGTCGCCAGGTGATAGAGGTCCTCGGGCCGGGAGTCGGGCTTCGTGACCAGCGCCGTCTCGACCTGCGACAGCAGCTCCTGCCACGTCGGCGGCGGAGGCTCTTCAGCCATCGCGCAGAGAATCTCGGCGACTTCGAGGGAAGCGCGGACGCGGACGTCGATGTCTCCCGAGGCCAGGGCGGCGCGCGCATCGACGAGGGCGTCGTCGAGCCTGCCTTGGAAGCGGCGAACGGTAGCGCGGCGCAGGCACAACGACAGGGCTCCCGGGCTCAGCGTCAGTGCCATCGACAGGTCCGCCTCGGCGCCCTTGATGTCGCGCAGCGCAATCCGCGCTTCGGCGCGCGCCTGAAGCGCGAGCAGGTTGTCCTTTGCGGAAGCGATCAGGATGTCGGCGTCGGCGGCGGCGCCCGCCGCGTCGCCCGCGGCCAGCCGCGAAGAGGACCTGTTCAGCCGCGCAGGCGCGAACGTCGCGTCGAGCCCGAGAGCGGCGTCGAAATCCTCCAGCGCGCCCTTCGCGTCCCCCGAATGCACCCGTGCGACACCGCGTAGATTGCGATGCGACGCCGACAGCGCGTTCGCCTGGACCGCGCGGTTCAGGTCGTCGAGCGCGCCGGCCACGTCCGGATTCAACGACGCCAGCCGGACGTAACCGCGCAGCGCCAGCGCGTCGTCCCGGAACGGATTCTGGTTTATGACCTCCCCCAGGTCGGAGAGCGCCTCCGGAAATTTCGCCGCCAGGAAGGCAAGCCCCGCGCGGGCATGAAGGGGCATCCACTCGCGGCCGGCGGGAGGTTTGGTGGAAGCGGCGCGCGCGAGGTCGTCGGCAGCGGCGAGCTGGAGGGCGCGGGCGACGCGCGCGCCGGCGGAGGGATCCCCGGCGGCGTACGGCTCCGCCTGCGTGGCGATTTTCGCGTCGATGAACTGGTCCAGGCGGGCCAGGCCGAGTTCGTAGACCGCCTCGGCGGAGTTCCCGGCCAGCGCGAGGTCGACGATCGCCGCGCTGCGTTCCCCCCGGAGCCGAAGGGCCCTTCCCCGCCCCGCGTGGGCCTCGGCGCATTCGTCGTCGGCGGCGAGGGCCTTGCCGAAGGACTCGACGGCGCGCGCGAGGGCGGCGCGGAGGTCGTCGGCGCGGCCGGTCATGAGGCACTTCTCGGCGATGTCGAGCTGTTCGCGGCCGGGGCGGACCCACTCGGCGGCGGCGGCACGGCGCGCGGCGGCGGCCGCTTCCAGTTTCCGCTTCTCGCTTTCCCGTGCGCTCTGGCGGTCGCGCTCGGCGCGATCGGAGCGGCCTGCGCCCCAGACGATGCCGACGGCGGCGAGGCCGAGGACGGCGACGATGGCGGCGGCGGTGATGGCGGTGTGGCGGCGCACCCAGGCGGCGGCGCGTTCGGCGGTGCCGGGGGGGCGGGCGACGATAGCGGAACCGGCGAGGTGGCGGTCGATGTCGGCGGCGAGGTCGGCGGCGGACTGGTAGCGGCGCACGGGCGCCTTCGAGAGCGCCTTGAGGCAGATCGTCTCCACGTCGCGCGGGACGGCGGGATTGACCTTGCGCGGCGGAACCGGCGGCTCGCCCAGCACCGCCATCACCGTCTTCACCGTGTCCGCCCGCTCGAAGGGCGGCACGTCCGTCAGCAGGTAGTACATCACCGCGCCCAGCGAGAACACGTCGCTGCGCCCGTCGATCGAGTCCGGGTCGCCCGACGCCTGCTCGGGACTCATGAAATTCGGCGTCCCCATGATCGTCCCGCTCTGCGTCAGGTTCCGCGTGTCCTCGAGGTGCTTCGCCAGCCCGAAGTCCATCAGCACCGGGTGCCCGTCCTCCGACAGCACCACGTTCGACGGCTTGATGTCCCGGTGCACCACTCCTTCCCCGTGCGCAAACTCCAGCGCCCGCGCCACGTCCCTCACGATCTCCAGCCGCCGCCTCATCGTCAGCTCCGGCATCCGCCTCTCCAGCGAATGCCCCTTCACGAACTCCATCGTGAAGAACGCCCGCCCACCCTCCGTTCCCGTCTCGTAGATCGGCACGATGTTCGGGTGCTTGAGCTTCGCGGCCGCGCGCGATTCGCGGCGGAAGCGCTCCATCTCCAGGGAGGAAGAGTCGGTGGACAGGAGCATCTTCAGCGCGACTTCGCGCCCGAGGTCGTTGTCGCGCGCGAGGTAAACGACGCCCATTCCGCCGCGGCCGAGCTCGCGGAGGAGGGTGAACTTGCCGAACTGTTTCGATGGGCCGGTGGCCATGGACAAAGCGTCGTAACATGCCGCCGCCCGATTGGCGAGAGGCGGATGGTAGGATTGGCGCTTTCCTATCCCAGCGGAGAGTACCCATGAAGCGGCGGATCCTGTCGGCGGCGCTGTGCCTCGCCTCGCTGTCGGCGTGCGACAAGATGAAGGAGATCCCGAACCCGATCGGCGGAGGATCGGGAAGCGGAGGGAGCGGAGGCGACGCCGGATCGCCGACGGGCACGGTGGACGCCTACAAGGCGGCGATCGCGTCGCAGGACTGGGGAAAGATGTACGGGCTGCTCTCCGCGGAATTCCAGAAGCAGGTCGTTGCGGAGGTGGAGGGTCTGAAGCGCGACCTTTCGGGATCCGACGCGGGGAAGAAGAAGGCGGCCGAGGAGAAGATCAGGGCGCGCGGGCTGAAACCGGAGCAGTTCAACCAGGCGGACACGACGAAGATCGCGGTGGAGTGGATCGGCGCCGAGGTGATGATGGGAAGCCCGCGCCTGCCGAAGGTGATCAAGGAGACGAAGGCGATCAAGCTGGACGACAAGAAGGCGTCGGTGGACTTCGTGAACCCGGAAGGAGCGGCCGGGACCCTGAGGTTCGTGAAAGAGAATGGGTCGTGGAGGTTCGCGCCGTAGGGCGAGCTACCAGACGTGGGTGACCGGCCCCTCAAGCGTCCCGTTCACCGTCCGTTCCGCGCCAGCGACCTGCAGTTTCAGCTCGATCTCCACTCGCCACCCGTCGGTTCCGTCGTACCCCCTGGGGCGCCAGTACTCGCGCGGCGTGACGGTCGCTTCCACCACCCCGCATTTTCCATGGCCCGGAAGGACGATGTACTCGTCTGCGCTTCCTTTTATCCGGAATGCGCGCCCCTTGAGCAGGTCGCAGGAACGGACGTCGTCAATGTCGCCCGGGAAATCATCCTGGCCATTGCAGCGGCCGTCGCCGTCGAGATCGACGGGGCCCTCGACGAACAGATGGGCGTCGTCGGGACCGGCGAACAGCCGGAAGCGGACGGCCCCCGAGTCGGGATGATCGATCCAGGCGGCGACATCCGCGATCTCCGTCGCGACGCCGTCGATGCTGAGGATCATGCGCCCCCGCGGGACCGGCGCGCCGTCCGGCGTGGAGACACCGCCGTCGCCGCGGAACAGGCCCTTCGCCCACGACAGCGCGATGAGGAGCAGGATGCCCCCGGCGATGGAAGCGACTTTTTTTCCGATGGAGGTGGCGATCCAGCCCATGGTGGTTAGTCCTCGAATGCCCGGACGCGGCCCTGGAGCCGGTTGGCCGGGATGCCGGCCGTTGTTCCCCCTGTATCCGCCGCGCCGGAATTCGTTTTCCATGATTCCGGGCGCGCCGCCGGTCCTTGCCCCCCTCCCGCCCCCCCGCTATCGTCCGGGCGTGCCCGAGCACGACACCAACATCCCCGGCCCCCCGGATTTCCCGAGCACCGCGTGGAGCCGCCTCATCCAGCGCCCCGACCAGGAGAGCGCGGAATTCCTCGCCAAGCACTACTGGAAGCCCGCCTACCTCTACGTCCGCCGCAAATGGCGCAAATCCAACGAGGATGCCAAGGACCTGACCCAGGCGTTCTTCACCGAAGCGCTCCGGAGCGACTTCCTCCAGAAGGCCGACCCGAACCGCGGCTCGTTCCGGCGGTTTCTGAAGGCGTCGCTGGAGAATTTCCTGCGCAAGCAGCACCGGGACGCGAAGGCGGAGAAGCGCGGGGGAGGCAGGCCCGCGGTCAGCCTCGACGACGTGGGCGAAGCCGAGGAGCTGGCGTCGCGCGAGGGCGACCCGGATTCGCTCTTCGACCGCGAATGGCTCGAGTCGATGTTCGAGCGGTGCCTCCCGCGCCTGCGCGAGGCCTACGAGAAGGACGGCAAGGCCGTCTACTTCGAGCTGTTCCGCCGCTACGAGCTCGAGCGCCCCTCCCAGGGCGGCGTGACCTACGACGAACTCGCTTCGGAGTTCCGCGTGTCCGTCTCCGACGTCCGCAACTGGCTCCACCACGCCCGGACGAAATGGCGCAAGATCGTCCTCGACGAGATGCGCGAGACCTGCGCGAGCGCCGCCGACCTCGACGCCGAAGCCCGCGACCTCTTCCCCGGCCCGGCTTAGAATGGGGCCCCGTGCCCCCGAAGCTCCCCGATCACGTCTTCTCCCGCCTCCGTTCCCTGGCCTCCGCCGAGGACCCCGAGGCCGCTTCCCTCTCCATGCCGCCCGACGCGTTCGCGGCGTGGAAGAAGGACGGCGCGGCGTTCGGGAAGTTCGTGCTGCTGGAGGAACTGGGGCGCGGCGGGCAGAGCATCGTGCGGCGCGCGTGGCAGACGGACCTGCGCCGTGAAGTCGCGCTCAAGATCGTCACGGGGCTGAACCCGGAACTGCGGCGGCGGTTCATGGAAGAAGTGCGGCTCGGAGCGCGGCTGTCGCACCCGGCGATCGTCCCGGTATTCGACGCCGGCGAGGACCGCGACACGCTCTGGCTGTGCATGCCGCGGATCGAGGGCGGCACGCTCGACCGGCTGGACCTCGCGCCGACGGACGCCGCGCGCGCCGTGGCGGCCGCGGCGCGCGGCGTGCAGGCCGCGCACGAGCAGGGCGTGATCCATCGCGACCTCAAGCCGAGGAACATCCTGAAGAGCGGCACGGGCGTGCACATCCTGGACTTCGGCCTCGCAAAGGCGGTAGGACTCGCCTCGCAGACCAACGCGAGCGGACCGGGGCTCGGCACACCGCATTTCATGTCCCCCGAGCAGGCCGCCGGCGGGACGCTCGACGCGCGGACCGACGTCTATGCGCTCGGCGCGACGCTCTACGCTCTTCTCGCCGGCCGCCCGCCCTACACGACCAGCGGCATGGGCGAGTTCATCGCGGCGATCCTGCGCGAGGACCCGCCTCCGCTCCGGTCCCTGGTCCCCGGCGTGCCGGCGCCCGTGGTCGCGGTCGTCGAAAAGGCAATGAGCCGGGACCCGGCGCGCCGTTACGCCTCGGCGGCCGCACTCGCGGACGACCTGGAGCGCTTCGCCGCCGGCGATCCCGTCTCCGCGCGGCCGGCGCCGGCTGCGGCGCGGGCGGTGAGGTGGCTGAAGAAGAACCCGGCGCTGTCGGCGGTTGCGGCGACGCTGCTGGTCTCGGTGGCGGCAGGCGTCCTGCTGCGGCAGTTCGGCCGCGCGGCGCGCACGGACCCGATGGCGAGGGCCCTGGATCTCGTAAAGCTGAAGGACTGGCGCGCCGCCGAGAAAATCCTCACGCCGATCCTGCAGGCCGACCCGGACAACGTGGAAGCGCTCGTGGCGCGCGCCCAGTGCACGTACGGCCTGAAGGAGTACGACCTCGCCGCCGCCGACCTCGACCGCGCGCTCCAGATCGCCCCCGGCGTCCCTTCACGCTGGATCCAGCGCGCCGAGTGCGCCGAATGGCTCGCGCAATTCCACCGTGCGGAGCAGTTCTACACGCGCTCGCTGAATCTCGATCCGGAGAACGTGGAGGCCTGGATCGGGCGGTCGAGCTCGAGGCTGCGGCAGGGGGACTCCGGGGGCGCCTACGGCGACGCGGCGGAGGCGGTGAAGCGGAATCCGGGGCATGCGTGGGCGCTGGGCGCGCGGGCGAAGGCGCTGAAGGCGATGGACCGGAACGAGCAGGCGATCCGCGACTTCAACGCTGCGCTGGCGCTGGAACCCCGGGAACCGACGTGGCTTTCGGAGCGCGGGAAGTGCAAGCTGGCGCTGAAGGACTATGCCGGGGCGCTCGCCGACCTGACTGCGGGTGCAGCGATCAGCGATTTCGTGAGCCAGCACGTGCAGGAAGAAATCCGGGCCGCTCGGAAGGGGCTGGAAAGCGGGACACCGCAGTAGACCCCAGTGCCCGCCCTTCACTCGCAACTCGCAACCCGCAACCCGCAACTAGCCGTTAGACTTTGACAGCCGACTTACCGGCCTTTTTTTTTGCAATGCCCGCAGCCGCCGCCAGCGTGTCGGCCATGTCCGTCTGTTCCCACGACCGGCCCTCGTCCTTGATCCCGAAGTGCCCGTACCGCGCCGTCGCCTTGTAGATCGGGCGGCGGAGGCGGAAGCGTTCGATCATCGCACTCGGGCTGAACTGGAACAGCGCCTTGTTCTCGAGGAGCTCGCGGATCTTCTCCTCGCTGATCTTTCCGGTGCCGAAGGTATTCACATACACGCTGAGCGGCTCGCTGATGCCGATCGCGTAGCTGAGCTGGATCTCGACGCGGTCCGCCAGGCCCGCCGCGACGACGTTCTTGGCCGCGTGGCGCGCCGCGTAGGCCGCGGTGCGATCCACCTTGGTCGGGTCCTTGCCGCTGAACGCGCCGCCGCCGTGCCGGCCCATCCCGCCGTACGTGTCGCAGATGATCTTGCGCCCCGTCAGCCCGCAATCGGCCTGCGGCCCGCCGTCCACGAACCGCCCCGTCGGGTTGATGTGGTACTTCGTCTTCTTGTCCAGCAGCTCCGCCGGGATCACGTGCCGCGCAATCGTCTCGATCGCGTCGGGCGTCAGCGTCCGCTTCACGTCCACTTCCGGCGCATGCTGGAGGCTCAGCACCACCGTGTCGATCCTCACCGGCACGTCCCCGTCGTACTCCACCGTCACCTGGCTCTTCGCGTCCGGCCGCAGGTACTTCATGATCCCCGCCTCGCGGACTTCCGCCGCGCGGTTCATCAGCTTCCGCGCCAGCAGGATCGGCATCGGCATCAGCTCGGGCGTCTCGTTGCAGGCGTACCCGAACATGATCCCCTGGTCGCCCGCCCCCAGCTCCTTGCCCTTCTTCTCGTCAACGCCCACCGAAATGTCGGCGCTCTGCGGCTCCAGGCAGGTCAGCACCCCGACGCTGAAACAGTTGAACGCGCACGTCGGGTCCGTGTACCCGATCTCCTTCACCACCTGCTTCACAAGCTTCGGCACTTCCACGTACCCCTTCGTCCGGATCTCCCCGGCCACGATCGCCAGGCCGCTCTTCAGCATCGTCTCGCACGCCACGCGCGAATGCGGGTCCTGCTCCAGCAGGTTATCCAGCACCGCATCCGAGATCTGGTCGGCCACCTTGTCCGGGTGCCCGAGGGAGACGGCTTCCGAGGTGAACTGCCTGAGGGGCTTGGCCATGGGTTGCTCCGTCTTTGGCTGGGTGAAGGGGGGGCAAGGCTACCCCACGGTGCGCGGTCGCGCCACCGAATTTGGCGGGGGACGGACGGCAGGCGAACCAGGCAGGTGTCTCGCCATGCCACCTTTCCCGGCGAAACGCAATCCTTCGACTCGGCCTGCGGCCTCGCTCAGGATAAGCCGGGCCGTGAGAGCCTCGCTTGTGAGAAGACACTTTCTCGGCCCGGCTTAGGGACGGCTGAGAACTTCGCGGAGCTTGGCGGACAGGCTGGCAGCCGTGAAGGGTTTCTCGAGGAGGTCGATGCCCGGGTGCAGGATGCCGTGGTCGTGGATGGCGTCCGCGGTGTACCCGGAGGCGAAGATGACGCGAAGGGACGGACGGGTTGCGACCAGCTTCGCTGCCAGTTCCTGGCCGTTCATGCCGGGCATGATGACGTCGGTCAGGAGGAGGTCGAGGTGGTCCGTGATCGTCGCTGCGAGCGCGATGGCTCCCGGACCGTCGGCGGCCTCGAAAACCCGGTAGCCGAGTCGCGACAGGATCTTCGAGGTGATCGCGCGCACCTGGGCTTCGTCCTCGACGAGAAGGACAGTTTCCCCGCCGCCGGTCGCAGGCACGTCGGCCACCGCTGGAGCCGGCCCATGATCCTTGCCGTCCGCCAGCGGCAGATAGACCCGGAACGTCGTCCCGGTTCCCTTCTCGCTGTAAACGGAGATGTGACCGCCCATCTGCTTGACGATCCCGTAGGACGTCGAGAGCCCGAGGCCGGTTCCCTTCCCCGGCTGTTTCGTGGTGAAGAACGGCTCGAAGATGCGCGGCAGGACCTCGGCTGGAATTCCGTGCCCGGTGTCGGACACGGCCAGGGCGGCGTATCGGCCGGGAGGGATGCCTCCCGCGGCCGCGCTGTATTCCGCGTCCAGCTCGACCGGGAAGGCCTCGATCGTGAGCCGCCCTCCGTTGGGCATTGCATCCCGCGCGTTTACGGCCAGGTTCACCACGACCTGCTCGAACTGCCCCCGGTCGGCGCGCACAAGAAGAGGCTCCGGGGACGGCTTGGCGACCAGGCGCACGTCCTCCCCGATGAGCCGTTCGAGGAGACGCCGGAGGTCGCCGACCAGGGCGTTCAGGTCGGCCTGCTCCAGCTTGAGGATCTGTTTGCGGCTGAAGGCGAGGAGCTGGCGGGTGAGGCCGGAAGCGCGCTCGCCCGCGCGCCGGACTTCAACGAGATCCGCCGCCGCCGCGTGTGCGTCGCCGATTTTCTCAACGGCCAGCTCGAGGTATCCCAGGATGGCCGTCAGCAGGTTGTTGAAATCGTGCGCGATCCCGCCGGCCAGTCTCCCGACCGCTTCCATTTTCTGCGCGTGCCGGAATTGCGATTCGAGCCGCTCCCGCGACAGCTTCCGGGAGACCAGGTTCTCGACTCGTGCCAGCAGCTCTTCCGCGGAGAACGGTTTCGAGAGCCAGTCCTGCGCTCCCTCCCGCAGCAGCTTCACGCGGAGTTCATCGTCGGCCTTGGCCGTCAGGAAGATCAGGGGCACGGCGTCGAGCTCGCTGCAGGTCCGGATCGCCCGCACCATTTCCACGCCGCCCAGTTCGGGCATCATCACGTCGCTCATGATCAGGTCGGGCAGCAGCGACTTCGCCGACTCCAGTCCCTCCCGGCCGTTCTTCGCCTGGTGTGTGCGGTACTTCGGCGCGAGAATTTCGCAGATGAAGCGTCGCATGTCGGCGTTGTCATCGACGACGAGGACCAGGGGCCCCGATGCCGCTCCCGCGGCGGTCGTTCCGGGTTCCGCGGGGGCCTCCAGGTCCGGCATGAGGGAGGAACTGGCGACCCGGTCCGCCCCCTCGAGGACGGGGATGCCGGCAGGGGCCTTCAGGTTGAGCATGACGGTAAAGAGCGCACCGCCCTCGGGCGCCTGCGCAAGGGAGATCCGGCCCTCGTGGAGCCCCACGAAGTCCTTCGCGATGGCAAGGCCGAGCCCGGTCCCGCCGGTGCTCCTCGCCGGGCCCGTTTCCACCTGCACGAATCGCTCGAAAACGGCGTCGCGCATGGCGGAAGGAACTCCGGGCCCGCTGTCGGCAACTTCCAGCGTCGCGACGCCTGGCTCCGGGAATCCGGCCCTCAATTCCACCCGGATGCGGCCCCCGACCGGCGTGAACTTGAACGCGTTCCCGAGAAGGTTCATCAGGACGCGCTCGATCTTGTCGGGATCAAGTTCGGCTTCGACCGGTCCGGGCGCATTGACGGTGAACACGTCGCCGCGCCGGGCCGCGTACGATTCGAAATTGGAAGCGACGCGGCGGACGAGGCCTGCCAGGTCGAAGCGCTCGCGCACGAGGGTCATCTTCCCCGCCTCGAGCCTGGCGACGTCGAGCAGGTCGTTGACGTGCCGGAGCAGCAGGCGGGCATTCCGGAGGACCGTCTCGACATCGTGCCGGCGCCCCGCGGGAACCGCGCCGTCCGCCAGCAGCGCCTCCGCAGGGCCGATGATGAGGGCCAGCGGGGTCCTCAGCTCATGGCTCACGTTCGCGAAAAACTGCGTCTTCATGCGGTCCAGGGCCTGGAGCCGCTCGTACAGCGACGAAACCTCCCGCTCGCGCGTCGCCAGCGCATCGTTCGCGCGCTGAAGCTTCAGGTTCGCCACCTGCACTTCCTGCGCGCGGAGGTACACCTCCGATTCCATCGCCGAGGTCTTCTGCATCAGCTCCGCTGCGAGCTGCTGCGAAACCGACCCGGCCTGCTTCATGCGCACGAACTCGGTCACGTCCTCCACACGGTGGATGATGAACTCCACGCGCCCGTCCGAACCCTTCACCGGACAGTTCATCGGGCTCCACCAGCGCACCTCGAAGCCTCCCCCTGCGGATTCCGGCTTCGGGATATCGTATTTCTGCACCGCCATCGTGTCGGGCTCGCCGGTGTCCCGCACCCGTTCGAGCGACCGGCGAAGATTCGCGACACCGCTCGCCGCCGCGTCTCCGGGGTTGTCAGGGAACGCTTCGAAGATCCCCATGCCGACAAGGTCCTCGCGGCGCCTCATCGTCGCCTTCGCGTACGCGTCGCTCACCGCGACGATGCGGAATCCGGGCGTGAGGGCAAGAAAAAGCCCCGGGGAGCCCTCGAAGAGCGCCCTGAAGTCGGGACCTGCCGGATCCGACGAAACCATTGGGGGTTCCTCGTGCCAGAAGTCATCAGTCCCAGCCAGCAACCGGGGATCTGCAGCGGGGGCGGATTCTACACTGACTCCGTCAAGGGTACCGGGATTGCGTTGCGAAAACAGGTTCCGTCCGCGCCGCTGGTGGTGAGCCAGCTTGGAATTCGTGGGTTGCGCCCGAAGGAAGCAACCCTTGGAATCAGGCGTGTCGAACCACTATCCGTAACGGACAAACTGCATCGCCGCGAACAGGATCCGCGCGGCCAGCAGCGGCTCCATGAGCTTTCCGGCGGCCTCCTCCAGCGCCTTCCAGGCATCCGCGTCCGCCAGCGCCTTTCCCATTTCGGCCGGCACCTTCGCCGACTCGATCAGCTTCTTCCCGCCCCACGGCGCACGCGCCGGCACGAACCACGGCAGCAACGCACTCGTGCCGAAAATGAATGAAATCACCCCGCCGGGCTTCAGCGACGCCGGCAGGTACCCGAGAAACTGCTCCCCCTTCGAAGCCCCCAGCAGAAGAAACGCAGCCTTCCCTTTCGCCTTCTCGAACGTGATCACCGGCTGGCCGTCCGCCAGGATCGACGGCTCGTCGAGACGCACCCGCAGCGAGTCGTCCCCGGCCGCAAACGCCACCTTGTCGTTCGAAAACTCGCTCCAGAAGTCCACGTCGTCCATCGCCACGCGCAACTCGCCGCGCGCCTCCGGCGCAAACGCACCCTGCGTCTCCAGCTCGCACCGGCCCTTCCCCAGCCTCCGGACCTTGCCACCCTCCGCAAATCCGGAGTCCAGCTTCGCCCCCTCAACGTCCACGAACGTGGCCGTCCACTCCACCTTCTTGTAGGCGGAAGTGCCGTACTGTTCTTTCTGGAGGAAGAGCCGGGGCCAGTTCATGGGGGGCACAGGATAACGGCTGGGCGCGGAACGCGCATCCATTCCCAGGGCTCAACGCGGTAACAACGCTTCCAGCGCCGAAACGTTCCTCGCCGTGGCCCCGCTTTTTCCCTGAAGCGCCAGGCGTGCGCGTTCGCCCATCGCTGCGGAATCGCGCGGGTTGTCAAAGAGCCTGCGGAGCGCAGGCAGAAGGGCCTTTTCGTCGGCAATGGGTTCGCAGCCTTCCGCAGCGCGGAGGAGTTCGAACGCCTCGCGGAAATTCTCGACGTGGGGGCCGAAGACGACGGGTTTGCCCATGGCGGCGGGCTCCATGAAGTTCTGGCCGCCGCGGGAAGTGAGGGAGCCGCCGACGTAGGCGACGGTGGCGAGGCCCCAGAGGGTGCGGAGGTCGCCGACGGTGTCGACGACGACGACCGCGTCGGGAGGGGGCTGCTTCATTCCGTCGATTTCGGTCTTGCGGATCGTCTCGAACCCCGCTTCGGCCGCGGCGGTCGCGACGTCGGCGCCGCGCTCCGGGTGGCGCGGAACGAGGACGAGGCGCAGGTCCGGCATCGCCGCGCGGAGTTCCTCGAACGCGTGGAGCAGGAACTTCTCCTCGGGGTCGTGCGTGCTCCCGCCGACGAGGATCCGCGCGTCCGGGGCGATCCCCAGCTTCGCCGCGAGCACCGCCTTCGCCTCCGCCGTCGGGGCCTCGGGCAGGCCGTCGAGCTTCATGTTTCCCGTCACGCTCACCCGGTCGGCCTCGAACCCCGCTTCCCTGGCGCGGGCCGCATATTCCTCGGTCTGGGCGAGGAAGCGCGTCACGGAGCGGAACGCGCCGCGGATGGGAAGTTTCGCGTAGCGGCGGGCGCTGCGGGCGGAGATGCGGCCGTTGACGACGACGACGGGGACGCCGCGGCGGCGGCAGGCGCGGACGAAATTCGGCCAGACCTTGAGCTCGACGAGCGCGACGGCGGTGGGCTTGACGCGCCGCAGGGCCCTCGCGACACACCAGGAAAGGTCGAGCGGCCACTGGATGACCGCGAGGTCACCGAAGTTTTTCTTTGCAACCTCCCGCCCCGTCGGCGTGAACGCGCTCACCACCACGTCCCAGTCCGGGTGCGCCTTGCGCCACGCCGCCACGAATCCCTTCGCCAGCAGCACCTCGCCGACGGAAGCGCCGTGGACCCAGAGGCAGGGACGGTCGCCGCCCCGGCGCGGGACGCCGCCCAGCCGCTCCCCGAGGTGGCGCCTCCAGCGGCTCGAAACCAGCAGCGCCACGATCCAGAAGGGCGCGGTGAAGAGCAGGGCCAGCAGGTAGAAGAGGTCGAACACGGGGAGGCGGCCTCAGGAACGCCGCGGGGGCGGCGTCCTTCCTTCGCGGTGGTTCGTGGCCGTCGGCTCAACCCTCAATTCTCAACCCTCAAAACCCGCGCTCGCGGCGACTACTCCTTCTCGTCCTCGTCCTCTTCGTCAGCACCGCCCGTCACCGGCGCCGCCTTCTTCCCGTGGCACTTCTTGTACTTCTTCCCGCTCCCGCAGTGGCACGGGTCGTTCCGCCCCAGCTTCGGGCCCGACGCCACGAATGGCTTCGGCTTCTCCTCGGGCGGCGGCCCGCCGCCCGCCGCGGACTCGGTGCGGGTCGCGGCATTCGTCGCGTCCGCCTTCTGCGCGGTCGCCGCCTTCAGCCGCTCCTCCTCCGCCTGCTGCTTCAGCCGGTCCTGGTCCTCGCGGCGGATCTGCACCTTGAGTATCAGGTCCGTCACCTCTTCCTTGATCGACGCCAGCATCCCCTCGAACTGCTCGTACCCTTCCTTCTTGTACTGGATCTTCGGGTCCAGCTGCGCGTACGAGCGGAGACCGATCCCGCTCCGCAGCATGTCCATGTTGTGCAGGTGGTCCTTCCACTTCTCGTCGATCTTCATCAGCAGCAGGTACCGCTCCAGCTGCCGCATGTTGTCCGCGCCGATCTCCTTCTCCTTCGCCTCGTACACCGCCATCACCCGCGTCACCAGCTCCTCCCGGACCGCGTGATCCGGCTTCTCCGCCAGCTTCTCCGGGAGATCGGCCACGTCGAAGCGCGTCTTCATGAACTCGCCCAGCGCCTTCCAGTCCCATTCTTCCTTCGCGCCGGTGGGGAGGAAGCGGTCCATGACCTCGCCGACGCGCTCGTCGAACATCTCGACGACCTGGTCGCGCATGTCCTTGCCTTCGAGGATGTCCTGGCGCTGGCCGTAGATGATGTGGCGCTGCTCGTTCATGACCTTGTCGTATTCGACGAGGTTCTTGCGGATCTCGAAGTTGCGGTCTTCCATCTTCTTCTGAGCGCGGCCGATGGCGTTGGAGACCATGCTGCTCTCGATGGGCTCGCCCTCCGTCATGCCGAGGCGGAGGAGGATGCCGGAGACCCACTCGGGGGCGAAGACGCGCATGAGGTCGTCCTCGAGCGCGAGGAAGAACTGGCTGGAGCCGGGGTCGCCCTGCCGGCCGCAGCGTCCGCGGAGCTGGTTGTCGATGCGGCGCGCCTCGTGGCGCTCCGTGCCGAGTACGTGCAGCCCGCCGATCTCCGCCACGCCCTTCTCGAGCAGGATGTCCGTCCCGCGCCCGGCCATGTTCGTCGCGATCGTCACCGTGTCGCGGTACCCGGCGCGCGCGATGATCTGCGCTTCCTTCTCGTGGAACTTCGCGTTCAGCACCTCGTGCTTCACCCCGCGGCGCTTCAGCATCGTCGCCACGATCTCGGAGTTCTCGATCGACGTGGTGCCGACCAGGATCGGGCGGCCCGTCTCGTGGATCCGGCAGATCTCCTCGATCACCGCGTCCCACTTCTCCTTCTTCGTGCGGTAGACGACGTCCGGCATGTTGTTCCGGATCAGCGGCCGGTTCGTCGGGATCGTCAGCACCTGCAGCCCGTAGATCTTGTCGAGTTCCATCGCCTCGGTGGAAGCGGTGCCGGTCATGCCGCCGAGCTTCTTGTAGAGCTTGAAGTAATTCTGGAGGGTGATGGTCGCGAGGGTCTGGGATTCCTCGCGGATGCGGATGCCTTCCTTCGCCTCGACGGCCTGGTGAAGTCCGTCGCTCCACCGCCGGCCGGGCATCATGCGGCCCGTGAACTCGTCGACGATGATGACTTCGCCTTCCTTGACCACGTACTCCTTGTCGATGCGGTACAGGTTGTGCGCCTTGAGCGCCTGCTCGAGCAGGTGCGGCCACTCGAGGTTGTCCCCGGTGTAGAAGTCCTCGACGCCGAGGAGCTTCTGCGCCTTCTCGATCCCGGCCTCCGTCATCATCACGAGGTGCTCCTTCTCCTTCACCTCGAAATCGACGCCCGCCTCCAGTCGCCGCGACACCCGGTCCGCCTGCGCGTACTTCTCCGCGCTCTCCTCCGCCGGGCCGCTGATGATCAGCGGCGTCCGCGCCTCGTCGATCAGGATGTTGTCCGCTTCGTCGATGATGGCGAAGGGCAGCCGGCGGACGATTTCGCCGTCCACCTCGACTTTCACGTACCGCTGCACCTGCTGCTCCAGCCCCGACTTCATGTTGTCCCGCAGGTAGTCGAAGCCGTAATTGTTGTTCGTGCCGAACGTGATGTCCGCGGAGTACGCCTCCTTGCGCGTGCACGGCCGGAGGCACCGCATTTTGTTCTGCGGGTCGTTGCTGTAGCTCGAGTCGAACCGGTACGCCTCCTGGTAGTCGTGCTGGATGATCCCCACCGTGAGCCCCAGCATTTCGTACACCGGGCCCATCCACTGCGCGTCGCGGCGCGCCAGGTAGTCGTTCACCGTGATGATGTGAACCCCGTTCCCCTCCAGCGCGTTCAGCGCCGCCGCCGTCGTCGCCACCAACGTCTTGCCTTCGCCCGTCACCATTTCCGAGATCATGTGATTATGAAGCGCCCATCCGCCGATCAGCTGCACGTCGTAGTGCCGCAGGCCGATGGAGCGGCGCCCGGATTCGCGCGTCGCCGCAAAAACCTCGGGCAGAATGTCGTCCAGCGTCTCGCCCTTCTTCATCCTCGCCCGGAACTCCTCCGCCATCTTCGGGAAGGCGGCGTCGGGAAGCGCGCGGTACTTTTTCTCGAGCTCGTTGACGCGCTCGATGATCGGCAGGACCTTCTTGATGACGCGCTGGTTGTGGGACCCGAACAGGCGCGACAGGAAGCCGTTGATCCAGCCGACGAAGGATTCGAAGGACAGGCTCATGGGATGAGGAGTGCCGAAAGGAGGAAGCGGGGAACTCTAGCGCGGGGGAAGGGATGTCGCAAGCGTCGGGCCGCGGGGGTTGGGCGAGCGCAAGTTGAGAGTCTGCAGAGGGTAAGGGCAAGAGGGCCCTCGGGTCACGCGTGAATTCCCATGTCAGTTCGGCAGAGAGCGCGCGAAAAAACCGAGCGCCAACGCGTGATCGGGCCTCGCAACCCGCCGTCGGAAAGGCTCGACGGCGGGGCGCGAGTCCCGATCACGCGCCGTCGCGCGGTTTTTTCGCGCGCTCTGTGAAAAGGACATGACCCGAAAGGCGAGGGCTCAGGAGATCCAGATGCATGAGGACCGGGCCTCGCCTCTACTTCGCCTTCAACTTTACGATCGCATCCTCAGCCAGCGCGCGGTCGGGATCCCCCTGCGCGCCGGACTTCACCGCCTTCTCGTAGGCCTCGAGCGCGCGGTCCTTCACCCCCTTGGCGCGGTACACGTCTCCCAGCTGCCGCCAGATTCCGGGATTTCCCGGCTCGGCCCGCGTGCCGTCCACGGCGTCGAGCATCGCCGATTCCAGGTCCCCCTTCTTCATCATCAGGCTGGACCGAAGCTGGAATCCCGCCGCACTCTTCGGCGCCTCCTTGATGAGCGTCTCCGCGTCCGCCAGGGCACCTTCCGGGTCCCCCGCAAGCTCGCGGTACTGCCCGCGCCGCGCCCGGTACTCCACGGACGCCGGGTTCGTCTCGAGCGCCCGGGAGATCGTTTCGGCCGCCTCGCGGTGGCGGCCCGCCAGCGCGAGCATCGCGGCTTTCCCTTCCAGCGCCTCGAGGTTGCGCGGCGACAGGGCAAGCGCGCGGTCCAGGTCGTCGATGATCGCCGCGAGCTCCACGGCGGTCCCTGCCGCGCGCTGGCCCGCCTTCGCCCTCGCCCTCAGGATGAGCGCTTCGGCAAATCTCGGATTGATCGCCAGAATCGTCTCGCAGTCCTCGATCGCACCGGCAAAGGAGCCCTGCTTCACGCGGGCGGAAGCGCGCACGTGCAGCATGGTCATGTCCCGGGGGAAGACCGCCAGGACCGTGGTTGCGTCGTCGATGGCGTCGCCGAAGTTCCGGTGGGAAAGCGCGATTCTCGCGCGAAGCCGGACGGCGTCGGGACTGCCGGGAGATAACCGGAGCGCCTTCTCGCAACTGTCGCCCGCCGCGGCCTGGTCGCCGCGGTTCAGGCTTGCAGTCCCGAGGACGACCCAGGCGGTGGACTCGCGCGAATCCAGCTCCAGCGCCTGTTCCGCATCCCGCACCGCTTCGGCGTCCTTTCCGAGGCTCAGGTTTGCAAACGCCCTCAGGACGAGTCCGCCGGCGCGCGAAGAACTCTGCTTGACGGCCATTTCCGCGTCCTCAGCCGCCTTTTCGAATTCCTCGGCGTAAATGTGGATCCAGCCGCGGATGCAGTACGTCTCGCCGTCCCCGGGCGCGATCTTCAGCGCGCGTTCGCAGTCCGACAGCGCACCCGCCCGGTCGCCCAGGCGCGATCGGTACTCCGCGCGGAGCCGGAGCGATTCGACCCGGTCCGGGTCGAGCGCGACCGCCGCGTCGGCGTCCTCGAACGCCCCCGCAAATCTGCGGAGATGTTCGCGGAGCTGCGCGCGAAAGACGATGGCCTGGACCAGCGCCGGGTCGCGGCGGAGGGCCTCGGTGCAGTCGCGTTCGGCTTCCTCCAGGTGTCCTGTCGTTGAGTGAACGAGCGCCGCCGCGAGAAGCGCCGCGCAGTCCTGCTCCTGCGCTGCCGCGCACTCTTCCA
>CAVPNQ010000102.1:0-17873 GCA_963706735.1 uncultured Planctomycetia bacterium
CCTGACCGTCTACGCGCCGTTTCGAGACCCTGGCGCGGGTCGCGCCCGCCTACTTGCGGGCGAACGCGCCGCCTTCGCCGCGCCGATCGTCGAGGAGCTGCGACGTTTCATGCCGGAGGCGTTCGGCAAGGCGCGGCTCGCTGAGGTGCGGCTGACGCGCTGGGGCCACCATCACCTCATCGCCGCGCCGGGGATCGTCGCCACGATGCGCGCCTTGCCAAAACGCTTCGGCACGTTCTGCTCGCCCATTCGGACGGTCAGGGCATGCCGGCGGTCGAGAGCGCCCTTGTCGAGGCGCAGAACGCCGTGAGGTACGATCACGTAGGGGCTGAGCGCCTGATCGACCGTCACGCTCTGGCGAGATCAACGCGGCTGATCGACGTCTTCGCCCATGAAGGTCGCGACGCGATAGGCGAGGAAGCTGCGCCGGAACGGCGTAGACGATGACCGCGAACGGCTGGCGCCTTCCTCGGCCTCCTCCGCGTCCTGCTGCTCC
This sequence comes from uncultured Planctomycetia bacterium, assembly GCA_963706735.1. Classification (GTDB taxonomy): domain Bacteria; phylum Planctomycetota; class MHYJ01; order WSZJ01; family WSZJ01; genus WSZJ01. The sequence continues at coordinate 497 of CAVPNQ010000102.1, forward strand.
AGCTTCTCCAGCAGGTCCCGCAGGAAGCGCTTCGCCAGCTCGCGAACTTCGCGCGTGGACTTCGGGGGCTTGACGCCGTCCTCCTCGCCTTCCTCGTCACCGTCGTCGGCGATCGCGAAATTCCCGCCGGGAAGCAGGATCTTCTTCGTCTTCGGCGTCCCGGCCTTCAGCTCCTGGTCGAGGAACTTGCGGATCTCGTCGCGCAGCTCTTCCGCCGTCTTCTCCGTAAACTTCGGCGCCTCGGCGCGCGGCTCGAACACGACCTTCGGCTTCTTGACCGGCTTCTCGTCCTTCTTCGCCGGCGCTTCCTCTTCGTCCCCTTCGCCTTCTTCCATCCCTTCGCCTTCGTCGCCCGGCTCGATCGCTTCGCGCGGGGCCAGCTTCACCTTGATCTCGACCTTCTCCTTCTTGCGCAGCACGGACAGCTTCACCGTGTCGCCCGCAAAGTGCGCCGTCACCTGCTCGCGCAGCTCCTCGGCGGACCCGACCGCCTCGCCATTCACCGCGAGCACGATGTCGTTCGCCCTCAGCCCCGCCTTCGCCGCCGGGCCGTCCTCCGCGAGGCCGCTGATCAGCACGCCCTCGCCCTCGCCCAGCTTCAGCAGCTTGCGCATCGAATCCGTGATGTCTTCCGGGTAGACGCCCATGTACCCCGGCTCCTCCGACCTGGGCTCGGGCTTCTTCGGCTCAGGTTTCTTCGGCTCCGGTTTTTTCGGTTCGGGCTTCTTCGGCTGGGGCTCGTCCTCGTCCATCTTCCCCAGCTCCTCGTCGAGGATCTTCTTCACCTCTTCGAGCACCCGCTTGTTCTCTTCCTTCAGCCGCTCTTCCACCTTCTTCAGAATCTTCGCGCGCAGCTCGTCCTTGTCACTGTCGCCGTCCAGCGCGAACGCCGGGCGGAACCACGACGCCGCAAGCGCGAGAACCACGGCAAGCTTCCAACGGAGCATCGGGCTTCTCCTCATCGGGTTACTGAATGGCGGTATGGCATATGTACGGGGGCCCCTGCGGCGTGTTTGAAGCGGGCGCGTGATTCGCGGCCCTGCTCTGCTAACCGTCAGAATCGCCGCGTAGCGCGCAGATATCTGGTGGAGCCCTCTGACCGCGGATGGAGTTGCCCTGAGCGAGCGAAGCGAGTCGAAGGGCCGGGGCTACTGCGTCAGGTCGACGCCGATTTTCTGAAGCGCCTGGACGAACTCGACCGGGGGCATGAACCGGACGGTTTCCCCCTGGACCTCGATGGGCAGGAGGGCGAAGCGGCCGCGCCGCCACCAGTAAAGGAGGGGCAGGATCGGGAAGGGTCCCTGCTGGAAGAGCTGGTGCCCGACCACGAGCACCGTCTGGAGGGCATCGACCGCCGACTTGTCGCGGACCTCGTGAAAGAGCATCGACCGCTGCGTCGGCACGACCACGATCGTCCCGGCCGGCGGCTCGACCTTCACGTAGTGCTCGAGGAACAGCATCTCCGACGCCGTGTCCGCATCGTCCCCCATCACCACCCCGACCTCGAACCCGTTCCCGGCTTCCTTCTTCACCTTCCGGCGCCGGTGATTGTCCCGCGCCACTTCGAACATCACCCGTGTCGGCACGCCCCACTCGTTCGCCTGGTCCGCCGTCAGCGGCTCGGCGGGATTCTTCCCCTCCAGCACCAGCGCGGCCACCAGCCCTGGCGCCACCGGCCGCGCCACAGCCGCCGCCGCCGCGTCCCCCTGGATCGACCTCTCCGGCACGATCCGGATCCGCAGCCGCTCCCGGACCTCCTTCAGGTCCGCGCGCTTCCGGAACTCCTCCACCGCCGCTTCTTCCCCCGCCTGCCGGGCGAAATGCCCCTCGACGGCGCGCGGCCACTGCGCTTCCTGCATGTGACGGCACAGGTCCGCCAGCTCCCGCAGCGCCCTCACGCGCCCCCCGGCCTTCACCCCGTCCAGCGTCTCCGAGGCCTTCCCCCAGCGCTTCTCGCACTCTTTCAACACCACCGCGATGAATCGCTGGTACATCGGGACGTCGTACGAGGGAGCCCACTCGGGAGCTTTCAGGGCGGCGGCCACCAGGGTCAGACCTCCATTTACGGGTGCGACAACGCCGGCATCGCGCCCGTCAGCTTGTGCTTGGCGCCGCTCTCGTCGGAATACTCGCGGTGGATCTGCTGGATCCGGGGAAGTGCCTTTTCGAACGCGACGACGCAGGCGGGGTCGAAATGTTTCCCGGCGCCCTCCTTGATCATCGCGACGGCTTTCTCGAACGGCATGGCGGGCTTGTAGCAGCGGACGCTGGACAGCGCGTCGAACACGTCGGCGACCGCGACGATGCGCGCCGAGAGCGGGATGTCGTCGGTCTTGCGGCCGTACGGATACCCGCTGCCGTCCCATTTCTCGTGGTGGGCCAGCGCGATCTCGTGCGACAGCTTCAGCACCGGCGCCTCCGCGCCCTCGAGGATCGCCGCGCCGATCGTCGTGTGCTTCTTCATCTCGGCGAATTCCTCGTCCGTCAGCTTCCCCGGCTTGAGCAGGATGCGGTCGCTCACCCCGATCTTCCCGATGTCGTGCATCGGCGACGCATACAGGATCTGCTCGACCGCGTCGGCCTTGTACCCGAACGCCTCCGCGATCGCCGCCGAGTACATGCTCATCCGGCGGATGTGCACCGCGGTGTCCGTGTCGCGGAATTCGGCCGCAATCGCCAGCCGCATGATCGTGTCGAGATACGCCTGCTTGAGATCGTGCGTCAGAAGCGCGTTCGACAGCGCGACCGCCGCCTGCGACGCCAGCGACAGCACCAGCCGCTCGTAATCGCCGTGGAACGCGACGATCTGCCCGTTCGCATCCCGCGCATTGATCAGCTGCAGCACGCCGATCACTTCCCCGTCCTGCTTCTTCATCGGCACCACGAGCAGCGACCGCGTGCGGTAGTTGTTCTTGCGGTCGTACTCATCATTGAAGTGGTACTCGGCCGTCGCAGGGATCGCGTAGGCGTCGGGGATGTTCAGAACCTCCCCCGTCACCGCCGTGTACCCCGACAGCGACGTCTTCTGGATCGGCATCGTGTTGTCGCGCAAGTACTTCCCCGTGTTGCCGCTTCCCAGCCTCTCCGACAGCACGTCGTTCTGGGTGACCTGGAAGCGCAGGCGGTCGCCTTCGCGGGTGAACAGGGTCCCGGCCTCGGCGGAGGTGAAGTTCCGCGCGTGGGCGAGGATCAGGTCGAGCAGCGTGTTGACGTTGCGCTCGCTCGAGAGGGCGATGCCGATTTCGGTGAGTTTCAGGAGCTGTTCGCGGAGGTCCATGAAGGCTCAATCGTAAGGGAATCGGAGGGATGGGGCAAGCGCGCCCAGGCCGAGCAACAATTCCGTGGGCCCAGGCTGCGTCGGCCCGAAGGACGGAAACGTGGACCGCAGTCGCAGCCCCTTCCTAGAATTGGCGTTCCCCTCCTTGAAAGGCCCGGCCATGTGGCACGAGAACATCCTCTCTTCGATCGGCAACACGCCGATGGTGAAGCTGAATCGCATGGCGGCGGGCGTGAAGTGCACGGTCCTTGCGAAATGCGAGTTCATGAACCCGGGCGGGAGCGTGAAGGACCGGATCGGCATCAGGATGCTGTACGAGGCGGAGCGCACGGGGAAGCTGAAGCCGGGCGGGACGATCATCGAGGGGACGAGCGGCAACACGGGAGTGGGGCTCGCGATCGCCGCGGCGCTTCGCGGGTACAAGGCGATCTTCACGATCACGGACAAGCAGTCGCGCGAGAAGATCGACCTGCTGAAGGCGTTCGGGGCGGAGGTGATCGTGTGCCCGACGGCGGTGGCGCCGGATGATCCGCGCAGCTACTACTCGGTGGCGAAGCGGCTTTCGCAGGAGATCCCGAACAGCTACTACCCGAACCAGTACGAGAACCTGGAAAACCAGAAGACGCACTACCAGACGACGGGCCCGGAGATCTGGCGCGACACGGACGGGAAGGTGGACGTGTTCGTCGCCGGCATGGGGACGGGCGGGACGATCAGCGGCGTCGGGAAGTACCTGAAGGAGAAGAAGAAGTCGGTGAAGGTCGTCGGCGCGGACCCGATCGGCTCGCTCTACTACCAGTACTTCAAGACCGGCACGGTCGGCACAGCGCACACTTATAAGACCGAGGGGATCGGCGAGGACATCTTCCCCGCCAACATGGATTTCTCCGTCCTGGACGACGTCATCCAGTGCCCCGACAAGGAGGCGTTCCTCACGGCCCGCCGGCTGACGCGCGAGGAGGGAATCTTCGCGGGCGGCAGTTCGGGAAGCGCGGTGTACGCGGCGCTGCAGTTTGCGAAGGATCTGCCGAAGGAGGCGGTCGTGGTCGTCCTGCTCCCCGACACCGGCACGCGCAACCTGGGCAAGGTCTACAACGACGAGTGGATGCGCGAGAACCGCTACCTCGACCCGCCGGTCCGACTGACGGCGCGCGAGATCGTCACGAAGAAAATCGGCGCGCGCGCGATGGTCTCCGCGGAGCCGAACGAGTCGATGCTCCAGGCGGTGCACCGCATGAAGGAATCGGAGTGCGGCCAGCTGCCGGTCATGGACGGGCCGAACGTCGTCGGCTCGATCGCCGAGGAAAAGGTGCTCGACCTCCTGATGATGGGCAAGGATCTCAAGAAGCTCCTCGTCCGCGAGGTCATGGGCGCCGCGTTCCCGGTGATCATGCCCGACACCCCGCTCGACCAGGTCGCCGCGACGATCACCAAGGAAGTTCCGGCGGTTCTCGTTCGTCAGGCCGGCGGCGGGTTCGGGATCATCACGCGGTACGACCTGCTTTATGCGGTGGCGACGGAGGCGAAGATCTGAAGGCCTGGGTACGCCTGGAGTGCCTGCAAGGTCCCCGGCCACCGGTTCCTGCGGTCAGACAACGTACTCCTCGCGTCCGATCTCGAATCGAACGCAGACAACCGGACGCCCTTCCTTCTCTGAGCGACGGAAAGACGCGCACAGCCCCTCGCAGTGAAGCCATCCGTCGGGATCGGGCACGGCGGGTCGCAGTGCTCCGCCGGTCCGACGCAGGATTTCCACGCGCTTAGTGTCGCGGTCAATCAGGAGCACTTCGCCGACGCCCAGGCTGTCGTAGAAAGGCGTCTTCTCGTCAGTCTCGTCACCGGGCGAGCGGACCTCGACGACGACATCGGGGCCGGCGTCGAGGTAGGAACTGTCGGGAGCGAGCAAAGACTCGCGTTCCTTCTTCAGCGCGAACCACTCCGGGACCCGGTAGTTGGCCTCTGCGGCCTTTGTGTCCCGGACACCGACGCCGAGGCGGACTGCCCCGAGAGAATGACGTTCGAAGTAGGTCTCAAACAGGCGATAGAGTTTTCCAACGACGCGCTGATGCTCGTTGGACGGCGGCGGAACCATGTGAAGCACACCCCCCCAGACTTCGTCACGGACGTCGAGGCCGAGGCGATGCCTTTCCGCGAGAAGGGACTCCGGAACTTCCACGTAGACCGCTTTCATATGACGAATTCTACACGGGAAATGCAATCCACTGGTCGCAACTATTTTGCCGGGAGCGCCCGATCCATCATCACCCGCGTGCTCCCGAATTCCTCGGTCCCGTGGACACGAGTGGGGGGAATTGCCTCATCCACATCAGCAAATTCTCCTCACCGCCAGGATCGTGATGTCGTCGCTCGCCGCCGCTCTTCCGCGGTGAACCAGCACGCTGTCCAGGATCCCCAGCGTCATCGACTCCGCCGACTGGCCGCCGTGCTTCTTGATCGCGACTCGCAGGTTCTTGTCGCCGAATTCCTCGTTGCGCTCGTCCATCGCCTCGTTCACGCCGTCCGTGTAGAAGACGAGCTGCTCGTCCTGCTGGAGGGTGATGGTGAATTCCGCGAGCGCTTTCTCGAAATGGGAGCCCTTCACCAAACCGATCGCGCCGCCGCTGACGTCAAGGTCCGAAACGATCGGGAGTCCGTCGAGGACGGCCCAGTGCTTGGGCGGGAGGTGGCCCGCGTTGACGACGGAGATTTCGTTCGTGCGCGGGTTGAGGACGGCGCCGGCGAGCGAGACGAAGATGCCGGCGGGGAGGACGCGCGAGATCATCTCGGCGGCCTCGACCACGAGCTTCTTCGCATCCGGCGCGTTCGGCGCCACGGCGTGGAACACCGTGCGAACCACCGCCATCACGATCGCCGCCGCGACGCCCTTCCCCGCCACGTCCGCCACCAGGATCGCGACCCGGCCGTCCGCGAGCGCGATCGCGTCGTAGTAGTCGCCGCCGACGTGCGAGGCCGGGATGTACTTCGCCGCGATTTCGTAGCCCTCCGGGTTCGGCATCCGGTCGGGAAGGAGGCGCGCCTGGATTTCGCGCGCCTGTTTCAGCTCGTGCTCGAAGAGCTGCTCGCGCGTCAGCTCCGGCTCCGGCGCCGCCGGCTTCTTCACGGCGGGCGCCTTCGAGGCCGGGAACGAGCGGACCGCGGCGATGAGGTCGCGCGGATGAAGCGGCGCGCGGCGGAACGCCAGGCCGGGGTAGGCGAGCGAGGCCTTGGACTTCCCGAGCTCGGGGTCCCACGCGGTCAGCAGCACCGGGAGCAGCAGCTTCTCCTTGCGCAGGTCGTCGAGGAACTCCGTCTCCGTCCAGTCGAGGAAGCCGAGATCAACAACGAGCCCGCGCCAGCCGCGGCTCGCGCGAAGCGGCTTCCAGAGTTCGTCCACGGATTTCACCGCGTGCGGCGTATAGCCCGCCGACTTCAGCGCGGAGACCCAGGCGGCGCGGACGTCCGCGTCGTGCTGGACGAGAAGGATGGGGCGGGCGTCGGAAGCGGGTTGTGGCACGGGCGGACATTCTACTCCCGCGCTACTTCACGGCGAGCGCCCGCTCCAGGTCCCCGATCAGGTCGTCCACGTCCTCGATGCCGACCGACAGCCGCACGAGCCCGTCGCTCAGCCCCGCCGCCAGGCGTTCCTCCCGCGGGATCGAACCGTGCGTCATCGACGCCGGATGCTCGATCAGGCTCTCGACGCCCCCCAGCGACTCCGCCAGCGCGAACAGCTTCGTCGCGCTGATGAATTTCACGCTTCGCTCGAGGCTGCCCTTCAGCACGAACGAGATCATCCCGCCGAAGTCCTTCATCTGTTTCTTCGCGACGGCGTGGCCGGGGTCGGACTTCAGCCCCGGGTAGTGGATCTCGGTGATGTCCTTGCGCTTCGACAGCCACTCCGCGATTCTCCGCGCGTTCTCGCAGTGGCGCTGGACGCGGACGTGAAGGGTCTTGGTGCCGCGCAGGATGAGCCACGAATCGAAGGGGCTGGGCGTGGCGCCGATCGCGTTCTGGAAGTACTTGAGCTTCTCCCAGAGCTTCTCGTCGTTCATCAGCAGCGCGCCGCCGACCGTGTCGCTGTGGCCGCCCAGGTACTTCGTCGTGGAGTGCAGGACCACGGAGGCGTTGTGCTCGAGCGGGTTCTGGAGCGCCGGCGTCGCGAACGTGTTGTCCACGACGGAGACCGCGCCATTGCGCTTCGCGAATCCGCAAACGGCCTTGAGATCCGTGATGCGCAGAAGGGGGTTCGAGGGCGTCTCGACCCAGAGGAGCTTCGTATTCTTCTGCCAGGCTTTCTCGACCGCTCCCGGCGTGCTCGTATCGACCAGGGTGAAATCCACGCCGAACTTCTCGAACACGCGCTTGAACAGCCGGTACGTCCCGCCGTAGACGTCGTTGCCGCTCACGACGTGGTCGCCCTTCGAGAGCAGCCCCCCCAGCAGCGTGTCCGCCGCGCCGCAGCCGCTGGAGAACGCGAGCCCGTGAGCCGCGCCTTCCAGCGCGGCGAGGTTCGCTTCGAGCGCCGCGCGCGTCGGGTTGTTGGTGCGCGAGTAGTCGTACCCCTTGTGCACGCCCGGCTTTTCCTGGACGTACGTGGACGTCGCGTAGATGGGGGTCATGATCGCGCCGGTCGTGGGGTCGGGCGACTGCCCGGCGTGGATGCAGCGGGTGGCGAAGCGGCCATTTTCCATGGGAAGGGCTCCTTGGGTGAACGAGGCGCGCGGAACGCTAGCAGACGGGTCGCGCAGCGGCAAACATCCGGCGGCGGAGGAGGCTACCTTCGCGGCGCGGCGCCGGGGGGTGGGGGCGGCGGCACCACCGCGGACTTCGGCCGGCGCAGCCCGAGGCTGATGATCTGGGATCCCGGAGTGGGGGGCGGAGCCGCAGGCGCGGGGATGACCTGGGTGTCCGAATCCTCCAGCGTGACGAGGCCATCGAGTTCCAGGTCCTTGAAGAGCACGCGGGCCGACTTCGAGAGCCTCACGCGGAGTTCCTTGCCGCGGCCCTTCGCGCTCTCGGCCATCTTGGCGAGAAACTGGATTTCGGGGCTGCAGAGGGACGGGACCTTGCTGACGTCGATGCAGACGGACTTCTGAGGCCCGCTGAGGAGCATCATGGTGGCGAGGCGAAGTTCGCGGTCCTGGTACTTGAGGACGCCCGAGATGCGCAGGACACCATCACGGACCAGGTAAGGGATCTTCTGTGAGTCCGACATGCTCATGTTGATGGCGCCGATCTCGATCGGTTCGCGCCCGTTCCCCCCGGACCGGGTCTGAACAACGTTCGCGCGAAGCTACCAGATGTCGAGGCGGGTTGCAACGCCTCCGCTTGACTCCTGCCATAGATTCTGATACGATCAAGACTTAGGGAAATTCGTGACACCTCGGTCGCTCGCACGACACGACCATCCTTCAGGGGACCAGAGTGGGCGGTTTCAGAGGCGACCTCTCCACCCTCGGCCTGGCCGACATCTTCCAGACCCTCTCGAACTCACAAAAAGAGGGCACCCTGGTCGTCGGCGACGGCGAGAGCCGGAAGTGCATCTACTTCGGCAAGGAAGGACTCTCCCTGCTCTCGCTCGGCTCGCGCAAGGGTCTCCGGCTCGGCGATCTGCTCATGAAGGCGGGCAAGATCTCCCCCGACCAGCTCAAGGAACTTCTCGCCGCGCAGAAGGGCACCGGCAAGAAACTCGGTGAAATCGTCGTGGAGCGCGGCATCGCAACCGACGAGGAAATCTCCGGCGTCATCCGCACGCAGATCGAAGACGAGATCTTTGACCTCTTCTCGTGGAAGAAAGCCTCATTCGAGTTCATCGACGGCCCCCCCTCGGCCGAGGTCATGGACGCCGACAAGCCGGTGACGAGCCTCAAGTTCGACGTGAACTCGCTGCTGTTCGAGGCCAGCCGCCGCATCGACGAGTGGAACCTGATCCACCAGGCGATCCCCAGCGCCAACGCCATCTTCGCCCTCACTCCCGCGGGGCAGCAGCTCGCCCAGTCCACCGAGGACCAGTCCCTCCGCTCCATCGCACGCCTCACGGACGCCAGCCGCACCGTGGACCAGATCGTCGAGGACTCCGGCCTCTCCCGCTTCGCCGCGTGCAAGGGCCTCTACGAACTCCTCAGCAAGAAGGGCATCCGGCAGGTCTCGCAGGAAGAGCTCGTCTCGATGGGCAAGAAACTCGCCGCCCAGAATCACCGCGACAGGGCGATCAAGATCCTGACCTGCGCCGTGGACCTCGATCACGAAAATCTCGTCCCCCAGCAGGAACTCGCCCTCGTCCTCCGCCAGGCCGGGCTCGACGAGGAAGCCTTCGTCTACTACTCGGAAATGGGACGCATCTGGGAATCCCGCGGCCGCCCCCAGGAAGCGCTTCAGTGCTACCGACAGGCCTCCGAGTGCCGCCCGTCGGATCCCCACGTGTCCTTCTCGATCTTCAAGCTCCTGACCGAATTGAAGGCCGGTGGCGAAGCCGTCAAGATCGGCGAGAGGATCTTCCCCGCCCTTGCATCCTCAGGCGACCGGCAGGCCGCGCGGCAGGTCGGCGAGGCGCTGGTCCTGTGGAAGCCCGGCGACGTGGACCTCCGGCTTCGCGTCGCCGCGCTGTGCCAGGACCTCGGCGACGCCGAGGCGTGCGCCCGCCACCTCACGGCCGCGATCGACCATCTTCCGCCCGAGAGCGCCGACATCGACGCCCTCGCGCGAAAGGTGCTCGCCGTTCTCCCCACCCGCACCGACATCCGCTTCAAGGTCGAGCGCATCTTCTCCGACCGCCGCAAGGCCCAGAAGCAGCGCCTCGTCCGGATCGCTTCACTGTCCGGCGTCGGCCTGGTGCTGGCGATCATCTTCGTGTTCGCGTGGTACGAGATCCAGGCGCGGAGCGCGTGGACCGACATCCAGCGCGAAGCGGACGCGTTCCTGGTGGAGCGGAAATGGGACCAGGCGCGGGAGAAGTACCTGGAGATTGAGAAGCGCTTCGGGTGGAGCCTGATCTCCGGGGAGTCCGCCGGGAAGGTTGCCGAGCTGGAGAAGATCCGGATCGCGGTGGACGAGGAAGCGAAGCGGGCGGAGGAGACGAGGAAGGCGAAGGAGCGGGAGGCGGAGAAGGAGCAGCGGCGAAAGATTGACGACGCGCGGAAGCTGTCCGAGGGGCCTGCGCCGGACCTGCCGAAGGCGCTGGAGATGTACCAGGGAGTGCAGAGGTGGGCCGACGAGCACGGGAATCGGGCGCTGTCGGACGAAGCGAGCGCGGCGGCGAAGCGGCTGGAGGAGGTGCTGCAGCGGGGTTCGGAGCTGCAGAAGCAGGTGGACGAGATGCTGAAGGCGGGGAACGTGGAATCGGCGCATGCGCTGGTGAGGGACCTGGTGCAGAAAGCGCCGCGGTCGCCGCAGGCAATGGCGGCGAGGCTCCCCTACGAGATAACGTCGACGCCCTCGGGGGCGGAAGTCCTGGCGGGCGACGAGGTGCTGGGAGTGACGCCCCTGGTGGTGAAAGTGGCGCCGGACGGGCCGGTCAGCGTCCAGCTTCGCCTCCGGACATTCACCGTTGTGACGCAGGCGCTGACGCCGGGGACGTGGAAGGTCCGCGTCGAGATGCAGAAGGAGCGGCTGTGGCGCAACCTGCTGGAGGGCGCGGTTGAGACGACGCCGTGCGTCGAGAAGGGGCAGGTCGTGGTGGGGGCGATGGACCGGAAGGTCTATGCGATCGATGTTTCAAACCCGGGAACGTCGCCCTGGGCTCCCTTCACCGCCGGGAACAGCGGGCAGATCCAGTCGTCGCCGACGGTCAGGGACGGCCGCGTGATCTTCGGATCGAACGACGGGAACGTGTACTGCCTGGACGAGCGCACGGGGAAGCAGTTCTGGAAGCAGGCGACGGGCGGGCCGGTTCGCGGCGCTCCCGCGGTGACGGGAGACGGAGGGCTGGTCCTCGCCGGTTCGAACGACGGCAAGCTCTGGGCGTTCGAGATGGTCGGGGGGAACGTGAGCTGGACGGCCGCCGCGGGCGGGAAGCCCGTCCGGAGCCGGCCGCTCTGCACCAAGGACCGGGCGTTCTTCGGCGGCGATGACGGGAAGATCCGGGCGGTGGACCTGAAGGACGGCAAGGAGCGGTGGAGTTTCACGGCCAACGGACCGGTCGGGGGAAATCTCGCGACCTGGAACAATTTCATCGTCGCCGGCGGCGAAGACGGGTCGCTTTACGTGCTCAGCCTTGACGGTCAACTTGAATGGAAGTACAACAGCGCCAAGAAGATAGAGGGAGGGGCCTGCATCAGCGGTGACGTCGCGTACTTCGGCGCCTCCAGTTCCCTGTTCGCCATCAACCTTCGCCAGCGCAAGGAAGCCTGGGACTCGCCCTTCCTGCTCGCCTCAAAGGACAAGGTCATCCGGGGCGCACCGATCGTGGGGGACGAAACGGTGTACTTCGGCGCGGAAGACGGGTGCCTCTACGCGGTCGACCAGAAGACCGGCGACCTCCGGTGGAAGCACTCGACCGACGGCCCGATTTTCGGCTCCCCCGCTTTCGCGCAGGACGCCTCAGGACGTGCGCTCATCATCGTCGGATCCTCGGACAAGTACGTCTACGCACTGGAGCGTTGATCATGGGCTGGTTCTCGTGGCTGCCGTGGAACAAGCGCAGGGACCTCGAAAAACTCGAGGCCGAGGCGCGCCGTAATGTTTCGCCCGCGACGCTGACGACACTCGCCGAAAAGTACTACCAGAGCGGCGAGTTCAACAACGCCGTCGAGTGCGTCCGCCGCGCCGTGGAGCGCTTCCCTGACTCCCCGAAAGTGAAGGAAGTCCACGCGCAGATCATGAGGCTGCACAACCAGCAGACGCTGGCGAAGCTCCAGAAGGAAATCGAGACGCGCCCGAAGGCCGACACTTACGCCCGGCTCGCGGACCTGTTCTACCGCGACATGAACGACCTCAACCGCGCCCTCGAGCTCGCAAACGACGGCCTCGCCAAGTTCCCCGAGAGCGAGGACCTGCACCTCATCACCGGGCTCATCCGCTTCGTCAGGTACCAGGCCGACCGGCTGTCGCAGGATGGGCTGAAGTGCATCGAGCACCTGGAGTCGGCGTCGAAGGCGAACCCGATGAACTACAAGGCGTGCGCGATGCTGGCGCGGATGTTCACCGAGGTGGGGGCGTACGACCGGGCGAGCACGCAGCTGAACAACATCCTGCGCTTCGCGCCCGACGACGGTCCTGCGCGCCGGCTGCTCGACAAGCTGCAGGGGATTGCGCCGCTGGGGACGGACCTCGAGGACCTGTTCAAGAGCGTCCAGCTGGGCGGCGCCAACGCGGACAGCCGCGCGCTCGCCGAGATCTTCCCCGTTGAATACAACAAGGGCCAGGCGGCGCCGGCTCGGCTCGATGCCGGGCTGGCGGCGACGCACATCAATGACCTGAAGCGCGTCGAGGGCGCGAAGGCGGCGATGGTGATGGACGAGTCGGGGAAGGTCATCGGCAGTTTCGCCGCGAGCGGGTCGAGCGCGGAGCTGGCGGAGATGATCTGGAACATCTACACGGGCAGCGAGGAGTCCGCGCGACGGATGGACATCGGGTCGTTCAAGCGCGGAATCCTGGAAGCTCCCGGAATGAGGCTTCACATGGTCGAAGCCGGCGCGCACCTGATCGCGGTGGTGACCTCGAAAGCGACCCGTGACGAAGTCGTGAGGAATGCGCTCAACTCGTACATCGACAGCGTGCTCAGGGCGTAGGAAGGTGCCGGACCGCCCCCCGCAGACATTCGTGTGCGTCCCGCGGGGGACGCGTGCTACACTCCCGTTCTCCCACGGCAGCGAGGCGAAATGAACGAGATCCTCAGCGAGCTCAACCAGGAAGTCGGGGTGAAAGGCTCCATGGTCGTCACCCAGGACGGCATCGTCGTCGCCTCCGAGCTCGGCCCTGGCCTCTCTGCGGACGTCGTCGCCGCCGTCGCTTCGGGCGCCATCCAGTCCATCAACCAGAATCTCAACAAGCTCGGCCAGCCCAACCTGTCCAAGTTCGTGCTGGAAGCGGGCTTCGGGAAGATCGTCTTCATCGACATCGGCATCGCGTACCTCGTGGTCCTTCTCGACCAGCGCATCAACATGGACGTCACCCTGATCGCCATATCCGCCGCCGCCTACCGCATCCGGCAGATGGGGCAGATCCGGGCGTAGGAGAACCCCCGGTCCATCATGGTCCAGATCAACTTCGCACGCAGAGAAGTCAACTGCAAGATCGTCTACTACGGCCCAGGCCTCTCGGGGAAGACCACGAACCTCGAGATCGTGCACCAGAAGGCGCCGACAGGGTCCAAGGGAAAGATGACGTCCATCGCCACCGAAGGCGACCGGACGCTCTTCTTCGACTTCCTCCCCCTCGACCTCGGCGAAGTCGCCGGCATGCGGACCAAGTTCCAGCTCTACACGGTCCCCGGACAGGTCTACTACAACTCGACCCGCAAGCTCGTCCTCCAGGGCGCCGACGGCGTCGTGTTCGTCGCCGATTCGAATCCTTCGAAGATGGCGGAGAACATCGAGTCGCTCAACAACCTCGTCGAGAACATGACCGCCCACGGCATGATCCCCGGCGAGACGCCCTTCGTGCTCCAGTACAACAAGCGCGACCTGCCGAGCGCGATGTCGATGGACGAGATGAACCAGAAGATGAACAAGTGGGGACTGCCGACGTACGAGGCGGTTGCGGTGAAGGGCGAAGGGGTGCTGGCGACGTTGAAGGGGATTTCGAAGCTGGTGCTGGAGAGGCTGAACCGGGACTACGTGAAGAGCGCGACGGCGTCGACGGCGCCGGTGGTGAAGGCTGCGACTCCTGCGGCGGGCGTACCGCCTGCGGCGCCGCAGCCGGTGCATCGGCCCGCGCAGCCCGCCGCGCCTCCTCCTCCGCGTCCGCCGCAGCATGCGCCTCCGCCTCCGCCGCGTCCGCAGCAGCCGCAGTTCGCACCGCAGCAGCAGCAGCAGCGTCCTCATGCGCCGCCGCCTCCGCCTCCCCCGCCGCCTGCCGCGGAGAAGAAGGGCGGTTGTTTCGGGGTGATCATGCTGATCGCGACGTCGGCATTCGCGCTGGCGGCCTGCACCGCTGCCGCCTACCTTTGGGGATGGAAATGAACGAAGGCCGGAAGGTCATCCTGCTAGAATGTCTTTTCCCCTCACCCACCACGACGACAGGAGCCGTTCATGCGTGAAGCCGACGAAAGGCTCAGAGACTCACGCCTTGTCTTCTACAAGGAAGACATCGACAAGATCGACAAGATGCTGGAAGAGATGCTCCGGCTGTCGAAGGCGAAGTGCGCGCTCCTGATCGACAAGGACGGCCACCTGGTGACGAAACAGGGCGGCAGTTCGTCCTACGACACGGACACGATCGCGGCGCTGGTCGCGGGCTCGTTTGCCGCGACGAAGGAAATGGCGCGCATCCTCGGTGAAGAGGAATTCAGCGTGCTGTTCCACCAGGGGAAGAAGGACAACATCCACCTGACGCTGGTCGGGAACCGGACGCTGCTGGCGATCATCTTCGACGACAAGACGACGGTCGGGATGGTGCGGCTGTATTCGAACGAAGTGACGAAGAAGATGGTGGCGGTGTTCACGGACGCGACGAAGAAGAACCGCGAGATCCCGAAGGTGGCGGAGGGGTACACGGACGCCGCGAGGAACAAGGTGGACGAGTTCTTCCGCGATTAAACCGGCCGTAAATTCCAGAACCGGGCCCACGCGGCCCGGTTTTTTTTTACCCCGGGCGCGGCCCAAGTAGAGCTCCTTGCCATTCAGTCGCGCGGATCGGCCTGCTCCGGAACCCGAACAGCATCGGCGCCCCGCCGGCCAGAAGAGCGACGCCCAGCAGCGCCGCGGCGCCGCCCGCCAGCCCGCTCCGCCAGCCCGCCGCTTCCCCGCTCTCCGTCACGATTCCCCGCCCGAACCAGGCGGTGAGGGCGACCATGGCGGAGACGAAGGCGAGCGACAGGATCAGGTTCAGGGTGCCGCCGAAGCCCGAGACGATCTTGGAAGGGTTGTCCTCGCGGAAGTTCGGGAAGACGGCGCCGAGGCCGACGGAGAGGCCGCTGAGGCCGAAGCAGATGGCGACGGTGGAGATGGCCTGAAGGGCCGTGGTGGGGCCCGGGACGCGCAGCATTGCGGACGAGGTGAGGATGAGTGTCTCGGAGACCGCGACGGCGCCGACGAAGCAGAAGAGAAACTTTCCGACGACGATGGTCCTGCGGGAAGTGCCGCACCGTACGCCGCGCGCCGCCTATGCGGCGATGATCACGCGCATGGATCGCGAAGTCGGTCGTGTGCTGGCATTGGTGAAAGAACTCGGCATGGATGAGAATACGATCTTTGTTTTCACCAGTGACAACGGTCCGCTCTACGACCAACTGGGCGGCACCGACACGGATTTCTTCAACAGTGCCGCCGGTTTTCGCGGGCGGAAAGGCTCGTTCTACGAAGGTGGCTTTCGCGAGCCATGCATCGTGCGCTGGCGGGGCCGCATCGCGGCTGGCACGACGAGCGACCGCGTGACGGGTTTCGAGGACTGGCTGCCCACGTTGCTGGAACTCATCGGCGCCAAGAACGCCACGCCCGCCGGCCTCGATGGCATCAGCTTTGCGCCAACGTTGCTCGGGCAGAGGCAGCAACCACGTCCGTTTCTGTATCGCGAATCACCCGGCTATGGCGGCCAGCAGTGCGTCCGCATCGGCAACTGGAAAGGAGTCCGCCAGAAACTGAATCCGACCGGAAGGAACGTGAAGCCCCGGTTGCAGACGGAGCTTTACGACTTGGGCAAAGATCCCGGCGAGACCATAGATGTTTCCGCCCTGCACCCTGAAATCGTCGCGAAGATTGAGCGCATTATGCGCGAGCAACACACGCCCTCGAAGGAGTTTCCCATTGCAGCCCTCGATCAGATCCAGGGTAGATGAGTGTTGCACGTGACGGCGCAAGCTGGGTGGCGCCACTAGCCACGGGGTAAGGGGTGGGTCTTGCCTGGCTGTGGCGCGGACTGCCAGTCGGCTAATCGCTGGGAAACCGTGTGACATCGGAGTTTCGTGCCGTCTGCGGATTGGAAGTCCGCGGTACAGCAGGTTTGAAAACCCGCGCTACAAGTTTATGCACCGGGCAAGACTACTCCGTTACGCCACGAAACCGAACTCTCTTTGCAAACCCGGCCCGTCGCGATAGCTTGACCGCATGAATGATTGGGTCAGTACCAGCATCCGTGCGGTTCCGTAGCAGCGGTCCTCTGGTCGCGAGGTAAGACTTTCGGCCATGTCATTCGCCTTCACTTTCCTCGGTTCCGGCACCTCGCAGGGCGTGCCCATCATCGGCCAGGACTATCCACCGGAATTTCTGGCCAACCCGAAAAACCATCGCACCCGCCCCTCCATCTACGTGGCCACGGACCAGGTGAAGTTCATCGTGGACACCACGCCCGAATTCCGCCTTCAGGTGCTGCGCGAACGGATTCGCTGGCTGGACGCGGTGTTGTTCACCCACGGCCACGCCGATCACATCATGGGCCTGGATGATTGCCGGCGGTTCTGTGATTTGCGCGGCGGTAAAGCGCTGCCCATTTACGCCGATCCGCTCACGATGGAGGCGTTGCGGCGTGTGTTTGTTTATGCCTTTCACGCCGGTCCCATTCCCAAGGGCTATTTCATTCCAGAACCACACGTTGTGGAAGGTCCGTTCACGCTCGGGGATCTGCGCATCAGTCCGGTGCAACTGCCGCATGGCCGCATCATGACTACCGGCTATTTGTTTGAACAAGCCGGGCGCAAGCGCCTTGCCTACCTCAGCGACTGCAAGGAAGTGCCGGCCCCTGCGCTGGCCACGGTGCAGGGGGTGGAGGTGGCTGTGCTGGACGCGCTGCGCTTTGCGCCGCATCCGACTCACATGTGCCTCGATGAAGCCCTGAGCGCCGCCCGGCGCATCGGTGCGTCAAGAACCTACTTCACCCATCTGACACACGATTACGATCATGACAAATCCCAAGCCGAACTGCCCGCTGGCGTGGAACTGGCCTATGACGGACTTTGTGTCAGCCTGCGCGAATGATTCTTCTCACCCGCCGCTATTCCAACCAGCA
>CAVPNQ010000103.1:0-11001 GCA_963706735.1 uncultured Planctomycetia bacterium
TGGTGCTGGAAGACAACGCCCGGATGCAGCAGGGCGAAGGCGCGGGCCGGTGGCGCGGGGCCGATGAGGCTCTTCGCCGGATCGAGAAGAAAGACAAGGAATCGAATGCGCCGGCGGCAGACGCGGCCGGGATGATGCCCGGGGCCAAGGGCGAGAGCGCGATCGAGACGTCCGAGGAGTCCAAGCTCGCCAAGGCCGGGCAGGCAAAGGAGCCGGGAAAGGCGACCGGCGGGTTTGCGATGAAGGACCAGAAGACCGGGCGTGACCGGAGCGCGGTCCAGGTCGTCGCGGGCAAGACCTTCTACGGGACGGACGAGGGGTGGTACGACCAGAAGTGGGACGGCAAGGCCGAGACGCTGAAGGTCGAGTACCTGTCCGACGAGTACTTCAAGCTGCTGGCCTCGAAGCCGGAAGTCGCCAAGTGGCTGGCGCTGAGCGATCACCTGGTGGTGGTGGTCGGCGGCAAGGCGTACGAGATCATGCCGAAGAAGGAAGATCCGAAGAAAGATGAAGCCCCTAAGTAGAACCAACCTCGAGAGCGGGCGTGGGGGGGAAACCCTCACGCCCGCTTTGTTGTTGAAAATGAGTCCTGTGTTGGGCGCTCGTTCGAGCCCTGAAAAAGCAAACTCAAAACGGCGAAACGCAAAGCGAAACGCCAAAATCCAAAGGGAGAAACAAGTGCCCGGAACGGCGCCGCCCGGCAAGCCATTCGACAGCGCCATGGTCCGCCGCATCGACGAAGCCGCCTGACTTGTCGTTTGCCTCTTGTCGTTTCCTTGAGAGTTCTCCCTTTTGCGTTTGCCGTTTCCGCCCTCATTCCCCCCTCCTATCCACCCCCTCAATCGGGTATCCTTGCGCCGATGCGATTCTCCCCCCTCCGGTCCTTCGTCCTGTTCCTGCTCACTCCCCTTCTCGCCCTCGCCGACCGCATCTATCTCAAGGACGGCCGCGTCATCGAGGGAACGATCCTCAACCAGACCGAGACCGAGGTGAAGATCGACATCGGAAAGCACGGCGCGGCGCTGACGTTCAAGCTGAGCCAGGTGGACCGGATCGACAGGACCGCGGGCTCGGCCGAACAGCTGTACGGAGGCCGCCTCCTTCTCACCGACCGCAAGAACCCCGACTCCCTCGCCACCCTCGCCGACTGGTGCGTCAAGAACGGGCTCGAGGAGAAGGCGGGACAGCACTTCATCGAGGCCCTCGTCCTCCAGGCCGATCACGCCCGTTCGCGCGGGCGCCTGATGGAACTGGGGTATCGCGAGGTGGACGGGAAGTGGCTGTCGAAGAAGGAGCTGGAGAAGCTGGCGAATCCGCCGGTGGACGTGATGAAGCCGCCGGACCCGAAGGTGCCGACGTCGGAGGACGTGGGGCGCGAGCAGGGGCCGAGCGTGGCGGCGGTGTGGGGCAACGACAAACCGGGGGTCGGCGTGTGGGCTTCCGTGGACGGGCAGATTTGGGTTTCCGGCAAGGCGGCGCAGGGGTCGGCGAACCTGGAAGTCGATTTTGACGGGAAGAAGTGGGTTGCGCGGGCGATCGCGCGCGACCGGCTGCGCGGCGTGGCGCTGTGGAAGGTGGACGGGATCAACGTGAAGGCCGTGCGGCCCGCGTATGGCGCGCTGCCGGACAAGGATCCGATGGTCGCGCTCTCCCCCGCCGGCGTGGTGGGCAACGTCTTCGCGCGCGGATGGGAGAAGACCGGGCCGGAAGTCTGGGTCGCGAAGATCGAGGGCGTCTCTTCGGGCGCGGCGATCTTCGACCTGAAGGGGCAATTCCTGGGGCTGAGCGGCGACGGCAAGACGGCGGTCGGGACGCTGGACCTGTCGCGGCTGCTGCGCGTCACGGCGCCGTCGCCTGAGGGCGACCAGAACGCCGCCGGGAGCTACTGGCGCGCGTGCGACCTGCCCGAAGGGCCGGCTCTCGAGATGATCCGCGCGGGATCGAAGATGGACACGTTCGAGCCCGGACTCGGGTCCGACGACATGAACCGCGCAGCGCCCCTCGCCCGCGACCTCCTGCGGCTCGGCAAGGCCCTTCGCAGCGACGTGGACGACACGATCGCCGCCCTGAAACTGGCGCGGCACCTCGCGCGCGCGGGACGCACCGAGTTCAGCATGGCGTCGGCGGAGATCATCGAAGCGCAGGCACGCGTCGCGCTCGAAAATCTCCCGAAGCTCTCCCCTTCGCAGCTCCAGCGGCTGCGCGCGACGGTCGAAGGCCTCGGGCCCGACCCCGCCGGGCTGGAGTCCGCCGCGACGGGCGAAGTCAAGCGGCTGGAAGCCATCACGATCAGCGCCAAGGAAGCGCGGGCGATGCTGGACCTGCAGATCGCCGGGTTCCCCATTCTCGGGCCGGAGCCGGTGGAATCGCTCGAGGGCGGCGTGGCGGCGATGTACGACGTGGTTCATGCGGCCCAGGACTTCGCCGTGAAGGTGCGTGGCGCGTGCAGCCGTCCGGACGACGCCCGCCGGGAAGACCTGATCGCGCTTCAGCCCGGCCCGGGCCCTTTCGCGAGCTTCTCCGACCTGCGCAGCCGCGCCTTCGGCGCGATGACCGCCCGGACGGCGCTTCGCATCGCCATCAAGGCCCGCGAGATCCGTGCGGAATCGGGCTCGTACCCGGATGCGGTGCCTTCGGGGTTCGAGGATCCTTCGACGGGGCGCGCGTTCGACTACAAGCTCGACGGGCGCGGCTTCCGGCTGACCTCGCCGTCGGGGATCGAGTTCCGGGTGCGGGAGTAGGAAGTGCCCGCGGAGCTCACGGGGCTCACGCTCGGGACCTGCGTCGTCCAGCAGCGACTGGCGAGCGGCGGGTTCGGGACGGTCTATCGCGCGGCGGACCGGCTGCTCGGGGTTGACCGGGCGCTGAAGGTGCTTCATCCGCACATGATGGAGCAGAAGGGATTCCGGGAGCGGTTCCTGTCGGAGCTGCGGATCACGGCGGCGCTGGACCACCCGAACATCGTGCGTGTGCTGTATGCGTTCGACGAGCCGCAGATCTGCGGGTACGCGATGGAGTTCGTTCCGGGGCCGACGCTGAAGAAGCGCGTCAAGGAAAGCGGGCCGCTGGCGCCGGCGGAGGCGCTGGACGTGGTGGCGCAGATCGCGCGGGCGGTGCAGTACTCGCAGTCGCGGCAGCCGCCGATCATCCACCGGGACCTGACGCCGGAGAACGTGCTGCTGCGCCCGGACGGCGTGGTGAAGGTGATGGACTACGGGATTGCGGCGGCGATCGAGGATCCCGAGCTGGCGGTGAGCAAGTCGATCGTCGGGAAGCCGAAGTACATGCCGCCGGAGCAGTTCGAGGGCGAAGTAACGGCGGGGGTGGACCTGTACGCGCTCGGGATCATCCTCTACGAAACGCTGACGGGGCAGGCGCCGTTCGACGCCGAGACGACGATGGCGATCTACCGGGCGCACCTGACGCAGGCGGCGCGGCCGCCGAGCCAGGTCATCGAGGGGATCCCCCCGGAGCTCGACGCCTTCGTGCTCCGCTCGATCGCCAAGGACCCGGCCGAGCGGTTCCCGGACGCCGCAAGCTTCCTGCGCGCGCTCGAGTACGTCGCGGCCGCCCTCGCGGGCCGCCCGCGCGCCGCCGCCGGCGCGGACATCATGGCGCTTCTCAAGCCCCCCGCCGCCCTCGCCAGCGCGCGCGTCCCCACGCCCGACGAGTCCGCGCAGGTCGAAGAGCTCTACGCCGCCGGATTCAGCTTCCTGTCCAACCAGCGCTACGCCGACGCCGTCGAGAAATTCGACGCGGCGCTTCGCCTCGACCCGGCGCACTACGAAACCCGCCGCCACCGCCGCATCGCCCGCGTGCGCCAGCTCGAAGTCAGCGAAGTTGCACGCGATCGGTCGAAACAGACGCGGCTCGAGGAAGAAACGCTGCGACTCGGGCTGTCGCTGTTCGGCGAGAAGCGCTGGGACGAGGCGGCCGCGATGTTCGAGCGCGTGCTGCGGCTGAACCCGGACCGGCTGGAAGCGAAGCGATACCGGTACGAATCGCAGGAGCGCGCGGTGGCGGATGCTGAAGCCCGCAAGGCCGCGCGCGAAAGGGGCGCCGCGGCGCGGGCGCGCGGTTTGGCCGAGCTGGCCGCCGGAAGGCGGGACCTCGCCGCAGCTGCGTTCGCCGAGGCGCTCGCGGCCGATCCTTCGGACGAGGAAGCGCGGGTCGGGATGGAGAAGTGCGGCGACGCTCGCACGAAGGCGCCCGTCACGGCGGCGCCGGCCGGCGTCGTGGGCGCCGGCGCGCGCGAGGCCATGCGCGCGGGACTCGAACGGTTCGCCGCGGGCGACATCGAAGGGGCGGCGGCGCGCTTTGCAGAGACGTTGCGACTTGCGCCGGATCGCGACGACGCGAAGGCGTGGCTCGAGAAGTGCCGCGCCCGGCTGACCGAGTCGGCGGAAGCGCGCGGGGCCGCCGAGAAATTCGCGTGGGCCGCGGAGGAGCCTGCGCCGGCGCCGGGCGGCGCTTCCTCGGCAACCGACAAGCTGTTTCCGTCCGAGCCCGAGATGCCGTCGCTGGACCTGACGGCGATGTTTGCCGCAAAACCCGGCGCCGCCGAACCCGCCCGCCCCGAGGTCGCCCGCCCGTCCGCCCCGGCGCCCGCGCCGGCCACTCCCCCTCCCGCGCCCGCCCCGGCCGCCGCCCGCCCCGCCTTCGTCGGACGTGCGAACACGCTGCAGGCGATGGACCGTGCGCTCGACGAGGCCCCGCGCGGCAAAGGCGCCTTCCTCCTCGTGCGCGGCAAGCCCGGCGCCGGAAAGTCGCGGCTCCTCGAGGAATTCGCTTCCCGCAACTCCTACCGCAAATTCACGTTCATCGACGGTCGCTGCTCGGGGGATCTCGGCGAGTACTTCGGCCCCTGGAAGTCGATCGCCCTCGCCGCGCTCCGCGCCGTCGAGCCCATCGACTTCATGGCCTACACGCGCCTCTGCATGAAGTTTGCCCACGACTTCGGCCGCTTCGGCGACGCCTTCCGCAAGATCGCCCAGGCGCACAATCGCCATTTCGACCTCACCATCACCGACGCCCGGATGCGCGACCTCACCATTGAACTCCTCGGCGCCGTCCTCGACATCCGCCCGCTGTTCATCACGATCGACGCCGTGGACGTCGCCGACACCGAGACGCTCACGCTCCTCGAGCGCGCCGCCGCCCTGACCCGCGAAAAGCCCCTCGTCGTCGTCGCCGCCGCTTCACAGTCCCCCGCCGCCGAAAACAACCCCTGGGCCCGCGTCTACCCGCGCCTCCGGTCCGGAAAACTCGCCAGCGAATTCCTCCTCCCGCGCCTCCCCGACGACGACCTCCGCAAGCTCCTCGGCCCTCTCTTCGCCAGCGAGCTGAAGTGGACCGGCCCGGGCGAAATGCCCAAGGCAGAAGCGCGGATCGCGACGGAAGTCGCGCGCGTCACGGACGGCGACCTGGTGCAGGCGGAGAAGATCTGCCGCCACCTCGCCGCAACGGGGCTGGTCGCGGAGGAAGCGGGCCTCTGGAAGCTGAAAAAGCGCGGCCCGCTCACGGAGGACGACCTCGTCTCCGGCCTCGGCGAAGTCCTCTGGAGCCGCTTCCGCGCCCTCAACGCGCGGTCGGCGTCGATCGTGAAGTGGCTTTCGATTTCGGAAGACGGGTTGCCGTTCGACGTGCTGGCGGAGCTGTCCGGCGTGGGGCAGAACGAGCTCTTCCATGCGACGCACGAGCTGGCGACGCAGAAGCTGGTGACGGAGCAGGACGAGAAGGGGAAGAAGGCGTTCGCGGTGGCGTCGCCGCCGTTCCGGGCGCGCGTGTACGGCGAGATTCCGCTCGGCGACCGGCAATCGATGCACGACCGCTGCGCGGCGTCGCTGGAGAAGCTCGACAAGTCGCACCCCGAGCGGACGGCGGCGGTGGCGCTGAAGGGGACGACGGCGGAGCGTGCGCTCGAGAGCGCGCACCGTGCGGCGGACGCGGCGCTCGAGGGCGCGCGGCCGGCGGAGGCGCGCGCCTGGCTCGAAGAAGGCGGAGCCGTGGCTGCAGCGGACGCGCGTCAAGGGACACGCGATCGCGCACGCCGACCGCCTCGGACGGACGCTTCTCGCCTCGGGCCAGCCCGACGCGGCGCTGCGCGCGTTCCAGGGCGTCCTCAGCGGCCCGCCGCCGGCGGACCGCGTCACGGGGCTGCGCCTCGACCTCGCGCGGGTCTATCTTCTGCTCGGCCGGCGGCGTGAAGCGGCGGACGCGCTGGCGATGGCGTCGGAGAAGCCGAAGGACCGCCGCGAAGAAGTCTCGATTCAGCTCCTGCAGGCGCGGCTCGCGCTCATGGCGGACGACCTCGACACCGCGGGCATGCGCCTCGACGCGGCCCGCAAGGTCGCCGACGCAGCCGGGCTCGCCGGCCCCGCGCTGGCCGCACTCGCCGCCTTCCGTTACGCCCGCGGCGAGATCCGCCAGGCCGAAGCCGACGCGTCCGAGGCGCTTCAGCGCGGCGGCGCGCCGGAAGCGCTTCTCACGCTGTGCCGCTGCCAGCTGCTCGCCGGGAAGGCGCTCACGGCGGCCGCGCGCATCGAGAGCGCGCTCGACGCGTGCGGCGACCGCATCCTCGAGGCCGAGCTGAGGGCGCTGCTCGTGCAGGCGCGCACCTGCGCGGGCCGCGGGACGGCGGCGCGCGAGCAGTCGGCGCTCGCGCTTCAGGCCGCCGCGCACACCGGCTCGCCCGCGACGACGGCGCGTGCGGCGCTGGCGGCGGCGGCGGCGGATTTCGCGACGGAGGATTACGAAGCCTCGGTGGAGCACGCCGCGGCCGCACAATCGGCCTTCGACCGGTGCGGAAGCCGCACCGGGCTGGGGCGCGCCGCCATTGCGCTCGGGGAGGCGCACTCCGCCGCCGGCGACCCGGCCCGCGCCGTGCAGTACTTCGACCTGGCCGCCGCTTCCCCGGTCACGCCCGAGCTCGCCGTCCTGCTGCCGCTCGCGCGCGCCGAAAACCTCCTGCGCACCGGCCGCGGCGCCGACGCCCGCGCCCTGTTCCATACGGCGCTCGAAGGACTCGGTTCCAAGTGGCCGGACGTCGCCCTCATCGGCCGCGTCTACGCCGGCCTCGCCGACTGCCGCGCCCGCACCGGCGACCGCGAGGGCGCCGTCCGCAACTACGCCCGCGCCTTCAAGGCCCTTCGCGACGCCGAGCTCGCACTCCCCTTCGCCCTCGCCCGCGCTTCCTGGGCCGCCCTCCTTTCGACCTCCCCCGGAACGCGCGACGAAGCCCGCGAGGCCGCCGCCATCGCCCTCGAGGCCGCTTCCGCCCTCCTGACCGCCGGGGCGCGGGGGGCGGAAGCGCGCGCGCGTGAAGCTGCTGAGAAGCTTCGCAAGATCGCGGAATGACGGACGAGGAACTGATGGCGCGATGCCGTCGCGGCGACGCGGGGGCGTTCACGCAGCTGTACGAGCGGCACCGCGACCGGGCGATGAGGCACGCGACGGGGATGGTGGGCGACGCGGATGCGGCGGGGGACGTGGTGCAGGAAGCCTTCCTGTACGTGTTCCGGAAGGCGCCGGAATGGGAGCCGCGGGCGAAGTTCACGACGCTGCTGTACAAGGTGGTGTCGAGCCTGTCGGTGACGGCGATCCGGAAGCGCAAGAAGCACGCGGCGTCGGAGGTGCACGAGGAGACGGCGGCGGACCCGGGGGGCGGGCCGGAGGCGCACGCGTCGGGGACGGAGCTGGCCGGGCGGGTCCGGGAGGCGCTGGCGGAGATGCCCGAGGTCTACCGGGAGGCGCTGGCGCTTCGATTTTTCGAGGACTTGCCCTACGAGGACATCGCGGACATGCTCGACGTGCCGGTGGGGACGGTGAAATCGCGGATTCACAACGGGCTGGAGCTGCTGAAGGGGTTTTTTCAGAGAAAACTGCGAACAGAAGGGCCGGAAGCGCGCTGAATGGACGGCGACGGAGAAACCATGACCTGCACGGAACTGACCAACGACCAGATGCTCGCCCCGACGGCGGAGGCGTCTTCGCACCTTGCGGGGTGCGAGGAGTGCCGCGAGCGGCAGCACGCGGTGGCGCTGGCGGTGCGGGCGATGCGGGCGCTGGCCGGAGAGCACACGGTTCCGGACGCCAACGACATGATCATCCGTGCGGCGATCCCGCAACTGGCGGCGGACGCCGCGCGCCGGCGTCCGGCCGGCTGGTGGCAGGTGGCGGCGGCGGCGGCGGTCCTCCTGGCCGCGGTGATCGGCGGGCTCAAGTTCACGGGCTCGCGCCCGGCGCCTTCCGGCAAGGCCGTGGTCGCGGACCGGGACGAGCCCGGCGCCGCCCGGCCTCCGGCCGACGTCGTGAAGATCTCTCCCCCGCCGGTCATCGCCGAACCGCCCCCGCCGGTGGACCCCAAGGTCCCCCCGCCCCCCGATCCCACGCCCGTCGATCCCAAAGACCCCGAACCCCCCGGCGGCCGCGGCTACCTCGCCGGCGGCGAACTTCCCCCGATCGCCGATCCCCCCGCCGTCCACCCGCCGCCCCCCGGCCTCCCCAGGCCCGCCGACTCCCTGGCCGACGCCACCGTCGCCGACTGCATGGAAATCATGCGCACCGTCCTCGGCGAAGGCGAGCCCGTCGCCCGCGACTACAATGGCGACGGCGTCACCGACATCATCGATGCCTACATCGTCGCCAGGCGCGTCGCCGGCAAGGAGGACCTCAAATGAAGCGCCTTCTGCTGCTCGCGATCGCCGCGGCCCTCGCCGGGTGCGCTTCGTCTGCGGACCGGGCCGACCGCGAAGAAGCGCCCGAATCCCGAACACCAGAACCCGGGCGTGGCCTGGTCAAGCCTGCCAACGAAGCAGTCGAAATCTACATCGACACGGGTGACCGCGACCTCGGGGCGTACGACCTGACCCTCGTCTACGACCGCACCCTCGTCCGCGTCGTCTCCGTCGAGCCCACCGCCGAGTTCGCTCCCCCCCAGTACGTCCGCAGCGGCCTCACTTCCGGCGAACTCAAGCTCGCCGCTTACCAGCTCGAGAAAAACCCCCGCGGCCGCGTCGTCGTCGCCCGCGTCACCTTCGAGTCCTTCGGCGGCCCGCCGTCGCGCCTCAGCGTCCGGCTCCGCACGCTTGCGGACTCGAGCGCGCTTCCCATGAAGGGCCGCGCGGAGGCGTCGCGGGACCGGGTGCCGTAAGTGAGCCGGATACTGCGAGAATCCCGGCCTCCCCCACCATCCCGGTGTTCGACGAATTCATGAAGCGATTCCTGCCCGGGCTGCCGACGCCACGCCGGAAGGTCGAGCGCTCGCTCTAAGTAGCTCCACGTTGATTCCTTGCCATTCAGCCGCCGCGGATTTCGTCGGCCCGCAAGGAGGAGACCGGAACTGGAGCGGAACGGAGCTCCAGTGAGGATCGACGACGCCGCGGGACGGCGAAAGACGCGCGGATGGATGGCAAGGAATCAACGTGGAGCTACTTAGGACCGCGGCCGCGGATCGCGCCCCCTACCTCGACGGCCTGCTCAACCCCGTCACATCCTCCCGGCGCGGAAGCTCGATCGTAAAGACGCATCCGGCCCCGGGAAGGTCGCGCACGCGAAGCCTGCCGCCGCACGCCTCGATGGCCCGGCGGGCGATCGACAGGCCCAGGCCGGCGCCGCTGCGGTCCTCACTGTGCTGTTCGAAAGGATGGAACATCGACTCGATCTTCCCTGCAGGAAGCCCGCCGCACTGGTCCTCGACTTCGATGAGCACGTTGGCACCGGCACTGTGCGCCCTCAGCGTAACGAGGCTGTTCGGGCGCGTGAACTTGAACGCGTTCTGGAGGAGATTCGAGACCGCGGAATAGAGCAGGTGTGCGTCCGCATGGACGGCCAGCCCGGGCTCGATCTCCCCGACGGCGAAATCGCATTTCCGCTGCTCGGCCTGGAGGCTGGCGGAAGCGAGGATCTCTTCGATGAATCGGTCTATGGCGATGAACTCGAGGTGCGCCTGGAGCCCTGCGGCGAGGCGGACTTCCGCCATCGCGTTGTCGATCAGGTCCCTCGAACTCGACAGGCTGCGCTCGAGGACGCGGGCAGTGGCACCGTTGATGGCGACGCTTCCATTTTTCATCGCCGCAAACGAGAGCATCGCGGTGTTCAGGAAGTTGCGCAGCTCGTGCGCGAGAAAGCCGAGTCGTTCGTTGGTGGCCTGGACGCTCCTCTCGGAAACGACCCGGTCGCGCTGCCACCCGAACTCGGTGACGGCGTCCGCGATCGAAAGACCGCTTCCGGCGTCGCCGCCCGCTCCGGCATTTCCCAGCTCCGTCGCGTCCGAATCAACATGGCCGGCGCTCCCTGTTCCCGTGCGCGCTCTCCGCGCCCTCCAGACCTAAGCCCCGCTGCCGCTCCGCTCAATTCAAGAAAGGGTGAGCCGGGCGCGAGGGGTCGAAAGGGGAGCGCTGCCTCTCAAAAAAACAACCCTCGCCCCACCCTTGTGGGGAGAGGGAGGGCCCCGCCGCGCTTGCGGCGGGAGGGTGAGGATAGTTCTTGGATGAGTTTATCGAGTTCTTCTCGTTGTTTTTTGAGTTCCTCTAATTTTTTGATTTTGTCGACCTCGTTCATAGCGATTTTTAAAACTGGCCTTTGGAAGGGACTGGCCTCTTATTTTTTTAACAAATTTGAGCTTGAATGTCTCATCATCGGTAGAGAGAAGGAATCGTTCATTTTAATAAAGTCAACAAATGAGAACAGATATTATTTCTGAATTCTATGGCCTAAAATATACCATTGTTATGATGTCTAACTAGTAAAATATACAAAGGTCGTTTTGATAGATTTACTAATAGATTTACTAATAGATTTACTAGTAGATTTACTAATAGATTTACTAGTAGATTTGCTAATAGATTTACTAGTAGATTTACTAATAGATTTACTAATAGATTTACTAGTAGATTTACTAATAGATTTACTAATAGATTTATTAATAGATTTGCTAATAGATTTACTAGTAGATTTGCTAATAGATTTACTAATAGATTTGCTAATAGATTTACTAACAGA
>CAVPNQ010000104.1:0-28974 GCA_963706735.1 uncultured Planctomycetia bacterium
GCCGCCATCGCCGCGCCGTCCGGATACCGCAGGCCCGGCTCCCGCGCCATCGCCGCGGTCACGATCGCGCCGATGTCGCGCTGAAGCCCCGGGCGGCGAAGCGTCACGGGCTCCGGCTCGCTCGCCCGGATGTACGGCAGCAGCTCGTCCAGGGCGCTTCCCGGATACGGCTGCACCCCCGTGAGCATCCGGTACAGCACGCACCCCAGCGAGTACACGTCGCTTCGCGCGTCCACCTTCGCGATCCGGCCGAGCGCCTGTTCCGGCGACAGGTACGCCGCCGTGCCGACGGGCGCGCCCGGCGACGCGTCCGCGCCGTCCGCGCCGCGCGCCAGGCCGAAATCCGAGACCTTCACGCGCCACGCCGCGCCGCCGCCTTCCGCTACGATCGCCCCCGGATCTCCCGGCGACGCCGTCTCCAGCAGGATGTTCCCCGGCTTCACGTCCCAGTGCACGATCCCCGCCCCGTGCGCCGCCCCCAGCCCCCGCGCCACGTCCCGCGCGATTTCCAGCGCGGTGCGGGGGAAGCGCGCCCTGGAGGAGGAGGAGCGTTTCCAGCGATGGGCCTTCGACGAGCTCCATCGCGACGAACCGTTCGTCGTCGGCCTCGCCGACGTCGAGCACGCGCGCGACGTTCGGGTGCGTGATGCCCATGGCCGCCTGGGCCGCGCGGAAGAAGCGGGCCGCGATGTCCGCGGCGCTTCCGTCCCCGATTTTCAGCAGCCGGACGGCGACGGTCTTCTTCGTGGCGTTGTCGGTGGCGCGGTAGACGGCGCCGGCGCCGCCGCGGCCGATTTCGGCGTGGAGGTCGAAGCGGCCGACGCGGCGGAGGATTTTCTCGCGGCGGCGGATCGTGGTGTCGGAAGCGGACGGGGGAGGGGGTGCGACCCACGCGGCGGGGGCGGGCGCCGCCGGCGCAGCGGGCGGCAACGGCGCGGCGGACGGCTCGATGATCACGGCGCGCGGCGCGGGCGCGGGAGGCCGCGATTTCTGCGCCTGCGGCGGCGGCGCGCCGAGCGCCACGGCTTCCTGCGGCGTCAGCAGGTCCGTCAGCCGCGCCTCCGGCCGCGCCTGCAGCCCGGCGAGCAGCTCCTGCGCGCGTTCCGGCGAAAGCCTTCCGGTTTTCTGCAGGACGCCGACGAGAACTGCGTCGGAGGAATCGGCCATGGGGTGATTATAGGCTTCGGGTCTTCCTGCGTGCGGCCCGGGAGTTGCGTTGAGGCCCCAGGACTCCCCGGAACGCGTCCGGCGCGCGTCGCAGGCTCGTCCGCGGGCCGGGATGCACGCGGTCATGCAGAAACGAACCGAGGTCCCGCGACAACGCGGCCGAATTCAGGATAATGCCCGCCTCATGCCCCTTCTCGCCTCTGCGTCGTTTCCGTCGTGGAGCATCGTGCCCTTCGTGGCGCTGCTGCTCTGCATCGCGTTGCTGCCGCTGCTGTCGGAAAAGTGGTGGAACCGCAACCGGAACAAGGCGCTCGTCGGGCTCGTGTTCGGCCTGCCCGTGGCGGCGTACACCGCCTGGGCGGAGCCCGCCGCGCTGGGACACACCGCGCTCGAGTACTTCGCGTTCCTGGCCCTTCTCGGCTCGCTGTTCGCCGTCTCCGGCGGCATCGAGGTTCGCGGAACACTCTCGGGCACACCGCTCGCCAACACCGCGCTTCTCGCCACGGGCGCGGTCCTCTCCAACTTCGTCGGCACCACCGGCGCTTCGCTCCTCCTCATCCGCCCGTTCCTGCGGGCCAACCGCCACCGCACCGACAAGTCGCACCTCGTCGTGTTTTTTATTTTCATCGTCTCCAACGTCGGCGGCCTCCTCACCCCCCTCGGCGATCCGCCGCTCTTCCTCGGCTTCCTCCACGGCGTGCCCTTCACGTGGACCCTCGGCCTCTGGGCGCCCTGGTTGGTCGTCGTCGGCGGCTGCCTGGCCGCGTTCCTCGCGGTGGACCAGGCGCGATTCCTCAAGGACCGCACCGCGAGCCATGTCCCTTCGCACGCCGAGCAACACTCCCCGCGGGGGCTTTCGCTGAAGGGCCTCCCGAACCTGCTGCTGCTGGGGCTGATCATGGGAAGCGTCTACGCGGGGGGGGCGTGGGTGACGCCCTGGGCGGTGGAGAAGTGGGGTCATTCGGGCGAGAGCGTGGCGAAGGTCTTCCAGGTCGTGTCGCTGGGGGCAATCGCGGCCGCTTCGCTGGCGACGACGCCCGCGGCGATCCGCAAGGCGAACGAATTCACGTGGCACCCGTTCATCGAGGTCGCGGTGCTGTTCGCGGGGATTTTCGTGACGATGGTCCCGGCGCTGAAGCTGCTCGAGTCGAACGGGGCCAGCCTGAACGTGACGCGGCCGTGGCAGTACTTCTGGGCCACGGGTTCGCTGTCCGCGTTCCTGGACAACGCGCCGACCTACCTCGCTTTTCTTTCCATGTCGCAGTACCTGCCCGACGAGGTCGCCGGGACGACCGCGGCCGTCCTCGCCGCCATCTCGTGCGGCGCGGTTTTCTTCGGCGCGATGACCTACATCGGCAACGGCCCGAACTTCATGGTGAAGTCCATCGCCGAGCACGCCGGCGTCAAGACGCCCTCGTTTTTCGGATACATGGCCTGGTCGGTGGCCGTCCTGCTGCCGCTGTTTGTTGCGGTCACGCTAATCTTCTTCCGCGGATAGCCCGTCTCCTTGTTCCGCCCTCCCACGCCGCCGTACACTGGCCGCTGGGCACTGGCCGCTGGGGCGGTGACGCACGGCCAGGTCTCGGTGGCCCCGGTTGTCCGAAAGGCCCTTCGACTCGCCCTCCGGGCTCGACCGCCCTGAGCGAGCGAAGCGAGTCGAAGGGCTCAGGGTAAGCCGGGCCGAGTGCCCTGACGGCTTGAGAAGAATATTGATCGGCCCGGCTTAGGGGACAACGCGCGATGGCGGATACGCCGAAAGACCAGGGCGAATCGAATCACGATTCGTCCTCCGCGATCCTGAACCCGACCGACTCCTGGGCCGCCATCCCGGAGGAGCCCGAGGGCCTCGAGCCTGCCTCCACCGCAAGCTTCTCCGTCCGCCCCGCCGATTCCACCCCGGGCCCCCCCTCCACCCCTTCCTCCGCCTCGCCCGGCCCCGAACCCCTCGCCCCCGGCGCACGGCTCGGCCGCTACCTCCTCCGCCGCGTCCTCGGCCGCGGCGGCATGGGCATCGTCTACGAAGCCTGGGACCACGCACACAACCGCTCCGTCGCCCTCAAAACCCTTCACCTCCCCGACCGCGCCGCCGATGGGACCCTCATCGAGAGGTTCATGCGGGAAGCGCGCGCGGCGGCGCGGCTGCGGCATCCGGGGATCGTCATGGTGCTCGACGTGGACCAGGACCAGGGGCGGCACTTTTTCACGATGGAGTACGTGGAGGGGCGCTCCTACGAGAATTGCCTGCGGGCGCCCGACGCCGGCGCCGAGTTTCCGCTTCGCCGCCGCGTCGAGCTTCTGCAGCAGGTGGCGGAGGCGCTGGGGCACGCGCACCGGGAAGGCGTGATTCACCGGGACGTGAAGCCGTCGAATATCCTGATCGCGAGCGACGGAAGCGCGCGGCTGACGGACTTCGGGCTCGCGGGGGAGACGGCTTCGTCCGACCTGGAGCGGCTGACGCTGGCGGGCGTGGTGCTCGGCACGCCGCAGTACGTGTCGCCGGAGCAGGCGCAGGGCGGCTCCCGGCGCGCGGTGCCGGCCTCGGACGTGTACTCGCTCGGCGTGGTCCTCTACCGGTCGATCACGGGCCGACTTCCGTTCGAGGGCGAGGGGTCGAAGGCGATCGAAGCGGCGGTGCGGGGGGACGCGCAGCCGCCTCACGAGCTGAACCCGTTCGTGCCGCAGGCGCTCGAGGCGGTCGTGATGAAGTGCCTGAGCAAGGACCCGGCGGCGCGGTACCGGGACGGGAACGCGCTGGCGGCGGACCTGCTGCGATTCCTGGAGGGGCGGCCGGTCGAGGCAGGACTACCCGGTACGCGCCGGATCGAAGCGCGCGGCGGCAGGCGGCTCGTGATCGGCGGCGCGCTGGCCGTGGCGCTTCTCGCCGTCGCGGCGGTAGGGATCGTTGTGAAGCTGGCGACGCGGCGCGGGCCCGTGGAGACCCCCGTGGGCCGCGCGCCGGCGGCGAGGCCGGCGGCGGACCCCGCGCCGCACGAGCCGGCGCTTTCCGCCGAACCGGCCCGGGCGCGCGCCGCGCAGGCCCGCGTGGCCGCCGAGGCCCTTCGGCGCAGCGCCGTCCGCTCGGGAAGCCCGGCGGAGATCCGGGCGCGGATTGCGGACGTCCGCGAAGCCGCGCGGGGCGCCTTGCGCGCCGCTCCGGCGCTGGCGGACGCCCATGCCGCGATGGGGGAGACGTTCCTCGCGGAGGGCGATTTCCCGGAGGCGGCCGCCAGTTTCCGGACTGCCCTTCGCACCGCTCCCGCAGACGTCCGGGTGCGCTTCGCACTCGCGTGGACCACGTGGTGGATGGCCACGCTGGAGATGGCGCTCGACACGTTCATCGACGGGCGGGCGGACAGCGCGCGCGCGCGGGCGTTCCGCCAGGAGACCGCCGACGTTCTTGCCGAAGCGGACCTCGCCGTCCTTCCCGCGCCGGACCGGCTCGTGGCCGAGGCGCTGGTGGCCGCCGCCGCCAACAACGCGGCGGCGCTGCGTGCGGCGTGCGAGGCGGGGAGGAGCCTGCCCGAGGACGACCCGGCTGCCGGTGCGCTGCTCCTGATCGACGGGGCCTGCTCCCTCGGGTCGGCGCGCACCGCCTCATGGCACACCGCCGCCGTCCGGTTTACGGCCGATGCGCTGGCGCAGACGCTTTACGGCTTGAACGGGGATCTCCGGCACCATCCGGACGAGCGGCTGCCGAGCCTGGAAGCCGCTTGCGCCCGCGCGCCGCGGCTGGGCCCGGCGCACCTGGGAAGGGCGATGTGCCTGCAGTGGAGCGGCAGAAAGGCGGAAGAGATTTCGAGAGCCTTCGCATCCGGGATCGAAGCCTGGCCGTCCGACTCCGCCGGGCCCGCGCTGCGCGGCGCCTGGCACGAGGAGCAGGGCAACTTCCAGGCGGCGCACGCCGACTTCGACACCGCCCTCGGGCTCGACCCCACGCGCCCGACCGTCCTCCTCCGGCGCGGCGACCTTCGCGCCACCGAAAACGACTGGAAAGGCGCCCTCGCCGATTTCGACGCCGGCTCGGCGCTTCAGCCCGGCAACAGCCCCATCACCATCCGCCGCGTCGTCGCCCTTCTTCGCCTCGAAGACTGGCGCCAGGCGCTCGCCGCCGCCGACCAGGTCCTTGCGCTCGATCCCGCGGACCACAAGGCGTGGATCTGGCGCGGCATCGCCCACGCCGGCCTCCGCGACGACGAAGGTGCCCTCGCGGATTTCTCCCGCGCCACCGATCTCGACCCTGCCAGCCCCGAAGCCTGGGACCACCGCGTCTTCGCCCACCTCCGCGCGGGACAGTGGAAGGAGACCCTCGAGGCGGTGAAGTCCCTGTCCGCCCTCCGCGCGCCCACCGGCCGCATCTTCTGGGCCCGCGGCGCCGCTTACCGCAACCTCGGCAACCTGAACGCGGCGCAGGCGGAGTTGCTGGAAGCCGTGGAAAAGGAACCCGGGCTGATGGAGGCCTGGCTCGAACTCGCACGCGTCCGCCGTGCGAAGGGCGATTCACCGGGGCGCGCCGAAGCGGCGAAGAAGGCCGTCGAACTCGCGCCCGCGAACCACCCGGATCTGGAAGAAGCGAAGCGCCTGGCGGAAGAAAAGTAGCCTAGGTGTGGCGCGCGAGCGCCGATCCGGCCATCGCCAGCGCGATCCCCAGCACCACCTGGACCGCGACGTTGAGCAGGGCAGGGAAGGGCTGCTCCGCGCGGCCGAGCTGGACGGTTTCGTAGGCGAACGTCGAGAACGTCGTGAACGCGCCCAGGAACCCGGTCGTCAGGAGGAGGCGCGTCTCCGCGGAAATCGCCCCGCGCTCATCGGCCAGCGCCGTGAAGTATCCGAACAGCAGGCAGCCCAGCGCGTTTACCGCCAGCGTGCCCCACGGGAATCCCGGCCCGCGCCACTTCAATACCGCTGCGGCAAGGCCGTAACGGGCGAGCGTTCCGGCGGCGCCGGCGAGGGCTAACAGGCCGAGAGTCCTGGGCAGGGGAGTAGCCGCGAGAGGAGGGGAGGTCTCCCTCTATCGGCGTTCCCCCGGCCGCCGCTTCAGCAATGCCGCTCAAGCCCACCCCGGGCTCAAGCCGAATAAGAACGGTCGAACTCCGTCCCAGGTTCCCCTCGGGAGGCCCGCGTGCCGC
Source organism: uncultured Planctomycetia bacterium (assembly GCA_963706735.1). GTDB lineage: Bacteria > Planctomycetota > MHYJ01 > WSZJ01 > WSZJ01 > WSZJ01. The sequence continues at coordinate 6,294 of CAVPNQ010000104.1, forward strand.
GTTCATTCCTTTCGTTCGTGAAGGCCGCCGCCCAGCTGTCGTTCCTGGGCGTCATCGGCGTGTCGCTCTATTCGTGCACGGCCCGCCCCGTCGAACGCGGCCAGGCGACTCTTCCAGGCCTCCAGGGCCCTCCCGTCGTCAAGGTCGCGCTGGGGAAGTACTTCCCGGCGCCCGGCAACACCGTCGCGATCGCCGTGGACGGCGAGTATCGCGTCACGTCGAGCCGTTCCGGCGCAATCCTCCATCATGGAAAGACGATGCCGGAGTCCGCGCTCGCGGCGAACCCGAAGGGGGGGCTGCTGATCGGGAAGCAGGCGTTCGGGGAACGGGACGTCCGCATCCTCCCGGCGTTCGACGGGGCCCTCAAGGTCGGCGACCGCTGTTACCGCGGCACCCTCCGCGCGCTGCTGAACGAGCAGGGGAAGCTCCTCCTCGTGAACGAAGTCCCGATGGAGTCCTACATCGCGGGCGTTCTCGGCGCTGAAATGCCGCTCGATTACCCGCGCGCCGCCCTCGAAGCCCAGGCCGTCGCCGCGCGCACCTACTCGCTCTTCGAAATGCGCCAGGCCGAGCTCGACGGCCGCGCCGAACTGTTCCACGTCTACGACGACACCCGCTCCCAGGTCTACGCCGGGACACTTCGCGAAACCGACAAGGCCCGCGCCGTCGTCGCCGCTACCCGCGGCGTCGCCCTCCTCTCCGGCGGCCGCCTCTTCTGCGCCTACTTCCACTCCACCTGCGGCGGCCACACCGAGGCCGCCAACCTCTTCTTCGACGTCCCCCAGATGGCCCCGCTCTCCGGCCGCGCCTGCGAGTACTGCGTGGGCGGCAAGTGGCGGAGGTGGGAAGCGACGATCGCGAAGACGGACCTGTGCCAGAAGCTGGGGGTGAAGGACGTGTCGAAGCTGCGGATTGCGGAGAAGGCGCCGGGGATCCACGCGCTGCGGATCGAGGCGGGCGGCCGGAGCTGGAACGGGATGGAATTCCGGCTGCTGGCGGGGCCGGACAAGCTCCCGAGCACGGCGTTCGAAGTCGAGGATCGCGGCGCGAACTACGTGTTCCGCGGGACCGGATACGGGCATGGCGTCGGGCTGTGCCAGGTCGGGTGCAAGGGGATGGCCGAGCTCGGGTACGAAGCCACCGAGGTGCTGAAGTTCTATTACCCCGGGGCCGAGGTGCTGAAGGTGTACTAGTGGTTCGAGACGTTTGACTCCATGGGTTGCTTCATTGGGCGCAACCTCGAGATCAAAGCTGACTCACCACGAGCCCGGGTTCCTTCGCCTGTCACTTTCCCACGACCTGTCCTGGCCCCGGCAATTGCCTCTCCTCGCCACCGGCCACTGGCCACTGGCCGCTGGCCACTGGCCGCTGGCCGCTGGCCGCTGGCCACTCTCTTGCACCCCCGCATCCTCCCCGCGATGATGTCCGCCCCGTGACCCCGACCGACATCTACTCCGTCTCCCATCGCGACCCCCTCGGCCGCGCCCGCGCGGGCCTCCTGCGCCTCCCCCACGGCGACGTCCCCACCCCCGCCTTCATGCCCGTCGGCACCCACGCCACCGTCAAGGGCCTCACCACCGGCCAGGTCGCCGACACCGGCGCCCATATCCTCCTCTGCAACGCCTTCCACCTCTCCCTCCGCCCCGGCGAAGACCTCATCCGCGAACTCGGCGGCCTCCACCGCTTCATGCACTGGAACCGCCCCATCCTCACCGACTCCGGCGGCTACCAGATCTTCTCCCTCGGCAAACTCTTCGCCGTCGACGACGAAGGCGTCTCCTTCCAGTCGCCCGTGGACGGGAAGCGCCTCTCGTTCACGCCGGAGCGAGTGGTGGCGATCCAGGAGGCGCTCGGGGTGGACATCATGATGCCCCTCGACCAGCCCGTGGGCTGGCCCTGCGAGGAGGACACGGCGCGCTTCGCCATGCGCCGCTCCGTCGCCTGGCTCAAGCGCGCGGTCGCCGCCAAGACGACCTCGCAGGTGCTGTTCGGGATCGCCCAGGGAAGCGTCTTCCGCGACGTGCGCCGCGAGGGGACGGCCGGGGTGCTGGCGTCGGGTGTGCCAGGACTCGCGGTCGGCGGGCTGGCCGTGGGGGAGGGACAGGACCTCATGCTCCGCGGCCTCGACTTCGCTCTTCAGGGCGTCCCGCCGCAGTATCCGGTCTATCTCATGGGCGTCGGCACCCCCGCGGACCTCGTGGAGGCGATCGACCGCGGCGTGGACATGTTCGACTGCGTTCTTCCGACCCGCAACGGCCGCACCGGCTGGGCCTGGACGTCCGAGGGTGTGCTGCGCATCCGAAACGCCGTCTTCCGCAAGGACACCCGCCCGCTCGACCCGCGCTGCGACGGCCCCTGCTGCCGCGTCTCCCGCGCCTACCTTCGCCACCTGTTCGTCGCCGGCGAAATGCTGGGCCCGACGCTCCTCTCCTTCCACAACCTCCGCTACTACCAGCGCCTGGTGGAGGAGGCGCGCGAGGCGATCATCGAGAAGCGCTGGCCGCTCTACAAACTGAAGGTGCTGGATCGGGTGAAGCGGCTCGGGCAGACGGGCGGGTAGGCGGGCGACGCCCTTCCTACCCCGCCGCTTTCTTCTGCAGGTACTCCAGGTTCTTCTTCACCTTCGCCGCTTCATCGCTCTGCGGATACGCTTCGACGAGCTCGAACGCGCGCTGGTGCGCCAGCTTCCAGTTTTCGAGCTCGATCAGGGTACGGACGCTGGACATGAGTTCCTGGGCGGAGGCGAACGCCTTGCCGCCGGACTTCGAGGAACCCATCAGTTCGGCGTGCGGATCGGAAGCGGCCTGGGCAGGTGACGCGACGGCTGAAGGCCCGGGCCCCCGCATTTCGCCGAGGATCCGCAGGATTGTCGAAACGCCGTACATCGCTCCCGCGTTGCCCAGCCCGACCAGCGCCACGGCGACCAGGAGGAACGGATCATGCGCCGCCGGGCGGAGTGCGTAGGCGAACAGCGGCCCCATGATCGAAATCAGGAACATCGTTCCCGCCATCACCGCAAATGCGACAGCGCCGTCATTCCGGTTCATCGGACTCTCCCTGCACGCCCCCCGCGCCCCCGCATTACTTGCCGTTCAACGTGAACTTGCAGTTCTCCTTCTTGAACTGCTCCAGCGCGTCGGACACGAACCGCCCCTGCTTCTGCCTCAGGATCTGCGCCTGCAGCTGCTGGCGCTTGGCCGTGAAGTCTTCCGCCTTCGGAGCGCGTTTCTGGACCAGTTCGACGAGGTACTGCCCGCTGTTTCCGTACGCGACGCGGGCGTCGCCGCGCGCTTCGATCTCGAACAGCGCCTGCAGGAACGGCCGCCAGTCCGCGATGTCCTGGATCTGCTCGGAACGGGTGACGTACTCGGTTTCCTTCACCTCGAGCTTGCGTTCGGCGCACACGGTCGTGAAGGTGTCGAAACGCAGGTTGGCGAGGTCGTCGTCCGTCAGTTTTTCGCCGGCAGTGACTCTGGCGCCGTAAGCCTTGTCGTAGCGGGACTTGTACTCCTGGAGGACCGCGTCGGCTTCCTTCCGCGCCATCAGGCCGGCGTCGCGTTCCGCGCACTTGGCCACGCCCTTTTCGCGGATGTGGCTCGTGGGGAGATAGGAGTCGCCCTCGGTCTTCTCGATGAGGCGGACGATCAGGTCCGCCTTGTCCGTCCGGACCGGTGTCGACCGTGCGGTTTCAACCTTCTCATTGAAGAAGGTGTACCACTGCGGACTGCCGGCTTTCGGGATCCCGAGTTGCTCGTCCAGTCCCTTGACGTCGTCCTCCTCGAACCACGCGCTCGTGCCCGGCGCCTCAAGGTTGAATTCCTTCGCCAGGTCCGTGAAGGCCGGCTTCCCGACGCCCTGCATGCGCAGCTCGAAAACGCGGTCCTTCACCTTCGCCATGATCTCGGCCGCCTGCTCCGAGGCCTTCTGCGTCTTCACCTTGTCGATCAGCTCCGTGCGCACGTCCTTGAAGGGCTTGAACGCGTCTTCCGAGGGCTTTTCGTGGTCGCCGTGGTCGTGGCCGTCATCGTCGCTGTGAGCCTCGTGGTCGATCATCGTCGAGGGCAGGAACAGGCGGTCGGAAGGGGGAAGTTCGCAGGTGTAGACCGGGCGGCGGAATTCGGCCTTGTGCAGGTCGTAGTAGGCCTGAAGCTCCGCCTCCGCAGGATCCTCCTTGATCGCCGCCTTGAGCGGCTCGATCGGGACCCGGATGAACTCGAGGCGTGCCTGGGCTTCCTTCTTGAAGCCGGGCGAGGCCTTGAACTGCCGGAGATACTCCACGAGCGACTTCTGGCTCACCTTCGCCCGCGCGCTCTTGCGGAACTTCATGTCGCTGAAGGCGACATACTTTGCCTTCGCGCGGCCACCCGTTTTCATGAACTCGTCGAACACGTCCTGCGTCGCGGCGGAGACGCCCGACTCCAGGAGCGCCAGGTACTTGTTCACCAGGATGTACTCGCCGACCGTCTGTTCGTAATCCTCGGCGGTCATCTCCATCTGCTGGAGAATCGCCGCGTACTTTTCCAGGTCGAATCCGCCGCCGAACGACAGCGTGTCTTTCACGCGCTGCGTGGTCTCCGGCTCCGTCACGCGCATCCCCGCCTGCTTCGCCGCCCCGATCATCGCGCAGATGTCCGAAGCCAGCTCCCGGTCCATCTCACGCGTGTCGCCGCCGCCCAAAGCGTAGGCGTACAGGTTCTTCTTCGGGTCGCCCGCGTACAGCTGCCCGCCGTGCTCCAGCAGGTACGACAGGAACATGTTCCCGCGCCCCATCAGCGCATGCTTCCAGCGGAACACCAGCCGGTCGAATTCCGGCCGCGTCCACGACTGCTGCGGCGTCTCGATCGCAAGGTCCTTCGCAGCCGGGTCGGTGTCGCCTCCGACCGACCCCGCGATCCCGGACAGCACGAACGAAATCACGATCACGATCAGCAGGAAGCCGAAGAACACCCGGTCGTACTTCTTCAGGTTCTTGTGGTAGTACTGGAACATGCGCTCTTCCTCTCAACGAAAACGGCAGAGGGCGCGAAACGCCACTCTGCCGGAAGGTTCGACTTCGCCCGCGGGCCGGGCGTTCCCGGCCCGATACCCCTAGCTCTTCGCAGGCGCCACGGCCGCGCCCGCTTCCGCCTTCGGGGACGCCGTCGCCCCCGCTCCCTCCAGCATCTTCACAATCTTCTCCCGGACCTTCGTCCCCTTCCCGACTCGCCCGCGCAAGTAGTACAGCTTCGCCCGGCGCACGGCGCCCTTCTTCTTCACCACGATGTCCGCGACTTTGGGGCTATGAAGCGGGAACACGCGTTCGACGCCTTCGCCCTGGACGATGCGGCGCACGGTGAACGCCGCGCGGGAGCCGCTGCCCTTGCGCGCGATGACAATCCCGGTGTAGACCTGGATGCGCTCCCGGTCACCTTCGACAATCTTGACGTGCACGTCAACCGTGTCGCCGATATCGAAGGCGGGGACCGACTTGCGGTAATTCTCTTTCTCGATCTGAAGGATCATCGGGTGCATGGCGTGGGACCTTTCGAAGCTTCCGGTTGGGTCGCCGGGATGCCCGGCGGGACGCGGCATTCTACGGAGGGGGAGAGCGGAGTCAACCGGAAACTCGGGCCGGTCCCTACTTGGCGAGCCCGATCAGGCTGATGAAGGTCCGGATGTCGTTGTCTTCATAGGTGAAGCTGACGCCGGCGAAGATCTCGGGGTGGTGGAAAACACGATTCACGCCGACCTGCGCGTGGAACCACTTCCAGATCTTGGTGTCCAGGTAGACCCGCGTGTTGATCTTGCCGGCGCGCTCGTCGAGGTCGTCGGGGTCCGTGTACGCCTGCCGGACCTCGGTCGCGATCGTGACGTCGTGCTCGATCCAGGGGATCGTGACCCGGTAGCTCGCTCGCGCGCCGACCTTCCCCTCAAGCATCCCGATCGCCGTGTCCAGCCGCCCGTCCATCCACTTGAACCCCAGAAGGGCCGTCGCCTTGATGAAGACCTTGCCTTCTTCGCGCTCGAGCTGCTCCGGGAAGCGCCACGGCGTGCGGTCGGTGGCGATCCAGCCGGCGCCGCCGACCTCGAAATAGCGGTCTTCGGTCGGGTAGATCTGAAGGGCGGCCCAGGGGGCGGGGACTTTCGAGCCCTGGTGGTAGCGGGCCCCGACCGAAACGAGGGTCTTGACGCGGGAAGCGGCGCCCAGGGTCTTGTCCATGGCGTCCAGCGTTCCCTCTGCCTTGTCGTACAGCGCGGGCTCGTTGATGAGTTTGCCGATCGTTCCCTGGCCGTCGTCGATTTTGGCCATGATGCTCTTGAGCGATCCCGCGACTTCCTTCGCCTCCGCGACCGTGTCCGCGATGTCCTGCGCCAGCTTCTCGTCGTTCATGAGCCGGCCCGCTGCGCCCTCGCCACGCTCGATCTTCTCGGTGATCTTCTGGACCGAGGCGACAGCGTCCTTCATCTGCGAGACCAGCGCCTTGGCTTCGTCGTAGAGCGAAGGGTCGTTCAGGATCTTCCCGACGGTTCCCTCGCCGCGCTCCGCTTTCGCGAGGATCTCGTTCAGCTTCTCGGCGGACCCCTTCAGGGCGACGTAGATTTCGTCCGACATGAGCAGCTTGGCCAGCGTTCCCTCGCCCTTGTCCAGCTGGTCGCGCACCTTTCCAATCACGTCGCCGGCCTTCGAGATCACATCCCCGGCCTTCTTCAGCTCAACGACCGCTTCGCGCACGTCCTGGATCGCCCCTGTCGCTTCGTTGTACAGCTTGTCGTCGTTGAGGAGCTTCCCGAGCGTTCCCTCGCCGCGCTTCAGCTCCCCGGAAATCTCGTTCAGGTTCGCGATGAAGTCCTTCACCGCCGCCCGGTTCTCCTTGATCATCTCGCCGATCTCGTCCACCGGCGAGCCGGGGGGCTGGCCCTTCAGGACCGTCGCGACATCGACTTTCTGCTTCTCCGGGGTCCCTGCCTCGATGGCCACGTGCCGCCCGCCGACCAGGCTGGACATTGCCACCTGGATCAGGTAGTCCTCGCGGATGTCGATCGGCCCGTGCATCCGCAGGGTCGCGATCACCTTCCCGGGATTCAGGTCCAGACGGTCCACTCGCCCCAGCTCCAGTCCCGAAACGCGCACGGGGTCGCCTTCCTTCAGCCCGCCCACGTTCTTGAACTCCACCCGCAGGTTGTAGGTCTTCTTGAAGATGTCCAGGTGGCCCACCGACACCGTTGCCGCGCCCAGGACAATCAGGGCAATCGAGAACAGGACGCCGACCTTGAACGTGTTGGCCGAATTTTCGGTCATGGCGGAGAGGGCCCTGAGGAAGAGTTCGAGGGACTCTAGCGGCGGGGGGCGCCGGGGCGCAAGGGAGGAAAAGCCTCCGGGTATTTGTTACCCGCGTTCGGGGCCGCGCCGCGCTACAATTCCCGCCCCCTCCGGAGCCTCCGCATGCGCATCGCCACCCTGGCGCTCTTCATGGTCCTGCCGCTGGCCGCCGCCGCCGACGTCCTCCATATGAAGAACGGGACGAAAATGGAGGGACGAGCCCTCAACGAGGAGGGCGACGAGTTTCCCTTCAAGCTCAACTCCGGCGGCCAGATCCAGGTGAAGCGCGCCGACATCGATTGGATCGAGTGGGCGAGCGCGGAGAATGCGAAGGCCGAGTTCGCGAAGCGGCGCAAGCCCGGGACGGTCGCGGCGCAGCTGGACGCGGCGGCGTGGGCGAAATTTCACGGGATGAAGGACGAAGCGGAGGATGCGTACCTGGCGGTGCTGAAGCTGGAGCCGCAGAACGCGACGGCCAACGAGGGGCTCGGCAGGCGCAAGTACGCGGACAAGTGGGTGTCGGAAGACGAGTACATGAAACTGACCGGCCACGTGAAGGTGGGGAACCGGTGGGTGTCGGCGGACGACAAGAGGAAGATGGACTCGGGGTGGGAGTGGGTGAACGGGAAGCTGATTTCTCCCGAGGACGTCAAGCGGTCGAAGGGGCTGATGGAGTTCGAAGGGAAGTGGGTGACGAAGAAGGAGTACGACGAGCTGGTGAAGAAGAAGGGGGCGAATCCGGACAAGCCGCCGGCGGGGGATCCGCCCGCGGGCGGGGGGAACCAGCCGGCGCCGATGGACGGGCCGACCCCCGACGACAAGCTGACGGACGCCGAGAAGAAGCGGCTTCACAACGACAAGGAGCAGGCCCAGATCCTGGCGTGGCTGGGGCCGAACTGGCGGGCCTACTCCGGGATCCACTACCGCCTGGTCACGAACTGCGACGACAACGATCCCGACTTCGACCGGAAATTCGTCGCGAGCATGGACAAGTACTGGTTCCACTACCTCGAGCTCTTCGACAAGCAGCCCGAGCAGAAGAAGCTGCACAACATCATGGTGCACGCGAACAGCGCGGCCTACGACGAGTGGCTCAAGAAGAACAACGGCGGCGCAGGCACGGGCGGGTACGGGACGTACGTCCACTCGATGCAGTTCAACCCGGCGATCCTCTGGCACCGCCGCGTCGAGGGCGTCACCGACAATGTGCGCACGACGCTCTTCACCGGCCGCCACGAAGCCTGCCACCAGTTCGTCGCGTTCTACGTCCGCGGCGACGGCGGGCCGTGGTTCCAGGAGGGGATCGCGGCCTTCCAGGAGCCCGACATCCCGTACTACCTCTACCCGTACCGCTGGGACTACATCCGCCTCCAGGTCCTCGAGGGCAAGAACGACATCTCGATGGCGGACCTCATCAGGAAGAGCTCTTCGCTCGATGCCAACCAGAACTACTCGCGCGGCGCGGCGACCCACTATTTCTTCCTGAACTACAAGGACGGGGTCTACAAGAAGCGCTACGTGGAGTTCATGTGCAAGGGATCGATCGACAGCCCGGACGCGCTGGGGAAGGCGATGGGGAAGTCGATCGTGGAGCTCGACAAGGAGTACCGCGAGTTCATCCGCGAGATGGACGTGAGGCGGGACAAGGAGGAGCCGAAGTGGCCGGCGGGGCAGAAGCCGCCGGGAGCGGGCAATGCGAAGTAGGCTCCGGAATGCGTCCTGTGCGCTGCTGTTCGCGGTTTTTCTCGCCGGGGGCGCTGCTGCGGACATCGTCCACCTGAAGAGCGGCAAGACGATGGAGTCGCCGAACGTGACGGAGAACGCCGAAGGCGACGTCTCGATCCGGATGGACGGCGGCGGAACGATCACGATCAAGCGCGACCAGGTGGACTGGGTCGAGCTGTCCGACAAGAACGCGGCGAAGGAAGAAGTCCAGCGCCGCCGCAAGCCGGCCACTGCCGAGGCGTTCTGCGACGCCGCGCGCTGGGCAGCCTTTCACGGCATGAAATCAGAAGCGAAGTCCTCGTGGCTCGACGCGGTCAGGAAGGACCCGGCCTGCAGGCCCGCGCACGAGGCCCTCGGCCACCGCCTGCACGAGGGAAAGTGGCTCGAGGAGGACGAGTACCAGGTGGCGACGGGCCACGTGCTCTGGGAAGGCAAGTGGATCCTGAAGGAAGAGAAGGAGAAGCTCGACAAGGGCTGGGAGTTCGTGGACGGCAAGCTGCTCTCCCCCGACGACGTGAAGCGCGCGAGAGGGCTGGTGCTCAAGGACGGCCAGTGGGTCTCGAAGAAGGAACTGGAGGAGGCCGAGGCGAAGAAGGCCGCGCTCGAGCGCGAGGAGAAGGAGGCGGCGGCGAAACGCCACGACCCGAAGGAGGATGCGGCGATCCTCGCGAAGTACGGCGCAGGGTGGCGGCTGTGCGTCGGCAAACGCTACCGCCTCGTCACGAACGTCGATGCGCCCCCGGAGGAATTCGACCGCAAGCTCGTGGACATGATCGACGGCTTCTGGCCGTACTACTGCGAGACGTTCAACGTCCACCCCATCCAGAAGACGCTTCATAACATCGTCGTCTATTCCACCCAGGCCGACTGGGAAAAAGTCCCGGGCGCGTCCGCCGGCGGCTACGGGGTGTACCTGCACGGCGAGACGTACCGGCCCGCGGTGCTGTGGTACATGGAGAAGCTGCGCGGGTCGTCGTTCACGACCCGCCACGAGTGCGGCCACCAGTTCGTCGCCCACTACGTCCGCGGCGACGGGGAAGCGTGGTTCGCGGAGGGCATCGCGACGACCTTCGAGTGCGTCGGCGACGTCCCGTTCCAGGATCACCTCTTCCGCTGGGAAGTCGTGCGCAAGGCCGTGGTGGACCCGGGAGGGTTCAAGCTCACGGACCTGATCACGGGGAAGCGCGCGGACCGGAGTTCCTACTACTGCCTGGGGGCGGCGACGCACCTGTTCTTCCTGCAGTCGAAGGAGGGCGTCTACCGCAAGGCTTACCAGGAGTACCTGAAGACCGGGGACACCAAATCGCCAGAAGCGCTCGCCAAGGCCGTCGGCAAGGGGATGGACGTTCTCCAGGGAGAATTCGACGCCTGGGTGAAGGACCTGGACGGGAAGCGCGACCTCAGGATCAAGGTTCCCGCGAAGAAGTAGGTCCTACGGCGGGGACGGAAAATCCTGCTTGTCAGGGGGAGGCGCGATGGCCGGCGGCGCGGGCTGGCCCCCCTGGGGCGCTTCCGGCGGCTTGACGCGCTTGTAGCGCTTCGTCTCCCCGCTCTTCTCCGTCATCGGCCCCGCGACTTCGCCGTGGACGAACTGGTGAACGACGACGTCCTTCGTTTCGTCGAGGTCCTGCGGGCTGCCCGTGAAGTAAATGCGGCCGTCGTAGAGGAGGCCGATGCGGTCGGCGATCCGGCGCGCGCTCGCCATGTCGTGGGTGACGACGATCTGCGTCACCTTGAGCCGCTTCTTCATGTTGATGATCAGTTCGTCGATCGCGGCGGTGCCGATGGGGTCGAGGCCGCTGGTCGGCTCGTCGTACAGGACGAGCTCCGGGTTGCGCGAGATGGCGCGCGCGAGCCCGACGCGCTTGCGCATGCCGCCCGAGAGTTCGTTGGGCATCTTCTGCTCGATCTTGTCCAGGTCCACCAGGTCGAGTTTCTGTCGCACCGTGCGCAGGACCTCGTCCTCGGGCATGCGTTCGATTTCGCGAAGCGGGAGGGCGACGTTGTCCTCGACGTTCATGGAGGCGAGGAGGGCGCCGCTCTGGAAGAGGTACCCGATGCGGCGGCGGACGGCTTCGGACTCCGCGCGGGTGGCCTTGGCCATGTCCGTCCCGAAGACGGTGCACGTGCCTGAGTCCGCGCGCATCAGGCCGATGATGTGCTTGAGGAACACCGACTTGCCGGTTCCCGAGCGGCCGATGATCACGAACGTCTCGCCCTTGCGGACCTGGAGACAGAGCCGGTTCAGGATCTGCTTGCCCCCGAGGCTCTTGCAGAGGTCCACGATCTCGATGATGTGCTCGGGCATGGTGGGGGAGTGTCCCGGTGGCGGGCGCGGAAAGCAAGCCCGCCGGGGCTACTGGTAGACCATCCAGGTGAGGATGTAGTCGAAGAAGAGGATGAACACGAAGGAGATGACGACGGTGCGCATCGTCGCGTTCCCGACGCCCTCCGCGCCGCCCCGGGCGCGCATCCCCTGCGAACAGCCGACGCCCGAGATGAGCAGCCCGAACACGACGGCCTTGAGCAGCCCGGAGTAGATGTCCTTCAGTTCCAGCGTGTCCATCGTGTGCTTCATGTACGTCGTGTAGGAGAGATTCAGGATGCGGTCGCCGACGAACGCGCCGCCGAAAATGCCGATCAGGTCCACGTACAGCGTGAGCAGCGGCGCGACGAGCGCCAGCGCCACCACGCGCGGGAGGACCAGGAAGTAGACGGGATTGATCGACATCACTTCCAGCGCTTCGATCTCCTCGGACACCGACATCGTTCCGACCTCGGCCGCCATCGTCGAGCCGACAAGCCCGGCCAGGATGAAGCCGGTCATCACCGGGCCCATCTCGCGCACCATCGACGCCGGCACCACGATCGCGATCAGCTCTTCCTGCCCCCATTTCTGAAGCGTGTATCCCGACTGGAGGGCGAGCACCATGCCGCTGAACATGCCGACGATCATGGCGACGCCGAATCCGCCATACGAGCAGGTGGCCATCTGGGCGATCGTCTCGACGCGCTTGCGCCAGAGCCAGGGCAGCCAGAGGAAGACCTGGCCCAGGAGGATGAGGGTGTGGCCGATGCCCTCGACGCTGGCGACCATGCGGTTGGCGTATCGCCAGATCACCGGGCACCTCGGCGGTAGAGCTTGCGGCGTTCGATGACGCGGCGGGCGGCGTCGGGGACGAGGTAGCGGACCGAGCGGCCTTTCGCGATCCTCGCGCGGATTTCGGTCGCGGAGACGTCCACGCGCAGTTCCAGGGTCTCGGGCGTGCGGCCGGGAGGCAGAAGGGGCTTCAGGCGGCGCACCGCGCCGGCCGAGGTGCCTGCGCGTCCCGCCACGAGGACGCGCGCCAGTTTCAGGATCCGCCGCGGTTCGCGCCAGCCGGGGAGGTCCGCCGCCGAATCCTCGCCGATCAGCAGGTAGAGCCGCGCGTTCCGTGGAAGCCGGTCGCGGAAGTGCTTCAGCGTGTCCACGGTGTACGATTTTCCGCGCCGCCGGATTTCCAGGTCGCTCACATCGAAGCGCGCGTTGCCTGCGACCGATCGCCGGACCATCTCCAGCCGCGCCGCCGCCGGCGCCAGCCCGCTCGAGTCCTTGTGCGGTGGTTCGCCCGCCGGCACGAAGATCACGCGGTCCAGCCCGAACCGGTCGGCAGCCTCCTCCGCGACGATGAGGTGGCCGACGTGGATCGGGTTGAACGATCCGCCGAAGAGGGCGATGCGGGGAGCTCGTGCAGGCATGCGGGTTCCTAGGTGTAAGATGTCCAAGGGTGCAAGTCGAGTGCTTCTTTCGACTTGCACCCGAAAACCATGGCCCTTCTCATCAAAAACGCCCTCCTCGTCACCATGGACCCCAGCCGCCGCGTCCTCCGCGGCGACCTCCTGGTCGAGGGATCGCGCTTCCATCGCGTCGGCACCATCGGCCGCACCGACATGCTCGGCCTGTCGAGGCTCTCGGTGATCGACGGCACTGGCCTCTGGGCCATCCCGGGGCTCGTCCAGGCCCACGTTCACCTCTGCCAGACGCTGTTCCGCAACCAGGCCGAGGATCTCGAATTGCTGGACTGGCTGAAGAGGCGGATCTGGCCGATGGAGGCGGCGCACGACGAGGAGTCGATGGAAGCGTCCGCGCGGCTCGGGATCGCGGAACTGTTCCTGGGCGGGACGACGACCGTGCTGGACATGGGATCGGTGCGGCACACCGAGGTCCTGTTCGAAGTCGCGCGCGCGACCGGGCTGCGCTTCATCGGCGGCAAGGCGATGATGGACGATCCCGGGACGTTCCCCGGGCTGCGAGAGCTGACCGCGGACTCCCTGGCCGCGAGCGACGCGCTCGCAAAAACCTGGGACGGCGCCGAGGAGGGCCGTCTCCGGTACGCCTACGCGCCGCGCTTCGCGCTCTCCTGCACCGACCGGCTGCTCCGCGAAGTCGGCGAACGCGTCGCTTCCGGGGCCCGCCTGCACACGCACGCGAGCGAGAACCGCGCAGAGTGCGAACTGGTGAAGGCCACGCGCGGCGCGACCAACATCCGGTACCTCCGCCAGACCGGCCTCTGCACGCCCCGCTCCGTCTTTGCGCACTGCGTCTGGCCCGCGGAGGGCGAAGTCGAGACGCTCGCCGAAACCTCGACCGCCGTCGCCCATTGCCCTTCGAGCAATCTCAAGCTGGGAAGCGGTATCGCGCCCGTGCCGGACTACGCGGCGCGCGGCATTCGGATCGGGATCGGAGCGGACGGGGCGCCGTGCAACAACCGCCTCGATGCGTTCGAAGAGATGCGGCTTGCGGCGCTGCTGCCCCGGCCGCGCTTCGGCCCCGCCGCGCTGCCCGCCGCGCGCGTGTTCGAGATGGCGACGATCGGGGGGGCGGAGGCGCTGGGGCTGGAGAAGGAGATCGGGTCGCTGGAGGAGGGGAAGCAGGCGGACGTGACGCTGGTGGACCCGCGCGGAATGCACGCGTTGCCGCATGCGCCGGAGGTGTACGGGACGATCGTGCATGCGCTTCGGGCGGCGGACGTGAGGCATGTGGTGGTCGCGGGGCGGACGGTGGTGCAGGATGGGGAGCTGGTGGGATTGAGCGTGGAGTCGATTCGGCGACGCGCGATTGAGCAGTGGGAGAGTGTGAAGATGAGGTCCGGGATGGTGTGAGGCGGGCTTTGCAGTTCCAGGGTGATGTAAGTTGATTCTTACACAATCCTGACGAAATTACTCCGGAATCATCATCGCAAGTTATTGGTGCTAAACGAGTTAAGTAGTGAACGGAAGTCGGGAATTCGGCATGCCCATTGCGCGTACTAATCACTAACCATCCGCTACGCGTTTAACCTATTCGGAGCCCTTCGATGAGACTCTCGATCGTTCCCGCCCTCCTTCTCCTCTCTTCCTTCGCCGTCGCCGGCGACAAGGACAAGAAAGAGAAGCCCGCCCAGGTCCCCGCGGAGTCCATCCGCTGGGCCCACAGCTGGGAAGAAGCCCTTGCCGAAGCCAAGGAGCGCAACGTCCCGATTCACGTCGCGTTTCACAAGGATCACTGAGGCGGCTGCACTGTGATGGACAGTTCTGTCTATCCCAACAAAGACGTGATCGCAGCCTCCAAGCTCGTCGTGAACATCTTCTGCAACAACGAAACCGACCATAACGCCAAGAAGAAGTACGGAAACGAGGAGTGGTGCGAGCATAACTACGGCCAGATCTGCGACGAGCACGCGGCCAACCACAACAAGACCAGCTCGCTGTTCTTCAGCGGCAGCATCCCGAACCCGACGACCATCCTGTGCACGCCGGAGGGCAAGGAAATCACCCGCAAGAAGGGCGCGGCGACCAACAAAGAGTTGATCGAGATGATCAAGGAAGCGGGCGCCAAGGTCGGCCCCGGGATCACGCAGGACGAGTTCCAGTTCGGAAAGGACAAGTTCAAGGCGGCCGACGAGGCCGTGAAGGCGAACAAGGTGAAGGACGCGATTACGGCGCTGACGACCGTGACGAAGCAGTTCGGGAAGAGCCCCACGGCGAAGAAGCTGGCGGAGCAGGCCACGGCCAAGCTGGAGGAAATCAACACGGCCGGCCAGGCGATCGTCGACAACGCGAAAGAAGACGCCGCGGCAGGAAAAGTGGACGACGCTCGGAAAGCCCTGAAGGACGTCTACGCGAACTACAAGGGGCTCGAATGCTCGAAGGCGGCAGAGAAGGCTATGGCGGAACTGCCCAAGGACAAATAACCGGGTACAGGGAAATGGACGGCCTCCGGCGCGAGCCGGGGGCCTTTCTTTTTTACCAGGGTGGAAGCAGGCGGCGGAGGCCGTGCGCCAGGATGACCGGGGCGAGCAGGGCGTTGCGGGCCATGGCTCGCGCCGGCGACCAGCGAGGTGGCGGATCTCCCTCGGCCAGAGCGTGAGCGAGGCCGCGAAGATGTGAAGGACCAAAGGGGCCATCCTGTATCCGGTCCAGCAGCCCGGCGGGGAGCCCCCGTTCGCCACGAAGCGCGCCGCACCACGATCCGGCAATCGCCGCGATCGTGTCTGTGTCGCCACCCGCCTCGACCGCGCAGCGGATCGATGCCATCGGGTCGCCCCGGTGCCGCAGGAAGCAGAACAGGGCGAAAGGGACGGCGTGGACGGCAAACCCGCTGGTCCCGATCTCGCGGGACGCCGGCTCAACGCCCCCCTGGCCCCGGGCCAGCAGCGCCGCCCGGCGCAGCGCTTCCCGCAAAGGCGCTGAATCGGTTGCTTCGATCGCATCGTCGAAGGTGGGCGCTGCTCCTCCCGCAGCGAGGGCGCACGCCGCGGCGGCATCCGCGGTAAACACGGCGGCGGAGACGGCCCGAGGATCCGTGTGGGTGACCTCGGCGAGCGCCTGGGCCATCGTGCGCCGTCGCGCCACGTCCTCGGCGAAGATCGCGCCCACGACGGGCGAACGCATCGCCGCCCCGCAACCGGCGGAACGGACCCCGCTGGAGCGGAAACCCAACAGGATCTTCAGGCAAGCCCGGATCGTGGCGAGCCCAATGCCCCAGGGGCCGCGCAGGAACCAGCCCAGAAGCGCGCGCTGAAAGTCCAGGGCAGCCGCTCCCGCGTCCGACGGGTGCCGTGCGATCGCCTGCGCCACCAGCGCTGATTGCTCGGTGTCGTCGCTCACGTATCCGGTCGCGCCCAGGAGCCGGAAGCGCTCGATACGGCCGAACTGCCGTGCGATCCGACGCGCAGACATCCCCTCGCACGGCAACCCAACTGCATCTCCTAGCGCCCCCCCGAGCAGGCAGCCCGCGATGCGCTCGTCGACGCGCAAGGTCATCCGCTGATGCTGATCTTCCCGTCCGCCATCAGCGGCGCCAGCGCCTCCGCAAGGTCCTTCTCCCGCGCCAGCTTCGCCTTCTTCCACGCCTCAAAATCCGCCTCCGTCTTCTTCTCCGTCACGTCCACCGCCGCCAGCTCCGCCTGCAGCTTCGCCCGCTTCTCCCCGAACTCCTTCTTCGACTGCGCCAGGCGCTGCACCAGGAAGCGCTCGTACGCGTCCAGCGCCTCGTCCTTGCGCACCGCGTCCGCCACGACCTCTTCCGACGGCACCCCGGCCGTCGCGAGCTCGGCGAGCAGCGCCTTCTGGCGGTTTTCCGGCGACATGTCCTTGTAGAGCGGTTTCGCCCCCATCTCGCGGAACTTTTCCGCCGTCATCCCGTGCGCCGGCGGCTTGATCTTCGCCGCCGCGTACACGTCGTCCGGGGTCGCCTGGAATCCCTTGGGCCCCGAAATCGTCTCCACGCGCGGGCCGGTCAGATCCTGGATCGACACGACTCGCGTCTTCGTCACCGTGATCTCCGCGGGCGGCTTCTGGCCGGGGGCGACGTTGGAAGCGCTGGCGACGTAGAGGCCGGACTTTTCGAGGAGCTTGAAGATGATCGACATGGGGTTTCCTTTAGGACAGGGACATGGAGAGTTCCGCCAGCCGCCCCTCGATCTGTTCGGGAGTCATCTTGCGGTAGCGCTCGGGCAGGAACCTGTCGTCGGTGCACTCCTTCACCGCGACCAGGTCCATGTACTCCATCTTGCGCGTGTGGGCGGAGGGCCGGAACCCGCCGAGCTCCTCCTTGATCATCGCCGGCAATCCCTTCTTCCGGTCTTCCTCGCCCGCCAGCTGCCACCGGCGGTTCACGCGCACCAGAAGCGCTTCGAACTCGTTCCCGCCGATCTCGCCCATGTCCTTGGGCACCTTGGGGATGTCCTCGGGCTTGATGTCCATCTTGAGCTTGCGGCACATGATGCGGAAGAGCGTGTTGCGCTGGTCGTCGGTCTGGGGCGGGAAGAGGGGGATATGGACGTCGAGGCGGCCGGTGCGCTTGAGGTCCACCTCGAGGAGGTCGGGGCGGGACGTGGCGAAGACCCAGAGGATCTTGCCGCGGTTGCGCGTGTCGGACATTTCCTTGGCGAGCATGGAGTACACGCGGCCGGCGACGCCGCCGTCGTTGGAGTCGCTCTCGCGTTTGCCGGCGGCCTGGTCGGCCTCGTCCACGAAGACCATGACCTGGCCGAGCGCGTGGAGGATGTTGAAGATCTTCTCGAGGTTTCCCTCGGTCGAGCCCTGCCACTTGTCGCGGAAATTCTTGAGCACGACGCACGGGATGCCGATTTCGCCGGCCCAGCAGAACGTGAGCCACGTCTTGCCGGTCCCGATGCGGCCGTTCATGAGGTAGCCCATCGGGATCGAATCCAGCTTGCCGAGCCGCAGCAGCCGCGAATCCTCCCGCAGCCACTTCCGCGCCTCGTCGTGCCCCGCGACGTCGTCGAGCGTGTTGGAGACCTCGATGAAGTCGAGCAGGCCGTAGCACTCCTTCTCGATCATCTCCTTCTTCTTCCTGATCAGGAACGGCGGGTCCACGCGCTGCCCGTTCCGCACAGCCTCCGTGATCATGTTCTGCACGTTCACGCGCGTCATGCCGATGAGCTTCTGCGCCAGCGCTTCCATCGGCACGTCGCACATCTTCTCGAATTCCGGAAGGGTGGTCTTGAGGTGGCCGAGGTACTGGCGGATTTCGGCCTCGCCGGGCAGGGGGACGGTGATTTTCGCGCTGTGGGGCGACTGCGCGACCTGCTGGTTGAGGTCGGCGAGGTTCTCCGCGATCAGGACGGTGCACGCGTGCGACCCCTGGATTTCCGGATCGGCGGCCCACTCGAGGATGCGAATCAGCGGCTCGGCGAACGCGTTGGAGATCTGCAGCACCTCGCCGCGCGGCACCACGAATTGCGCCCAGTCGAGGATCACCGCGACCTTTTGCTTGTTCAGCACCACGTGCACATAGCGGTCGATCAGCTCCAGCGCCGCACGCGGGTCGCGCGGGATCATCCCCGGGTTCGACCCGAACGACGTCTGGCTCCAGGTGTCCAGCCCCTTCAGCGTCGTCAGGAAATTCTCCATCCCCTTCACCGGCCGGATTCCCGCGCCCCGGTTGTAGGTCAGCACCACGTCGTAGTTCTTGAACATGGTGTCCACGAGGAAGGGCTTGATGCCGCCGAAGGCGGCCTTGCCGTCCTCCTCGATCGGGACGAGGTCGTTGACGTTGCCGTGCAGCACGAACTGGGACACGGTGCCGCCCTTGAAGATGCGGCGCATTTCTTCGGCCCAGGCGGGGATCTTGACGGGGGTTTCTGGCATCAGGGCGGTCCTCTGAAAGGCGTCGAAGGTCGAAGGTTGAAGGTCGAAGGTTCAGGCTGATCCAACCGAACCTTCGACTTTCGACCTTCGACGTCGTGTTTGCTGCTCAAGCGCCGGAACCAGGACGCGTGGTTCCTGGCCCAGCCTATACCTTCAACCCCCCCGGCATCTCCATGTCCTCGATCCCGCCCAGGATCTCCTGGTTCGTCTTCATCCAGTCCTGCGTCTCCGTCAGCGTCCCCGCGATCGAGTCGATCTTCCCGGACAGGTGCCCGCCGTCCTTCGCCATCGCCGCTTCCTGCGCGATCAGCTCCACCTGGTTCTCGATCCTCTTGAGCTCCGCCTCGATGAATTCGAGTGCGTTTTTCGACTCGTCGAGGTTCACCAGCCGCTTCTTCAGGATCTCCAGGTTCGACTCCACCGACTTTCGCAGCCGCTCCTTCGACGGATCGGCCAGCTGCGTGAGCTGTTCTTCCGACCGCTTGATCTCGTCCTGCAGGTCCTCCCGGTTCGTCGAGCGCGCCTGCGTCAGGATCGTCTCTCGCGAAACCAGCAGCTTCAGGAAAATCCACATCAGCCGCTTCAGCCCCCCGACCTGCACTTCGCTCATCGCCCCCGGCGCGAGCGACTCGCTCATCTGGCGGATCTGGCCGCAGCGGATCTCGAGGTCGGCGTAGCGCTTGCGGGCGAGCCCGGGGACGCCCTGCAGCATCTGGGCGGCCTTGGCGGAGAAATTGAAGTCTTCCTTGGCGCCGGCGCCGGCGTTGACGATGCGCTGGAAGCGGGGGTTATGGGCGAGCATCATGATGAAGCCGAAGTCGAGGCCGGCGCCGAGGAGCCAGAGGGCCGGGTGGACGAGGAAGCCGGCGATGCCGAAGCCGAGGATGGCGAGCCAATTGACGGGGATGCCGCCGAGGCCCGGGATGGGCCAGCGGACGTTGAAGGCGGCCTTGATGTAACCCCAGAGCCCGATTTTCTCGGCCATGGCGAGAGTTTACCCCGTGACCTTCTTGAATTCGTGGGCGACGGCCTCGAGGGCGGCCTTGAACTCCTGCCGTTCCTGGATCTCGAGAGGATCGATGCCCTGCGACGGCGGGATCAGGTCCTTGATCTCGACGGCGATCGTGCCGGGGCCCTTCGTGAAAATCCAGACGCGGTCGCCGAGGTAGACGGCCTCGGTGATGGAGTGGGTGATGATGAAGACGGTGGCGTGGATGTCGTGCCACATGTCCACGATGAGCCGCTGCATCCCGATGCGGGTGGGCTCGTCGAGGGCGCTGAAAGGTTCGTCCATGAGGATGATCGAGGGCTTGAGGATCAGCGTGCGGGCGATGGCGACGCGCTGCTGCATGCCGCCCGAGAGCTGCGAGGGGTACTTGTACTCGTGCCCGGAGAGCCCGACCTTGCGGATCATCTCCATCGCCATGTCGTTCATGGCGTCCTTCGTGATGTCGAGTTCGCGCCGGTGGATGTCGAGGCCGAACGTGACGTTCTGGAGAACGGTGCGGTGCGGGAACGATGAATAGCGCTGGAAGATCATGCCGCGGTCGCGCCCGGGGCCCGTGACGGGCACCCCGCGGACCAGCACTTCGCCCGTCGTCGGCGGCAGGTGCGTCGAAAATCCGGCGATCAGGTTGATCAGCGTCGATTTCCCGCAGCCGGACGGCCCGATGATCGCCACGAACTCGCCGCGCCCCGGAAGGTCGTCGATCCGGAAGTTGATGTGGTGGATCGCCGTGTACGCCTTCGACGTCCCCGCGTTGAACGTCTTGGAGACGTCTCCGCGGAACTCGACCACGGGGGGCAGGGAAGCGCTGTTGGCGGGGTTCATCGCGCGCTCTTCCACGGGAAGCACTGCCGTCCGACCATGGCGAACCCCTTGTCGATCAGGAACCCGATCGCCACGATCAGGAGGACGACGAAGTAGACCGTCTCCGGCTTTCCGCGCCGCTGGGCGACCTGGATCATCGCCCCCAGCCCTTCCTTCTGGTCCACGATCTCCGCGAGCATGATGTAGGTCCAGCCGACCCCGAACGCGAGGCGCATGGCGTCCCAGATCTCCACGGCGGCGATCGGCACCATCACTCGGGTCACGATGTGCCGCTTGGACGCGCCCAGCGTGTACGCCGTCTGCAGGTAGACGTCGTCCACCTGCTCGATGGATTTCACCACCAGCGGCAGCAGGTACAGCGTCCCCGCGATCGCGAGGAAGTAGATCTTCTGTTTCTCGTCCGTGCCCCAGAACAGCAGCGTCAGCGGCACCAGCGCCGCGATCGGCACGTACCCGCCCACGATCGACAGCGGCCGGAACAGCGCCCCCACCCTCGTGAACGACCCCATCGCGATCCCCAGCGGCAGGCTCACCCCCAGCGCCACCGCAAATCCCATCGCCACCCGCTTCAGGCTCGCGACCACTTCCTTGTACACATTCCGCGTGTCGCTCTTCCCGAGCAGCTTCATCCCTTCCTTCGCGACCTCCTCCGGCTGCGGCATCATCGCGCCGCCCTTCCGGTCTTCCGGCGCCCCGCGCGTCATCCAGAACCAGACCGCGAGCGTCAGCACGAACGGCACCACCCCCAGCAGCACCGCCCAGAGCGGTGCGAGCGGCGTGCGGATCGCGAAGAAGCGGTTGATCAGGCCCTTCATGGCGTGATTCCTACCTCCCGTTCCGGGCAGGAATCACGCCGCCGGAAGCGTTCACCTATTTCTGCTCCGGCTGCAGGATCAGGATTTCGACGCGGCGGTTCTTGGACTGGTCGTTGGGGTGCTCGTGGTCCGCGGGCTGGTCCCAGCCGGCGCCCTCGACGACGAACTTGTCCGCCGGGAAGATGTCCTTGTACTTCTTCACGAGCGCGGCCTTCACGGCCTCGGCGCGCCGCCGCGAAAGGTCCTTCACCATGGAAGCGTCGACCTTGCCCTTCATCGACGAGTCCGTATGCCCGACGATCTTGACGTACGCCGCGGCGAACTTGCCCGAGAGCTCGGAGACCTTCTTGAGCGTCTCGTCCACGAGCGGGTCGTACATCTTGTCCTCGATGATGTTCCCGTACTCGTCGCGGGCTTTTTCGTAGAGGTTGTCGGAGTTGGGGAAGAAGTTGATGCGGATCGTGTTGGTGAGGATCGTCGCCTCGGCGCCGCCGCCGCCCGTCGAGACGCGCGGCGCGAACGCCGACTTGTACTCGTCCACGTCCTTCTCGAACGTCTTCGCCGCGTGGATCTCGTCGAGGATGCTGAAATCCATGACCTGGTCGAAGTTCGCCGGGTTCTCGACGATGCCGAGCTTGCGGTAGACGTACTTGACTGAGTTCCAGCTCGCTTCGAAGTTCGTCGGGTTGTTCTGGTTCTTGAAGAACTGCCAGTTCTCCGCGAAGTTCGTGACGTGCGCGTCGTACTGCATCTTCGACACGTCCTCGGCCGTCATCCCGTACAGGTCCGCCATCCATTTGAACGCGTTCGCCTGGTCGTCCCGGGCGAGCTTCATTCCGTGGAAGATGCCCTCCACAAGCCCCTTCACGATGTCCCGGTGGTCCTTCGCGAAGTCGGCGCGCACGGCCCAGACGTCGGCGATCAGCTTGTTCGCGTCGGCCGTCGTGGACAGCAGGTGCGTCCCCTTCACGGCAAGAAGCGCCACCTGGTGAATGAATACCGGCGCTGGCGGCGCAGGGCAAGTCGAAGGAAGCGCGCGGAAGAAGTCCATGCAGCTGAACGGTGTGCGCCTGCTGCTGGAAGACACTGCTGTGGAAGATCATCGAGACCGACACCTACGCCGGCACCGTGTCCAGCGTGAAGACCTGGTTCGAGGCCATCGGCCTGAAGGGCGGGCGCATGATCCGCCGCTGCGCGACCTGCCGGCGGCGCAGGCCGACGCGCTGCGCGGCAGGCTGCAGGGTCTGGGCGTGTGCTGATGCGCGCCGATTGAGCGCCCGGTGCCGGCGGGGTCGTCTTTCGAAACGGCGGTCCGCGTCGGTGCTTTTGTGCGTGTGGGAGGCCCGCCCCGGGCCGAATGCGACAGGCCTCTTC
>CAVPNQ010000105.1:0-24285 GCA_963706735.1 uncultured Planctomycetia bacterium
CCTGGCACCTGCAGGCTCGCAGTGCTGTGGATCGCGACGGCATGGCTCACGACCGGCTTCTACATCGCGCCCGCGATCTCGGGCCACGAGCCGAAGTTCCAGCGGCTGGGCGTCAACTTCCTGTTCGTCTGCCTGCTGGTGATCGTGGTGGGCGGTCTCGGCGGCCAGTGGTTCGCCGTGATGCAGAAGATGGGCCTCGAGGCCAACTTCTGGTTCGGCCACCAGGGCTGGGAGTACGTCGACCTCGGCCGTTTCTGGCAGGCCTTCCTGTTCGTCGGGCTGATGCTCTGGCTCGTGCTCGTCGGCCGCGCATTGTGGCCCGCCTCGGCCGTAGAATTCGACCGCGGGCTCGACGTAGCCGGCGACGGCCGTCGCGTCCAGGTCGTCCTCCTTGGACTCCGTGTAGCTCTGCTTGGCGTAGAGCACCGTGTCATGGCGAAGCTGGGCCCACGACGCCAGGGCGGTCGTGACGCTCTTGTCGCGCCAGGCTTCCGTGGTCATGAAAGTCGGGAAGCCGTCGCCGCAAGGCTCGACGATCGCCTTGAGGGCGTACAGCCACGACCAGTAGAGGTTGCGGTTCCAGTCCCGGGGCGCGATTCCCGCAAATTCCGCCCGCAGGTTCTCCAGCGCGGCCGCGTATTTCACGTCGCCGTCCTTCGCCATCGTGCCGTACGCGTCATCCCCCAGCTCGGCGAGGATCTCACGTGCCCGCTCCGAACCGAGCACGGCCATCACATCCAGCCCTCGCGGGAATCCACGGATCGGGCCGCCCGACGTCATCACGCAGGTGAACATGTCCCCCCGGCCGTTCGTCGGCGCACCCACCGCCGGATACACCAGCTTGCCCATGAGGTAGGAATCCGGGACGAAGCGCTGTCCCATCAGCCGGAATCCCGTCGACTTGAGAAGTGCCGTGTTCAGGGTGTCCGGGCGATCGTCCAGGC
Source organism: uncultured Planctomycetia bacterium (assembly GCA_963706735.1). Taxonomy (GTDB): domain Bacteria; phylum Planctomycetota; class MHYJ01; order WSZJ01; family WSZJ01; genus WSZJ01. Next base: position 945 of record CAVPNQ010000105.1, read on the forward strand.
CCAGGGACCCCTGCGCGCCGGTTCCCCCGTAGATCGCCGGTCCCCTGAACTTCGCGAGCTCCTCCCGGAACGCCGCCATGCGCCCCGGATCGGCCAGCGACGCCAGGTCGTCCGTCGACTTCATCACGGAGCCCAGCGCCGCCGCGTACTGCGGCAGCCCGAGGTCGTCGGAGAGCCCGACGAAGTACGACGTCACCGTGTAGATCCGCTCCCAGACCTGCGACGCCTTCCGCCCGTCCGCCAGGGTCTCCGACGCCAGCAACCGCACCATCGCGGCCGCCGCGATCGTCTGCGCTTCAGCCTCCCCGCCCGAGACCAGGCTCGGATCGCCCTCCTCCGGTCCGTGCGAGTCCCCGCCCTTCAGCAGGAACGTCATCCGCCCGAACCACGTCATCGCCACGAAGTACCGCTTCAGCGCCTCGCTCCGCGTGTAGTGCCCGCGCGGCGCGTACTGCGAGAAATCCTCCGAGTACCGGAAGAGGCTCCACTCCTCATGGGCGGTTCCCGGCGCCGGCCAGATCCCCTCGTGCTCCCGGATCTTCCCGCACACCAGCTCCACCTCCGCACGGATCGCCTCTGCGGGAACGTACGCGGGGCGAAGCGACTTGAGCCCGATCGCCGCGAAGGTCCAGGCCTTGCGCAACCCTTCGCGCGCCGCCGGGTCCTTCGCCCGCGCAGCCTGCTCGCCGAGGCCTCTCTCGAGCATTTCAGCCAGCGCCACGATGTCCGGGGCGAACTCCTTTTCCTCGACGTCCTTCAGCGCTTCGTCGAACTGGATGTGGAACATGTGCAGAAGGGTGTCCGTGGTCACGAAGACCGGGACGTCCGCCTTGCGAAGGCCTTCGTACGTCTTGACCAGGTCGTCCTTGCGGACGCGGCCGCCGTCCAGGTCCTTCAGCGCCGGCATCGGCACGACGACGAACCCGTTCTTGAGCAGCCGCGTGTCCTTCGGGCTGAACCCGAGTTTTCCGGCGATGTTGTCCGCGTTCAGGAGCGAGCCGGGAGGCAGGGGAAGGGCATAGGCGGGAATGGACGGTTTCTGCGTTGACGGCACCGGCTTCCAGGAGCCGCCGAATTTCGCGTGCAGGTCGGCGACCTGTTTCACCGGGGCGGATGACTCTTCGGCGTAGACCCTCTCGCCGCGGTGAGCGTCGGCGGATCCGAAGCCGTTCACGAGCTGTACGGTGCCTGCGGCCACCACGATGGCGGTGGCGAGGCGTTTGGCGTTCATGGGAGTTTCCTCTACGGGTTGGACGGAAATGGTGAACTGGGTCCCCAAGGCGGTCGCGACGCCCGCGGGGGTTTCTATGGAGAAGAGTTCGGAGGAAGGGCGGACGGCACAGGTGAGCGTGCCGGCTTCGAGTCGAACGCGGCGCGGGGCCAGGACGGCGTACTTTGCGCCGGAGGAAGGGACGATCCGGACGGAGTCGAGCGCGATCGCCGGGGCGGGGTGGCCCCGCCTCCCGTCGTCGCGCGTGAGCCTGCCAGCAAGCGACCAGACGCCGAGGCCCACCAGCAGCCCCGCCGCCAGCACGATCAACGCCCGCATGACCGGGCGCGGCCTTCCGTTACGTACTGTCCCGGTCGCTTTCGCAACCTGCGATTCCGCAAACCCCGCCGGCGGCTCGAAGCGACCCATCGACTCGTTCAGGTCGCCGACCAGCCGCTCCGCGTCCGCGCGCCGCTTCTCGCACTCCCCGCAGCCCTTCAGGTGCTCCCGGATCGCCGCGGCGCGCGATTCGTCAAGGTCCCCCTGAACGTACAACTCGAAGTCGTTCTCGAAGTCGCGGCAGTTCATTCGGACCTCCCCGCGGAAGCAAGGCGGGTGCGAAGGCGGGCATAGGCCCGGGAGAGCGCGGAAGTGACGGTGCCCAACGGGCGCCCCGTCTTTTCCGCGATCTCGCGGCAGGTGAGCCCTTCGCCGTGGCGCATGTGGAGAAGGGCCTGCTCGAAGTCGTCGAGAGCGTCCAGGGCGATTTCCACGGGTTCGGAGGCCTCGGGAGCCGCCGGCGCCTGTTCCTCGTCCAGCGGCGCGGCCGAATCCGCCGCGCGGCGGCGACGCCTCGCGATTTCCTGGCAGGTGTGGCGCGCGGTCCCGAAGAGCCAGCCGGCCACGTCCGGGGGCGCGACGTTGGCGCTTCCTTCCCATGCCCGCATGAACGTCTCCTGCACGGCGTCCTCCGCAAGCTGCCGGTCGGCGAGCCGTCGCGCGCAGTAGAGAAAGAGCGCGTCGGCGTAGCGCCGCACGATTTCTGAGAATCCCTCCGGGCGTCCCGAACGGCGAAGCGCCAGGAGGGCGGTATCGGTCCTGCTCATCGGATCCCCTCGGTACCTGTGAATGACACGCCCGTGCGATTTTGCTGCAGGAATCCTGCGGGGACGCCGGAATTTTCAGGTGAGGCGCAACGCATGGGAGCGCAAGGGCTTGCGTTCATCCACTTCGCTTCCAACGAAACGTTCTTGCCTGCTAAGATTCGCTGGTCCCCACCGGAGCCCCGCCGCCCATGACCGCCCTCGCCGACGAAAAATTCACGAAGCTCGCCTGCAAGATGCTCTTCCTCACCCCCGAGCAGGTCGAGGGCCTGCGCGGCCGCCAGAAGGAGGTTGGCCGTGCAGGGGCGAAGCTGTCGCTCTTCGAGATCGCCCACAGCGACGCGGTGCTGACGCAGGAGCAGCTCGACAAGGTGCAGCTGGCGGCGGAGTACACGGAGATGCTGGAGGAGGAGCGGCGGATCGGCGCGCTGGCGATCGCCCGGGGGATGGCGAGCGACGAGGAGATTGCGATCTGCATCGACACGCAGAAGTATGAGTTCGCTGCGCAGCGCGCGATCCCGCGGCGGCTGACGGAGATCATGATCGAAGCGGAGATCCTGACGGCGGAGACGTCGGCGGAGCTGACGAAGGCGTACGAGGCGGGGGAGGGCGAAAAGGCAGCGCCGGCCGTTCCCGGGGGCGAGGCGAGGGTTGCGGGGGGGACGGCGAAGCGTGCCGCGGAGCCGACGATCCCTTACGACACGAAGCGGCTGGAGGAAGTCGAGGCGATGGCGGACCAGCTGGACGTTCCGCCGGACCTCTCTCCGGAGGAAGACACGCAGCACGAGGGACCGCCCGACGCGCACGGCCCGACGGACACGCCGGTCGAGGGGTCCGATCCGGGGATCGCGCCCGCGGCGGCCAGGGCAGGGGCTCCGGGGCGCATTCCGGGAACGGAAGGAGCGACGCGGCGCCTGACGGCGCGGCTGGTGATGGAGACGGGGGAGATGAAGGGGCGCGCGGTGCCGCTCACGGGCAAGGGACGGATCGGCCGCCAGATGGGCTGCATGGTGCGCATCGACGACAACCGCGCGAGTCGCGAGCACGCGCAGATCGACTACGACGCGCAGTTGAGGCTCCACGTCGTCTCGGATCTGCAGAGCCGCAACGGGACCTTCGTGAATGACACGAAGATCGCGGAGCCGACGGTCCTGAACCCGGGCGACCTGATCCGGATCGGCGACACGATCATGCGCTACGAAGCCTGAAAACGAGGCGAACGTCCGCCCTTCGGCGGGCGGCGCGACTCGACCGGCGCGCATGGGAGGCTGCGGCAGGACCGGGGCTCTTTTTTTGCGCGCCGGCCGAGCCGCGCCACCCGCCTTCGGGCGGACGTTCGCCTCGTTTTCAGCGGGGGCTGGCGCCGCCCCAGGCTAAGGCTTGCTACAAGGGTTCAGTCGGGCATGCGCCGCAACTCAGGTCGTCCTCCTCCTCGACGCCATCCAGCTCCGCTTCGGTCAGCGGCGCGGCGCCTACTCGCGCTACCAGGGCGTTCGCGAGACCGGGCAGCTCAGGCGACGGCGCTCCCTCGGCCCGCTTCGCCAGCCCGTTGGCCAGCACCGCCAGGTGCTCCTCGATGAACGTCTTCCTTGCCGCCGACGTCACTTCCGCCGCCTCCGCGTTGCCCTGCGCCAGCGCGTACGCTTCCTTCATCCACAGCCAGGACGCAAATCCCGTCTCCACGGCGACGTGATCCACCGGTTCGCCCGCCAGCGGCTTGTACCCGAACGCCGCGTACAGCTCCGAAACCTCGGACATCGCCCTTCCCGGGTCCCGGCGCCCGATGTACGCCGCCTCGCGCGGCGAGATCGGGCCCCCCGGGGCGAAGACCGAGTGGTACGAAGGGTCGTCCACGTCGGTGAGCACCTTCGCGATGTCACGCAGGGCCGCGTCGCCGCACTCCGCCGCAAGCGAGAACACGTGCCTCTGCCGCGTCGCCGAGGGACGCTCCAGCAGAAGCCCGATGAGACGCAGATCGGCGGACAGCACCAGCGCTTCACGCACGGCCGGCAGGCAGACGCTCGCTTCCACGGGGATCGTGCTCATTTGGTAGCTCCTCCAGGCATGGCCAGCGGGATCCACACCGTGCGCATCTTCCGCGCACCGATGTCCTGCAAAGAGCCGTTCCACACGGCAAAGGCGACGAGCGACCGCGCTCCCGGCGTGATGCCGGCGGGAAGCGGGCGCGTGATGACGACGGCCCAGCCCTTTCCGGTCCGGCCGCCGCGTCCGTTCGACTCCGTGGCCGCGGCCGGTTTCAGCGTCCCCGGCCCTTCCGCCACGAGGTCCTGCACGGCTTTCTTCGGCACTCCCGCCGAGATGTTCCCGAGGGAGTTTGCGGGAGCGTAGTACTTCTCCATCTGCGCCTTGCCCGCGGGGTCCTTGTCGAGCACGGGCGACTCGAAGGGGTAGTGGTCGATCTGGGCGTTGGGATGAAGGGTCTTGAGGTCGAGCGGGCGGCCGTCCACCATCGCCTGGGCCGAGGCGGTCCAGAACGTGATGGCGACGGGGCGGCCGGGTTCGCCCATCTGCGGGGCGGGGGAGTCGGCGGAAGCGGTCGCCGGGACCTGGACGCCGCAGGCGTCGCTGAACTCGGCCGGCGCGCGCTTGTCGTCCACCGTCGGGTCGTCCCACTCCATCCGGAACGCGATCATCTTCCCGTCCGTGATCGCTTTCACCCGGACCTCGGCGATCCCCACCTCCATCTTGCGCGGATCCACCATGTCCTGCAGCACCAGCGGCGCCTTGAACTCGGCCACCGGTCCCCAGGCGCCGTCTTCGGCGGAGGCGGGCAGGCTGGCGGCCTGGACGGGACGGATGTCCGTGGCCGATGGGGGCGGCGCCGCCGGCTTCCCGCAGCCGGAGACGACGGCGGCCAGGAGCGCCGCAATGCAGATCGTATGTTGACGGGTCATGTCACTTCCTCCGATCCGTTGGTAAGCACGATTTACGGGATGTTCGTGAGCAGCCCACCGCGCGCGGCGTCGATCGCCTGGCGGATGTACGTCGGTTCCGTGATCGGCACCCGGATGATCTCGGAGCCCTTCTCGTCCAGCCCGACCATCTCGTCCTTTTCGCGGCGGAAGCGGGGGATGATCTGCTCGGTGCAGCCGAAGAGCGTGAGGATCCCCGCCAGGTCCATGTCCTTGGATGCGTTCGTGTAGGTCTTGAGGGCGTCCTCGACTCCGGGCCCGAACATCTGGGTGAGGAACGAGACGGGCGCCTGGAGCGGCGGAACGTAGTAGACGTTGGGTTCGAGCCCGAACTGGGGGAAGAGCGGCAGGGCGATCTTCTTCACGTGGACGAGGAAGTCGATCGGGTTGTCCTCGCGCATCTGGTCGGGCTTGGAGATGGTGCCGGCCATGCGGATCTTGCCGATGCAGTTGGAGAAGCACTGCGGCGAGAGGCCCTGCTCCTGCTTCGGGTAGCAGGCGATGCACTTCTCGGACGTGCCGGTCATCGGGTTGAAGAAGACCTTCTTGTAGGGGCACGCCTTCACGCATTCCTGGTAACCGCGGCAGCGTCCCTGGTCCACGAGGACGATGCCGTCCTCGGGGCGCTTGTAGATCGAGCCGCGCGGGCAGGAGGCGAGGCAGCCGGGGTAGGTGCAGTGGTTGCAGATGCGTGCGAGGTAGAAGAACCAGCTCATGTGGGGAAGGGTCATGTGGGCGCCCTTGTCCACGCCGCCGGCGCAGTCGTCTTCGCCCACGTTGGGGTAGGCGTAGTCCTTCTGTTCCGGGCGCCAGCCGAGGACGCGCTCGCCGGCGGGGGCGGACTCGAAGATGGTGCGGCCGTCGTACTTGCCGCTCTTCCAGTCCTGCGCGCCGATCATGTCGAGGAGCTTCACGTCCCACCCGAGGGGGTAGTACCCGTAGGGTTTGCTCTCGACGTTGTTCCAGAGCATGTACTCCTGGCCCTTTCCGCTGGTCCAGGTGGTCTTGCAGGCCAGCGTGCAGGTCTGGCAGGCGATGCACTTGTTGACGTCGAAGACGGCCCCGAACTGTTTCTGTGGGCGCACCTCGGGGTACCAGTACGACATTTCACGCCCGAGCTGCCAGTTGTAGACGCGGGCCATTAGCGTTTCTCCTTACCGGTCGAGCTGATGAATCCGCCTGCGATGTAGTTCTTGAGCGCGGCGTTTTCATAACGGGGCCTGAAGCCGAGTGCGGCGGGACGCCAGAGGCCCTGGGCATCCATGCCTCCGGGCTCGGCCTTCGTGATCTTGACGATCGATTCGCGCGGCGCGCCGACCGGGCAGTGGACGTCGGGCATGAATCCCTTGCCGATCGTCTGGCCGAAGATGTCCTTGCGGACGAGCGAGTCGGTCATGAGCGTCGGCTTGAGCCAGCCGCGCGTGGCGGACTGGTGCGAGCCGGAACGGAACATCGCCTGGTAGTTCGTGCGGGGGTTGCGGGCCAGCCCGTCGGCGCGCGTCGCGGCTCCCTCCACCGATCCCGGCGTCGCCGCGTACATGTTGAACCACATCCGCGTGACGCCCTTCGGCGTCCCGGGGTAGTACCGCGCCCGGCACATGAGCCGCGCGATCTTGTAGTTCTCCGGGTCCTTCTGCCACCCGCGGAACGGCCGGTCCTCCGGGTCCGCGTCGATCCACACGTAGTCGCCGTCCTCCACCCCCAGCGACTTCGCGTCGTCCGGGTGGATGTCCACGTATCCCTCCGTCGTCCACGGCATCCGCTTGTCCGCCCGGTAAATGTCCCCGAACGGCCCGAACAGCATCGCGTTGATGTCCGTGTCGATCGGCATCGTGTGCGACCCGTGCCGGTACTTCGGCGTGTGGAAGATGAACTTGAACCCGTCCTTCGCAAGCGGGTGCGGCGACGCCTTCGTCTCCGCCCACGTCTTCACCACGTTGCGCCCCTGCCTCACCTCGCACGACTGGTCCTTCGGGTCCAGCCCGTACGCCTCCGGCCCCTTCGGGCGCATCGCCTCGTGCTTCGGCGCCACGATCACGTTCGGCTCGTAGAACGTCGAGTCGATCGGCTCCCGGTGCACCGCCAGGTTCTCACCCGCGTTGATGAACTCGTCCTCCTCCCGGTAAAACTCCAGCCGCCCCGTCTTCGTGTACCACGGCTTCGAGTCGTATACCTGCTCGTACCCCACCGACTTCGGGTACGTCCTCGACATCATCAGCGCCGGAATCCCCTGCTTCGCCTTCTCCTCCAGCTCCTCGCTCTTGTACCCGCGGCCGCACGTCGAAGCGTTCAGCACGCGCTGCAGGTACGGATGCACGTTCCCTTCCTCGATGAACTTCCACATCTGCGCGAACCGCTCGTCCCCCGTCTGCTTCGCCATCGCCTTGCCCATCAGCATCAGCACCTCGTGGTCCCCGCGCGTCTCGAAGGACCGTGGAAGCGGCGTCCGCGGGAACATGCAGAGGAACGGGTTCGTCACCGAAGCGGTCATGTCCGGCAGCTTCATCTCGACCCACGAGTCCACCGCCCAGACGATGTCCGCCCACTCGCACGAGGCCGTCCACCACCACTCGCTGACCGAAATCAGCTCCATCCGCGGCAGCACGTTGTTCACCAGGTTGTAGTGCCACTTAACGTTTCCCAGGATCGAGTTCGCGTTCGCGAACATCAGCGCCTTGGTGGGCGTGGGCATGTGCGTCTTGCCCGTGATCATCTCCTTGCCCATCTTGAGCGGGTGATCCTCGTGGTTCCAGTAGTGCGCCGACTCCGCGCGCCAGTACTGTTTCGGCCGCGCGGGCTTCGTCGGATCAAGCTCGATGTCGAAGGGGTTTTCGTTGATGTACTGCGGGGCGCCGTTGAACATCGCGACGCGGTAGTTGCCTGCGTACGACCCGACGTTGCCGGAGATCTTCCCGATGTTCCCCGTGAGGGCGGCCAGCAGGAAGAGCGACCGGTCCTTGTTGTCGGAGTTGAAGAACTGGTTGGGGCCCATGCCGATGGCGAAGAGGGTCTGGCCCGGCTGGGAGGCCATGTGTTTGGCGAGGCTCTCGACCGCCGTGGCGGGCGCCCAGGTGATTTCCTCGGTCGTCTTGGGGTCGAAGTGGGCGACGTACTCCCACGTCACGTCCCAGCACGTCCTGCAGCGGACCTTCGTGCCGTCCTTGAGCGTCACTTCCACGTTGCCGGACAGCTGGGGGTCGCCGATCGGGGAGTTCGCGCCGACCTGGTCGCGGCTGATCGACTGCGGCGTGTTGGTCTTCGCGTCCCACCACACGTAGTCGCCCCACTCCTTGCGGAGCTCTTCCGTGATGTAGGCGTTCTTCTGCCCGCCCGGGGGGGGCGCCTTTTCGCCGGCCTTGAGCACGGTGATGTAGTTCGTGAGCGTGGCCTGCTCGCCCCCGAATACGTCGGCGGCGCGCAGCATCTTGAGGTTGTCCATCCGGACCAGCAGCGGGAGGTCCGTGAATTTCTTCACGTAGTCCGCGTCGTACAGCTTGTCCCGCATGATGACGTGAGCGAAACCCGTGGCGAGCGCGCCCGTGATACCGGGGCGCACGACCAGCGCCTCGTCCGCCTTGCTCGACGTCGCCGAGTACTCGCACGCGATCACGACGACCTTCGTTCCCTTCGCCCGAGCCTCCGTCAGCCAGTGCGCATCGGGCATCTTCGTCGTGATCCAGTTCATGCCCCAGATCACGACCGTCTTGCAGTGCTCGACGCCGTTGAGGTCCCATTCGACGGTCTGCTGTCCCGTGACCATCGGGTGCCCCGGGGGCAGGTCCGTGTGCCACGAGTAGTTGTCGAACCCGCGCGCTCCCAGCGCCTTGTCGGGATCGACTCCGCGGATCTTGTGGTCGAGAAGCGCCATGCTGTTGGCGAGCCGGTACATCCCGAAGACGCGCGTCACGCCCAGGAGAGGCATGCCGCCGCGGAACTTGAGGCACTGCGTTCCCGCTCCCTGCATCGCCGCGATCGTCTCGGGGTAGTAGTGCTGCTTCTCGAGAAGCGCCGCGCCCTTTTCGCCGCTGTACGTCGTCGCGATGTTCACGAGAACCCTGGAGACGATCTCGGCTGCCTCCTCGTGCGTCACCCGCGTCCACTTGTCGCGCGCCCGGTTGAAGTACTCGCGGGGCGGAAGGCCGTCCTCGCCGCGCGGGAATCCCGAGTCCACCCACTTCTTGTACCCCTCGCGCACCATGCAGTGCCGGACGCGCCTGTCGCCGTAGAAGCGGCGGGTCAGGGCGAGCCCCTTCTGGCAGATGCGCGGGTCCCAGCGGTGCGAGGAGACGCGCTTCCCGTCCGCGTCCTTCGCCTCGCCGTACTTCATGCTGGGGCCGATGCGGGTGACGACGCCGTTCTTCACGTAGGCGTTGAGGATGCAGTTGTGCGTGTCGTTCGGCGCGCACGTGAACGTGAACTGGGAGTCCGCGCGGAACAGGTCGCGGTAGGTCTTCTCCCAGTCGCGGTTCGGGTATTTCTCCAGGGGGTTGGAGATGGGCTCATCCGCGCCCCAGCCGTCCAGGGCGGAGAGGGCGAGGGCGCCGAAGCCGGCGGAGGTGACGTCGGTCAGGAACTTTCTGCGTGTGATCTGGCTCATTTCTTTTCCTCCCAGGTGCGCATGAAGGCGACGAGCGCCTCGAGCTCTTCCGTGGACAGGGCACGACGGACGGTGGAACCGCTTCCGAAAGCCGGCATCGTCGTGCCGGTGCGGCCGCGACGGATGGTTTCGAGGAGGTAGGTGTCGGACGCGTCGGACAGCAGGGCGCGGTTGTTGAGGGCGAGGCCTTCGCCGCCCTGGCCCTCGTTGCCGTGACAGTTGGCGCACTGCTGCGCGTACAGCTTGCGGCCGGCCTCGGCGTCCGCTTTCACCCAGCGGGACGGCTTCGGGTCCGGCTCGGGCTTCGCGCCGCCGCCCATCGACCGCAGGTACCCGATGAGCGTCTCGATCTCGCCCGGCCTCAACCCGCCTTCCTTCTCGCCCCACGCCGGCATCCGGCGACCGGGACGGCCGTGCATGATCGTCGCCCGCAGGAACTCGTCGGGGGCGACGGCCAGGAAGTCGGGGTTTCCGATGGCGGGGAAGGGTGAAGCGCCGGCGTAGCGCATGCCTTCGCCCTTCGAGCCGTGGCACGCGGCGCAGAACGTGCCGTAGAGCGTGGAGCCGTCGGTCGTGAATTCGCGCTCGCCGAGCCGCAGCGCGCGCATCCGGTCCGGCGGCCAGAAAGCCTCGGGGGCGTCGTTGCGGCGAAGCGACATCATGTAGAGGACGAGGCTGTCGATCTGCCGGTCGGAGAGCTCGAAGACGGGCATCGTGGAGCCGGGGACGACGGTGGCCGGCGCGCGGAAATGTTCCGCGAACCAGTTGGGAACGGAGTGCTCGCCACGGACGCCGGAGAAGTTCGTGAGGGCGGGATCGCGCTGGCCGGCCCGCGACAGGTCGGGGCCGTCGTCGCCGCCGACGCCGTTGACCTTGTGGCAGCCGCGGCAGCCGAGCGAATTGAAGAGCGACTTGGCCTCGGACAGACGGGGAGCCCCGACGCGCGAGCGCAGGTATCCCTTCATGACTTCGAGATCGGCGGCCGGCACTTCGCCGAACGACGCCTTCCACGGCAGCGTGCTCGATCCCAGGCCCGCCTCGGCGCGCTTCCGGGAATCGATGTGGCGGGCGTACCAGTCGCCGTCCACGCGGGAACCGGCGTGGGTGAGGTCGGGGCCTTCGCCGCCGCCGGCGCCGCCGGGGCGGAGGGTGCCGCCCTTGCCGTCGAGCTTGTGGCAGGAGAGGCAGTCGTAGCGCTCGACGAGGGCGTGGCCGCGTGCGGCCATGTCGAGGTCGGGGACGGCGACGTGCGAATGGCAGGTGCCGCAGCCCGCTTCGGCGTACTTGACGGGGATCATCGGCTCGGGCCAGTGGGCGACGTTGCCGTGCGCGTCGGCCTTGGTCGTCGCGCGCCCCTGGCCGGCGTGGCAGACGGTGCATCCCAGCTCGGCGGGCTCGTGCACGACCGGCTTGTGCTTCCCGTAGATCCGGTCGCCCTCGATTCCTGTCTCGCCCGGCGCCATCCCGACGTGGCAACTCACGCAGCGGTCCGCGGCCTTGAGCCCGGGGACCACGATCTGCCGCAGCTGCACCTGGAAATCGGTGCCCGCCGGCAGGCTCGCCGCGACATGGTTCTGCGCCTGCCGCCAGTCCGCGAGCACGTTCTCCGCGAACGCCGCCCACACCAGGACCACCAGCGTCCCGACGCTCGACCACAACAGCAGGTGTTTGTTGTTCTTCATGGTTCTAGTGCCCCGGCCACTGAGAAGGGGACCAGTAGAAGTCCCAGTTCGGACCGCGGAAGTACGTCCCGATGATCGTCAGCACGATGAAGCCCGCGAGGAAGCACGTGAAAAGCCCGAGCGCCCCGGCCCGTGTCGAGCGGTAGCGCTTCACGAGCGCGACCGAGTAGATGCCGTAGACCGCCGTGAGCACGGTCCCCGGGTTGATGATGGTGATGACCAGCTGCGGGACGCCGGGGAACCACTGCCGGAGCCACCCGAACCGGATCGCGACCGTCTCGATCACGAGCACCGACACGAGGCCGAACAGCGCCGACCACGCGACGAGCCTTCCGCCGCCCGCCCCGCCGAACCACTCGCCCGTCCCGGCCTTCTCGCGGTCCAGGTACGGGATCAGCCCCAGCCCGATCAGCACGATCGACGGAATCAGGATCCCCCCCGCGAACGCCGAATGCGCCACCAGCTCCTGCAGCCCCAGGAAGTACCACGGCGCCTTCGCCGGGTTCTCGGGCACCAGCGGGTTCGCCAGCTCCTTCAGCGGCGCGTCCGACACCAGGCTCAACAGCACGCACAGGAAAAACGTCAGCATGAACACCGCCGCCTCCGCGTAGAACAGGTGCGGCATCGACGGCACCGTGTTCTCCGGCCCCGCATTCACTGCCGCTGTCCGCCCCTTCACCAGCGCCGCCAGCGAATACGTCCGCTTCGGCGCCTGCGACCAGGTCGGAAGCGTCTTCATGTCGGCCGGCCCGACCCTCTTGTCCACGTCCGCCGGCTTCGCGAGCCCACCATCCTTGCGGATGCGCCAGAAGTGCACGCCGAGCAGCACGCCGAGCAGCAGGGGCAGGATCATCACGTGAAGCAGGTAGAACCGGATCAGCGCTTCCTCGCCGACCTCGTCCGACCCCAGCAGGATGACCTTCTGGAGGCCGCCCGGGTCGAAATGGGGCGTCATGCCGATGGCGTCGGTGACTTCGCGCGGCGACTGCGCGATGTTGGCGCCGATGGTGATGGCCCAGTACGCGAGCTGGTCCCAGGGGAGCAGGTACCCGGTGAAGCTGAGCGCCAGCGTGATCACGAGCAGGAACATCCCCGTCGCCCAGTTGAACTCCCGCGGCTTCCGGTACGACGCCGTGTAGAAGACGCGCGCCATGTGCAGCAGCACCGCGATCACCATCAGATTCGCGGACCAGCGGTGGATGTTGCGGAGGAAGCGGCCCGCGGGGACGACGAAGTGGATGTCCTTGATCGAGAGGTAGGCGACGTCGGGGTACGGCTTGTAATAGAACATCAGCAGGATGCCCGTGACCGTCGCGATGATGAACGAGCTCAGCGCGATGATGCCGAGCCCCCAGGTCGTCGGCCACCGGAGGCTCCAGCGGTGCGTCCGCACCGGTTGGATGTGCAGGAACAGGTTGGAGAAGACGAAATCGGACCGGCTGCGGTCGCTGACCGGCTTGCCGGAGCGGAAAATCGAATCGATGATGCGGCGCGGAAGCCGCTTCATGTTGTCCGTGAAGCCCGGGAGGCCTTCTTCCTGTTCCTTGTCCTGGTCGATGGTCGGGGAGCTCATAGCGACTCCTTCGTGCCGGTCGGGACGGTGGTGCCCTCGTCGATCATGATGGCGTTGCCTCCGGCGGCGGTGACGGCGAGCCAGGGAAGGGCCTTGGGGGCCGGCCCGCGATCGACGGCGCCGTCGGGCTTGAACTTCGAGCCGTGGCAGGGGCAGTCGAACCCTTTCCCGGCCCACTTGACGATGCAGCCGAGGTGGGTGCAGACGGTGGAGACGGCGAAGACCTTCTCGCCCTGGCGGAAGACGGCGACGGACCGGCCGGCGGGCACGAACGGTTCCCCGTCGGGAAGCCCCTCGGGAAGGGTGACCTTGAATTTCTTCGACGCCGAGGGGAGCACGGCGGCCTTGGGCAGCCGAGCGGCGCCGACGAGCGCGAAACCGCACGCGCCTGCGGCCATCGCCGACGCGGCCATGCCGAGGAAGTCGCGGCGCGGCATCGCTTCAGGGTCGAGACGCGACGGGGCGGGATCGGGCTGGGGCTTGCCGGGTTCTGTGGTCATGCGATTCTCCAGTCCACCGTGAACTGCAACCGGTCCATGCTGATCGCCTGCACCGGGCAGCGCTTCACGCACAGCGCGCAGCGGATGCACCGGTCTTCGTCTTTCAGGATTGCGGAAGAGCCCTCGAGGTCCACGTCGTCGCCGAGGTTGGCGCGGATGGCTTCGTTGACGCTGCCGTCGGCGTTGATGGCGGAGAGCGGGACGAGCCGGAGGCAGAGGGTGGGGCAGACGTCGGCGCAGCCGCCGCAGAGGACGCAGCGGGCGCTGTCGAAGACCGGCGTGATGCCGCAGTCGAGGCAGCGCGACGCTTCGCGCATCGCCTGTTCCTTCGTGTAGCCGGTCTCGACCTGGCGGTCCACGCTCACGAGGCGGTCGTGCGGCTCGGCGGTGGGGATCTCGATCCGGCGGATGCGTTCATATCCGTATTCGCGCGCGTAGTTCTCCTGCGGCGTGAAGGTCGTGACGGCGTCCTGGGCCAGCTTGCGGCCCGACACGAACTCGTAGATCGAGCGGGCGGCTTTCTTGCCGGAAGCGACGGCGTCGATGAGGAGGCGGGGGCCGGTGGCGAGGTCGCCGGCGATGAAGACGTTGGGGGCGGAGGACTGGAGGGTTTCCTTGTCCACCTGGGGCCAGCCCGGGCGGAACTGGCGAACGTCGGTGCCGCCGTTTTCGAGGAAGGAGAGGTCGGTGGTCTGGCCGGTCGCGAGGAGGACGGTGTCGCAGGCGATGGTCATGCGCTGGCCGTCATCGAAGACGGGGGCAAACTTGCGTTCGGCGTCGTAGACGCGCGTGCAGCGGCGGAATTCGACGCCGGTGACCTTGCCGTCGGCGCCGCGCTTGATCTCTACGGGGCCCCAGCCGTTGAGGCGCTCGACGCCCTCTTCGTCGCCTTCGCGGATTTCGACGGTGTCGGCAGGCATTTCCTCGAGCGTTTCCAGCGACGCCAGGCGCACCGCGCGGGTCGTCGAGAGGCGCGCCGCGACACGGGCCGAGTCCATCGCCAGCTTGCGCAGCACGGTGCGCGCCACGTCGTACGCCACGTTCCCGCCGCCGATGACCAGCACTTCCTGCCCGAGCGCGATCGGCTCGCCCACGGAGATAGCGCGCAGCATGTCCACGCCGCCGAAAACCCCTGGGCCCTGCTCGCCCGGCAGCCCCAGCCCGCGCGACCGCTTCGCTCCCACCGCGATCAGCATCACCGCGTGCTGCTTGCGCAGGTCGGCGAAGCTCACGTCCTTGCCGACCGTCACGCCGCAGCGGATGTCCACGCCCAGCGCCTGGATCACCGCGATCTCCCGGCGAATCAGCTCGCGCGGAAGCCGGTACGCCGGGATCCCCACGCTGAGCATCCCGCCCGGCACCTTCTCGATGTCGTACACCACCGGCTTGAACCCCATCAGCGCCAGGTCGTGCGCGGCCGAAAGCCCCGCGGGCCCGCCCCCCACGATCCCCACCGACACCCCGTCCACCTTCGGGATCCGCCCCGCAAACGCCCTCAGCGTCGCCGCCATCTCCTCCACGTCCGACCCCGCTTCCGGCACGTGCTCCTGCAGCTTCTTCCACACCTCGCCCGGGTCCTTCACCTCCGGCCCCGCCTGCTCACACGCAAACCGCTTCAAAGCCCGGATCGAGATCGGCCGGTCCGTCGCCACGAACGCCCCGTCCGCGTCCGTCCGCGGAATCTTCCCCCGCCGGCACGCCGCTTCGCAGGGCGCCCCGCAGACGCGGCCGCAGATCGAAGCGAACGGGTTCGGGCCGCGCGCGATCAGGTAGGCGTCCTCGAAGCGTCCGTCGGCGATTGCCCGGACGTAGCTGCGCGCGTCCGTGTGAACCGGGCACGCCGCCTGGCAGGCCACGAGAGCCCGGTGGTGCCCCTCCAGGGGAACCTGTACGTCGAACCGGAGGCCCGTGTCCACCGTCATGCGACCCCCCCGCCCTGGATCATGTCGGCCAGCGTGGTGTCGTTGAGGAAATTGAAGAGGTTGTCGCGGATCTGGCCCCAGCGGCTGTGGAGGGAGCACTGGTTGTCAGCGCCGCACGGCCGGCCGCCGCCGAAGACGCAGAGGTTGTCGGGGTGCGGCCGCTCGAACGGCCCGACGATTTCGCTCAGCCGGATCAGCTCGAAGGGTCGCCCGATGCGGTAGCCGCCACCGACGCCACGCCGCGCTTCAAGAACCTTGGACTTCGACAGCCGCCGCAGGATCTTGCTCATGTACTGCCGGGGAACGCGAGCGCCGGCCGCGATGTCCTCGGCGGTTGCGGCGGTACCTGGAGGGCGCGTGGCCAGCCAGTGAAGAGCGCGGAGGACGTGTTCCGACGTTTCCGAGAGCATCCGTTCGTCCCCATTTCCTACCTTGCGGTCCGCAATCGGGTTGTTCCTGAAGCCGCGGGACAAGTCCCCGGCAGCCCGATCCTTAATGGGCTTAAGCGAAAGTCGGGCCAGACAATCGAAATCTGTAACCCCTTGTGCCCGTTCAGGATCCGGCGCCGGGGTCGTCCGGCCATTCCTATTCAGCTGCGGATTTTCCCGATCATCGTGGCTGAATTCCCGACCTCCGAGTCGTATACTCCGCTCACCTCGATGCACGTTTCGCGCCATCCGCCAGCGCTCACGAGGCACCCCTTCGCACCGCCGCACGCGCGCGCATCCCGATCGTGGGAAGGGCCGATTCGCTGAATCGTCGGCGTGGCCGCCGGGGTGATGCTGTAAGAGGTGCTCCGGAGGAGCCAGCCTCGATCGGGCGGGGGGCCTGCGCGTCTGTTTCATGACGAGAACAGCATTCGCGGATAAAGGCGGATTACGCGGAAACGGCCGCGGATAGGGCATTTCGTTCCTGCCCATGTCGACTTCGCCGCACCTCACCCCCCCTTCCTCGGGTATCCTCCTGTCCAGCCGCGGGATTCGGGGAGTCTGCGGCCAATGCCGTTCACCCACTCATGCTCCTGGGGCGGAGACCATGAAATCGCGCGACCTGAAGCTGCGGCTCGTCTACCCGCGCTTCCGGAAATTCCTGGAAGGCCACGAGCGGCTCAAGCCGCTGATCCAGAAGCACCAGATCGGCAACTACACGATGCCGCCGCCGCTCGGGCTGCCGATCATCGCCGCGCTGACGCCGCCGGACGTGGACCTGCAGCTGACCGACGACAACATCGACAAGCCGATCGACTACGACGAGAAGACCGACCTCGTCGCGATCTCCTTCTTCACGCCCCAGGCCACGCGGGCCTACGAGATCGCCGACGAGTACCGCAAGCGCGGCACGAAGGTCATCCTCGGCGGGATCCACCCGAGCAGCGCGCCGGAGGAAGCGCTGCTGCACGCGGACGCGGTCTGCGTCGGCGAAGTCGAGCCGCTGTGGGCCCAGATCCTCGACGACACGCGCGCCGGGGAGCTGAAGCCGCTCTACCGCCCTGCATCCGAGTACGACCTCTCCACCCTCCCGATCCCGCGCCGCGACATCTTCGAGGGCAAGGACTACAGCTGGAACGCCCACCTCGTCCTCGTCACGCGCGGCTGCCCCGTCCGCTGCACCGGCTGCCCGATCCCCTTCAAGGAGGGGCTCGACATCCGCTACCGGCCGATCGACAAGGTCATCGAGGACATCCAGTCGATGCCCTTCAAGCAGTTCTACATCATCGACGACACCGTGATGCTGCCGAACAAGCGGCGCATCCAGAAGTACCTGCTCGACCTCATGGACCGCACCGCGGGGATGGGACTCAGCATCTTCCTCGCTTCCACCATGATGATGGACCCCGACCCCGAGTTCTACCGCAAGCTCAAGCGCGGCGGCACGTCCTCCATGTACACCGTCTTCGGCTTCGACCGCATCTCCCGCCGCCTCCTCGCCCCCGACTGCACCGCCGCCGAATGGCAGTCCGGCATCGACCTCGTCCACATGAACGAGGACGCCGGCATCCATTTCTTCGCTTCCTACGGCGTCGGCTCCGACGACCAGGACGCGGGCGTCTTCGACCGCATCATCCAGTTCGGCCACGAGGCCGGCATCGACCTCGCCGAGTTCTACATCGAGACTCCGTTCCCCGGCACTCCGTTCGGCAAGGCCTGCGAGGCCGACGGCCGCATCCTTCACCGCAACTACGAGAAGTGGAACACCGGCAACGTCGTCTTCAAGCCGAAGAAGATGACCGAGGACGAGCTGATGAACGGGTTCCAGCGGCTGTGGGAAGAGTTCTACGAGGGGAAGGACGAGAACCGGACGTTGAGGACGTTTGAGGGGGTGGCCAGCAGGCCCGTTTGAGCGCGCGGAGGCCGCACGCGAGCCAGGCTTCGTCGGCCGAGGGTGAGTGTGACGGCGGTTGGCGGGTGAAGGGCCGACTTCGCCCGGCCCGCGTGCGACCTCTGCGCGCTCAAACGGCTCTCACCGCGTGCGGCACTGGCCTCGACGAGAACCTCGGCGCGTCGCGCTCCCACGCGAGGGTCTCAGCTTGTCCGACTGCAATCCGGAAGCACTCTCATGGGCCCGCCTGGAATCGAACCAGGAACCAGCAGATTATGAGTCCGCCGCTCTTACCATTTGAGCTACGGGCCCGCGGGAAAGCCCGCGACCCGGGAAGGGGCGCGGCCTAGCGCGAGGTGCGTATTCGGCGGGCGGCGGAAGTCACGCCGGAATCCTATCACGCGCGCGCCTCAATACGGCAACCGCAGCGCTTCCGTCTTCAGCCGCTCCAGCTCCTCGGCGTACACCGGCCGAAGCGCCCACGCCGCGATCCGCTTCACGAACCATCCACCACACCCACTTCGGCCGGTCATCCAGGTGGCGATGGTGACGCGGCACCCGGCGGCGGTCGGGTCCACCGTGAACATCGTCGTCACGCCCTGCGCCTCGTCGGTCTCGGCGATCACGCGGCCGGGCTCGGGCTCCGTCACCGTCATCCGGAACTCGCTCGTCTTCCCAAGCACGCGCATCACGCCGCAGATCTCGGTGCCCGCCCCTGTTCCGCCCTTCAGCACCTCCAGTTTCAGAAACGTCTTCGGCGGCACGATCCGCGGGTGGCCGTTGCGATAATCGGCGATCAGCGCGTAAACGGAGTGCGCAGGCGCGGGGATGTCGCGGGTGACGGAGAGGGTGGGGGAAGCGGCGCTCATTGACCTGAGAACAAGCGGGAAGCCCGCGGTTTTCCGGGAATTTGAGGTTTTCGTGCAGGAGGGGGCGGGTGAAGCGCCACACCGCGAACATGGATTTTATAAAGCCTTTTGCAGCTTGTACTTGCGTCTGATTCGAGCCGCTTCCCGGGAAATCGCCTCTTGTGCTTCCCCGAAATCCTTCCTCTATTATGTCGATCACGACGGATTGACGGCGCTTCCGCCTCACCCCCATAATCCGCCGCCCCCGAGTTCCTGGAGACGCATGGCCAAGGCCCGCGCGAAGAAGACGGTTGCAGCGCCCGACGACGCCGAGGTGAAACCGGCGAAGAAGAAGGCGCGTGGGAAGGCCGTGGCTGCGCCGGAGGAAGTGCCGGACGACGCGCCGCCGGTGAAGAAGGCGAAGCGCGCGGCGAAGAAGGTGGTGGCGGAGGAGCCCGAGGAGCCGGCGTCGAAGGCGCGGACGGGGCCGATGCTGGTGATCGTGGAGTCGCCGGCGAAGGCGAAGACGATCAACAAGATCCTGGGGAAGGCGTACGTCGTGAAGGCGTCGATGGGGCACGTGCGCGACCTGCCGAAGTCGAAGTTCGGGATCGACGTGGACCACGGGTTCGAGCCGATGTACATCGAGATCAAGGACCGCAAGGACACGCTCAACGACCTGAAGGCCGCGGCCAAGCGCGCGCCGCACGTCTTCCTGGCGCCCGACCCTGACCGCGAGGGAGAGGCGATCGCGTGGCACCTGGCCGAGGCGCTTAAGCTCGGGAAGCGCGCGCGGCGGGTGACGTTCAACGAAATTACGCCGCGCGGGGTGAAGGAAGGGTTCGCGCACCCGCGCGACCTCGCCATGAACCTCGTCAACGCGCAGCAGGCGCGGCGGCTGCTCGACCGCATCGTGGGCTACAAGCTGAGCCCGCTCCTCTGGGAGAAGGTCGCGCGCGGCCTCAGCGCCGGGCGCGTCCAGTCGGTCGCCACCAAGCTCGTCGTGGACCGCGAAAAGGAAATCCGGGCGTTCAAGGCCGAGGAGTTCTGGCGGCTGATCGCGCGCGTCACGGTCAAGGCGGGGGTCGAGGAGGCGCCGGAGGCGTTCAAGGCGGAGCTGAAACGCGTCAAGGACACCGCCGAGGCGGACCTGCACACGAAGACGGAGGTCTTCGACGAGGAGAAGATCCTCGAGGAGAAGGGGCCGGGCGGCGAGAAGGAAGAGGACAAGGAGCCTGAGAAGCGCGAATTCCTCGTGCAGGACGGGAAGACGGCGCAGGCGCTGGTTGAGGAACTGAAGCCGGCGACGTTTCGCGTCACGAAGGTCGAGAAGAAATCGCGGCGGGACAACCCGCCGTCGCCGTTCACGACGAGCGTCCTGCAGCAGACCGCGAGCGTCCGGCTGCATTTCGCGACGCGTCGCACGATGGCCGTCGCGCAGCAGCTGTACGAAGGCGTGGACATCGGCGACGAGGGCACGGTCGGCTTGATCACGTACATGAGAACGGACTCGTTCCGCATCAGCGAGGACGCGCTCAAGGAGTGCCGCGACTTCATTGTCGCGTCGTTCGGGCCGAAGTACCTCGAGCCGACGCCGCGGGTCTGGGCGGCGCGGAAGGGCGCGCAGGAAGCGCACGAGGCGATCCGGCCGACCGCGGTCGAGCGCACGCCGGACGCGATGCGCCCCTACCTCAACGACGAGCAGTTCAAGCTCTACCAGCTCATCTGGCAGCGCTTCGTCGGCACCCAGATGGCCCCCGCCGAGTACGACGTGACGTCCGCGGAGATCGAGGCGGGCCGCGCCGTCTTCGGCGCCCGCGGCCGCGTCCTGGCGTTCGACGGCTACACGCGCGTCGCCGGCCACCGCCTCAAGAAGGACGAGCAGATCCTCCCGCCGCTCAACGACGGGCAGGTCGTCCACCTTCTCGGCCTCGACGCCACCCAGCACTTCACCCAGCCCCCGCCGCGCTTCACGGAAGCCTCCCTCGTCAAGGCCCTCGAGCAGAACGGCATCGGCCGCCCTTCCACGTACGCCCCGATCGTCGCGACGATCCAGGACCGCGGGTACGTCAAGCAGGAGAACCGCGCGCTTCACGCCTCAGAGCTCGGCGAGATCGTGAACGACAAGCTGGAGAAGCACTTCCCCGAAATCGTGAACACCGACTTCACGCGGCTGATGGAAGAGAAGCTGGACGGGGTGGAGGAGGAGAAGCAGGACTGGCACGAGCTGCTTCGGGAGTTCCACGACGTGTTCGTGGGGGAGATTGAGCGGGCGAAGACGGAGATGGAATCGGCGAAGGGGACGGCGTCGCCGGATTCGCCGCCGTGCGAGAAGTGCGGGAAGCCGATGCTGTTGCGGTGGAACAAGTGGGGCGGGTTCTGGGGGTGCAGCGGGTACCCGGAGTGCAAGACGACGAAGCCGAAGGATCCGCCGCCGGTGGAGCTGTCGAACGAGAAGTGCGAGAAGTGCGGGAAGCCGATGGCCTTGAAGCGCGGGCGGTTCGGGCAGTTCCTGGCGTGCACGGGGTACCCGGAATGCAAGACGACGAAGAACGTGGTGAAGGGGAAGGACGACAAGGTCATCGTGGTGAACGAGAAGTGCGAGAAGTGCGGGGCGCCGATGCGGGTGTGCCGTGGAAAGCGCGGGCCGTTCCTGGGGTGTTCGCGTTATCCGGCGTGCAAGAGCACGATGCCTGTGCCGAAGGGGAAGCCGGAAGATGCGCCCGCTGCGACGGGGGAGGGTGGGGGCGAAGCGGCGACGACGGGGGAAAGTCAGTGATGAGGGGTGAGTGTTGAGTGGTGAGGGGGGTGGCGCGTGAGCGCTCAGCGCTGCATTCGAACGAAACACTCTGCGCTTCTGGTGACGGGGACGGACACGGGCGTCGGCAAGACGTTCGTGGCGTGCGGGCTGGCGCGGGCGTGGCGCGCCGCCGGGCGCGCCGTCGGGGTGGTGAAACCGTTCGCTTCGGGCGGAACGGGCGGGCGTCACGAGGACGTCGATGCGCTGATCGAGGCGAGCGGGACGAGCGACACGTTCGCGGAGGTCTGCCCCTACCTGTTCCGCGACCCGCTGGCGCCGTCGGTGGCGGCGAAGCGCGAGGGACGGGCGGTGTCGATGGCGCGCGCGGTGGCGGCGACGAAGCGGGTGATCGGGCGGCATGAAGTGACGGTGGTGGAAGGCGCGGGCGGGCTGCTCGTGCCGGTCACGGGGCGCGAGACGATCGCGGAGTTCGCGAAACGGCTGAAGCTGCCGCTGGTGATCGTGGCCAGGCCGGCGCTCGGGACGCTGAACCATACGCGGCTCACGGTCGAGGCCGCCCGGTCGCGCGGGCTTACGGTGCTGGGGATCGTGGTGAGTTTCGCGGCGGGGCACGGAGGCCTCGCCGAGCGCACGAACCTCGAGATTCTCGGGCGTCACGCGGGAGCCCCGCTGATGGCGGCGTTGAGGCACGGAGCGGGTGCCGCGGATTTCGCGAGGCTGGCGCGGATCGTGGAACGCGCCTTGGCGCGCTGAGCCCTCTGCGGCTCCCGTCCTTCCGCGCTCCGTCATGACGATCGAGCGGCCCGGATCCGCGCCTCGCCCGGCCTACGACCTTCCTTCCAGCCGCAGCGCCATCGCATACACCACGTTCCTCGGCCGCCCGAGCGCCGCGGCGACTTCCTTCGCGGCCGCCGACACGCTCTTCCCGGCGGACAGCGCGTCGCGCAGGGCGGCCTCGACGTCGTCGCTGCTCGCCTCGGCAGCTTCGGGGGCGCCCTCGACGAGCACCGTGAACTCGCCGCGAGGTTCCTTATTCGCCCAGCGCTCCGCCAGCTCTCCCAGCGGCGCGCGGTCGAACTCCTCGTGGATCTTCGTCAGCTCGCGCGCGACGCACCCCCGCCGCGTCGCCCCGAACGCGTCCCGCATGTCCGCGAGCGACTCGGCGATCCGGTGCGGCGCCTCGTAGAACGCCAGCGTCCGCGTCTCGCGGGCCAGCGTCGCAAGTTGCTTGCGCCTCTCGGCCGGCTTCGCCGGCAGAAACCCCTCGAACGCCACCCGCTTCATCGACAACCCCGCCGCCGCCAGCGCCACCACGAACGCCGCCGCCCCCGGGATCGGCACCACCGTGATCCCCGCCGCCGCGGCCGAAGCGATCAGCCCTTCCCCCGGATCGGACAGCCCCGGCGTGCCTGCCTCCGAAACGATCGCGACGCTTGCGCCGCCCTCGAGCTTCTTCACCAGCTCCGCCACGCGCGCGGCGCCCGAGTGCTCGTGGAACGAGATCAGCGGCGTCGCGATGCCGTGGCGGTCGAACAGTTTCTTCGCGGTGCGCGTGTCCTCGGCGGCGACGAGCGAGACCGTCCTGAGGACCTCGAGCGCGCGGAGGGTGATGTCCTCGAGGTTCCCGATCGGGGTGGCGACGACGAAGAGGCTGCCCCGGGTCATTTCAGGGACTGCATGCGGTCGGCGGGGATGATGCCGCGGAGGAGGCCGGACTTCTGCTCGAGGACGACGACGGCCATCCAGATCTTCGGGTTGTCCACGACGGCCTTGAGGAAGTGGTCGGCGGGTTTGCTGAGGGCCTCGGCGGTCGGGTTGGCGGTGGCCTTCGTGTCGCGGAAGTTCTCGAAGTGGAGGCGGATCTTCTCCCACGCGGCGCGCTCGTCTTCGGTG
>CAVPNQ010000106.1:0-14889 GCA_963706735.1 uncultured Planctomycetia bacterium
ACGTGAGCGCGATGGTCGCCCGCGTCCAGGAACGCGGCGGCAAGCTCGTCAACCCGCGGACGGAAGTGCCCGGGCACGGCTGGTTCGCCCTCGTCGCCGACCCGGACGGAAACGTCCTCGGCCTCTGGCAGAACGCCGCGAAACCGGCGGCCGCTTCCCCGAAGAAACGGAAACCGAAGCAGAAGTCCGGGGGGCGGAAGCGGAAGTAGCGGGCGGGCGCCGTTACACTGGCGCCATGTCCTTTGAAGTCACGGATCTTGACGCGCGCCTGCGCTGGCTGGTCCGCCTGCGGTGGATCGCCATCGTGGCGGTCGTCGCGACGATCGCGACCGCCGCCGCGATCGGCCGCATCGAGCGCGCCCGGCCCCTGTACGAGTGGACCGCCGTCCTGGCGGTGGCCAACCTCGCGTTCGGCATGCTCAACCTGCGCCGCACCGCCCTCGCCGCCAGCGCCGGCCTGCAGGTCGTCACCGACCTCATCGTCCTGACCTTCCTGATGCACTATTCGGGGGGAAGCGGCAACCCGTTTGCGTTCTTCTGCGTGTTCCACGTCATCATCGCTTCCATCCTGTTCGCGCCGCGCACGGCGTACCTGACCGCGGTGCTGGCGGCGGTGCTGTACGGGGGATTGACGGCGGCGGACCTGGTGACGGGGCCGCTGGCGTGCCCGCGGCACCCGATCCTGGGGCAGCCGAACGAAGTGACGACGTCGTTCGCGCTGGGACGGCTGGGGGCGTTCACGGTGACGGTCGGCGCGGCGGCGTACTTCGGCTCGACGATCATGTCGGGCCTGCGCGCGAAACAGGCGGAACTCGTGGACAGCCGCGAGCGGCTCGCGCAGGCCGAAAAGCTGGCGGCGATCGGCCAGCTCGCGGCCGGCATCGCCCACGAGCTCAACACCCCCCTCGGCTCCATCCTCGTCGCGGCCGAACTCACCCGCGAGGGCGCTTCACCTGACAGCGACGGCGCGCGGATGCTCACCGACATCGTGCGGGAGTCGAAGCGGTGCAAGGAGATCACCCGGTCGCTTCTGGATTTCTCGCGCAAGCGCGATCTGCGGCTGGAGGCGACGGACGCATCCGAACTCGTGAGGCAGTCGGTGGGGCTGGTGGCGCGCGAGGCGGGGCCTCGTGCGGCGTGCGTGGAGGTGGAAGCGCCGGGGGGGATGCCGACGGTGAGGACGGATGCGGGTGCTTTTGCGCAGGTGCTGGTGAACGTGCTGAAGAACGCGCTGGACGCGGTGGAGGGGCGGCCCGGGCCGCGTGTGATCGTCGTGGCGCGGCGGATCGAAACGGGCGTGGAAGTCCGGGTTGCCGACAACGGGCGGGGGATGACGAATGAGCATCTCGCCCGCGTGTTCGAGCCGTTTTTCACGACGAAGGATCCCGGCAAGGGGACCGGACTGGGGCTGTCGATTTCGTACGCGATCATGCAGGACCTGAAGGGGGAGATTCTCGTCGAAAGCGGGGAGGGGAGCGGGACGACGGTGATCCTCAGGCTTCCATTCGGTGCTGCGTGAGAACGCTGCAGGAACCGCCGATTTCGCTTACCTTACGCGGTCCATGGGTTTCCGAGTGCTCCTTGTAGACGACGACGACACGTTCCGGCGAACCGTGTCCGCGGCGCTTTCGAAGCGCGGCCACTCCGTCGCGGCCGCGGCCGGGGGGGATGACGCACTGCGTCAATTGGCCGGGGCCGAGTTCGACGTCGCGTTCATCGACCTCAAGATGCCCGGGATGGACGGCCTCGAGCTCCTCAAGCGCATGAAGGAGCTGCAGCCGGCGGTCGAGGTGATCCTGCTCACGGGCCACGGGTCGATCCCGAACGCGATCGAGGCGATCAAGTCCGGCGCCTACCACTACCTGACCAAGCCCTGCGAACTCGCGGAGATCGAGTCCTCGCTGCTCAAGGCGGCCGAGCACCGGGAGCTGGCCGCGTCGAACCGGCACCTCGCGGACGCCCTCGCGCGCGAGTCGAACTACCAGGGGATCGTCGGGACTTCGAGGCCCATCCGCGACCTCATCGGCCTGATCCAGAAGGTGAAGGACTCCCCGACGCCCGTGCTCATCGAGGGCGAATCCGGCTCGGGCAAGGAACTCGTCGCGCGCGCGCTGCACTTCGACTCCGCGCGCGGGCGGCACCCGTTCGTCGTCATCAATTGCGCCGGGCTCAAGGAGCAGCTCCTCGAGTCCGAGCTGTTCGGGCACGTCGAGGGCGCCTTCACGGGCGCGAACAAAACCAAGGAAGGGCTGCTCAAGGTCGCCCACCAGGGGACGCTCTTCATCGATGAAATCGCCGACATGCCGCCCCCCGTCCAGGCGGCCCTGCTCCGCGTCATCGAGACCAAGGAATTCCGCCCCGTGGGCTCGACGCGCGAACGGCGCGTGGACGTGCGCATCGTCGCCGCCGCGAACCGGAACCTCGAGGAGGAAGTCGCCGCGTCGCGCTTCCGCGCCGACCTGCTGTTCCGTCTCAACGTCGTTCGCATCCGCGTCCCCGCCCTTCGCGAACGGATGGGGGACCTGCCGCTTCTCGTCGATCACTTCCTCTCGAAGAACCCGACGGCGCGGTCACGCGGCGTGAGGGAACTGTCGGCCGAAGGGCTGGCGCGGCTCGGCTCATACGACTGGCCCGGCAACGTCCGCGAGCTGTTCAACTCGCTGGAGCGCGCGGTGCTGCTCTCGCCGCACGGCACGATCGACCCGGCCCTGCTCTCCGCCGCGCCGCGCCGGGCGGGCGCCTCGACGGAGTCGCTGGAGGACGCCGAGAAGCGCCACGTGGCGGGGTTGTTGGAGAAGGAGCGCGGGAACGTGACGCGCGTCGCGAAGGTGCTGGGGATCGACCGGCGGACCCTGCAGCGGAAGATGACGAAGTGGGGCCTGCAGGGAACGCTGTAGGGGGCGAGGGAACCGCGGCATTCCGCCGCGGTCCGCGGCACGCCCGGTCCCGGGCGACGGTGCGCAAATGGCCCCGATCCACGCAAACCCTTCCCTCGCGCGGAATTGCCGTGACCGAACATTTCTGGAACATCGGTTGCTAATGACGCGGCAGATTCCCGATTTCGTTGACGAAAAGCACGCATTCCAAGAGACTTCCCCCCCGCATGATGGATTCACCGCTCGCCACGCAGAGTCCTCCCACGCCGCCACCCAACCTCATCGAGGGCGAGCAGCGCTTCACGTCCCTCGTCGGGCAGTTCTTCGTCATCCCGATGCTCATCGCGGTGACGGCGGTCGCGATCTTCGTGGGCGTGAAGATGATGACGGGGGAGGAGAAGGACCCGCTGCTGCTGGTGAACGAGATCCGGCTGCAGCACGGCTCGGCGCGATGGCAGGTGGCGTACGACCTGAACTCGAGGCTCGTGCGCGATCCCGAGGCGCGCAGCAACCCGCGGCTCGTCCCCGAGATCATGCGCGCGTTCAATGAAATCCAGCCGTCCGACGACCAGGACGACATGCGCACGCGGACGTACCTCATCACCATCCTGGGCACCCTTCGCAACCCCGCCGCCATAGCCGTCGTCGCGCCCGCGATGCACGACCGCGACGGCGCCACGCAGGTCGCCGCCATCCAGGCCGCGGGCTCGCTCGGCGATCCCGTGGTGCTTCCCGAGCTCATCCAGTTCGCCGCCGGCGAAGACGCCGGCCTGCGCAAGTCCGCCGTGTTCGCGCTGGGGTTGTTCAACCCGAAGCGGCGCAAGGCGGAGTCTCAGGCGCCGATCGACGAGGCGCTGGGCAAGGACGTGCTTGCGGCGATCTACTCGGCCTACCGTTCGCCGGTCAACGACGTGCGCTGGAACGCGGCGCTCGCGCTCGCGCGCTGGAACCAGCCCGAGTGCGCCGAGACGCTTCGGTCCATGCTCGACCGGGACTTCCTCGAGAAGGAAATCAAGCCCGTCGATGTTTCGATCGTGCCGGGGATGGTGGACGACGTGATGGTGAACGCGATGAAGGGTGTGCTGGAGCTGAACGACGCGAGTTTCCGGCCGGTCCTGGAGAAGCTGCGGACTTCCGACCGTTCGATGGAAGTACGGCAGGCTGCGGGGACGGCCCTGGAAGTCCTGGCGAAATAACAAAGCTGGAGGGACGGATGGCGGACGAAGAAAAGAAAGAAGACGCGAAGCCTGCGGACGCAGCGAAGCCGGCGGCTGTTCCGGCGAAGCCCTCGGCGCCCCCGAAGGAGAAGGCCAGCCAGGCGGTCCCTGCGGACCCGGGGTTGCCGGTGCTGCCTGCGAAGCCCGGGATGACGCCGGAAGCGGAAGCGGCCGTGGCCGCGGCCACGCTGGCGGCTGGAAAGCCCATCGCACCGGGGAGTCCGAATTCAGGGACAACGGGCGTGGCAGGCGAGCCGAAGCCCGGCTACGCGCGCATGACGCCCGCCGCGCCGGGGCCCATCGCGACGCCGAAGAAGGAAGCGCCCAAGAAGGAGGAGGAGGACCCGCGCAAGCGCCAGCTCGAGCTGTCCCGGCGCAAGTTCCTGGGTCTCGTCTCCTGGTCCACGCTCGGCTGGGGCGCCTTCACCGCGGCCTCCGCCGCGGGCGGCGCCGTCTCGGCGCGCTTCATGTTCCCCAACGTCCTCTACGAGCCGCCCGCGACGGTGAAGGTCGGCTTTCCCGACGAGTACCCGAAGTCGTTCGTGGAAGAGAAGTACAAGGACACGAACGGGATCTGGGTCGTGCACGAGGGCGACAAGATCTTCGCGTTGACGACGATCTGCACGCACCTGGGGTGCACGCCGAACTGGCTGCCGAACGAGGGCAAGTTCAAGTGCCCGTGCCACGGTTCGGGCTTCCGGTCCACGGGGATCAACTTCGAGGGCCCTGCGCCGCGTCCGCTGGAGCGCGCGGCGATCAAGGTGCTCGACGACGGGCAGATCCTGGTGGACAAGTCGAAGAAGTTCCAGTTCGAGAAGGGGCAGTGGGACGATCCGGATTCCTACATCACCGTCGTCTAGAGACACAGGAGACCTGACGTGGCCGAAGTGAAAGCGCCGGAGCCGCCTGCCGCGAGCAACCACCCCGACCCGGGGAAGAAGCCGTCGTTGCTCGACCAGCTGTGGACCGGCCAGATCTGGACGTCCATCTTCCGGCACGGCATGCCCGACACGCCGCGCAACCGGACGCTGGCCGTGATGTCGAACGTCTTCCTGCACCTGCATCCACCGAAGATCCGCAAGAGCGGGATCCGGATGAAGTACACGTGGTGCATGGGAGGGCTGACGTTCTTCCTGTTCCTCGTCGAGACGGTGACGGGCGTGCTGCTGATGTTCTATTACCGCCCGACGGCCGAGTTCGCCTACGCGGACATCGTCTCGCTTCGGGAAGACATCCCCCTCGGGATCATGCGCGAAATCCACCGGTGGGGCGCCCACGCGATGGTCATCACCGTGTGGCTGCACATGATGCGCGTCTTCCTGACCGGCAGTTACAAGCCACCCCGGGAATTCAACTGGAACGTCGGCGTCATCCTGCTCGTGCTGACGCTCCTCCTGTCGTTCACAGGCTACCTGCTCCCGTGGGACCAGCTCGCGATGTGGGCGGTCACCGTCGGCACCAACATGGCCCGCGCCACCCCGGTGGTCGGTCACGAGGGCCCCGGCGCGTCCCTGCTCAAGCTGGGCGACATCTCCCTCGTGCACGCCGGCGACGACGTCCGTTACGGCCTGCTCGCAGGGCGCTTCGTCGCTCCCGCCGCCCTCCTCCGCTTCTACGTGCTCCACTGCGTCGCTTTCCCACTCGCGGCCGCAACGCTCATGGCCGTGCACTTCTGGCGCGTCCGCAAGGACGGCGGCATCTCGGGGCCGATGTAACCAACCATGAACAACATCACAATGCTGGCGTGGCACCCCCCGAAGTTCTACACGGACCTCGTCAATACGCTCGTCGGAAGCGCTTCGATCTTCGTCATCCTTTCGACGGTCTTCCTGGCGCTCGGGCTGAAGTACTACCGGGTGCTGACGAAGCCGAAGGTGGCGGGGCCGATGGCCATCGTGGCCACGCTCCTGCTCATCGTCAGCTACTTCGACGACCAGTTCTCCTCGATCGCGACGCTTCCTGACAACGTCCCCATCGTCATGATGGTGGCCAGCGTGGGCTTCTTCGTGTGGCTCGCGTTCCGCCAGATGGCGCTGAACGACGAGCGCATCGAGCAGGGGCTGCCGCCGAAGGAAGCGGAGTCGAAGGAGTCGGAGAAGACGTTCGTCTGGCCGGACCTCGTGTACATCGAGCTGATCTGCCTCATCCTGTTCAGCGTCTTCCTGATCCTCTGGTCGCTCGCGCTGAAGGCCCCGCTCGAGCAGCCCGCGAACCCGGCGAAGACGCCCAACCCGTCGAAAGCCCCCTGGTACTTCCTCGGGTTGCAGGAGATGCTCGTGTACTTCGACCCCTGGATCGCCGGCGTCGTCCTGCCCACGATGATCGTCACCGGGCTGATGATGCTCCCGTACATCGACAAGAACCCGAAGGGGAACGGCTACTACACGTTCAAGGAACGCAAGTTCGCCATTTCCACCTTCATGTTCGGGTTCATCGTCACGTGGGTGCTGCTCATCTTCATGGGCACGTTCCTGCGTGGCCCGAACTGGAACTTCTTCGGGCCGTACGAGACCTGGGACATCCACAAGCTGGAGCCTCTCACCAACATCAACCTGTCCGAGATCATCTACCTCAGGGTGCTCGGTACGGGAATGCCCGCCAACTGGTTCGCCCGCGAGATATGGGGGATCCTCCTCATCCTCGGCTACTTCGTGGTCGCGCCAGGCCTGCTCGTGCGATTCGTCCCGATGTTCAAGAAGTTCTACGAACAGCTCGGCATGATCCGCTACAGCGTCTTCATCGTGCACGTCCTCGTCATGGCCGGCATGGTCATCAAGATGCTCACCCGCTGGACCATGAACCTGAAGTACGTCGTCGCCCTTCCTGAGTTCTTCTTCAACATTTGAGCCGGACCGTCCCGACCCAGGTTCGGAAAGGAAATAAGTCCAGCAGGTCCGGCTCACCCTGAGCGAGCGAAGCGAGTCGAAGGGTGGTACTGATAAGGCGAACGAGATCGTAAACGGCAACTTCCAGGTTCAAGATTTCCACGGAGCCAGATCCCCATGCCCAAGCCGGCTGATCCGCTGAGCGACACGCTCTATGACATGCCCACGCTCAACAGGCTCTTCCTCGCCTCCAGCCTTCTCCTCCTCGTCACCACCGTGTGGATGGCGTGGCAGGACTACGACCGGAACTGGAAGGGCTACCAGCGCTCATTCAGCGGAATTGCGCTGAAGCGGGCGGAGAATGAGGCGAAGCAGATTGAAACCGCCATCTCCAGGGGCTCCGGTCCCGAGCTGGAACTGCTCGAGCGCGGCATCGATGCGGCGAAGCAGAAGTTCCAGGACGCGGACTGGGCGACGATCGAGAAGGACCTGGAGGCCAAGTACGGGGAAGAATGGCCGGTCGTGAAGAACGGGCTGGAGGCCGCCCGGAAGGAACTCGCGGCAAACGAGAACAAGATCAAGGATATCGAGGAAAAGCGCGGCGCCCTCAAGGGCCCGCTGGAGAAGACCGTCCAGAGGTTCCAGTTCGAGAAGTCCGAGGCCGACACGTTCAAGTTCCAGGCGGAATCTGCCGGGATCAAGCTGGACCACGTGAAGGAGCACATCGCGGAGCTCAAGGCGAAGAACGATCCGGGCCTGGCCCACGCCGAGGCAGAGCTTCCCGGCGTCGAGAAGGACATGCTGGCCGCCCGCGCCCGTTTCGATGAGAAGAACAAGTCCACGATCGAGGCCAAGCGCGAGTGGGAAAAACTCGTGGACGAGGACAACGCCCACAACCGCGAGATCGAGAAGTTCCTGAAGAACTCGGTCGGGCTCGAAAAGAGCATCGCGAAGGTCCAGGCGGACCTGATCACCAAGAAGCGGCAGATCGCGAAGCTCCAGCCGAGCTGGCAGAAGGAACTCCTGGCGGCGCCTGGCGTGGACTTCATCGCCCCGCCCATCAAGATCGAGCAGCTCATCCTCCCGCACTTCAAGGAGGACCTGAACTTCTCGGAAGTCTTCAAGGTGGACCGCTGCACGACGTGCCACCTGGCGATCGACAAGAAGGGCTGGACGGTCAAGGACGACAAGGAGCTCGCCGGGACGCCCTTCCAGAGCCACCCGAACCTGGACCTGTACGTGGGGGATTCCTCGCCGCACCCGATGTCGAAGTTCGGCTGCACGATCTGCCACAACGGGCAGGGCCGGTCGGTGGACTTCAGCTACGCGGCGCACACGCCGAAGGACGCGAAGCAGGGGGAGGAGTGGAAGCAGAAGTACTCGTGGAAGCCGGTGGCGCACTACGACAGCCCGATGCTGCCGACGCCGTACGTGGAGGCGTCGTGCACGAAGTGCCACGGGTCGCAGCATCGCGTGACGATGGCGGAGAAGCTGAACGCGGGGAAGCAGCTGGTGGAGACGGTGGGGTGTTTCGGCTGCCACCCGATCAAGGGGACGGAAGACCTGCGCAAGGTGGGGCCGAGCCTGTACGGGGTGAAGTACAAGGTGACGAAGGACTGGGCGTTCAACTGGATCCTGGACCCGACGGAGTTCCGGCCGACGACGAAGATGCCGAAGCCGTTCTATCTCTCCGAAGCGCTGAACGAGAAGGATCGCGAGGAGGTGAAGAAGCGGTACCAGGCGGAGATCCAGGGGATCGTGGAGTATCTCTGGGAGAACGAGAACCTGCCGACGGTGGACAAGGGCGGGTACCCGGCGCCGCCGGCGGGTGACGTCGCGCGGGGCAAGAAGGTGGTGAACTCGGTCGGGTGTATCGGCTGCCACGTGGTGGACCAGTTCGAGGAGAAGGGGAACCAGTACCGCTCCTTCGGCCCGAACCTGTCGGCGGTGGGGAGCAAGCTGAACCCGGGCTGGCTGTACGCCTGGCTGAAGAACCCGAAGCAGTACTTCGAACACACGGCGATGCCGGTGCTGCGCCTGACGGACCAGGAAGCGGCGGATGCGACGGCGTACCTGCTCACGCTGAAGCACCCGGGCAAGTTCGAGGACCGCAAGGCGCCCGAGGTGGACGTGGAAGCGCTGGACCGGACGATCATCGACTTCAAGAAGGCGCAGATGTCGATGGCGCAGGCGGAGGCGGAGGTCAAGGCGCTTTCGACGCAGGCCAAGCTGCTGTGGCTCGGCGAGAAGGCCGTCGGACAGATGGGGTGCTTCGGCTGCCACGACGTGAAGAAATTCGAGAAGGTGAAGAAGATCGGCGCGGAACTGACGGGCTCGAACTCGTACGGCACGAAAGACATCACGAAGTTCGACTTCGGGTTCCGGCACGACCTCCAGAGCGGCCACCATCCGCTTCCGAACGACCGCATCAACTGGATCCGCGGGAAGCTCGAGGATCCGCGCACCTACGACGGCGGGCGCATCGTGGAGTTCCCGGACCGGCTGAGGATGCCGAAGTTCAACCTGTCGGCGGAGGACATCCAGAACATCTCGACGTACGTGCTGTCGTTCCGCCGCGAGACGGTGAACCCGGAGTACATGAGGAACCTGTCGCACCAGGAGATGGTGATCGACCGCGGTAAGCGGCAGGTGACGGTTTCAAACTGCGCCGCATGCCACAAGGTGGGCGTCTGGCCGACGCGGCTGACGATCAAGGACGCGGACGAGGCGCCGGGTGAAATCTGGCAGAAGCGGGTCTTCGCCGCGCGGACGATCCTGACGGACGGCCGGCAGGTGGACAAGATCAGCGACGAGGAACTGGCAATCCTGAAGAAGAAGGGGATCGTGATTGCGGTGCCGAAGGGCTCGTGGATCACGCCGACGGTCGTGACGAGCCTGTACGAGAAGGGAATCACTTCGATCCTCGTGTACGGCGAGAACGAGGGCGGCATCGAGCAACTCGTCAACCTGAAGGAAGGCGACAACAAGGCGCCGCCGATGATCGTCGGGGAGGGCGCGCGCGTGAACCCGGACTGGCTCTTCCGGTTCCTCAAGTCGCCGTCCGAGATCCGGCCCTGGCTCGCGGCGGACCAGCAGTACGGCGTCCGCATGCCCACGTTCGGTTTCACCGACGAGCAGGCCCGCCTGCTCGTCGAGCACTTTGCGCACCTGTCCGCCGTGCCCTACCCGTTCTACTACGAGGAGCCGGTGCCGTCAGACAAGCGAGCAGCGGTCATCGCGCAGGGCAAGAAGGTGTTCGAAGCGAACCAGTGTGGGAAGTGCCACGTGGTGAAGGGCGTGAAGCTCTCCTCGGATACGCCGGCGCCGCGCTTCGCGATCGTCGGCGCGCGCATCCAGAGGCCCTGGTTTGACCGCTGGATCCGCGACCCGCAGAGCATCATGCCGGGCACCGGGATGACGCAGTACAACACGGAGCAGGTGAAGCCCGAGGACGTGACGCCGCTCTGGGAGTTCATCAAGAGCCTCGCCGAGCCGGAGTAGTGGAGCGAACTGAATCCGAAGAGCCTCCCGCAGCCGGGAGGCTCTTTTTTTTCGGACGTGCGGCAGGGGAGTCGTCACCGGGCACTCCTGCCGCGGGCTTCCGTCGCAGCCGGGGCGAGGTCGTGGCTCATCCTTTGCAACCCCGTCCGATCCTGATGTGGCCGAGCCGGGCGGAGGAAGCGACAATGCTCCGCCCTTCCGAAGTGACTGTTCCGCAAACCCCGGGGACCCCCGCGAATCCATGACAGACGCGATTGAAGTCAGAACGCTGGAACGCGACTTCGGCGACCGCAAGGCGCTGGCGGGCGTGTCGTTTGAGGTGCGCGAAGGAGAGGCGTTCGGGCTGCTGGGCCCCAACGGCGGCGGGAAGACGACGCTCTTCCGGATCCTCGCGACCCTGCTGCCGCCGACCCGGGGGCGCGCCAGCGTGATGGGGTTCGACGTGACGTCGCAGGCGGCGGAGGTGCGCCGGCAGATCGGCGTCGTGTTCCAGTCCACCTCGACGGACAAGAAGCTGACCTCGATGGAGAACCTGCTCTACCAGGGCGCCATGTACGGCATGGGCGGCGCATCGCTCCGCAACCGCGCAACGGAGCTCCTCGCGCGCTTCGGCGTCCTCGACCGCGCGCGCGACTACACCGAGAAGCTGTCGGGCGGCCTCCGGCGGCGCGTCGAGATCGCGAAGGGCATCCTGCATGCGCCGAAAGTGCTGATGCTGGACGAGCCGAGCGCGGGCCTGGACGTCGGCGCGCGGCGCGAACTGCGCGACGTCCTGGGCGGCCTGAAAAAGGACGGCACCACCGTCCTGTTCACGACGCACTTCATGGAGGAAGCCGCGATGTGCGACCGCGTGGCGATCCTGGACCGCGGAAAGATCGTGGCGCTTGGAAAGCCCGAATCGCTCTGCGCGGAGTCGGGGCAGGACGTGATCAAGGTGCGCGCGAAGGATCCCGAGAAGCTGCGCGCGGCGGTGGCGGCCAAGTTCGGCGGCAACGTGTCGCTGCTGGAAGGGGAAATCCGGATCGAGCGGAGCCTGGGGCACGAGTTCGTGCCGCAGCTCGTCGAGAGTTTCCCCGGGCAGGTGGAAGCGGTGACGGTGTCGAAGCCGACGCTGGAGGACGTGTTCGTCCGGCGCACGGGGAGGGCCTTCGCGGAATGAGCCTCCTGGTCCCGGCGATGTCCCTGGCCAAGCGCGAGCTGGTCCGCTTTTTCCGGCAGCGCGGCCGCGTGATCGGCGCGCTCGTGACGCCGGTGATGTTCTGGCTGTTCATGGGCTCGGGACTCGGCCGCTCGTTCGGCGGCGCGGGGGGCGACTTCCTGCGCTACTCGTTCCCGGGCACGACGACGATGATCCTGCTCTTCACGTGCATCTTCTCGTCGATCTCGATCATCGAGGACCGGCGCGAGGGGTTCCTGCAGTCGGTGATCGCCTCGCCGGCGCCGCGGTCGGCGATCGTGCTGGGAAAAGTTCTCGGCGGGACGCTTCTCGGCTGGGTTCAGGCGTTCCCGTTCCTGCTGCTGGCGCCGACGGTGGGAATCCCGCTGACGGCGCTCGGGCTCGTGCAGGCGGCGGCCGTGCTCGCGGTTTCGGCGTTCTTCCTCGCTTCTGTCGGTTTCTTCTTCGCGTGGCGCTCGGAATCGGTCGCCGGGTTCCACGCGATCATGAACGTCGTCCTGATGCCGATGTGGCTCGTGAGCGGTGCGCTCTTCCCGCTCGCCGGCGCGTACAGCTGGATGGGCTGGGTGATGCGAGCGAACCCGATGACGTACGGGCTGTCCGCCGTGCGCACCGCGATGATGCCCGGCGACCCCGGGCCGTTCGGCATCGGCGTGTCGATGGCCGTCATCGGCGCCTGCGCCCTCGCGGCCTTCGTCGCGTGCGCCGCCACCATCCACGGCGAGAAGGCCTGATCTCCCATGAAACCGCTCGCACTGGCGGCGATGGTCCTGGTTGCCGGCGCGGCCGTGGGCATCGGCGCATGGGGAATCCTCCGGCCGCCCCCCGGACCCTCGCCGGAAAAATCGTTTCCCTCGCCCGACTTCACCGTCACCACCCACGACGGCGCCACCCTTCACCGCAACGACCTCCGCGGCCGCCCCTGGCTCGCCGCGTTCGTCTTCACCCGCTGCACCTCCGTCTGCCCCATCGTCACCTCCCGCCTCTCCGGCTTCGCACGCACCCTCCCGCCCGCCTACCGCATCGTCGCTTTCTCCATCGACCCCGATCACGACACCCGCGACGTCCTCGCGAAACACGCCGCCGGCCTCGGCGCCGACGGCAAGCGATGGGCGTTCACGCGCTTCGAATCGAAGGCCGAGCGCGATCGCGTCGTCCAGAAGGGCTTCTTCATGGGCCTCGAGGACACGCCCGCCGACACCGCGAACCCGATCGCCCACGCGCCCTACATCGCCCTCATCGACGCGAACGGCGTCGTGCGCGCGTGGTACGACTCGACCGACGCCGACAAAATGGAAGAGCTCCGGCGGGACGCGACCGCGCTGGGCCTGACGGGCTTCTACGCGATGCCGGCCGTCAACGCGACGCTCAACGCGCTCTCCGCGATCCTCCTCCTCACGGGCATCTCTTTCATCCGCGCCGGGCGCCGCGACTGGCACGTCGCCTACGTCCTCGGCGCCCTCCTTGCCAGCGCCGCGTTCCTCGTCTGTTACCTGTGGTACCACGCCGTCGCCGGGTCCACGCGCTTCCCCGGCACCGGCACCGCACGCACGCTGTACCTCGCGCTCCTCCTTACCCACACGATCCTCGCCGCGGCCGTCCCACCGCTCGTCTGCGTCGTCGTCTGGAAGGCCGCGAAGAAGGACTGGGAGCGCCACAAGAAATGGGCACGCATCACCGTGCCCGCCTGGCTCTACGTCTCCGTCACCGGCGTTTCCATCTACTGGTGGCTTTTCCGCACGTGACCCTCCGCCCGCTCGCACCCGTCCTTGACTCCACGCCCGCCACCGTCTGAAATCCCCCCGCCCCCATGACCCACCGCTTCGCCCTCCTGACTTCCGCCGCGACCCTCTTCCTGCTCTTCGTGGGAGGGCTCGTCACCACCACCGCCTCGGGCGACTCCGTCCCCGACTGGTGGTTCATCCCGCTTTCGTTCGGGAAGCTGCTTCCGCCGATGATTGGCGAGGTTTTCTACGAGCACGGACACCGGCTCATGGCGTCGATCGTCGGGATCCTGACGATCGTGCTCGCCGTGCTGCTCTGGCGCGGCGACGAGCGCCCGTGGGCCCGCAAACTCGGCCTCTGGGCCGTCGTCCTCGTCTGCGCGCAGGGCATCCTCGGCGGCCTTCGCGTCCACCATGTGCTCGATCCCCGCATCATCGCCATCATCCACGCCTGCACGGCCCAGGCCTTCTTCGGTATCGTCGTCGCCCTCGCCACGGTCACCTCCGCCGCCTGGAAGAGCGACCCTGCCGACGAAGCTCCCTCCGTGCTCGCGCGCATCGCGTTCTTCGCCGCGGCCGCGACTTACGTCCAGATCATCCTCGGCGCCGTCCGCCGCCACACCGGCTGGGGCACCCACCTCCACATGACCTTCGCGTTCGTCGTCGCGGTGCTCGCCATCGTCGCGGCGGCGGAGTGCCTGAAGCGCGGCCGCTGCCGCCGCACGGCGACCACGATGGCGGGGCTGATCATCATCCAGATCGCGCTTGGCTTCTGGACGTGGGCGATCGTCCGCGGCGGCTTCCAGCGCTCGATCGAATCCCCCAAGGTCCACACGGCGGCCGTCACGCTTCACCTCGCGGTCGGCGGCCTCCTGTACGCGCTCGCCCTGTCGATCGCCCTGCGCACCGCGAAGTCCGCGCGCGGCAGGGAAGTCCCCGCGGGATCGGGTGCCCCGCTGGCGCCCGCGGGAGCCGCGCGATGACAGGCCCCATCTCCCTCCGCCAGCGCGCCTCGGACTTCGTCACGCTCGCCAAGCCGGGGATCGCCCTCATGGTCCTCGTCTCCACCGCCGCAGGCTGGTTCATCGGCGCCCGCGGCCGCATCGACGCCTGGTCCCTCTTCGATGTGCTCCTCGGCACCCTCCTCACCGCCGCCGCCGCCAATGCGATCAACATGGCGATGGAGGTGGACACCGACAAGCTCATGAAGCGCACCGCGGGGCGGCCGCTTCCGTCGGGCCGGATGTACCCGAGCACGGCGATCGCCTTCGGGTGCGTGTCGTTCATCGCGGGGCTGGCGTGGCTGCTGCTGCGGGTGAACGCGCTGACGGCGCTGATCGCGGCGACGACGGTGCTGACTTACCTGCTGATTTATACGCCGCTCAAGCGCCGGACACCGCTGTCCACCGTCGTGGGGGCGTTCCCGGGGGCGCTTCCCCCCCTGATCGGATGGGCTGCGGCGACGGGGACGCTGAATTTCGACGCGTGGGTGATCTTCGCGATCCAGTTCTTCTGGCAGCTGCCGCACTTTTTCGCGATCGCGTGGCGGCTGAAGGAGGACTACTCGCG
>CAVPNQ010000107.1:0-34352 GCA_963706735.1 uncultured Planctomycetia bacterium
CGGCGGAGCGACCGGCGGCCGGCCGGCGGAAGAATCCGAAAAGAAGCGTCTGGACGAGCTGAAACAGGCGGGGGCAAAAGCCGGGCAGTCCGAGGCTGACGGAGCGGGCGGGACGGACGACCTCGAAGGGCGATCCCGGCGTGAGAAGGCCACGGACGACGTGCTGGCCGACGAAGTGAAGAAGCTGGAATCGGAGCGCAAGCTGGCCGATGCGGAGGACGCGGTAGTCCTGCTGATCGAGTTCGAAACTGAGGGTGACGAAGAGGCGCCCGCGAAGAAGTAGCTCAAGGAAACACCCGACGCCGGGCCGGCCTGAGACGCCGGCCCGGTTTTTTTGTGCCCGCTGCTGTCGCTTGCGGGCTCGCCGCGCGTAACATCCGGGGATGCGCCGCGTCTTCATCCTGGTTGTCGCGTTCGTTTCGGGGTGCTCGGCGTCTGCACCTCCCGAACCCGCCTGGGTAGGCAAGGCGGATGCCGGCCTGATCGCGCTGGGCGGGACGACACGTGTGGACATCGAAGTGGACTGGTTCGCGCAAGTGCCCCCGGACGACCTGGCGCTGGAAGGGTTGGCCGAAGTGGCAAAGCGCGAGTGCGCCGGAAAAGTCGTGACCATCCGGCGAGACACTGAGATTCCCGCGGTCCGCTGGGGCGCCTGCCGGGGCGACGGGATCGAGGCTGCGCTCGACGAATGCCGCGGGAGACAGGAACCGGTCCCGGGAGTGGCCTACATCCATGTGCTGTATTGTCCCGTGAACCCCTGGTCGGACGGCCAGGCCTCGAACGGACTGTGCCGGCGGCTCGAACGGCCCTTCCCGCACTGGCAGATTTTCGTCTTCAAGAGAACCCTGAACTCGCGGGCGGTGCTGGGGCTGCGCGCCGACAAAATCGATCGCTCCTGCCTTGTGCACGAGTTCGGACACGCCCTGGGGCTGGTCGCCAACCCTGAGCATCGGTTTGAGGACGGCGGAGGGCACTGTACGGACACGGGGTGCGTGATGACCAAGCCGCGGCTAAACGCGATCCTGGCCAACGCCGCACAGGCGATCGCGACCGGGGAAATTCCGTGGGATTACTGCGGGAAATGTCGCGCGGACCTCGACCGGGCCCGGCGCCTGTTCCACGATCGCTGAGACTGAGAAGCTCTCTGCGGCGTGTGGTCTTTCGCGATTCCCGCGGACTCTGGCTCCGGCCGCGAGCCCGAGAAAACACGTGCGGGTCGGGCGGAGTCGGCCAGTAACAGAAAACCCTGCCGAATCACCGCTACCGGGCCGACGGCGCCTGACTCGCAGGTGTTCTCTCGGGCTCGCGGCCGGGCTCGACCTTTGCTTGCAATCCCCCTTCTCCCGCCTAGAATGCCTCTCCGCGCCTCGGGGCTTCCCGCCCCGGATCCACAGGGGGACTTTCACAAAGGGGTCACTATGTACCCGCTTCGTCGGCTTTTCGTCGCAACCGCCCTTGCCTTCGCCTTCTGTTCCCTCGCGGCTCGCGCCGGTGACCGTGTCGTGGTCGCCGCCGAACCCGAAGAACTCCGCGGCACGATCACCGAAGCCCTGAAGGCCGCCGGTTACTCCGTGGTGTCCAGCGGCACTTCGCTCAAGGAACTCGGAGGAAAGACCCTTCGAGACCTGCTGGAAGACGAAGGGCTGTTCAAGGACGTCGCCAAGAAGGTTTACGACGGGCAGGGCGCGCGGGCGCTGGTCGTCGGCGTGTTCACGGTCGAGGGAACGACGAAGAACGCGGACCTCGGGACCGTGCAGGTGAAAGGCGGCGTCACGATCGCCGCGGTGTTCGGGCAGACCGGGGCCTCCGTCGGACGGTCGCAGGAGAAAGCCCAGGGATCGTCCTCCGCGGTGGACAAGGCGGAGGCGAAGTGCCGCGACCAGGCGGCGGAGAAGGCGCTGGCGGCGTTTGTCGAAAAGCTCAAGGAGGGAATGAGCGACTCTTCGACCAAGGCCCGGAAGATGTCGGTCGTCGTCACGGAATTGCCCGAGACGCTCTACCAGTCCGCGGGGTTGAAGATGCGCCGCGTCCTGGAGAAGACAGCCGGCGCCAGCGAGGTCAACCCTTCCTACGCCGCGGCGGACAAGAAGATGACCGTCGATTTCTTCTTCGAGGGGACGGCCGCCCAGCTGGAGGACAAGCTGCGCGCGGACACGAAGTTCATTCGCGACTTCCTGCTCATCCAGAGCGGTGAATCGAACCTCACGTTCAAGCTCAACGCCTCGCGCATGACCCTTCTCCTGGTCGGCCACGACATGGAGAAGGTCAAAGACGCGGGCAAAGCGGTGCTCGATGCCCTGAAGGACAGCCCCGACGCGGTCGACGAGACCGCGTCGTTTGCCGAAGGGGCGTACGAGGTGAAGTTCCTCTCGTCGAGCGCCGCGGCGGACGTCAACGCCGCTCTCGGCGAGACGCTGGCGGCCGACCTGTTCCGCCAGATGCACCTCAGCCTCATGGGTGCCGACGGCCTCGTTTACCGCTTCGGGGGAAACCTCCTCAAGGTCAAGGTGGTGGAACTGGGGCCCGATTCGTACGAGGACATCGGGCTCACGCTGTCCAACATCATCGAGAAGCTCGCCGGAGTGGACGGCGTCGTGCGCGCCTATTCCGGCGCCGACCGCGCGCTGACGCTCGACGTCTTCTTCTCCGGCGACCGCACCGGCCTCGAGAACGCTCTCCGTAACACTCACCGCGGCCTCGGCGCCCTCGAACTCCGCGAGACCGCCGCCGACACCCTGACCTACGCTTTCGCCCTCCGCGCCCTCCGCTTCAAGTTGCGCGGCGTCCAGCCCGACGTCGTCCAGCGCGAGGGCCGCGCGTTTCTCGCTAAGGCCAGGGTCGTCCCGGGCGTCAAGGGCCTCGACTACGACTTCGCCAGCGACGGCGATTTCCTCGTCAGCCTGATGTGGAAAGGCACCGCGACGCAGTTCCACGCCGCGATCGAGAAGGACCTGAAGGGCTTCCAGCTGATCCGCGCTCGCGACGTCGAGGCCGAATACGCCGTGGGCGGCAAGGCGATCTCCCTCGTCGTCGAGGGCCTCGCCGACGGGTTCTACGAACACACCTCCGCCGCCCTGACCGAAAAGATCGAGGCCCTTCCCGGCTGCACCGGCCTCAAGCGCACGTACGACGCGTCGGCCCGCACTCTCGGGTTCGTCGTGTTCTTCAGCGGGGATGCACACCAGCTCGAGGACGCGCTGAAGGGCAAGCAGGGCGGCCTGGGCGAGTTGACGGTGAAGGCGACGGGCGCCGACAAGCTCACTCTCGCGTTCGCGCTCCGCGAGATGAAGGTCTCCGTGGAAGGCAGCGAGGCGGAGGCGCTGAAGGAATTCGGCGCGGCGCTCGGGGCCGGGTTGAAGGGCATCGAGGGCGTCGCGGAGGCGAAGTGGACGTACGACGAGAAGGACGCGAGGTTCGACGTGGCGCTGATGACGAAAATGGACGCGCCGGCGCTTCATGCCGCGGTCCTGCGCGCGGTGTCGGGGCACGCGCTGGCGGACAAGCTGAAGCTGGTGACGGCGCGCGAGGCGTCGATCGACTATCGCCTGGGCGCGCTGACGATCGCGGGAACGGTTGAAGTCCGGCACCTGCCGTCGGCTTCGCTGGCGAAGATCGCGGACCCGCTGGTGGGGGCGTTGAAGGGGCTTCCGGGCGTGAAGGAGGCGTCGAAGAACTACGACCCGGCCTCCGAGACGCTGACGATCCGGGTGAAATTCACGGGATCGGCGGCGGAGCTGGATGAGGCGCTGTGGGACGCCATCAAGGGCAAGGACGAGCTGTCGGAGCTCTCTCCCGGCGGCGCTTCGCCCGGGATGGTCTCCTACGACTGGCGCAGCGGAGAGCAGGCGCTGACGGTGACGGTGACGAATGTCATACCGGCCGCGGTGGATGCGAACGCAAAGGCGGTGAAGGCGGCGCTCGCGGGCGAGGCGAGCGTGACGATCGAGAACCAGGCGTACAGCGAGAAGACAGGCGAGCTGACGTTCGCGCTGAAGACGAAGAAGCGCGCGCACGACGTGGACGAGCTGATCCGGATGAC
This sequence comes from uncultured Planctomycetia bacterium, assembly GCA_963706735.1. Classification (GTDB taxonomy): domain Bacteria; phylum Planctomycetota; class MHYJ01; order WSZJ01; family WSZJ01; genus WSZJ01. The sequence continues at coordinate 4,040 of CAVPNQ010000107.1, forward strand.
GCCGGGGTCGCTGGTGCTGATGGACAGCTCGCCGGATACGCTGCGCTACGAGGCGCCGCCGTCCGCCGACCAGGTGATGATGATGGAATTGCGCGAAGTGGACCCGGACCGGATGAAGACCGCCGGCACGGCGTTCGTGGCGCTTCTCAAGTCGATCAAGGGCGTGGCCGAGGTCCGCAACGAGTACCTGGCGGACCGCAAGGCGATGATGATGACGGTGACGTTCGCGGGCAGACCTGTGGACCTGGACGGCGCGATCTGGGCCGGCATCGCCGGGAAAGAGGAGTTTCGCACCCTCTATCCGGGTGACCTGTCGCTGGGGATCCTGATGTACGAGTTCCGCGACCAGCCCGTCGCTTCGCCCGTGGGCGTGGCGGTGAACGGCGTGCGGCCGACGTCCGTGACCGAGGTGAGGGCATCGGTGTCGGGAGCGCTCGAGGGAATCGCGGGCGTCAAGGAGTCTGCCGAGTCCTACGACGACACGACGCAGGTGTACTCTCTCAACGTGACGTTCGAAGGCCGCCCGGCGGAATTCCTGTCCCAGTTCTCAAAGAACTTCACGGCCCGCCCCGAGGGAAAGACGTTCGCGCTGAAGCGCGCGATGGGGACGGAGATCGTGTACGAGGCGAACGTGAAAGTGCAGGACAAGGCGGAGTTCGCGATCCAGGTGGCCGGCTGGCGCGAGAAGGAGGACGCCGATCTCGGCGCTTCCCTCGTCTCGGCCATTGCCACCGTCCCGGGGCTTGAGAACGTGAAGGGGTCCTACCGTTCCGACCTGTTTGCGTTCGTCGTGACGTGCACGACGAAGCTCGAGGGGCCGGCGGTGGATGACGCGGTCCGCCGGTCGATTGCCAACGACAAGAACCTTGCCCGCCTCCGGATCGGCGGCCTGCGCGACGGTCTCCTGACCTGCGGTCTGGAGGCTCTTCCGTCCGTCGCCGGAGGTACCCCGCCGCCGGTCGCCCCTCCCGCCGAGGCGCGTCCTTCGCTCTCCGAACTCGTCCAGAAGGTGGACACGGGCGTCGTCTTCATCCAGACCTCCCTCAAGGCCAACAAGGACCAGGCGTGGATCGGAAGCGGCTTCCTTGCTTCCTCCCAGGGGTACGTGGTCACCAATCACCACGTGGTGACCGTCGCGGGACCGGACGGCAAGGCCGTGGACGCGAAGGACGTGAAGATCAAGGTCAAGCTGGCGGACGGCCGGTGGTTTGCCGCGATGATCGTCGCGGACGACCCCGAGCTCGACGCCGCGGTGCTGCGCATCAAGGCGTCCGACCTTCCCGCGCTGGAGATGGGCGATTCCGACGGGCTCAAGGTCGGACAGGACCTGTTCGTCATCGGCAACCCGCTCGGCCTCGAGCACAGCGTCACCACGGGCATCGTCTCCGCGTTCGGCCGGATGGGAGGGCGCATCCAGACCAACGCGCTCATCAACCACGGCAATTCCGGCGGCCCGGCCTTCTCGATGGACGGCAAAGTCTGCGCCATCGCCGTTTCCGGCGCCGTCGCCAACTACGCGTACGGTGACGGCCAGAAAGTCGAGGTCCCCCAGCCCGGCATCAACTTCCTCATCCCCGTCAATCAGCTCCGGCCCCTGCTCGAAAAGGCCGGCCAGTAACCCCTTCAGAGGACTCCGCATGATCCGATTCCGCCAGGTGGCCGCGCTCGCCGTGGCCGCCGCAGCGCTCGCCGGGTGCCGGACACCCCAGGTGACGCTTCAGGTCCGCCGTCCGCCGACGCTGGAGATGCCGCCGGTCAAGGTTCTCGCGGTGGACGATTTCGAGCCTGCGACCAAGGGCGACGACGCGATCGCCCGGTACGTCCGGGACCAGTTCATCGCCATCATCAACCGCGAAGGCGCCATCCAGGCGATGACGCTCGCCGAGGCGCGCGAAAAGTCGGGCTCCTCGGGGCTGAAGATCGAAGCGGTGCTGCGCGGCCGCGTGTGGGCGGACTTCGTTCATCTCCAGGGCCTGCGTGAGCCGGTCGTGACGAGCGACGTGGTCTGGGCGAAGACCGACAAGGGGATCATGTACATCGCCGAGGCCCATGACAAAGTCGAGACGCAGACGTACGAGGTGGTGAAGGCGTTTGTGAGCGTGCAGCTGAACCTCGTGCAGCTTTCGGGGCCCGAGGAGAAGACGATTGCCGCGCTGTCGGGCGGCCGCGGCTGGCGCGAACGCATCGGCGGCGGCTCCTCCTCGAATTTCGACCTCTGGTCCGGCCGTGCGGAAGCTTCGGCGGCCAAGGGCGAACGGAACCGGGAGGCGCTTCTCCGCGTTTCGGCGGACCGTGCGATCAACGAGTTCGTCAAGGCCATCAGCCCGCACAAGGAGACAATCACCGCGGTGATCGCCAAGGGCGGGGACAGCACGGCGGCCGGGATGATCCGGGCGGGGCAGTACGAGGAAGCGATCCAGCGGCTCGAGCCGGGTCTCAAGGACGCCCAGAAGAACCGGGCGCCGGACCTTTATAACCTCGGGCTGGCCTACGAGGCGATGGGCGACCCGGCGCTGCTGGAAGCAGCGATCCTGTTCTACCGCAAGGCGCTGGCGTTCGAGCCCGAGAACGAGGACTACGCCGCCGGGATGGGGCGTGTGGAACTGCTGATGCGGGGTAATTCGAAGCTCGAAGGGGGAGGCATCCAGTGAAGAAACTGGCAGCGATCGTGGCGGCCGCCCTGTTCTGCGGGTGCGCGGCGCCTTCGGTGAAGCTCAAGGTCACGGTGCCCGCGAAGACGCGCATCATCGGCGTCCGCGGCGTGGCCGTCGGCGGTTTCAAGGCGGAGAACCTCGACGCGTGGCAGGCGAACGCCGACGGGAACGGCTGGAACAAGCATCGTCTGCCCCAGAGCGACCTTCAGGCCATTTCGGACGGCGTGAAGAACGACCTGCTCGGGAAACTCGCAGAGACCCCGTTCTACTCGGTCATGGACCTCGAGGGGCAGGAGAAGATCTACGACATGGACGGCCTCGCCGGACTGGTCGGCAAGCCGACCTTCAAGCCCGGGACGGTGGATGCGCTCATTTTCGGCCGCTGCTGGGTCGGGTACCTGGAAGCGGACGGGGAGAAGCACGAGAAAGTGACGCTCGAGGATTGGGATTACCGCGGCCAGACTCCACGGATCACCCAGTCGCGCGAGGAACTCGTCACTTCCGACTACAAGACCGCCTCGGCAGTCCTGATCGTCCAGTACACCGCAGTCCGCTTCCGCCCGCGCCTGGAAATCCTCTTCGTGACGACCACCGTCCAGTCGCTTCGGCAGGACGAGGGCGGCGGCATCGTGATCTCCCGCACGCGTGGCGGCCCGCTCGGGGCGATCATGGGCGTGCTGGGGGGCGGCGGGAAGCGCGAAGGGAAGACGGAGTCAACGGGGACGAAGCCGGCCGGCGGGACGGTGCCGCTGGCGCTGGAGGCGTTCAGCTATCTTTCGCACGAGGCGGCGACGGGATTCGTCGAGCAGATCAGCCCGACGACCACGGAGATTGAGATCGAGATAGCCGACGGGGACAAGACGTCCTCGAATCTCATCCGCGCCGGGGCGTATCGCGAAGCCTCCCGCCACCTGCGGTCGATCACCGAAGGCGGAAAGCAGGGAACGAAGAAGTACTCGAAGCCCGAGGACAAGGCCGCCGACCTGTACAACCTGGGGCTTGCCTGGGAAGCGCAGGGCCCGGCTTATTACGAAGACGCGATTCTCGCCTACCGCAAGTCCGTGGAAGCCGATCCCGAGACGATCCTGTACGCCTCGGGGCTCGGACGCATCGCCCGCCTCCTGGAGGGCACGAACCTGATCGAGATGCAGAAGGGGGCCCGCAATGAGTAAGAAACTGATGGGGCTCGTCCTGGCGTCGGTCGCTTTCGCAGGCTGCGCTGCGAAGAAGGCGATCATGCTGCCGACGCGGCAGCCGGCCAGGGAGGCGATCCCCGGATCGATCCGCACGCTCATGTTCGAGGATGTGAAGGAAGGCCAGGGCGCGCTCCCCGGCGGGTACACGGCCGACCGCGAAGCGAACGTGGCCCTCGTAAAGGCCACGATGTCGGCCGAATTCTGCGCTTCCAATTACGCCGTCCTGAACGACGAACTGCTCGACATGGTGCGGAAGTCCGGCAGCGTGCCGAGGTACATGTCGGACGGCCCGACGGTGGCGGCCGACTTCATCAACCAGATGATCGGCGACCCGGGCTCGATCGGCGTGGTGGAGATCGAGGTCACCAGCGCGTTCGGCGACGCCTATTCCGTCGAGCGGCGCGACATCGCCCTCACGACGATGCGCTACAACGCCCAGGGCATCGGCGTCCCCCAGGTCCGGACCAAGGCGATCCCGGTCCACCGGATCGACGTTTTCGGTTCGGTTTCGGCACGCGTCGTGATTCGCACGCCCTACGGGGACGGCAAGATCGTGTTCGACAAGACCTACAAGATCCCCGATTTCCACTACGCCTCAACCGAGGCCGCCCCGCGCAATCTCTTCCTGTTCGGCCGCAGCGATGCCGCAAAGCAGGGAAACGGCGCGCCGACCCTCACGGAGGTCAAGGCGATCCAGTTCAAGCAGCTCGCCCGCATGTTCTACGAGGACATCAGCCCCAGCACGACCGAAGTCCCCGGCATCCTGGACAACCGCGGTGACAAGATGGCGTACAACCTGCTCGCCGAGGGCGCGCTTCCGTGGGCCGAACTGCGGCTGCGAAAGGTCGGCAAGGAAGGGAAGCCCGCGGAGGCGGCGGCGAACACGTACAACCTGGGCGTCTGCTGGGAAGCGCAGGGACTGGTGAGCGACGCGGAGGTGAAGTACAAGGCGGCGCTCGACATGGAGCCGGGCAACTCGATGTTCCGCAAGGCATACGACAGGGCGAAGAGCCAGTCGAAATAGGCAACCAACCGGCCGGGCACACGCCGGATCGGCCGAAAGGCGATCCGAACAACCGAGCCAAATCTTCCAAGGGGGAAAGGAGCTGACATGCGAATGAAGTTCTGGCAGGGGCTGGCGCTGGCCGCCGTGGCGCTCGTGGCAGGCTGCAGCGACAAGCCGCAGGCACCGCCGAAGACGGAGGAGGACCGGCGGATCGACACGACGGACGAGCTGTGGCAGGAGAACACGAGCCGCGACGGCGACGCGTTCGACGTGACGGTCGTGGTGCCCGTGAAGGACACGATCAACAACGCGGCGAAGGACGGGCGTGAAGCGGCGCGGCGGCGGGCGTGCGACATGGCGGTGAAGGACTACCTTCGGGACCTGGCGAAGTACGACCAGAACGCCGACGAGATCAACCGGCAGATCCTGAACCAGACGGCGAAGTACATCAAGTCGGACACGGTCGTGAAGACGCAGCAGTTCAATAACGGCCACCAGTACGGCATGGTGCTGCGCGTCGTGATCAACGACCAGGCGATCAAGAACATCCTGCAGGACCTGGGGATGATCCGGAAGGAAATCGCGGACCGGAAGGCGATCCTGGCGATCTACGGCGGGAAGAACGTGGACAAGGAGCTGATCGGCGACGTCGGCCGGCAGCTGGCGGAGTACTACAACAAGCAGGGCTACAACGCGCTGCTGTGGGACGAGATCGCGACCGACATCGCCGAGGAGCGCAACGTCGGCGACAAGGCGACCGAGGCGTTCATCCAGAAGTTCGTCGAGAACCCGGAATTCGCCGGCGACCAGGAGTACCAGGGCACCCTGTCGGCGCTTCGCGCCCGCGGCAGCCTCGTCATCGGCTTCAACGTGATCAAGGTCGCCGTCCAGGGCCGCACGGTGAACACGGGCGTCAAGGCGTTCGCCAAGGACATGGTTTCGGGCCGGGTGTTCGCGAATCACCAGGAGTACAACAATCGCCTGATGGCCAACGACTCGGACCGCGACCTCGCGATTTCGCAGAGCGTCTACGAGTCGGCAAAGCTCTGCAGCGAGAAGATCCTGAAGGAAACGAACGACTGGTTCGACAAGGGCGAACAGCTCCAGAAGGGAACGGAGTACACCTTCAAGTTCTCCGGCTTCACCGAGGACGACATCCAGCTGCTCAACAAGCAGTGGAGCGCGACGTTCTCCGCGGGCGGCGACTTCCACATGGAAGGCACCGCGTACGTGAGGACGATCAAGTCCGAGATGAAGGGGAACGAGCTGAGCCAGAAGGTGGACATGATGATCAAGAAGGCGGGGCTGAAGGCGAAGGCGCCGCTGCCCGACAGCCGGGCGACCACGTTTGAATTCAAGAAGCAATAGGAGACGGGATAAACCCATGAACATCCGCAACATCGCGTTCGCCGGGCTGCTGGCCCTCGTGGCCGGCTGCGCGGACGAACCCGTCAGCCACCACGGGACGGACCAGAAGGTGTACAACTTCGAGGCGGCCGTGGACGCCGCGACCACGGTCATTCGCCGGCACTACACGAAGATCGAGTCGAGCAACGGCGGCGACACGGACCGGGTCATCAAGTCCGGCTGGCAGGAAAAGATGGAAATGAACGAGCGGGAGCGCTGGCAGGCAACCGCGACGATTACCAAGCTCGACGAGACCAACGCCAACATCGACGTCGTCGTCATGCGCCAGAACGATGAAAGCGATACCGGTTATGGCGAGCGGTCGCCCTCGAATCCCAAGTGGAGCCTGGCGACGCACTACCAGGACGAGGAGCGCAAGCTCATCAAGGAAATCGAGTACGAGCTGGAAAAGGCGCAGCGCGAAAAGCGGTAACCGCGAGTTGCGGGTTACGTGTTGCGAGTTGCGAGGAACGGCGTCCGGGCGGGGCCTCTCACGGGGTCCCGCCCGTTTTTGTTCGAACTGCTAGTCCTCGTACCCGTATTCCTTGAGGCGCGATGGGTTGTTGCGCCACTTCTCGCGGACTTTCACGAAGAGCTCCAGGAACACCTTCTTCTTGAGCTGCTTCTCGATGTCCTTCCTGGCCTCCGTCCCGATCGCCTTGATCATGCTCCCGCCCGCGCCGACCAGGATGCCTTTCTGCGAGTCCCGTTCGACCACCAGGTCGGCCGCGATCTTCAGCAGCTTCTCTTTCTCCTCGAACTGCTGGATCACCACCGCCACCGCATGCGGGACCTCCTGGTGCACCAGCGACAGCACCTTCTCCCGGATCAGGTCCGCCACCCACAGCTTCTCGTCCAGCCCGACTTCCTCGTCCTCCTTGACCTCGAATTCCCGCTCGGGAAGCGCTTCGGAAATCGCCTGCCACAGCAGGGGCAGGCCCTTGCCGCCCTGGGCCGAGATCGGGAGGATCGCGCGGAATTCGTGGAGATTGCGCCATCTTTCGACGAGTTCGGTGATGAGCTTGCCGCTTTTGAAGAGGTCCATTTTATTGAGCACCAGGATGACCGGCGTCTCCTTGGCGCGGATCTTGATCGTGGTGAGCATGCGCCGGTCGTTTTCGCGGGGGCCGCTGTCGTCGCCGACGAGGAGGATGACGTCCACGCCTTCCACGGCGCGGACGACCATCTTTTCCATGAACTTGTCGAGCATCTGGGAGGGTTTGAACAGGCCCGGGGTGTCGGCGAAGAGTGCCTGGGCGTTCTCCTTCGTGACGGCCGCGTAGACGCGGTGGCGCGTCGTTCCTGGTTTCTCGCTGACGATGGACACTTTCTTGCCGGCGAAGGCGTTGAGCAGCGTGGACTTGCCGACGTTCGGCTTTCCGACGATCGAGACGTAACCGCAGCGGGTTTTCATGGGGAGCGGGATCATACAGTGGCGAGTTGCCAGCGGCGAGCGGCGAGTGGCCTGCGGCAACTCGCCGCCGGCCGCTGGCAACTGGCCGCTGGCAACCGCCCGCTGTACCATTCGCGCGCCATGCCCGCCGCCATCACCGCCACCGACCTCTGCAAGTCGTACAAGGACACCCTTGCCGTCGACCACATCTCGTTCGAGGTCAACGAAGGGGAGTGTTTCGGTTTTCTCGGCCCGAACGGGGCGGGGAAGACCACGACCATGAAGATGACCTACGGGGCAAGCCCCGTGAATTCCGGGCGCCTCGAGGTCTTCGGGATCGACGTGCGGACGCGGTCGCGCGACGTGAAGGCGCAGACGGGCGTCTGTCCCCAGGAGGACAACCTCGACCCGGATTTCACCGTCCGCAAGAACCTCATCGTGTACTGCCGGTACTTCGGGATCGAAAGGGCCGAGGCTGAAAAACGCGCGGACGAACTGCTCGGCTTTGTCGCGCTTCGCGAAAAAGCCGAGGGGCCCGTCATGGCGCTCTCCGGAGGCATGAAACGCCGGCTCGTCCTGGCGCGGGCGCTTCTCAACCGGCCGAAACTCCTCATCCTCGACGAACCGACGACCGGGCTCGACCCGCAGGCGCGGCAGGTGCTGTGGGAGAAAATCCGCGAGCTGCGGCGCAAGGGCGTGACGATCCTGCTGACGACGCACTACATGGAAGAGGCCGCGCAGTTGTGCGACCGCCTCGTGATCATGGACAAGGCGAAGATCCTGGTGAAGGGATCCCCGGCGGAACTGACGGCGCGACACGCGCGGCCGACCGTCGTCGAGGTCTGGAACCCGCCCGCCGCGGCCGAAGCGTGGGTCAAGGCGCGCGGGACGCCCTGCGAACGCCACGGCGACCGGCTGTACGCCTACCCGGACGCCGGCGAAGCGCTTCATCGTGAACTCGTCTCGAGATTCAACGCCGAGCAGGTCATCGTGCGCCGGGGGACGCTGGAGGACGTTTTTCTCCGGCTGACCGGCCGGGACCTGCGCGAATGAACGCGATCCAGCGTGTGGGGACGGTGTGGCGGCGGAACATGGACGTCTACCTGGTGACGTGGAAGGTGAACTTCCTGCCGCCGCTGCTGGAGCCGATGTTCTACCTGCTGGCGTTCGGCGCCGGGCTGGGCGGGTTCGTGAAAACGATCCCGTACGGCGGCGGGGAAGTCGGTTACACGAGTTACATCGCCCCCGGCATGATCGGGATCTCGACGATGTTCTCGTCGTTCTTCGAGTGCACCTACGGGTCGTACATCCGCATGTATTACCAGAAGACGTTCGACGCGATCATCGCGACGCCGATCAGCCTCGAGGAGGTCATCATCGGCGAGCTGCTCTGGGGAGCGACGAAGGCGTTCATATCGGTCGCGATCATGTGCGGCGTCGTGCACGCCTTCGGCTTCATGGCGTTCCCGCACCTGCTGGCGCTCCCGTTCGTCGCGTTCCTGGCCGGGCTCTTCTTCGCCTCGATCGCGATGTGCTTCACGTCCATCACCCCCGGGATCGACGCGTTCAACTACCCGATTTTCCTCTTCATCACGCCCATGAGCCTGTTCGGCGGCACGTATTTTCCCGTCGAGGGCCTGCCGCGATGGGCGCAGCACGTGGCGCACTTCATGCCCCTGACTCACCTGACCGCACTGACCCGTTCGATCGCGTTCGGGCGCTGGGATGCGGGAGTGTTCGTCCGGCTGGCTGTTTGTGCGGCGGTCGTGCCGCCGCTGATGGGGCTGGCGGTCCGTCTGATGAAGCGGCGGCTGATTCAATAGAATGGCGGGGATGGAGACGAAGGTCACGGGCCGGCGGGACGAACCCACGGGGACGTCGGCGCGCAGAGGGCCGGGATTCCTGTCGGCGGCGGCGCGCGCGCTGGCGGAATCCCTGACGCTTCTGATGGTGCTCCTGGCCGTACCCGTCGCCATCGCGCTGGCGCTGGCGATCAGCGATACCTGGCAGATCGGGACGGAGCCGTACTCGCCGACCTTCTATAAGCTGTTCCTGGAGTGTCTCGCCGTTTGCCTCGTGGGCGCGAGCAAGCTGGCTTCCGGGGCGTCGCTGGTCCTCCGGCAGCGGGAGGTGGCTGAAGAAGCCCACCTGGCCGGGTGGAAGGTCGGGCTTTTCTTCGGCATCGCGGGAAGCGTCCTCGCGGGGGTTGCGGCACTCGACCAGTGGCAGGTCGAGCACCGGGGAATCGCCTGGGTCAGCGTGGGGATCGCGGTCCTCCTGGCCGCGGATGTGATCTTCAAGGTTGCCCGCGGCCGACCGCGGTCGAGGGCCCGGTGACGGAGTGGCCGCGCGCACCGCGATCCTGTCGGACATTCACGGAAACCTCGAGGCTCTCGAGGCCGTGCTGGCGGACGCCGCAGATCACGGCGCGGACCGGTTCGTCTGCCTGGGGGACAACATCGGGTTCGGCGCGGACATCGTGGCCTGCGTGGACCGGGTGCGGGAGGTTTGTGCGTGGAGCTTGATGGGCGACCATGAGTACAACTTGCGCGAGTACCTCGCGGGACGCCTGAAACCAGACCGGGCCGCCGAGGACCGACTCAAATGGGAGGCGGACCTTCTCGTCCCGGGACGAACCCCGGAGTTGGCCGACAAGCGACGCTGGGACTGGGTTCGGCGACTGGAAACCCAAGTCTGGGAGGGGAAGTTGACCTACATTCACGCGCGCCCAACGGATCCCGTGCTGGGCTGGATCGGCGCGGAAGAAGCGAGGTCTCGGCAGGCCATGTCGGCGGATTTCGAGATCATCCACTCCTTCGCTTTTCACGGGCACTCCCACGTTCCCGGAATCGTGTTGGAGGGTGGGGACTGCAAGGCCGTCGTCGCGCCCGATGTCCGATTTGAGCTCAGTCCTACGAAGAAGGCCCTGATTGACGTCGGATCGGTCGGTCAACCCAGGGACGGACATCCGGAAGCCTGCTACGTGCTGCACGAAGGGATGGAGGTCCGATTTCGGCGTGTGAGCTACGACGTGGAGGCGGCAGCCCGCAAGATCGAGGCGCTTCCGGTGGGCGGGCGGGAGATGCTTGGGATGCGTCTCAGGCGGGGGCGATGAAGCAGGCTTTCCCTCTACAGAACGTCCGATAATGTCTCTTATGTTGCATCGATATCGGTTCGCCCCGGAAGTGATTCCTGGGGTGCTGCCTGCCCTCCCGCCTCCGGAAATTCTGGAAGGCCAAGTTGCCTCCTGATGAACCAGTGCTCAGCGTCTCCGAACCAGGGAAAGGTCACGGTCAGCGGGCGCGCCCAACCTGGGTTCTCGCGCGCCTTCCCCGCCGGACCGTGAAATCAACCGTTGGAACCTACCCTCCCGGCGATCAAAATGCCCCGCCATGAACTCCTTCCTCGCCGGACTCGGTGACTTCTTCGCAGGATTCGGGCTGGTGCTCGGTGTCGGCAGCATCCGCAAGTGGGCCATCATCCCGATGTTCCTCAACTTGCTCCTCTTCGGGACCCTGGCTGTCCTTGTCTTCCTGTACGCCGGGACGGCGGTCCACTGGATGCTTGGAGACGCCCAGGGAAAATGGAGTTCTGTCGGGCACGTCGCCCTCCAGGTTCTGGTCATCCTGGTGGGACTGGCTGCCGTGGTTGTCCTGAGCCTGGTTCTTTCCAGCGTCGTGGCGGCGCCCTTCTACACCAAGCTCGCCGAAGCTGCCCTCTTCCACCTCACGGGGCGCGTCATCGCCGACTCGGGGCCGATCTGGAAAATCGCGCTCAAGACGATTCTCCAGGAGTCGGGAAAACTGGCGATCTTCATCGGCGTCCAGGCGATCCTGTTCGGCATCGGCCTCATCCCGATCGTCGGCCAGATCGTCGCGGGAAGCGTGACCTTTCTCCTGCTGGCGTTTGAATTCGGGGACTATTCGCTGGAAGCGTACGGCTACGGCCTGGTTGACCGGTACAAGTTCACAGTCCAGAACCCGGGGCGGTCGCTGGGATTCGGAAGCGCCGCCTTCCTGGTGACGCTGGTCCCGTTTCTGGGGATCCTGGTAGCGCCCGTGGCCGTTGCCGGCGCCGCGCGGATGGTCGTTCGGATCAAGGGCGACAACGTCCGATAATCTTTTCCGCGAAAACCAAAAAACGGCGACCGCCAGGTCGCCGTTCTTTTCGTTTTTCGTTTTTCGTTTTTCTTTTCGTGCCTTGCCGTCGCCGTCCTTATTCCTCCGCCCGGAAATGCTCCATGTAGTGCGGCTGCCTCATCAGCAACGGCCGGATCCTCCCCGTCCTCAACAGCGCAAGGAACACCTCCGCAATCTTCGGGTCAAATTGCGCCCCCTTGCACCGCTCGATCTCGAAAATCACTTCCTCGTGCGTCATCCCCCGCCGGTACGGCCGGTGGCTCGTCATCGCGTCGTATGAGTCCGCCATCTGGATCACCCGCGCCATCGCAGGCGTCTGGTCCGCCTTGAGCCCGTCCGGGTACCCCATCCCGTCCCACCGCTCGTGGTGGTGCCGGATCCCGCCGATGATCGACGCCGCATTCTTCAGGTGCTTGATGATCTCAGCCCCGATCACCGGGTGCTGCTTCATCACCTCGAACTCCTCCGCCGTCAGCTTCCCGGGCTTCAGCAGCACCCGCTCGGGAATCCCGATCTTGCCGACGTCGTGCAGAAGCGCGCTCAGGTTCAGCGTCGTCAGGTCCTTCTCGCTCCAGTTCATCGCGCGCGCCAGTTCCACCGCGTACGTCGTCACCCGTTCCGAGTGGCCGCACGTGTACTTGTCCTTCGCTTCCAGCGCCGCCACGATCGTCCGGATGCTCTCGAAGAACAGGCTCTCCAGGTCCTCGATCAGTTTCGCGCGGTCGATCGCGAGTCCTGCCTGAAGCGCGATCGCCGTCACGAGCTCGAGGTCCGCCTGCTGGAACGCGTCGATCGTCCCCGTCGAGTCCAGGTAGATCGCGCCGAGGATCTTCTCCTTCGCCGCCAGCGGCACGCACATCACGCTGCGGATGTGCTGCAGGATCACGCTTTCGCCGGCCTTGAAGCGCTCGTCCCCGAGCGCGTCGTTCGAGATGATCGACTGCCCGTTGCGCACCACGCTGTCGAGAATCGTCCGTGACAGGTACGGCCTCACTTCGGCGCTCGGGTCCTCGCTCGGGTCGTCGATCCCCGTGTGCACCACCACCGGCTCGTACGTCCCGCGCTCCCGGTCGATCAGGATCAGCGTCCCGCGGTCGGCGCGCACCTGGCTCATCACGCCGTCCATCGTGCTCTTCAACACCTTCTGCAGGTCCACTTCCCCGTTGATGATGTTGCCCACCTTGTACAGCGTCGTCAGCGCGCGGTGCGCCTGCCGCATGTCCGCTTCGCTCTGCGGAAGCGCCATGATGGTGGACTTGTCCAGGTCCAGGCCGACGCTCGTCTCTTCCTTCGTCGTCGTCTCGCCCTTCCCCTCGTGCGTCAGGAAGATCTGGGTCGTTTCCTCGTTCACGTCGTCCTGAACGCGGAATTCGAAGAGGCTCGAGCCGGCGGCGATGATGTCGCCGTGGTGCAGCGGGATGGTTCCGGCTATGCGCTCGCTGTTGACGTACGTCCCGTTGGTGGACTTGGCGTCGATGATGACGTAGCCGCCGTTGTCCTGCGAAACGGAAAAGTGGCGTCGAGACAGCCCCGGGTCGAACATGGGGATGCTGGAATCATCGCCGCGCCCGATGGAGATGGGCGTCCGCGGCGAAACCTCGATGAACGCGCCGGCGTTCTTCCCCTTGATGACCAGCAGGCGGGCCTGCATCAGTGTTGTTTCCCCGGGAGATCGGTCGCCTGGCGGAACGTATCCTGAGCCTGATTCTAGGGTTCCGAAGCACCCCGGATCAAGCGGGAAGAATTATGGCGCCCCGTGGGGAATGGCTCGGCAGCGGGAGAGCGCCGGGTGGCCCAGGAACAATTCCCTTCTCCCCGCAGGAAGCTGTTCCGCGAGGAGAGTCGCCTCGGTCACGGCGGCATCCGCATCCGGCGCGGATCCCGCGAGCACCGCGAGGTCGGCTCTCACGCGCCAGGCGATTCCGGTGAGCCCGAGAGCCTCGACTTCGGCGGCGAACTGACGGAGAACAGGCTCGACCTGGACGGCGCGGGCGGCGACCGCTGTAGCGGTCCAGAGCACGCCTTCGGGGGTGGGAAGAGGGCGAATGGCGAGAATCTCCGCTGCTGCCGAGGAGTCACCGGCGCCCGCCCTCACCTGGATCGCCAGCCCGGGCGGCAACCCCGGCGCCAGCGCCAGCGCTTCTTCCTTCTTGCCTGCCTCCAGGAGATCGAGCGCCAGGGCGAAGCGTGCTTCGGCGGCGCGGGAGGGGTCGATGGCGGCGACCTCGCGGTGGTCGCGTTCGGCGGCGTCGAAATCGCCGGACAGGCGGGCGAGGTTGCCGCGGGTGTCGAGGACGGCGGCGAGGACGCGCTGCTGCCGGGTCGCGCGGGCCAGCGCGAGGGCCGCGTCGAGCGCGGTGCCCGCCCCGGCGAGGTCGCCCAGCAGGTGCCGCACGATCGCCGCGTTGCCGAGCGTCGTTGCGACGCCGGAACGGTCGCCCATTTCGCGGCGAAGCGCCAGCGCCTGGTTGTAGGTTTCGAGGGCTTCGCGGTACCGGCAGCGGCGGGCGTGGATGTTCGCGAGGTTGTTGAGGCAGATCCCGAGCCCGTAGACGAGGCCGATCTCCTGCGACAGGCGGATCGCCTCCTGGTACGTCGCGACGGCCGCGTCCTCCGTCTTGAGGCGTGCCTGGATTTCCGCCAGGTTCGTCAGGCTGACGATCACGCCCGGCCGGTTCCCGACTTCCTTCTCGAGCGCCATCGAGTCTTCGAACAGCTTCCGGGCGTCCTCGAGCGCGTTCCTCCGCATCGCCAGCAACCCGAGGTTGTTCAGGGCGGCCGCGGCCGTGCGCTTGTCCCCCGCTGCCCTCGCCGCCCGCTCGCACCGCTTCCAGGCCTCCTCCGCCTCGCCGTCCCTCCGGCGCCGCGCCATCACAACCCCGAGCGTGTTCAGCGCCGTCGACTCCGCCGCGCTGTCCCCGTCTGCCGCCGCTTCCGCCGCGATCCGGCGCGTTTCGGCCTCGGCGTCGTCGAAGCGTTCCATGTAGGCGAGCGTGTGGGCGATCCCGTTTTCCGCGACGCGGCGGCTGGCGACATCCCCGCTGCGGGCGTGAATCTCCCGGAGCTTTCGATGGTCGGCGAGCGCGTCGGCCTGCCTCCCCATGTGGCTCAGGACCTCCGCCCGGCCGCGAAGCGCCTCGGGGCGCTCTTCCATGGCGAGAACGCGCGCGTAGCACGACAGCGCTTCCTGGTTGGCGAAAATCTGCCGAGCGCGGCCGGCCGCCTCGAGGAAGAGGGAGACGGCGCGGTCGCGGACTTCGGCCTGTTCGAAGTGATTGGCGGCGGCGGCGAGGAGGTCGAGGGGGCGGCGTGGACCGAGGCGTTCCTCGAGGGCCTCGGCGATACCGCGGTGAAGGGTTTTGCGGTTACGGCGGAGGATTTCGCGGTAGGCGACTTCGGGGATGAGGGCATGGGCGAAGACGAAGTCGCGGTCGCCCGGGTTGGAGGCGGGGCGTTCCTGGATGAGTTCGCGGCGGAGGAGTTCGGCGAGGGCCTCGTCGACGCCGCGCTCGAGGACGCGTTCGAGAATGGATCGCGAGAAGGACCGGCCCGCGACGGCGGCGGCCTTGAGGACCTTGCGGGCGTCCTCGGGGAGGGCGTCGATGCGCGAGGTGACGACGCCCTGGACGGTGTGCGGGAGGCGGACTTCCTCGAGGGGGCGTGCCAGGCGCAGCATGCGGCTGGGCTTGAGGGAAAGGCCCTCTCCGTCGAGCTCGACGTCCTGGTCCTCGACGAGCGCGCCGTCCTCGACCAGGCTGCGGAGCATTTCCTCGAGGAAGAACGCGTTCCCCTCGGAGCGGCGGTGCAGCAACTCGGCAAGTTCCCGGGGAATCTCGCGGCCGCCGAGGACGGCGCGGATGAGCTCGTCGGTTTCTCCCGGCGTGAGCGCGGCGAGTTCGAAGCGGTCCATGTCGGCGAGCTGGGGGCGTTCGCGGAAGGCTTCCGAGCGGGCGACGAGGACGAGCGCGATCGGCGCGGCGATGGGAGATTTGCGGAGGTTCTCGATGAAGTCCGTGGTGCCGGAGTCGGCCCACTGGAGCTCGTTAAGGAGCAGGACGACCGGTCCGCGACGCGAGAGCCCGGTGAGGAGATTTCGGAGCGCGGCGAACGCCGCGGCGCGGACATCCCTCGGGTCGAGGTGCCGGACGCGCGTTCCCGACTCGATGCCGAACAGCCGGCCGATGAACCCCGCGGACAGGTCGGGGCTCCGGTCGCCCCCGGCGGCCAGGTCCTCCGCCAGGGCCGCCATCAGGTCGTCCGGTTCCAGTTCCTCGCCGTAGCGCCCGAGGATCGCGGCCCTCACTGCGCGGCAGGGCTCACCCCCGTACGGGACCGCATCCCCCGAAATAAAAACAGCCTCAGGCCACGACTTCTCCGAGCGTCTCCTCCACTCCGAAAGCAGCCGCGCCTTGCCCACTCCCGGGGCCCCCGCGATCCCGAGCGCCGTCATCTGGCTCGAGGACCGAGCTTTCTCCAGCAGCTCGTCAAGCCGCGTCAGCTCCGCAGCCCGCCCGATGAACGGCGTCGCTACTCCCGCGGCCGACTGCAGGCGCGGCGCAGGCCCGGCCACCTCGAACACGCTGATCGCGTCCGCCTTGCCCTTCACCGTCAGCAGCTCCAGTTGCCGCACCGCGAACTTCCCTTCCACAAGCTTCTGCGTCGCCGCGCTCACCACCGTCCGACCCGGCTGCGTGTGCGTGTGCAGCCGGCTCGCCGTGTTCACCGTGTCCCCCATCGCCGTGTAGTCCTTCTCCCCACGGTCCGACACGGACCCCACGATCACCTCACCCGTGTGAACCCCGATCCTCAGCCGCAGGCGGTCGGCGCGCAGGGCCAGGTGAAGCGCCAGGGCGCACCGCACGGCGCGCTCGGGGTCGTCCTCGTGCGCGGTGGGCGCGCCGAAGAGCACCATCACCGCGTCGCCAATGTACTTGTCCACGTAGCCGCCATGCCGCTCGATTACCGGTGTCAGCCGTGCCCAGCAGGCGCGGATGCGCTCCTCCACTTCCTCCGGGTCCAGCTTCTCCGCGAGAGAGGTGAAGCCGCTGACGTCTGCGAAGAGCACCGTCACCACCCGCCGCTCCTTGCCTTCATCCTCGTACGCCGCCGTGCCGAGGCGGGAACCGCACTGGTTGCAGAAGCGGCAGCCGGGCGGGTTGGGAGCCCTGCAGCGGGGGCAGGCGGAAGTAGGGCCCGCGGCGGCGAGGGACTGGCCGCAGCCGCCGCAGAATCGCGACGTCGTCAGGTTGTCCTGCCCGCAGCCCTGGCACTTCACGGTCGCCACTCTCCCCCGTCGGTCTTCGCGGCTCGATTGGCTCGCGCGGAGATCGAATACACGCGGAGCCGGGCACACGGCGCCCGGCCCCGCGACTTCGGTTACTTGTAGGAAATGACCCGGTCCTGGCCCGTTCCGAGGCACCGGAGGCAGAGTGACGTGCTGCCCAGCAGCCCCTTGCCAGCACACTTCGAGCAGTTCACGTGCTCCACAGGCTTGATGATCATCGTCTTCTCGGCGGCGTAGGCCGTAAGCCACGCGATCTTCGCGGTCGTGTTCTGCTTGGCCCACCACTCGTTCACGAGCTTGCGCTGGTCCCCCGCCGCTTTCTTGAGGTCGATGATGAGCTGCTGTTTGTCGCGCCTCTTGGCGATGTCGTCCTGGCTCGTCCCCTTTTCAATCGCCAGGTCCGGCGGATCCAGCAGCCATGAACCTTCCCCGTAGCTGGCGGACTTGTATTCGTCGATTTCGCGCGACTTCCAGTCCAGTTCGAGCTGCTTGCGGTCCACCTTGAGGCGCGCCGCGAGGATGTCGAGGATCTCGATCGCAAGCCCCTTCTCGATGTATCCCTTCAGGTCGTCGAACGTCAGTTCCTTCTTCGCGACCGCCTTCCCGATCAGCGCCTTCATCTCGTCGTAGTACGACTTTGCCAGCTTCTTGTCCGCTTCCTTCTTCTGCTCGCCCTTCAGCGCCGTCACGTCGCCTTCACCCTTCGCCGCCAGCTCGGCCGCCTTCGCCGCCGCTGCCGTTCCAGGGTACTTGTCCAGGATCTCCTTGTACTTCGCGACCGCCTCTTCCAGCTTGTCCTCGGTCGTCAGTTTCTCCGCTTCCTTCAGCAGCAGCGCGGCCTCCGCTTCCTTGATCCCCGCATCCGCCTTCGCCACGCGCGGGTCAACGCGGCCCTTCCAGTCGGGGTCGAGTTCGACGGCCTTCATGAAGTGTTCCTTCGCCTTCGTGAACAGGCCGATCGCGAGGCAGAGGTCGCCGAGATCGAAATTCCCTCCCGGGGTGTCGAGCTTGTACTGCGTGGATTTCGACGTGTACAGCTCGTCGGGGGTATAGACGGACAGCGCGTTGATCTGTGTCTTCTCGCGCCGCAGGATCGCGGCCTTGGCGATGTCTTTCATCCCCTTGGCCATCTTCATCCGCACCTTCTCCGCGGTTTCGTCCTGGACGATGCCTTCGTACGTCTCGCTTCGCGTGTAGATGACCTCGCCGTCGATCTTGAAGCGGGCGGCCTTTTCGGTGGCCTGGCGTGCGCGGAGGCGTTGGGCTTCGCCGGTGGCCAGCTGGTCCCACTTGAGGTCGAGTTCGAGGCCGTTCTCCGCGAACCGGATGCGTACGATTTCGTCGTCGGTGGAGACGACTTCGCCGGAGTGGTAGCTCCCGTCGCGCATCCGGATCGTCTCGGCCGATGCGGGCGCAAGAAGCGCCGCGATACCGGCCAGGCCGAGCAACTTTCTCATCTCATCCTCCCGTTTCCCCCGCGCTTGCAACCCCGGAATTCTAGAAGAGTTCCGGAATGATTCGCTTTGTTTTCTCGGTCAGGTACTCCACGACCTGGTGGGTGTCCTGCAGGGCCAGGGCCTCCTGGGCGATGTGCCTGGCTTCCTCGATCGATATGGAACGCAGGACTTTCTTGATCTCCGGAAGGGCGCTGGGCACTGCGCTGAAACTGCGCAGCCCGAAGCCCAGCAACAGGGCGGTGAACAACGGGTCGCCGGACATCTCCCCGCACATGGATACGGGCCGTTCCGCGCGCGCACCGGCGTCGATGACATTGCGCACGAGCCGGAGGACCGCCGGGTGACCGGGCTGGTACAGCGGCGAAATCTTTTCGTTCACCCGGTCGACCGCCATCACGTACTGCACCAGGTCGTTCGTGCCGATGGAGAGGAAGTCCGCCTCGCCGCAGAGAATGTCGGCCGTGATCGCCGCGCTCGGCACCTCGATCATGATCCCGATGGGCATGTCCGCGTCGAATGCTGCACCCTCGGCCTCGAGCTCCTCGCGCACGTCCGCGACGATCGCCTTCGCCTGCTTGACTTCCTCGAGCGTCGAAACCATCGGGAACATCAGCCGCACCTTCCCGAACGCGCTCGCCCGCAGGATCGCGCGCAGCTGCGTTCGGAAAAGGTCCATCCGCTCGAAGAGCAGCCGGATCCCGCGGCAACCGAGGAACGGGTTTCGCTCGGGCGTGACCAGGCCCGCAACTTCCTTGTCCGCGCCGATGTCCAGCGCCCGAATCGTCACCGGCCGGCCGTCCATGATCTGAAGAGCCGTCCGGTACGCCTCGAACTGGGCCTTCTCCGTGGGCGGGTTCCGCGGGTCGAAAAACAGGAACTCCGTGCGGAACAACCCGATCCCGCCGGCGCCGAACTCCCGCGCGGTCTTGGCTTCCCCCGGCAGTTCGATGTTCGCCAGAAGCGCGATCGCGATCCCGTCCCGGGTCTCGGACGGCTGCGACCTCATCTCCTCGGCCGTCCGCCGCTCGAAGAGGATGAAGTTCTTCTCGAGCGCGCGGTACTTCTTCATCGTCTCCGCGTCCGGCTCGACGATCACGATTCCCTTCGTGCCGTCCACGATCACCGTATCGCCGCCGCTCATGTCCCGCGTCACGTCGGGGATCCCGACCACCGCAGGGATGCCGTGCGCGCGCGCCAGGATCGCCGTGTGGCTCGTCTTGCCGCCGAACTCCGTCACGAACCCCAGGATCTTCGTGCGGTCGAGCGCCATCGTCTGCGATGGCGACAGGTCCCGCGCAAACACCACCGACTTGCCGCCCGAGACGCCCTTCATCTCGCCGCGTTTCCCGAAGAGCGCCCTCAGCAGCCGCTTCTCCACGTCCGTGAAATCCGCCACGACGCGGGCGGCCAGCCCGCTCGGGTCGTCGCGCGAGGTCAGCTGCTTCACGGTCGTCCGGATCTTCTTCGAGACGGCGTGTTCCGGCGTGAATCGGTACTTGCGGATGGCGTCCTCGATCGACGGGACGAGGTCGCGCGTCATCGCGATGTGGCCGAGGAAGATCTCGTGCAGCTTCTCCTCCGGCATCGCCGCTTCGAGTCTCTTGACGTCTTCCGTGATCTCGCTGACCACCTTGTCCACGGCGGCCTGGAAACGTTCGATTTCCGCCTCGATCAGTTCGGGATCGACGGCGCGCCGGGGCATGCGGAACTCCTCGAGGTCGAGGAGGAAAGCTTCCCCGATCACGATTCCCGGGCTGACGGGAGTTCCCTTCAGGATCTGCATGGCGCGCCGCTCATCGTTTCCTGTTCATCGCATTGCGGTCCGGCAGGTTCGGGTCACTCGAGCCCGAACTTGGAATTCACGAGCTTTTCGATTGCGTCCACGGCCTCGACGGCGTCCGGGCCCTCCGCGCTGATCCGGAGTTCAGTCCCGAGTGCCGCGGCAAGCGTCAACAGCTCGATGATGCTCCGCGCAGACACGTCCTGTCCGTCCTTGTGGATCGTCACCTGGCTCTTGAACTTCCCGGCGAGGTCCGCGAGCTTTGTGGCAGGACGCACGTGCAGGCCGTGCGCGTTCTGGATCGTGACCGTTTTTTCGACCAAGGTTCAGGCTCCCACCGTCTCATCCATCTCGCGAAGGAGGTCCCACACCTCTTTCGCTCCCTTCGCCGCCTTCAGGAACTTCGTCATGTTGGGCAGCCGGATTCCCGCACTGATCCGCTTCAGCGCCGCCAGGTGCTCGTTCGCCTGCGACGGCGGGGAAACCAGGACGAACATCAGGTGAACGCGTTCGCCGTCAACCGCCCCGAAATCCACGCCTTCCTTCGACCGGCCGAAGGCCCCGTACAGCGTCGACAGGCCCTCTACCTTGGCGTGCGGAAGAGCGATCCCGCCGCCCATTCCGGTCGTCCCCATTTTTTCCCGCTTGAGGAGGGCCGTGAGGACGTCGGATGCCTTGTAGCCTGCGGGCTTTCGCGAAGTGCGGATGGCCTCCGCCAGCTCCCGGAGCGCGCCCTTCTTGTCCGTCGCCTGGACTTCATCGACGATCGATTCCCTGATGACCAGCTCCGTCAGCTTCATGTGATGCTCCACCTTCGTCTAGTGGCGGATTCCCGGCCGCCGGACAACCCTGACCCGACTTTCGTTCCCTTCAAACGGGCTTGCGCGCCCGCCTTACTTTTTTGAATTCGCCCGCGTGACGACGCCCCCGGTTTTCGGCGCGTTCTTCACGTGGTGCCCGCGCACCTTCTCTTTCAGCTTGGTCAGCTGGCGCTCCATCTTGTCCGTCACGAGATCCATCGCGGCGAAGACGTCCTTGTGCTTCTCGTGCGCCACGAGCTGTTTCCCGCGCGTGCCGCCGCAGATCATCTCCGCGCTGTAGAGAATCCCGTCCCGGTTGAGGATCACCTGCATCGACGTGATCCTGTCGAAGTAATGCTCGAGTTTTGCCGCCCGCTCCTCGGCGTAGTCCTTCATCGACTCGGAGATGTCCATGTGCTTCACGGCAATCTGGACGCGCATCCCGGTGTCCTCCAGTGTGGCGCGGGCCTCTACCTTCCGAGCCCGAGCCGGTCCCCCATCCGCGGATCGATCGACGAAATCCCGCGGATCTTTTCCGCGGTTTTCTTCCAGTCGTACTCGACCCGGTGGTACTTCAGGTTGTCCCCGTCGATCGTCACGTAGCAGGATCTCGAGTCGCCGTCGCGCGGCTGCCCGATGCTCCCCACGTTGATCAACGCCTTCTTCCCCTTCTCGAACGTGTACGCCATCTCCAGCTCCGCGGGCGTCCGGAACTTGCCGTCCTCCGTGATGACGCCCGGGTCGTGCGTGTGGCCGTTGAAGCAGATCCAGGACTGCTCCATTTTCTCGAAGCACTCGCGGATCTTGTCGGGAACACCGCCCATCAGGTCCTCACAGTCCGAGCGAAGCACGTATTCCATCGTCGGGTCGCGCGGGGAGCCGTGGACGTACATGAACTCGCCGTCCTTCTTCATGCGCGGCAGGCCCCTCAGCCAGTCCCAGCGGTCCTTCTTCTGGCGGTTCGAAAGCCAGCCGGGCTTCAGCTCCTTGCGGTGCCAGTCAATCACCCCTCGTGCAAGGGGATTGAACCCGATTCCGCCCACAACCTCGTCCACTACCGCTTCGTCGTGATTCCCCAGCAGGCACCACTCCACCGTCGTCCGCGCGATGTCCGCGCACTCGATCGGATTCGGTCCGTACCCGACAACGTCCCCCAGGCACTGGATCTGCGTTATCCCCTGGTCCTTGATGTGCTTCAGGACAACCTCGAGAGCCTCAAGGTTGGCGTGAATGTCGGAAATGATGGCTCTCACCGTCGGTAGTCTCCGGCCCCAAGGGGTCCGCGAATTGTAACAGCCACGGGGAAGACCGGCAACTTGCGGAGGGCGATCATTTGGCGTAAGT
The DNA here is from genome assembly GCA_963706735.1 of uncultured Planctomycetia bacterium. Lineage (GTDB taxonomy): Bacteria > Planctomycetota > MHYJ01 > WSZJ01 > WSZJ01 > WSZJ01. The sequence goes on from CAVPNQ010000107.1 coordinate 26,500, forward strand.
CAAGAGGTCAACGGCGGTTCCGATGAACGGTCAGCGAATCGAAGCGCCGTAGAGTCCTTCCAGCGATTCCACCATCGCATCCGCTGAAAAACGCTTCCGGCAGATCTCCCTTCCCCGGCTCCCCCAGGCCCGCGCCGCGGGAAGGTCCGCGGCGACGCGATCGAGCGCATTCCGCAGGCCTTCGACGTCCTCGGGGGGTACGAGCAGCCCCGTCACACCGTGCTCGATCACCTCCGCGGCCCCGTCGATGTCGAATGAAATCGCGGGAAGCCCGGCCAGCAGCGCCTGCGGGAGAACACGCGCCAGTCCCTCGCGAAGCGAGGCGTGGACGAGCATATCGGCTGCGTGGAGATAATCCGGAACGTCCTGTGGAGGCACCAGCCCGGAGTAGTGAATCCTTCCTGCGAGCCCCAGATCCGACGCATGCTTCGCCAGGCGGTCCCTCCACGACCCATCACCGACAAACAGGTAGTGAATCCCCGGGTTCGCCCTCGCGGCCGCTTCCAGCACAAAGTCGTGCCCCTTGAGCTCGAAGAGCCGCGCCACTTTCACGGCAAGAAGCGCGTCCTGGGGGATCCCGAGGGCGGCCCGGACTTCGGCCCGGGATCGTCTCGGCGCGAGAAACGGCTCGACCTCCATTCCGCTCCAGACGCGAACGTACTGGTTTTCGACCCCCACGCCTCGCGCCAGCGCCTTCACGCGCATCGCATCCGCGACGACGACGATCTTCTCGGTCAGGACGGCCGCGGCGCGCTCCGACCACTCGAACGCGAGATTGGCGGCCGCCGGCGCGTAGGGGTGGAAGGGCAATCCGTGGATCGTGTGCAGCACTCGAGGCACGCCGGCGGCTGCGGCGGCGAAGCGCCCGAGGATGCCGGCTTTTGAGGAATGCGTGTGAACGATGTCCGGCTTTTCGCGGCGGAATAGCGACGCGAGCGCCTGGAAGGCCCGCAGGTCCGCGACCGGCCGGACCGCCCGCCGCATCATCGGGATGTCCACCACCGGGAACCCCCCGCGCCGCGCCCGCGTCAGCAACTCACCTTCCGGCCCCTCCGCCGGACCGCTGACCAGCGACACGTCCCAGCCGCGCCGGTGGAGCCCTTCGACCGTCAGCAGCGTATTCTCCTGCGCGCCGCCGAGGATCATCCGCGTGATCACGTGAAAGACGCGGACCCGCCGGCTCAACGCTGCCCCTCCGGCGCCAGCGCCGTCGCAAACGCCCGAGGTGCGTCGGTCGCCTCGCCGTAAAGCGGCTCGAGCCGCCGCTGTGCCTGGTCGAGCAGCCACCGGACGCGGGCCTTCGCTTCGACGGGAAGCGCCGCCTCGGCGGTGCGGAGCATCAGCGGGGCGAGCAGGGACGACCGCATGTCGGACGAGAATTCGCGGGTCGGGTACATGGACAGCGCCGCGAGCGCCACGAGGATGGCCGCGCACGCCTTCGCCGCGCCGAGCGCCGACCCCGTGACGCGGTCCAGCCACTTCAATTCCGACAGCTTCAGTCCCGTATCGACGATCGTGCAGAGTGCAAACGCGGCGAGGTAGAGGAACAGGAACACCAGCGCGTACCCGAAGACGGACGCCACGGCGGGGCTGAAGCGGTTCTCGAGCAATCCCGAGGCCCAGCCCCCCCACCGGAGGGCGCCGAGGGCGCCGAAGACGGCCATGGCGACGCGGGCGATCTGCCAGAACGCCCCGGTCAGGGCGCCGAAGGTCGCGCCGAGGGCGAGGATCACGATGATCGAAGCGTCGAGCCAGTTCATGCGCGCACCCCCGGCGCGCGCGCGGGCGGGCGGGCACGCAGGCGGGCGGGCGAGAACGGACTCGCCTGCCTGCCCGCTTGCCCGCTGGCCAGCCGCTTCGTTGCGCCCATTCTCATGCTCATGCCCTCAGTACCGGACTTCCATCAGCGTCAATCCCCACGCCGGCGCCACCGGCCCGGCTTGCTTGCGGTCCTTCGACGCCAGGATCTCCGCCATGCGCGAGGCTGGCCACGCGCCCGCCCCGATCTTGAGCATCGTTCCGGCGAAGGTCCGGACCATGTTGTAGAGAAACCCGGTCCCCTCGACGTCCAGCGACAGGTACGGCCCTTCTTTCGACCACTCGATGCGCGTCATCCTGCGGACCGAGTTCTTCTCCGGGGCGATCTGCGTTGCGAACGCACGAAAGTCGTGTTCTCCCACCAGCACTTTCGCCGACTCCTGCATGGCCGCCAGGTCGATCCCGTTGCGCACGACGAGCACGAAAGCCCGGTCCACCGCCGAACGGTACCGGTCGTTCCGGACCCGGTATCGGTACCACTTCCCTTTCGCCGAATACTGCGAGTGGAACTCGAACGGCACGTCCACCGCCGACGTCACCGACACGTCCTCCGGCAGGTGCGCGTTCAGCGCGTGCGCGATCTTCCACGCCGCCAGCCCGCTCGCCGTCCGGAAGTTCGCCGTCTGCCCTCGCGCGTGCACGCCCGAGTCCGTCCTCGAAGCGCCAATCACGTTCACCCGTTCGCCCAGCGCCTTCTCGATCGCCATCATCACGACCGCCTGGACCGTCGGCTGGTCGTCCTGCAGCTGCCACCCCGCGTACGCCGTCCCCTCGTACTCGATCGTGAGCCGGACGTTCCGCTGGGGTTCCTCCGTCATTCCGCCGGCCCCTTGTCGAAGAACTTCGCCACGTCCATCCCGAAGTACCGCAGCCCCGAGACCAGGATCACCGTCGCCAGCATCTCGTCGAGATTCCCGAAGAACGGCCGGTCGTCCGGCAGCAGCTCCTTCACGCCCCCCGTCGGGTTCATCAGGTACACCGCCAGCCCGATGCACACCAGCCACACCACCAGCGATCGCGCCAGCTTCCCGGCATCCTTCACTTGGCCTCCTCGAGGACCCGTTCGAGTTCAGGAAGCGCCGCGAGGGTCTTGACGGCGCGGAATTCACCGCTCTCCGCCACTTCGCCCCACGCGAACGCTTCGCCGTCCCGACGCAACTCCGTGATCTTTATCGGTTTGCCGCCCGCCCTGGCTTGATCGAAGAGCTCGATCCGGAAACGCCAGGGGACGGACTCCAGAAGCGCCTCCCGGACGACGGCGGCGCCGCCTTCCCGAGGGAGGACAGCAACGGTTATTTTCTCGCCTATCCGCTTCAGCTTCGGCGCCAGCTCGCGGAGTTTTTCCCGAAGCGGTTTCGCTTCCGCGAACTTCCCCTGTCCGGCCAGCGCCTGGATCAGCGCTTCACGCGCCTTCCAGTGGATCGGGTCGAGTTCCCCGGCCTTGCGAAGCGCCTTTTCAGCCGAGTCGAAAAGCCCGCGGCCCAGCCAGATGACGCCGCTCCCGTACCAGGCCTCTGCCGAGCGCGGATCGGCATCGAGTGCGCCGGCAAACATCTGGAGAGCGAGATCGAGTTCGCGCTGGTAGTAGGCCGCGAACGCGAAGCGGACCTTCGTTTCCGCGTCGTTGGGCGCCTCGCGCACGAGCGCTTCGAATGCGGGCCGGGCCTCCGCCCACCGCCCCTCATCCGCCGCGATGGTAGCGAGCGCCCGGCGAGTCGGAATGTGCCTTCCGCCGGCAGCCTGGTTCGCCTTCTCGAAGCTGGCAGCTGTTCCCACGGTTCGCGCCAGCAGGTATTCGCGGTCGTCGGCGGCCAGGCGAAAGGCGGCGGTGATCGTGGACTCCGCCGGCTTGCTAAACTGGAATTCCAGGTTCTGCCACCCGAGGGCCGTCGCGAACGCCGGGGCATATCCGTTCCCGGCGGTGGCCTGGATCCTCCGGAGCGCCGCGGCAGCTTCATCGACCCTGCCGTCCGCCAGCGCTTTCCGCGCCGAAAGAAGCTGCACCGGATCGCTCCAGTCAGGTTCCTGCCGATCATCGGGCCCGGCGAAACCCGCCTCGCGCGCGCCGCCTTCAATCGCTTCTTCGGCCCGCGCGGCCCCAAACGGAAGAAGGGCGAGGCTGATGGCCAGCCCCGCCCTCGTGATCGTGTTCATCATGTCCCAAGCTTACCCGCGAGCCCGCAGCCGATCCCGCACTTCCCTGCGGTTCCTTCGACTTTCGCCGCGGTTAAAGCATCTCGGCAATCTGCACGGCATTCAACGCCGCTCCCTTGCGGATGTTGTCGCTCACAATCCACATCGCCAGCCCGTTCTCCACCGTCGGGTCCTGCCGGATTCGACCGACATAACTCTCGTCGTGCCCCGCCACGTCCGTCGCCAGCGGGTACGCCATCTTCGACGGGTCGTCGATCACCTTGACCCCCGCCGCAGCCTTCAGGATCTCCCGCGCGCGCTCCGCCGTCAGCGGCTTGGCCGTCTCGATGTTCACGCTCTCGCTGTGACACCGCATGACCGGCACCCGCACGCACGTCGGCGACACCAGGATCGTGTCGTCCTCCATGATCTTCTGCGTCTCCTTCATCATCTTCGTCTCTTCGTCCGTGTACCCGTCCTTCCCGAACGTCTCCTTCTTCTGCCCGATCTGAGGAATGCAGTTGAACGCGATCTGGTGCGGGAAAATCGACCGCTTGAACTCCTTCCCCGCCAGCACCGCCTTCGTCTCCTCGATGCACTCCTCCAGCGCCTTCGCTCCCGCCCCGCTCACGCTCTGGAACGTCGTCACCACCACGCGGCGGATGCGGGCTTTGTCATGAAGCGGCTTGAGCACGACCACCAGCCCGATCGTCGAGCAGTTCGGGTTCGCGATGATCCCGTGGTGCCTCTCGATCGCCCTCGAGTTCACCTCCGGCACCACCAGCGGCACCGTCGGATCCATGCGCCACGCACTCGTGTTGTCCACCACGATGCACCCGGCCTTCGCCGCGATCGGAGCGAACTCCTTCGACACCGAGCTCCCCGCGCTGAAGAGCCCGACTTCCATCCCCTTGAACGAATCCGCCTTCAGCTCTTCCACCTTCAGAGTCTCGCCCCGGAACTTCATCGTCTTCCCCTTCGACTTCGCGCTCGCCAGCAGCTTCAGCGACTTCACCGGGAACTCGCGTTGCTCGAGAACCTTGAGGAACTCCTGGCCGACCGCGCCGGTCGCTCCGACGATGACGACGTTACGGGGAGACATGGAAGACGCCTTTCGTGGGAATGGGGTGAGAGGGACCGGGAGGCTACCTTGTGCCGCGGGGGGCGCAAGGGGGAAAACGAGACCGCGTCGGGCGCCGGCGTTCGCCGGCAGAACGAAGGCGCGGTCGAAGAGAGGCCATAACCTTCGACCTGCGCCCCGCAGTTCCCTACCATCGCGGCCGCTCGGGGAATGCACCTGTCAGGATCTTCATGTGCTCGACTGTATCGTGATCGGCGCCGGCCCGGCTGGCTCGGCTGCGTCTACCGTCCTCAGCCAGGCAGGCCGTTCCGTCATGGCGCTGGAAGCGGAGGACTTCCCCCGCTTCCACATCGGCGAATCCATGCTCCCGGCAGCGATTCAGATCTGGAAGCGCCTCGGGCTGTGGGAAAAGCTGAAACCGCTCGGCTTCCCCTACAAGGGGGGCGCCGAGTTCGTCACGGCCGACGGCAAGGACACCGCCCAGTTCTGGTTCGCCAACTGGATGGAGGACGGCCTCAAGGACGCGGTGCAGGTGGACCGCGCGAAGTTCGACAAGGCGGCCGTAGATCACGCGCGCTCCTGCGGCGCCGACATCCGCTACGGCTGCCGGGTCCAGGACGTGAAGCTCCTCAACCCCGGCGTCGAAGTCACCTGGCGCGACGCAGCCGGCAAAAACCACACCGAACGCGCTCACGCACTTCTCGACTGCTCCGGCATCAAGTCCTTCATGGGGAAACGGCTCGGCCTGCGGCGGACGATCGACAGCCTGACCAAGTTCGCGGTCTTCGCGCACTACGAGGACGTGAAGCTTCCCGAGGGCGTGCGCGAGGGGATCATCACGGTCGTCACCGCCGCCGACGCGTGGTACTGGGTCATCCCGATCGAGATCCGCGGGAAGCACAACACGACGAGCGTCGGTTGCGTCGTGGACCGCTCGGTGCGCGACCGCTGGAGCGGCGATCCCGCCGATCTCCTCGACCAGCTCATCGCCGCGTCCTCGCATCTCACCGGCCGCATGGCGAAAGCGAAGCGAGTCTCCCCCGTCCGCATCGAAGCCGACTACTCCCACCGCTGCGACACCGCCCACGGCGCAAGCTGGTCCCTCGTCGGCGACGCCGCCGCCTTCCTCGATCCGATCTTCTCGACCGGCTTCTGCCTGTCGCAGCGCCACGCCATTCTGTGTGCCGAAGTCGTGGACCGCGCGCTGACGAAACGCGGCAACGTCCGCGCCTCCGACTTCGACGCTTCCACCGCCTCATTCTTCCAGGCCGTCGATACCTACACCCGCTTCGTCCGCGGCTTCTACGAACGCCCCGGCTGGCTCGACTGCTTCATGAGCCCCCCCACCAACTGGTTCGGCGTCCGCCGCGCCGTCGTCCGGGTCCTTGCGGGAGACGTGCACCGCGTCTCGTTCTGGCTCGCCGTATTCTTCCTGTTCGTGCGAATCCAAAAACGGTTCCCGCTCGTGCCGCGGGTGTCGAGGCCACGGGTGACGGATCGGCTGGTCAGCGGGGGTGCGGTGAGGGAGAAGGTGAGCGCGGGGGTGTGACCCGGGAGTCGCGCTCCATCAGGCAAGCGAAGTCAGGGCCGTTTCGATGTCATAGCTGCTCCCGTCCAGTGGGCAGAACACTTGAAGGTCGAGCGGAGGGTCCTGGTGCAGGCTCCAGGTTGTGGTGCGTGCTCCGCACCCCGGACATTGCCAGGAGCGAGGCTTGCCATCGGCGTACATCCGCCTGCTTAAGATGCGCCGTCGTTCAAATAGGTCGTTCAGTTGCGTCTGGCGATCCCTTTCCGCCGACCAGTCGATTTCGCGCACTAACCTCCTTGCATCGGGGAACTCTCTCCGGGCCCGTAGGACTTCCCCAATTAGTCGCGGTTGGCGGGCGCCCTCATCACGGAGCGCGATCGGCAGAGCATCCAGGGTCCAGTGCTCGTGAGGTATCACGACCACGACGCCCTCAGGATCGCACACCAGGAAGACCTGATTGGATTGCTCGTCGACGAGTACGGCGAGTCCCCGGGTTACTCCCGCAAGTCCGAGGAGCTTCTGCGTCGCCAATCGAGTCGCCTGCCGGACTACGGATCGGGAGCAGCCTGGATGTAGACGTGCCCAAAGTGCGGGTTTGGGAATGTCCTCCCATCGAATCGGAAGTTCGCTCATTTGACAGCCTTTACCAGTCCATCGGCCCCTTCCAGGCCTTCTCCGCCTCGCCCACACCCACGCTGCACACGGGCTTTCCACCCTTCGTGAACGCGACCACGCCCTTCCCTGTCACCTCGCCGACTTTGCGCGCGGGCAGGCGGTCGAACATTTTCGCGAACGCGGCCTCATTCCCCTTCTCCACCTCCACCAGGAAGCGCGTGCAGGATTCGCTGAACATGAGCACGTCGGTGGGAAGCGGCACGGGTGTCGGCACGGCGTCGAGCGCGATGTCGCAGCCGATCCCGGCGGCGAGCGCCATTTCCGCGGCGGCGACGGCGAGGCCGCCTTCACTGAGGTCGTGGGCAGAGCGGACGAGACTGTGGGTGATGGCGGCGTGCATGCGGGCGAGGATCGTGGGGGCCTGCTTGAGGTCCGGCGTGGGCGAATGCGCGCCGAGCCACCCGTGCAACCGGTACCACTCGCCGCCACCGAGTTCCTCGCGGGTTTCGCCGACGAGCCAGAGGGCATTGCCGGCTTTCTTGAGGTCCATGGTGACCGAACGGCGGACGTCCGGGACGATCGCCAGCGCGCTGATGAGCAGGCTGGGCGGGACCGCGATCGTCTCACCCGCGTGCGAGAACTCGTTGTTGAGCGAGTCCTTGCCGCTGATGAAGGGCG
>CAVPNQ010000108.1:0-7066 GCA_963706735.1 uncultured Planctomycetia bacterium
CCGGTCGTGCGGGATTTTCACGAAATGTCCGATCGCCTCAAATGAAGCAGACCCTTAGCCCGGCGAGTCCGCTTTCCTCTCGCGGCGCGCCAGCTCCAGGTCCGACTCGACCATCAGGCGCACCAGGTCTGCAAAGCCCGTCGTCGGCGACCAGCCCAGAGCTTTCCGGGCCTTGGCCGCATTTCCCTGCAGCAAATCTACCTCTGCCGGCCGGAAATAGCGCGGATCGATTTCGACCAGCACCCGTCCGTCCGCCGCGACGCCCTTCTCGTGAGCGCCCGTTCCTTCCCATCGAAGCGGCATGCCGCCGGCCTCGAACGCCCGCTCGCAGAACTCGCGGACGGTGTGTGTCTCGCCCGTCGCGACCACGAAATCGTCCGGCGCCGGCGCCTGGAGCATCCGCCACATGGCGTCCACGTAGTCCGGCGCGTAACCCCAGTCGCGCTTCGCATTCAGGTTACCCAGGTAGAGCTTCTCCTGGAGCAAGTGCCGGATCCGGCCGACGGACCGCGTGATCTTGCGCGTCACGAACGTCTCTCCGCGGCGGGGGCCTTCGTGGTTGAAGAGGATGCCGTTGGAAGCGAAGACGCCGTAAGCCTCGCGGTAGTTTTTGGTGATCCAGAAGGCGTAGGCCTTGGCGGCGCCGTAAGGGGAGCGAGGGTGGAAGGGGGTGGACTCGTCCTGGGGGGCGTTCCCCATGCCGCCGAAGAGTTCGGAGGAGGAGGCCTGGTAGAAGCGTGAGGAGAGGCCGAGGTCGCGCATGGCCTCGAGGATGCGGATGGCGCCGAGGCCGGTGACTTCGCCGGTGTATTCGGGGACGTCGAAGGAGACTTTCACGTGGGACTGTGCGCCGAGGTTATAGATCTCGTCGGGCCGCGACTGTTTGAGGACGCGGTTGATGGAGGAGCCGTCGGTGAGGTCGCCGTGGACAAGCCGCAGCCGCACATCGGCCTCGTGGGGATCCTGGTAGAGGTGGTCGATCCGCGCCGTGTTAAAGGAGGACGATCGCCGGATCACGCCCCAGACCTCGTAGCCCTTTCCCAGGAGCAGTTCCGCAAGGTGCGACCCATCCTGGCCGGTGATCCCGGTAACCAGCGCCCGTTTCCCGTTCCGAGCAGGAAAGTTCATGCCCCCCCCCGAGTTCAAGCCAAACCCTCAACCCGTAACCCCAACCGAACCCCGAACTCAGAACTCCGAACTCCGAACTCAACTTCCGGAACCCCCAACCCGCAACGCCCGATACCACTCCCAAGTACGCCGCACCCCCTCCTCCAACCCAATCCGCGCCCTCCATCCCATCCCCTTCATCCTCGACACATCCAACAACTTCCGAGGCGTCCCATCCGGCTTACTCCCGTCCCATTCCACCCGCGCCCCCGGCGCCACGATCCGCCCGACCAGCTCCGCCAGCTCCGCAACAGTCACGTCTGTCCCCGTCCCCACATTCACCAGCCCTTCCCCCTCCCGCCTCTTCGCCAGAAACACCACCGCATCCGCCAGATCATCCGCATGCAGGAACTCCCGCCGCGGCCGCCCCGTCCCCCACACCACCACCGTCCCCCCCGGCCCCGCTTCCGCAAACTTCCGGATCAGCGCCGGCAGCACGTGCGACTTCTGCAGGTCGAAGCTGTCCCCCGGCCCGTAAAGGTTCGAAGGCATCACGCTCACCACGTCCAGCCCCCTCTGCCGCCGGAACGCTTCCCCCAGCTTCAGCGCCGCAATCTTCGCCACCGCGTAAGCCTCGTTCGTCGGCTCCAGCGGACCCGTGAGAAGCGCTTCCTCCCGGATCGGCTGCGCGGCGTCGCGCGGGTAGACGCACGAGCTCCCGAGGAGGACGACGCGCCGCGTCCCAGAGGTCGCGCAGGCCTCGAGGACGTTCGCCGAGATCATGAGGTTGTCGTAGAGGAAATCGGCGGGCCTGGAAGCGTTGTCGAGGATGCCGCCGACGGTGGCGGCGGCGAGGAAGACGAGTTCAGGGCGGTGGCGGGCGACGAACGCGCGTGTGGCGGCCTGGTCGCGGAGGTCCAGGTCGGAGTGGGAAGCGGTGAGCGGGGAAGTGACACCCTCGGCCGCGAGGCGGCGGACGATCGCGGAGCCGGCCAGGCCGGAGTGGCCGGCGACCCAGATGCGCGAAGCAGGGGGGAGGGGAGAGGTCATGCGTGAAAGAGGGGGGCCATTGCAGGGAGGAGGACGGTCCTTGTCAACCAAGCAAGAGGCTGTCCCCCTCCTGCCCTTTTTTTTCCGTGCCTGTCCGTGCGTCTCCGTGCCCTCCGTGAATGGCCCTTAATCCTTTTTCTCAACCAACGCCCTTGACTTTCTGCACCTACATCATACACTTCACCTACACCCCTTTCTTTCGAGGCCTCTCCCATGCTTCACGCCGACCTGTCCGGCCGGATCATCGCCTGCGCCCTGGCCGTCCACCGCGCCCTCGGCGCCGGTTACCCCGAGTTCATGTACCAGTCCGCGCTCGAGCTCGAGTTCCGGGCCCAGGGCCTGCGCTTTCGTCGCGAAGCCCCGGTCACGGTCCTGTACCGGGACTGCACCATCGGCCGCTTCCGCGTGGACTTCGTCGTGGAGGATCTCGTCGTCGTCGAGACCAAGGCCCTGGCGGCGCTCGGGAACGGCGAGCTTCGGCAGCTCATGAACTACCTGTACGCCAGCACGGTCGAACTTGGCCTGCTCCTGAACTTCGGGGCGGAACAGTTCGGCTTTGAGAGGAAGATCCACACGAACGACCGCAAGGCGTGGCTGCACACCGCGGCCGGCGACCGGGGCGGGCGCGCGGAAATCTCGGGGGTGCCGGACAGCGGTGGTGACGGCAAAAGAACGGCATGACACGGAGAGCACGGACAGGCACGGACAGGCACGGAAAACGGCTGAGGGAGAAAACGGCGCGTTCTACGAGCGCTGATCTCCGGACAGGCAGCCCCGTCCCATTCTTGAGGTCACAATTTGCAACCTCAAGTCGCGCTCCCGATCTTGAGATCACAGATTGTGATCTCAAGCTCTGGATTGAGAACGGGAGCGCAGCGGGTGCATGTCCGGTGTTCTCCCTTTTGCCTTTGCTGGTTCCCGCGACCGCGGCCCCCCGCTGCCCTCCCCGCCTCAGGTCTGCTAGACTTGTCACCTCATGCCCTCCCTCACCACCCGCGAAGGCTGGAACCCCGGCTCGATCTTCGAGATCACCGAAGAGCCTCTCTCCATCGGCCGCTCTTCGCAGGTCTGCACCATCGTCCTCAAGCACGATTTCAACGTGTCGCGCGTCCACACGACGCTCATGCGCCGCCCGGACGGGCGGATCCTCGTCCGCGACCAGTCCAAGAACGGGACGTTCCTGAACGGCAAGCGCGTGAAGGAGGCGTTCCTCAACGACAAGGACGAGCTCCAGGTCGGCCGGACGCGCTTCACCTTCTCCTCGTCCTCCTCCGCGCGCGACTTCGAACGCGACTTCAATTTCGTCAACCCCGCCGTCCGCACCATCATCGGCGTCGGCGAGGCCGACGCTCCTTCCCCCGCCCGCCTCGACGCCACCGCCCTCGCCCGCGAGAACGCCCGCCTCAAGCTCATCTTCGAGGTCTCCGCCAACCTCGCTTCCTCCACGAACCTCTCCGAAGTCCTCGGGCTGGTCATGGAGAAGATCATGGAGCTCTTCCGCCCCGACGAGGCGTTCCTCCTCCTCCGCGACCGCTCCGGCGAGCTCATTCCCAAGATCGTCCGCGCCCGCGACGGCCAGACCAAGATCGAGCACGTCGCCATCTCCAAGGCCATCATGGCCCGCGTCCTCCAGGAAGAAGTCGCCATCCTGTCCAGCGACGCCCAGACCGACGCCCGCTTCTCCAAGGGCGACACCTCCGTGTTCAACTCACAGGTGCGCAGCTTCATGTGCGCCCCCCTCAAGGCCAAGTCCGGCGTCCTCGGCATGCTCCACCTCCACTCCAAGCGCGCCGTCGGCGCCTACACCGAGGAGGACCTGCGCCTCCTCACCGGCGTCTCCAACCAGGCCGCCCTCGCCGTCGAAAACGCGCGCCTCTACGCCACCATCCAGAACCAGGCCAAGCAGCGCGCCAACTTCGAACGCTTCCTCAGCCCCAACGTCGTCGAACAGATCGTGGACGGCTCCAAGAAGATCGAGCTCGGCGGCAAATCGCAGGAAGTCACCGTCCTCTTCAGCGATATCCGCGGTTACACCACCCTCTCCGAAAAACTCTCCGCCGACCAGATGATCGGCCTCCTCAACGAGTACTTCCAGGAGATGACCGCCGAAATCTTCCGCTGCGAAGGCTCCCTCGACAAATTCATCGGCGACGCCCTCCTCGCCGTCTTCGGGTCCCCCTTCACGGGCCCCGACGACCCCGACCGCGCCCTCCAGTGCGCCCTCGCCATGATGGAGAAACTCAAGAAGATGAACGCGGAGTGGGAGAAGCGCGGCCATCCCGTCATCCAGATGGGCATCGGCATCAACACCGGCGTCGCCGCGCTCGGGATGATCGGAAGCGAGCAGCGGATGGAGTTCACCGTCATCGGCGACGTCGTGAACACGGCGAGCCGCCTGTGCAGCGGCGCCGCGCCGGGGCAGATCCTCGCCGCCAGGCAGACCCTCGCGAAGGCCCAGCCGATCTTCCGCGTGAAGGAGCTCGAGCCCCTGAAGCTCAAGGGGAAGGAAAAGCCTTTCGAAGTCGTCGAGGTTCAAGGCACGCTGGAAGAAGCCAAGGTGGAAAAGTAGACCCATGTCCCAGAACGACGACAAGACGCTGATCGACCCGAGCGGCGGTCCTTCAAAGGACAGCGTCAAGATGAAGCTCGGGCCGTACGAGACGACCGAGCTCCTCGGCCGCGGCGGCATGGCCGTCGTCTACAAGGGCACCCAGCAGTCCCTCGGCCGCATCGTCGCCATCAAGGTCCTCCCCAAGGAATTCTCGCGCGACCGCCAGTTCGTCGGCCGCTTCCACCGCGAAGCCGAGTCCGTCGCCAAGCTCAACCACCCCAACATCATCCAGATCATCGACAAGGGCGAGGACGGCGGGACGTGCTACTTCGTGATGGAGTACGTGAAGGGCCAGAGCCTCGCCGCCAAGCTCGCCGACAAGGGCGTCAACCTCAAGGAACTCATCGAGATCGGCATCCAGGTCTGCAGCGCCCTTCACTTCGCCCACGAACAGGGCGTCGTCCACCGCGACATCAAGCCCGCCAACATCCTCCTCGACGAAACCACCGGCGTCGCCAAGGTCGCCGATTTCGGCATCGCCCAGCTCGCCGAGAAATCCACCGCCATCGGCACCCTCACCGGCGACCACATGGCCATGGGCACCCTCGATTACATGGCGCCCGAGCAGAAGCGCGACGCCAAGAACGTGGACCGCCGCGCCGACGTCTACTCCGTCGGCGTCATGCTCTACGAAATGTCCACCGGCCGCGTCCCCATGGGAATCTTCGACCCCCCCAGCCGCATCAACAAGGAGATCCCGAAGGATTTCGACGTCATCGTCATGAAGTGCCTCCGCGACAAGCCCACGGAGCGCTACCAGACCTGCCAGGAACTCTCCAACGCCCTCCTGTCCCTCCCGCAGAACCCTTCCACGATGGTCCGGATGATCACGTCCGTGAAATCCGGAGTCACGAACATCGGGACGCAGATCGGCCGGCGGAACCCGCGGTACATCGCGGCGGTGCTCTTCCTCGTCGCGGGGCTCGGCGTGGGATCGGTCGCGGTGTGGAAGAAGGAGTGGCTCAAGACGAACTGGAACGGCAACACCGCCGGGAACGGAAACTCGGGCAATAGCACCGGGAACAACGGGAACACCAACGGCAACGGGACCACGACGAAGCCGCCCGACGAGACCGCCGCGCAGGCGGCTGAAAAGCTCCTCGCGAAGAAGATCCAGGAAGCGGCGGACCTGGCCGACAAGGGAGATCTCAAGGCGGCCGCGGACGCGTACACCCTGCTCCTCCCCGGCGCGACCGGCGTCCACCGCCAGGAGATCAACGACGCGCTCAAGGATCTCCGCGAGCGCCAGGAGACCGCCCTCGCCGACGAGTACCGCAAGAAACTCGACGACGCCCGCGCCGATCCGGCCACCGCGAACGCCGCTTCCGTCGCGAAACTCCAGAAGCTGCTCGACGAAGCGGTCGCCCAGAAGGTCCGCGAGGCCGTCATCTTCCAGATCACCGCCGAGCTCGAGCGCACGCGCGACGCCGCGAAGGAAAACGAACGCGCGGCCGCCGACAAGGCCCACGCAGCGAAGTTCCGCGAGGCGGCGGACAAGGCGAAGACGGCCATCGAGGCCGGCCAGCTCGACGATGCCGAGAAGGCCCTCGTCGTCGTCGCGACCCTCGCCGAGGGCCCCGTCGAGACCGAGGAGTACGGGCGGCTCGCCCGCGCCCTCGAGGCCCGGCGCGGCGCCGTCGCCACCGCCGAGGAAAGCCGCCGCCGCTTCGATAAGTTCATGGCCGAGGCCACCGACGCCGCCGGCCGAGGCGAGTTCACCCCCGCACGCCTCCGCCTCGCCGACGCCGAGGCCCTCGCCACCGTCGTCGGCGGCGACGCCGCCACCCTCGTCAAGGCCGCCCGCGAAGACGTCGACCGCCGCGAGAAGAACGCCCGCTACTCCCAGGCCATCCTCGAGGCCAAGAAACTCGAGACCTCCAACCCCCAGGCCGCCGCCGCCGGTTACCGCGCCGCCGCCGATATCGCTCCTTCACCCGAGGAAGCCTCCAGCGCCCGCGCCAAGGCCAAGATCCTCGAGGACAACATCGCCCGCGAAGCCACCGACAGGCTCTTCACCGAGCACCTCGAAGCCGCGAAAAAAGCGAAGGAAGCCCGCGACTGGAAGAAAGTCGAAGCCGAGGCCCGCGCGGCCCTGGACGTCCGCAAGGGCCATCCTGAAGCGCTGGCGCTCCAGTCGGAAGCGATCAAGGCGATGCAGGAGAAGCCGCCGGACCCGAAGAAGCTGGCGTTCACGTTCAAGGGCTGCTTCAAGGCCGGCAAGGGCGGGCTCGAGTCCGTGGCGCTGGACCCGTCGGGCGCGTTCTACGCGCTCGATCACTGGAAGGGCGGCGGGAAGCT
>CAVPNQ010000109.1:0-44603 GCA_963706735.1 uncultured Planctomycetia bacterium
GCGACGGGAGTCCAGAAGCAGGATCGCGGTTCCACAGGGGGCGAATCCTACCAGTCCCGCGCGTCCGGGTCACCCGCGCGCGATCCGCTCCACGACGGGCCCCAGATCCGCGAGCGTGGGGTTCCTCGCGCCATAGTTCACCCTCAGCTTCGCGCCCAGCTCCGCCGCTTCCTTCCCCAGTCGCCGCGCCTCGTCAAACTCCCCGGCCGCTTCCGCCACGAGGGCCCGGACGGCAAAGAGCCCGAATCGATCGACGTCCGGCAGGGACCCGGGAACGCCGTCCTTGAGGACGCGGGCGAGAAGCGCGTGGGCCTCGGCGGCGCGACCGAGCCGGACCAGGGCCCGGGCGCCGATGGCGTTCGCGGCCAGGACCTTGGGAAGATCCTGGTCGATCAAGGCATCCCTGGCGGACTCTTCGAAAAGCCGCACGACGCCGGCGTCGTCGCCCATGTCGAAGAGGATTTCGAGACGCCGGAGCGTCCAGATCGCCCGCAGCTGCGGGCTGCCGAGCCGGCCGAGGCCCTCGCTGGCCCGGTCGAGGAGCGCGAGAGCTCCGGCGCAGTCGCCCTGGACACGCAGCACCGACGACTGGCGGATCAGCCCGTAGGTGAGGTAGGCCTGGCGCCCGAGCCGCCGGTCAACTTCGCCCGCCCGCATGTAGAAGTCCATCGCCGAGGACAGCTCCCCCATTTCCAGGAGCACATCCCCGGAATTCCCCAGTCGCGTCGCCCGCCCGGCCTCGTTTCCGAGGCGCTCGTCGATCTCGATCGCCTCCCGGTACATCGCAAACGCCCCGGCCGGGTCGCTCGCCTCCCCCAGCACGTTCGCGACGACGTTCAGGCTCTCCGCCAATGCGTCTTCCCGGCTCGGAATCTCCCGCGAAATCTCCAGCGCCTCGCGCGCCAGCGCCAGCGAACCCGCCACGTCGCCCCTTCCCCTCATCCGCACCGTCCGCAAATGCAGGCAACTCATCAGCCGCACCCGGTTCCCCGCCGCCCGCGCCATCGCTTCCGATTCCGCCAGCGCCGCATCCGACCGGTCGTATTCGCTGAACGACCCCGCCAGGTACGCCACTTCCCACAAAACCTCCGAAAGCAGGGCCGTCGCTCCCGAGGACTTCCCGAACCGCGCCGCTTCATCCGCCACGTCCAGCGCCTCCTTCCAGCGCCCCAGCGCCTTCTGAAGCCGCGCCTCGCCCAGCATCAGGCGCATCCTGGTCTCCGGCTCCTCCGGTGAGCCCAGCGCCGCCCGCGCCCGGGTCATGCGCTCCAGGCCCTCCTTCAGCGGCCCATGCCACAACAGCGACGTGCGCGTGGAAGCGATGACGCGCGCGACGTCGAGAGCCCGGTCCTCCTGTCCGCCCAGCCGGTCCTGCACCGCGAAGAAGTTCTCGATCTCCTCACGCGCCAGGTCGCGCGATTCCCGCTGCCCGCTGTGCGAATCCAGGTAAGCCGCGAACCGGACGCACCAGGCGGCATGCCTCGACTCGGCGGCCTTCCTCCCCTCCGGTCCTTCGGCCGGAAGGTGCGCCAGCGAGTGTTCGTGAAGCGTGCGGGACATGACGAATCGGGTGGCCTGGTCGCTCTCGCGGGCGGACAGGAGGCTCCGCGCGACGAGGGCCCGTGCCGCCGCGGCACCGCCGGGCGCGCCCGGGTGCCCCGACAGGTCGATCACCGCGTCCGCCGCCTCCGGCGTGCACCCGCCGCAGAAGACCGTCATCTGCCGAAGCGCGCTCAGCTCCCACGGCGTCAGCTGCTCTTCGCTCCACTCGATCGCCGCCGTCAGCGTCTGCTGGCGGGGCGCCGCGTCCTTGCGCACCGACCGGAGCAGCTGGAATTTCTGGCCCAGCTTCCGGACCATCTCCGACGGCTTCAGGATCCGCGCCCGCGCCGCCGCAAGCTCGATCGCCAGCGGCAACCCCTCGAGTTCGCTGCAGATTCTCGCGACGTCCGCCTCGTTCTCCGGCCCAAGCTCGAAGTCCGGACGCGCTTCCCGCGCCCGGTCGGCGAACAGCCTCACGGCGGCGGCGGGAGGAAGCGAATCCAGCCTGAGCTCCCGTTCGCCGGGGAGCCCCGTGAGCGTGCGGCTCGTGAGGAGAAACGTCGCGTCGGGAGCCCGGGCGGACCAGGCGCCGACCGTGGCGGCGGCGTCCGGGAGATGCACGTCGAAAGTGTCCAGGACGAGGAGAACCCGGCCGCGCGCCTCGATGGACGCTCCCACAGCGGCGACCGGCGCGGCCCCGGTCACCGTCACGCCAAGCCCTTCGGCCACGGCCCGGGCGATCCCCTCAGCCCCACGCTCCTCCGCAAGATCCGCGAACCACACGCCTCCGGGGATCCGGTCCACAAAGGCCGACGCGGCGCGCACGGCCAGCCGCGTCTTGCCGACACCGGCACCGCCCGTGATCGTGACAACCCGTGCCGCGGGATCCTCCAGAACCCGGGCCAACTCGGCAAGCTCGTGCTCCCTTCCCACAAAACCGCTCGTCTGGGGCGGCAGGTTGGTGGGCGAAGTGCGCAGGGTAAGCAGAGGTGGGAAGTCGCGGCCGCGCCAGGCATCGGGAAGTGCCAGGTACAGCCGTTCCGGGCGCTCGATGCCTCGAAGGCGATGCTCGCCCAGGTCGCGAAGCGCCACTTCCGCCGGCGCCGCCGCGCGCGCCGCTTCCGACAGAAGCGTCTGCCCCGGATGTGCGGCCGTCATGAGGCGGGCCGCGCGGTTCACGATCGGGCCGAAGTAATCCGCGCGCCCCGTGGCGGCATCGCGCTCCACGATGGCCTCCCCCGTCGCGATTCCGGCGCGCAGCCCTGCGGCCCCGGCCGCCAGCTGCGAGGCCAGCACGAACCTCAACGCCGCGCCCGAAGCAGCGAAAGCGGCCATCCATGCGCCGGCGGAGGACTTCACCTGGAATCCACCGGCAGCCGCGATCGCGCGGCGAAGGTCCGGGCCTCCCGTGGGCGGCCCCTCCGGGCCCTCCACAAAGACCAGCGTCACGATCCCCGTCGGTGCATCCATGGTGTCCGCGTCCGAAACGCTCCCGCAGCAGTTACGCCAGCGCTTCGAGCTCCGACAGCGCCGACAACACTTTGACGCCTCCCGCCGCAAAATCGGTCGAACTGCTCGTGACGCCCCAGAACCGGCAGCCCAGTCCCAGCGCCGCGTCCATGTCGTCCCGGGTGTCGCCGATGACGAGCATCTCCCCCCAGGCTGCCCTGGCGTGCTGCGCCACTCGCGCCAGGTTTTCCGACTTCCTCCGTGGGCCTCCGTAGACGGCACGGAAATGGGACTCCCAGCCGCGCGCCTTCACGACCCGAAGGAGCGACTCCTCCCAGGTTCCCGAGCACATGTAGAGCGGGTTCGATACCGCGAGCCGGGACAGGACGCGGGAGGCTCCCTCCCGCTCCGGGCAGGTCGCCTGGTGCGATTCACAGATGTCGTTGTACGCCTGCGCCAGCCGGGCCACTTCCCCCTCGGACGGCTCAGCCCCGTTCACTCCCCGGAGAATCCGCGCGATGCGGTCGAAGCGGTTCTCGTAGCGGTCCGCGCGGATCGCGGCCTCGACGGCCGGGGCCGCGGCGGGCGGGAAAATGTCGAAGTAGGCCCGGGATTTGACGGCATCCGACTCGATGAGCGTGCCGTCGAGGTCGAAAACGATGACTCGGATCGCGGGGGCGCCCATGGTCCTTTCAGCTCCGCGGTATCAGGCGCACGGGACGATCGCCTCGGGCGTGTACCCGACGCTCCAGTCGATCTTCACACGGCATTTGCGCTGCTCGGATTCGTGCGCCGCGGCAATCACCATCGCCGTGTCCAGCCCCCGCTTCAGGTCGATCGGCGACGGCTTGTTGTCCTTCACCACCGACCAGACGTGGCGCACCTCCGCGATGAAGTCCTCGGGCCGTTTCTTGTGCACCGGCGTGATCTTGTCCGGCATCCCCGGCCGCAGCAGGAAGACGGCGTCGCCGCTGGAAGTGTGGTTCGCGAACCACTCGATCCGCCCCTCGCTTCCCTGCAGCACCGCGACTTTCCGTGCCGGCCGCGTCAGGACGTCCTGTACGACTCGGCCGGTGAATCCCTTCTCCGTTCGAAGGTTCAGCGCCATGACGGAGTCGTAGTGAGCTTTCCCCTCTTTCACGTACGTCACCATCGCCTCGACTTCGACCACGCGTCCCTTGCCGAGGACGTGCGCCCAGTGCTGCCAGAGGTTGAGCGCGCTGGAATTCTCTCCGCTCGCGCCGCCGCCGCGCTCCCAGGACCCCAGCCACGCGTCCTGCGGGCCGCCGGTCCACCACGGGTGCGCGTCCAGCGTCGGTTTCCAGTGCTCGCGGAACTCGACGTCCAGAGTGAATACGTCGCCGATCGCGCGGCCGGCCACCATCTCCTCCGACATCTCCTGCGCCCTCCCGACCACATGGTCATACCCCGCGAACATCCGGATTCCCTTCGCACCCGCCGCTTCGTCCACCTCGTGCGCCAGCTCCATGTGCGGCGGGCACGCCGACTTCTCCACCAGGATTCCCTTCGGCCCCTCCTCGATCGCTTCCAGCGCCAGCGGCAGGTGATCCTCCGGCGGCGTCGCGACCATGATGTAGTCGAAACCGCCCTTCGGGGCTTTGTCGTTGAGGAAGAGCTGTATGGCGGGATCCCAGCGACCGTAGCGGTTGGGGTAAATGTCCTTCTGCATTCGGCCGAGCGCTTTCTCGTCCGGGTCGCACACGACCACATCGAAGCCGAGCGATCGGCAGGCGTTGGCCAGGTGGTTGCCGCTCGAGCCGGCGCCGAAGATCTTCACACGGGTCGTGGCCATGGGTGCTCCGGGGAGAGGAGGTCGCAGAGGGAGGCGGGGAGTATAGCGTCGCGCGGCGATTTTCCCTCGCGCTTGGCGGCCCGCGCGGTCAAATGGACATGAGCTGCATGGTCTGCCATATGCTGGACTGGCCGAACCCGCCCGCCGCCCGGACGTTCCTGACTGCCAGACTCCAAAGGAGATCCGCCCATGTCCGAACCCGTCCGCCGCCCTTCGCCCTTCCTGTTCCTGATGCTGGCCTCGCCGATCCTCAAGCTGTGCTCCGCGTGCTGGCTCGCGTTCGGGATCGTGGGGCTCTGGACCGCGTATCACGCGGCGTCGAAGGCCGGCACGGTGGACAAGGCGTACTGGTTCGCGCTCGGCGGGGCCGCGACCTGGCTCGTCGTGCAGTCCGTGATGCTCCTCGCCGCCGGCGACCTGTGCATCGCCCTGGTCGACATTCACCGCGACATCGGCCTCACGCGAGAGAAGCTCGATCGCGCCCCCGCAGGCCCCGCCGCCGCCGCCTGGCCCCCGGGCGCCCCGCCGCCCGCGCCGAGGCCGTAGGCGGACCTGTCCGCCGAAGCCCGGGACGCGAAGCGCCCGGGCGAAGGAGGACTACTTCATCGGCGCATGGCTTTTCTCTCCGGGAAGCGCGATGGTCGTGGGATTATGCGGGTCCTCGGGGGATGTCCCGAGATTCGAACCATCAGAGGGGGTACCGATGAAGAAACTGTGGCCGTTGGCGTTGGTGGTCGTGCTGGCAGCGTGTTCCGGATCCGAGAAGTCCGGCGGATCGGGCGGCGCCAAGTCGAAGGGGGACGAATGCCTCCAGAACGATGACCTCGACGGGGCGGTGGCGGCCTACACGGAGGCCATCGCGGCCGACGCGAACATGCAGGCGGCGTACAACAATCGCGGCGTGGCCTACCTGCGGCAGGGACAGACCGACAAGGCGATTGCCGATTTCACGAAGGCCATTGAACTCGCGCCGGCCGACGCCCGTCCCTACGCGAACCGCGGCTGGAGTCACCGCGCGAAGGGCGACCTCGGCAAGGCTCGCACGGACCTGGATGAGGCCGTGAAGCTCGACCCGAAACTCCCGGCCGCAGCCTACCGCCGCGGCATGGTCCGCTGGGCGCAGAAGGATCTCGCCGGCGCCGAGGCCGACCTCAAGGCCGCTACCGCCCTCGCCCCTGAAAGCGCCGCTTCCTGGTCCGCTCTCGCGGAAGTCCGCGTCGCCGCGGGCTCCGCCGATGCCGCCATCGAGGCCGCCGACGCCGGCCTCAAGGGCAATGCGGGCAACCCTTCCCTTCTCAACGCGCGCGGCCTCGCCTGGTATGCCAAAAAGGACTTCGCCCGCGCGTCCGACGACTTCTCGGCCGCCATCAAGTCGGATCCGGAACACCGCAACGCCCGCTTCAATCGCGCCCTCATCAATTGCGAGCTCAAGAAGTACGCGGAAGCGATCGCCGATCTCGACGAGGTCGTGCGCCTCAGCCCGAAAAACGCGGACGCCTGGAAGCTTCGCGGCTATGCGAAGTATGCGGCCGGAAAGGGCGACGACGCGGTGCCGGACTACAAGAAGGCCCTCGAGGTTGCGCCGAAGGACTGGAAGGACCGGACGGAAATCGAGGAGTGGCTGAAGAAGGAACCGAAGAAGTAGGAAGTCAGCAGGAAGCAGGAAGCAGGAAGCAGGAAGCAGGAAGCAGGAAGCAGGAAAAAACGAATGAGGGCGGCGGGGATATTCCTCGCCGCCCTTTGTTTTTCCCGGACGAAGCTTACTTCTTCTCGAACACCAGTTCCCCGCCCTTCGCGGTGACCCGGATCGCGTCTCCGTCCTTCCACTTCCCCTCGAGAATCCCGCGCGCGAGCTGGTCCTGCAGGCGCTTCTGGATGGTCCTCTTGAGCGGCCTCGCTCCGTACTGGGGGTCGAAGCCTTCGGTGGCCAGTTCCTTCTTCGCGTCGCTGGTGAGCTCAATCGTGAGCCCGCGGTCGGCGAGGAGTTTCCGGAGCCGCTCGAGCTGCACGTCCACGATCTTCGTGATGTGCTCCTGCGTGAGCGCGTGGAAGATGATCGTTTCGTCCACGCGATTGAGGAATTCGGGGCGGAAGCGGCTGCGGAGCTCGCCCTGGACCTGGTCGACCATGGACTTCCAGGCGACGGATTTTTCGTCCTTGCCGGCGACCTGCTGGATCAGGTGGGAGCCGAGGTTGGATGTCATGATGATGACGGTGTTCTTGAAGTTCACGACGCGTCCCTGCGAGTCGGTCAGGCGGCCGTCGTCGAGGATCTGCAGAAGGACGTTGAAGACGTCGCTGTGCGCCTTCTCGATCTCGTCGAAGAGGACGACGCTGTAGGGCCGGCGGCGGACTGCCTCGGTGAGCTGGCCGCCTTCCTCGTGCCCGACGTAGCCCGGGGGCGCCCCGATCAGGCGCGACACGTTGTGCTTCTCCATGTACTCCGACATGTCGATGCGGACGATGTTCTGGTCGGAGTCGAACAGGAATTCGGCGAGCGCGCGGGCGAGCTCGGTTTTGCCGACGCCGGTGGGGCCCATGAAGATGAAAGATCCGATCGGGCGGTTCGGGTCCTGCATCCCGGCGCGGCTGCGGCGGACGGCCTCGCTGACCGCGCGCACCGCCTCCTCCTGGCCGATCACCCGCTTCGTCAGCCGCTCCTCCATCTTGAGCAGCCGCTCGATGTCGCCCTCCAGCATCTTGGCCACCGGGATCCCGGTCCACCGCGACACGATCTTCGCGATGTCCTCCTCCGTGACCTCCTGCCGCATCATCGACGCGCCGCCGCCCTTCTGCAGGTCCTTCAGCTTCGCCTGCGTCCCCGCGAGCTGCTTCTCCAGCCCCGGCAGCGTCCCGTAGCGGATCTCCGCGACCTTCTCGAGGTTCCCCTCGCGCTGCAGCTGCTCCTGCCTCACCTTCGCCTGCTCGATCGCCTCCGTCAGGCTCGCCAGGTCCTTGACCACGCTCTTTTCTGCCTGCCACTGCGCCTTCAGCCGGCCGCTGGTCTCGCGAAGCTCGGCCAGCTCCTTATCGACGGTCTTCAGCCGCGCCTTCGACGCGTCGTCCTTCTCCTTTTTCATCGCCTGCGCTTCGATCTCGAACTGCATGATCCGCCGCTCGAGCACGTCGATCTCCTGCGGCATCGAATCGAGCTGCAGCCGGATCGCGCTCGCGGCCTCGTCCACGAGGTCGATCGCCTTGTCCGGGAGAAAGCGGTCCGCGATGTAGCGATGGGAGAGGCGCGCCGCGGCGATGAGCGCCGAGTCGCGGATGCCGACGCCGTGGTGGACTTCGTAGCGTTCCTTCAACCCGCGGAGGATCGACACCGTGTCCTCGACGCTCGGCTGGTCCACGAAGACCGTCTGGAAGCGCCGCTCGAGGGCCGGGTCCTTCTCGATGTGCTTGCGGAACTCGTCGAGCGTCGTGGCGCCGATGCACCGGAGCTCGCCGCGCGCCAGCGCCGGCTTCAGCAGATTCGAGGCGTCCTGCGCCCCGCCCTCCGCGGCCCCGGCCCGGACGATCGTGTGCAGCTCGTCGATGAAGAGGATGATCGCGCCCTCGGCGGCGGTGATGTCCTTGAGCAACGCCTTCATGCGCTCTTCGAACTCGCCGCGGAACTTCGTCCCGGCAACCAGCGAACCCATGTCGAGCGACAGGACGCGCTTGCCCTTCAGACCCTCCGGCACGTCGCCCTCGATGATCCGCCGCGCCAGCCCTTCCACGATGGCGGTTTTGCCCACTCCCGGCTCGCCGATCAGCACCGGGTTATTCTTCGTTCGGCGGGACAGGACCTGCATCACGCGCCGGATCTCCTCGTCCCGCCCGATCACCGGGTCGAGCTTCCCCTTCTTCGCCGCGTCCGTGAGGTCGCGGCAGTACTTTTCGAGCGTCTGGTACTTCCCCTCCGGGTCCGCGGAATCCACGCGCTGGTTCCCTCGCACCTCGGCCATCGCCTTCAGCACCGCTTCCCGCGCCACGCCGAGCGACTTCAGTGCAGGCGCGCCCGCGGCCAGGGCGAGCAGGAAGTGCTCGGCCGACACGTACTCGTCCTTGAGCCCTTCCGCCTCCTTGCGGGCGGATTCCATGAGCTGGCGGAAGCGCGAGCCTGCGCCGACGGAAGCGCCGCCGCTGACCTGGGGGAGCTTGTCGAGGTCCTTCTGGAAGGCGGTGCGGACACGGTCGGGTGAAATTCCCATCTTGTTGAGGATGGGGGGGACGATCCCGCCCTCCTGGTCCATGAGCGCGAGGCCCACGTGTTCGGGCGTCAGCTCGGGGTGCCCGCGTTCCTCGGCGAGGGATTGGGCGGCCTGGAGGGCTTCCTGCGACTTGGTCGTAAGTTTGTCGAAGCGCATGGGAAGGACAAAAAGCAAACCGGGTGCCCGCCGGCGAGGGGAACCCGGGGGCGAAAAGGTGTCATCTTGGCAGGGATGGTCCGCACCCCGGCACGGCGGTAGCAGAATCGGCAGGCCTTGTCCGGCGGGGGCCCTACTTTCCCTTCATGAACGCCTCGAACGCTTTGTCGAAGCTACCCTTCTGGACCTGGGCCCTGACGTCCTCGATCGAAGAGTACGTGGTCAGGAGCTGGTTCACGCAGTCGTTGAACGTGTTCCAGCGGGGATCATCCCCGCGAGCGCCGGTCACGTCCTCGAAGAAGACGATGTGCCGGACATCGTCGCGCGTGACCGCGACGGCCTTGGTCGTGTACCCGTCCTGTTTGAAACGCTGCCAGTCCACCAGGTCGCTTCCCGGGAGGTCGAAGAAGCCCTTCTCGTACATGTAGGCGTACAGGTCGTGCGTCGCCCGCTTCTTGCTTTCCTTCCAGAACGTCTCGATCCCTTCCCGCTTGACGAGGGCCTCGAAGGGGCCGCCGAAGGTGCGGTTCTGCATCCAGCCGCGCGTGTAGAGGAGGGTGTACATGGTCCGGGGCTTCCGGTCGCCCCCTGGCCGGAAATCGCCCTTGCGGGCGTACTCGAAGAAGGCGAACTCGTAGGGTTCGGAGCAGGGGACGTCGTTCGCTCCGCTGTCCACGGCGACGGGGCCGTTGTCGCCGTCACCCTCGGGTCCCGAATTGGTGCAGCCGGCAACGGCCACGAAGGAGGCGACAACGATCGTGCAAAACAGCACCCATCTCATCCTGTTCTCCCTGGTAAGCGTTACTTCCCCCCGGGCAGGTTCGCCTTGACCCAGCTGTCGTCAGGCGTTCCGTAGATCGTGACTTCGTCGAACCGGGCTTCGCTCCCCTGCAGGAAGAGAGAGATCTGACCTTTCGTCCAGGCGTCGTCCTCGCCCGTCAGGAGTTTCTTGCCGCCGACATAGAGGCTGAGGGACTTTCCGGCGCGACTGACCCGAACCCGCATGGCCTGGTTGCGCTGGACCTTCGGGTCTGCGGCGCTCTGGAGGACGGAGAACGGGACGGGACCGCCCATGTTGAGCTTGGTGAGGGCGAGCGCCTTGAGGTCGGGGTTGCCCAGCGCCTGAAGTGTGCCGGGGGCAAGCCCCCCGAACAGGGCGAGGTAGTAATGCCCCGCCGCGTCGTTGTGGACCGCGATTCCCATACCGCGATCCGCGAGCGGCGTCAGGTCCATCTCGATCGACATGTCGCCGACAAGCGGGACCTTCCAGCTCACCCCCCGCGTGACTTCCTCCCCGGCCACGCCCCGAAGCGACTGCGTGTCCTTGTCCCACGTCCAGGTGCCGCCGCCGACGGTCCAGTCCTGGAGCTGCTCCTCCTTCGTGAAGTCGTATTTCACCTCGATCGCGCCGCGGGCGTAGACCTTGATGACGGTCCCCTTGAGGATCGCCTGGATGCCCGCCGTGTCGCCGCCCCCCAGCTTCTGGTCGCAGTCGGTGATCCGCTGCTGGATCGTCGCCTTGCGCTCCTTCACCCACGCCGTCGCCCCCATTTCGTTCAGGAGACGCTGGAACTTCTGCTTGGCATCCGTGTACTTCTTCGCGTCGAACGACGCGAACGCGTCGTCGAACAGCTTCTTCGCGGCCAGTTCGCCCGCGCTCAGCCCCTTCTCCGCCAGCCGGTCCAGGTACCACTTCGCCCTCGCCACGCCTTCCTTCGACGCCTTGTCGAGCTCGTCCGAGGCGCGCTTGCGGTCCTTGTCGTCGGTGGTGAAGAAGAACAGGAGGCCGATGCGGAAATAGAACCCTCCCTTTTCCGCGGCCCGCTGTTCGGCCGTGAGAGCGTTGAAGGCGAGCTGGCAGAGCACCGCGAGGTCTTCCTCGGTCGCCTTCGGGATGTTGATCTCGCTCGATCCCCCGTTCAGGAACGCGTAGGTCACCCGGTCCCCTTCGCGCCCCGTGATCCTGACCTCGAAGTTCTTGATGTTCACGGGCTCTTTCGACTTCTGCGCCGCGTCCGCGCCGCGGGCCGCTTCCCCCATGAGCAGGTTGAGCGAAGTGACGTCGTCGATCATCGCGGAGATGCGGTCCTTCATCGCGATCATCTCCGGGTCGCCCAGGAACTTGCCGCAGAGGGTGAGCCCGTCCTTGTACTTGCGCTCGATGAGCAGTTTCTCCAGCGCGGGCCAGAACTCGGTGTCGTAGCGCCGCCGTCCGGTCTCCGAGAGCTTCGCGACGTACTCCTCGCCGGCGCGCCGGATTTCACCCTTCAGGGCATCCGCCTGCGTCAGGATCTGGGGAGAGCCATACTTCCGCACCGCGTCCAGGGAGGCCGCGGCTTTCTCGAACTCGCGCTTCTCCTGAAGCGCCTTCGCCGCGTCGCGGTCCTTCACCCAGGCCGCCTGCATCTCCGCGTCGATCTCGGCGAGCAGTTCGTCGAATTTCTGCGCCGTCGGCGTCGCCGACAGGTGCCTCATCCACTTGCCCTGTGCGAGCTGGTACGCCTCGAACGTCTTGCCGTCCTTCCGGACCGGCTCGACCTCCGCCCGGATTTTCGCGAGCAGCGTCTGCGCCGCGCCGTCCAGCCCGTCGCGGAACTTCTTCCGCTCCGCGATCGCCAGGTTCTCCCAGGCCGTCCGCTTGTGGGCCGCGATGAATTCCTCGAGCCGGCTCTCGATGTCGGCATGCCGCGCGGGGTCCGCCTGGTTCACCTGCACATACCCGACCAGCGCATTCCACTCCTGCTCCAGCTTCTTCTCCTGCTCCGCCGCAAGGTCCACCGCGGGGCCCGTCCCCGTGCCGGCCGGGACCTCCGTTTTCGTGCCGTTGCCCGTGGAAGCGCCCGTCCCGGGGACTCCCGCGGGAATCTGCGGCTGCTTCTTCCCCTTCGTCGCCATGACGACTCCGCCGATGATCGCCAGCGCGACCACGGTCGCGATCACGATCGGCGCGATGACGCTGGCCGTTTTCGGCGCGGCGTGGGAGGCGTGAAGGGGCTTGCGGCTCATTTCGCCGGAGGCAGACGAGGGCGCCGCGGCGCCCGCCGCCGCCTGCCCCGGCGACAGCGACTTCTTCCCCGTCGCCGCCACCCGCGCAAATTTCAGCGCCTGCCCCGCAACCACCGCCTCCAGGTCCGCCGCCATCTGCGACGGCTCCGGGTACCGGTCCTCGCGACGCTTCTGCATCGCCTTCAGCACGATCGCGTTGGCCTCGGGCGAGATGTCCGGCCGGTGCTTGACCGGCGGCACCAGTTCCTCGGTGATGTGCTTGGTCATGACGACCGACGGGACCGTCCCTTCGAACGGGACTTTTCCCGTCAGCATGTGGTACAGGCTCGCGCCCAGCGAATACAGGTCGCTCCGGATGTCCACGTCCCCCTCGCCGCGCGCCTGCTCCGGGCTGATGTAGTTCGGGGTGCCGACCGACAGGCCGGCCTGCGTCAGCCCTACGTCCCCCGTTTCCTGTTTCGCCAGCCCCAGGTCGCACAGCTTCGCGACCCCTTCCCCCGTCGTCATGATGTTCTCTGGCTTCACGTCGCGGTGCACCAGCTTGTGCCGCCACGCATGCTCCAGCGCGCGCGCGATCTGCCCGCAGATCGCCAGGGCTTCCTTCTCCGGAAGTGTCTTCTCGTCGTTCAGGCGCTTGGAGACCGGCCGCCCGTCCACGAACTCCATCACGAAGTAGTAGAGGCCGTTGGCGGTGCCGACGTCGATCCCCTGGATGATGTTCTCGTGGTTCAGCTTGGCGACCGCGCGAGCCTCGCGCGTGAACCTCTCGCGGAACTGCGCGTCCTTCGCGAGCTTCGGCGGCAGCACCTTGAGCGCGACGATGCGGTCCATGGACAGCTGCTTCGCCTGGAACACCGCGCCCATGCCGCCCTGCCCGATCTTCTTGAGCAGCTCGTACCCGGGGATCGAGTCCTTCTCCAGGGAACCCTTGTCGCTCAGCGGCTTCTGGGAAATCTCCCGGTACTGCTCCTTCGTGAGGTAGCCCTTGTCGAGCAGGATCTCGGCCAGCGGCTTGGCGGAGATCCCCATCTCCCGCATCTTCTGCTGGATGTCGAGCCCCTCCTGCAGCTGCGCGTCGCTGCAGTAGCCGCGGCTGCGCAGCGTCTCCACAACCTGGTCGGCCGTCTCGGGCATGCTCGGGGGAGTCTCCGGGGGAAGCGGCGATTCTATCGGGAGGGAGAGGGGGCGGCAAACAGGACGTGAAGAGGTACGGGATGTTACGGGGAATGTGAGGGAACGGGGCCCGGGAACGCATGAATCAAGAATATGGAGTATGAAATGTGAAATGACAAATCAAGGCCGGAGGGAGCAGGGTTCGCCGGGCGGGAGGAAGGTCGGCTAAGATAGCGGCGTGAGAAGGATCCTCCTGGTTGTGTGCGCGCTGGCCCCGGCGGCCGCCTTCGCCCAGTCGGCGCCGCCGGACCGCGCGAAGCAGGTCGTCGTCCTCTGGAACGACGCCGTCCCCGACTCGGAGGGCGTCGCGAAGCACTACGCCGAAAAACGCGGCCTCCCGAAGGAAAACCTCTGCCGCGTCACGACCTCGGCCGAGGAGACGATCGGCTGGCCCGAGTTCCGCGAGCAGATCGCCCGGCCCCTCGGGCGCTTCCTCGAGAAATTCCCCGACGCGCTGTACATCGTCCCCGTCTATGGCATCCCGCTGCGCATCAGCGAGGAGTCGCCTGAAAACGACGCCCCGAAGGACGGGCCCGAGGGGACGATCACGAAGTTCGTCACCGGCAGGGACTACGCATGCGTGGACGCGGAGCTGGCCCTCATCGCCCAGTCGGCGCACGACCTGGAAGGCTGGATCGACAGCGAGTTCTTCGACCGGGATGAGCCCTTCACCCCTGCACAGCACTTCTTCCTCGTGTCGCGCCTCGATGGCCCCACCGCGGCGATCGCCCGCGCCCTCGTGGACAAGGCCATTTATGCCGAGACGTACGGCCCCGTCGGCGAGGCTTACGTCGATTCCCGCGGACTGGACAAGTCAACCCCCCTCGGCGCCATCGACGAGGAAATCCGCCAGGCCAGGACCGTTTTCGAAGCGGCCGGCATCGCCTGCCACCACGAGGACACCGCCGCCCCCCAGGACGTCGCCACCTTCAAGGACTGCGTCTTCTACTGGGGCTGGTACGCCGCCGATTACACCGGCTCCGACCCCTTCACTTTCCGCCCCGGCGCCGTCGCCGCTCACCTCCACTCCGCCAGCGCTTCCTCCATCCGCCAGGATTCCCGCTTCTGGGTCGGCCCTCTCCTCGCCCACGGCGCCACCTGCACCGCAGGCACCGTCTACGAACCCCTCGTCACGGGCTTCCCTTCCATGACCGTCGTCCTCAACCGCCTCCTCAAGGGCTACACCTGGGGCGAGGCCTGCGCCATGGGCAACCGCAAGCTCTCCTGGATGGCCGTCTTCGTCGGCGACCCCCTGTACGCGCCGTTTGCGAAGGGCCTCAAGGAGTCTCAGGCCCGGAACCGCGCGCTCGCGTCCGAGGGCTACGGCAAGGCGGCTGCCGCGATCGACGCCGGCGACCTCGACGGGGCGCAGAAGACCATCGAGGACATCCGGAAAATCGGCGTCCCCCTGGAGGGCGCCCAGGACGTCTCGTTCCTCGTCCGCGAAATCGCTTCCCGCCGCCTCGGCCGGTCGAACGGGACGGTGGCGGAGCTTGTGAAGCGCCTGGAGGAGGGGAGGGCGGCGCGGGAGAAGGGGGACGACAAGGGGGCGCAATCGGCGCTGGAGAAGGCGGTGGGGCTGTCGCCGGTGTCGTTCGATGCGAACCTCGCGCTCGGGTGGCTGTACCTCGAGACCGGCAAGGCGCAGATGGCGCTCGGGCCGATCGAGAAGGCGCAGAAGGTCTACCCCGCAGATCCCGGGCTGCGCGAGCCGCTCGGCCGCGCCCTCGCCGCGAATGGAAAATTCGACGCCGCCATCCCGCTTCTCGAGGACGCGGTGACTGACGGGGCGGGAAGCGACTGCGTGGCCTCGCTGGGGGACTGTTTCCTGAAGACGCGGCAGGCGGGGAAAGCGGTGCAGTTCCTGACGGACGCGACGAAGAAGGACCCGAAGAACCGGGCGGCGTTCGTGGCGCTGGCGAAGGCGCACGAGGAGAAGAAGGACATGCCGATGGCGCTGAAGACGTTCAAGTCGGCGGTCCGGGTCTATCCCGGGACGCCGGACGACATCACGGCGTACAAGAACGCGTGGAAGTCGTACCAGCTGACGGCCGGGCATTCGGGGGACAAGCGCGAGAAAGAGGACGTGGAGTGGGTGATCCGGGACTTCGACAACATGGAGTACCAGCCGCCGACGAGGGGGATTGCGCTTGAGATCGCGAAGCAGGCGGACGCGGCGGTGGGGACGGAGAGTCCCGTGGCGCTCGGCTCGGTTCCCGCGGAGGCGATGAAGGTCCCCGGGTTGCCGCGCCTGGTGGTCGGCAATGCCAGCTCGGCGGAAGTCACCCTTTACCTCAAGGGGTCCTGCGCGCGGATGATCAAGATGAACCCGCTCGGCGCGGCGGGAGCGGCGGGGCGGGATTACGGCGTCTTCCCCGGCGACTACGACGTGATCGTCGTGGTGAAGCGCGGCGCGGACCGAACGGTCCTGAGCAGCCGCGTGACGTTCGAGCTGAACATGAGGTACGGCTTGATCCTCGACAACAGCCTCGGGATGGCGTTCCCCGCCAAATGACGCCGCGCGCGAAAAAGCCGGCGAACTCTACTTCGCCCCCGCACGGCCGGGTCCTCGGCATCGACCCCGGCACTCTTCGCGTCGGCTTCGCCCTCGTGGATCGCTCCGGGAACTCCTTCACCGCCGTCACCTGCGGCGTCATCCGCGCCAGCGGCCCACTTCACGGCCGGCTCAAGACGATCTTCGACGAACTCTCCGCGCTGGCCGCGCGCTACCGCCCCACGGTGCTCGCCCTCGAGGACGTCTTCTTCGGCAAGGACATCCGCGCGATGGAGAAGATCGGCGAAGGACGCGCGATCGCCAAGCTCGTCGCCGCGCAGCACGGCATGGAACTCGCCGAATACCCTCCCGCCACCGTCAAGCTCGCCGTCGCCGGCAACGGCGCCGCCTCGAAGGAGGCCGTCGGCCGCATGGTCGCCGCCGCCTTCGGCCTCCGCGAACCCCCGAAGCCCGCGGACGCCTCCGACGCCCTCGCCCTCGCCCTCTGCTACTGCACAAGAGGCTCCGCCCCGCCTTCCGCCGCCCCCTCCCGCGCCCGCCGCAGGCACTGGACCCTCCAGGACGTCCACGCCCTCCCCCGCCGCGGTTGATTTTCGTTTTTCCTTTTTCCTTTTTCGTTTTTCCTTTCCTGGCCGTCGCCTTTGCCGTTGCCGTTGCCTTTCCGCCCCCACCCCAGGAGATCCCTCCATGCCGGCCATGCTCGCCTCAAACCTCCCCCTCAAACTCTTCCGCAAGGGCAAGGTCCGCGACGTCTACGACCTCGACGACCGCCTGCTCTTCGTCGCCACCGACCGCGTCAGCGCCTACGACGTCGTCATGCCCAACGGCATCCCCGACAAGGGCCGCGTCCTCACCCGGCTCTCCAACTTCTGGTTCCGGAAACTCGAGGGAATCGCCCGCCACCACCTCCTCGAAACCGATATCGCGAAGATTCCCCAGGTCCCCAGGGACCGCCGCGAGGAATTCAGCGGCCGCGCCATCACCGTCCGCAAGGTCTCCGTCTTCCCCGTCGAATGCGTCGTGCGCGGGTACATCACGGGAAGCGGCTGGACGGAATACAAGAAGGGCGGCGAGGTCTGCGGGGTGAAGCTGCCGGAAGGGCTGAAGGAGGCCGACCGCCTGCCCGAACCGATCTTCACGCCGGCGACGAAGGCGGAGACGGGGCACGACGAGAACATCACGTTCGAGAGGATGGTGACCATCGTCGGCAAGAAGGTCGCCGAGTCGCTGAAGGACCTCTCCATCCGCCTCTACAACGAGGCGCACGCGTTCGCGCTGACCAAGGGAATCATCCTCGCCGACACCAAGTTCGAGTGGGGCTGGCACGACGGCGCGCCGATGATCGTGGACGAAGCGCTGACGCCGGATTCGTCGCGCTACTGGCCCAGGGAATCCTGGGTCCCGGGCAAGAACCCCCCGAGCTACGACAAGCAGTACCTCCGCGACTGGCTCACGTCCTCCGGCTGGAACAAGGAACCACCCGCCCCCGCGCTCCCCGAGGACGTCATCACCCGCGTCCGCGAAAAGTACCTCCAGGCCTATCACGTCCTGACGGGCGAAACGCTCTAAGCCGGGCCGAGAAAGAGTCTTCTCACGTCCAACCCCCTCGCGGCCCGGCTTATCCTGAGCGAGGCCGCAGGCCGAGTCGAAGGATTGCGTTTCGATGGGAAAAGCGGCCCGTAAGGACACATCCCTGGTTCGCTTTGCTCACCGCAGCAAAAACACGAGGGCCGGGGATCGCCTCCCCGGCCCTCGCTTCGTTTGATTCCCGCCGTCTACTCCCCTTCGCGCCTCTTCGGCACCCTCCCCTTCGGCGCCACACGCCCGCGCACCGCCGCACGCCCGCGCCGCCTCACGCCCTTCTTCGGCGTCTCCGCTTCCGCCGCCGGCGTCGGTTCCGCCGTGCCGGCTTCTGTCGAGGAAGCGGCCTCCTCGGTCACCCTGGCCTCGTTCGGGGTCTCGGCGCCGGTTTCACCCGGCGTCTCCTCGGCAGGAATGTGCGCCTGCGTCACCGGTTCCGCCGAGGCGGGAAGCGACAGGAAGACCGCTGCGGCGTGATCCGCCGGCAGCTGTTCCGCCGCGGCCCTCGCCGCCGCCGCACGGGCCGACGCTTCGAGCTCCGCCGCCTCGCGCACGGCCCGTTCCGCCGTGTCCTTCGCCTCGCGTTCCGCGAGCTCGCGTGACGCCTTCTCGGCCTGTTCCCGCGTCGCCTGCTCCCGGGCCGCCCGGTCGGCGGAGTCGCGGTTCGAACGGTCGTCGCGGTACGGTTCGCGCCGCCCTCCGTCCCTCGGGAACTCGCGCACCGGCGCGGACGAACGCGCCATCGGCACCGGCGTCAATCCGCCCGTCGGCGAGAAATTCGAGATCACGTACGTCCCGCTTCGCGTGTCGATCGTCAGCGACATGAGCCCGCGCCGCTGCGCGTCCTCCAGGATGTCGCTCCACGACTTGTACCCGTAATACGACTCGTCGAACTGCGGTTTCCGCCTCCGGATCGTGTCTTTCACGAGGCTGCCCCACAGAACGTCCTTCCCCTCGCGCTTGAGCGCCTGCACGGTGTCCATCACGAGCTGAAGCGCTTCCGCCTTCTTGTCGAGCGGGTTCGCGGAAGCGGGGACCACGGGCGCCGCGGCGCTTGCCGCCTCGTTGCGCTCGATGTCCTCGTAGTAGATGAACTCGTCGCACCCCTCCACGAGCAGGTTCGACGTCGAGGCCTTCATCCCCACGCCGATCACGTGCTTCCCGTTCTCGCGCAGCTTCGACACCAGCGGGCTGAAGTCGCTGTCGCCGGAAAGGATGCAGAACGTGTCCAGGTGCGCCTTCGAATAGCAGAGGTCGAGCGCGTCCACGCACAGCCGGATGTCCGCGCTGTTCTTGCCCACCTGCGACCGCTTCGGGATCTCGATCAGCTCGATCGACACCTCGTGAAGTTCGCGGCGGTAATCGCCGAAGCGGGTCCAGTCGGCGTAGGCCTTCTTGACGAGGATTTTTCCCTTGGTCAGGAGGCGGTCGAGCACCTTCTCAATTTCGAAGCGTTTGCGCGTCCCGGCGAAACCGAGCGCGAGGTTTTCAAAGTCGACGAAGAGCGCGAGGCTCTGTCCTGTATCTGGCATGTACGTCCTTTCGAGGATAAGTGTCCGGCCGTGGCGAATGTCGCGGCCTGGTGCTGCCGGCGTGAGGCGCCGTCGGAAAGCGGGGACCGGTCACGGAGTCCCTCGACTCTCGACCGTTCGGGAGACGGGAATGTCCCCGCCCGCGGGCAGACTTCCCGAACGAAGATCAGTTCGACTGCGGCTTCGACCGCGCCTCCTTGATACGCCACTCGAGCTCCTTCTTCATGAGGTTCAGCGGCAGCGATCCCGCGCGCAGGAGAGCATCATGGAAGAAGCGATCGGTGAATTTCTTTCCCATCTTGCGGGCAGCCCAGGCCTTGAGCTCGAGGACCAGCTTCTTCCCGTACAGGTACGAAAGCTGGTACCCGGGCGACGACGTGTAGCGCTTGACCTCCGCTTCCGCCGCGAGCCGGTCCATCCCGGTCTCCTTGCGGAGCATGTCGATGGCCTCCGCGGGCGTCATCCGCCCGCTGGAAAGCTCCACGTCGATCACGATCCGCGCTGCGCGCCAGATCATGTCCTGCGTCTGGACGAAGACGGCCGCGGGCGTGTTGTCCAGCCCCCGCGCCTTCACCGCCTCTTCGCAGTAGTGCGCCCACCCCTCGATGAACTCGGTGCCGTCGGCCATGGCCGCGCGGATCGGGCTGGGATTGGCGTGCGCGCTGACGAACTGCAGGTGGTGCCCGGGATACCCCTCGTGCACCGACATGTTCATCAGGCTCGCGAAGTTGTGCTGCTTCAGCCTCTCCGCGTCGCCCGGCGTCACCCAGTAGAACCCGCGCTGCACCCGGTCATAGTGCGCCGGCGAGTTGTACCCGCCGAAGGGCATCACGTGACGCGCGAACTGCGGCGTGGGCACGACCTCCAGCGACTCGCCCTCCGGGATCGTGGCGAACTCGTTGTCGATCACCCACTGCCGGCTCCGCGCCACCTGGTCGCGCACCGCCGCCAGCGCCTCCTCGAACGTCTTCGGGCCGTTTTCGCGGATCTCCTTCTCCACCTCCGCGAACTTCGCCCCAGGCTTCACCTTCGCCGCCAGCTTCTTCAGCCGGTCCTTCAGGTTCTTGAGCTGCGTCTTCCCGTACCCCCGGATCGCTTCCGGTGATGCTCCCAGCTCGCGAAGCTTCACCAGCTCCTTGAATTTCCCGGCCCCCAGCGCGAAGTTCGGCTTCGACCGCGGCAGCGCCTCACGGCGGAGCCAGTCGGCGAAGTCCTGGACGGCGGTGCGGGCACGGAGAGTGGCGCCATAGAAGTGCTGGTAGCGCTCGTGGTCGAGCGAGCGTTCAGCGGCGGCGCGGATCTGCTCGAACAGAGCGGGGACCGCGCCGCAGGTTTCGATGGCCACCTGGACCCAGAGCGTGACACCTTCCTCGAGCCGGGAACGGGCCCGTTCGAGGAAGTGCGGGATTTTCTCAAGCCGTGAATGGATCTTGTCGAGCCGCTCGTTGAGCGGCGCGAATTCATTGATGAAGAGCGGCAGGACGGAATAGGCGGCCGTTTGCGCGGCATCCGGGCGGCGCTTCCAGGTCTCGCACGTCTCGAGTTCGAAGAGTTCGAGTCGGCACCAGTGGATGGCGAGCTCGCGGTCGACGGCGCGATCCGGGGAGAGGCCGCGGGTGGGGAAAGCCTGGACCTTCTTGAGCCATTCGTGTGCGAGATGGATGTCCTCACGGACGGCTTCGCGGGAGGGATCGGGCAGTTCGCCGTCGTGGTCGTGGATCCCCAGATGCGTCGCGAGGATGGGGCGACGGCGGCAGAGCGTCTTGAGAATGTCCTGGGCGAGGATATCCCAGCGGGAGTCCGGCGTTTCCCGGGGCGCGCGCGATTTCGCGGCGGACTTCTTCTTCATTACTTCGATATCCCTCGTGGACGTTCTGGAACTGCGAAGGAGGGAGTGTACGGTGACGGCCCGAAGAAATCCAGCGCTTTGTGCGGAAGTGGACGCAATGTTAGTGAACTGTTACCTCGGCGAAGGATTCACCGAGGATCTCGGATTCCTCTTCGACGGTGAGGTAGCCGATGCGGATCGGAACTCCGGGAGTCTTCAGACGGAAACTCAGGTAGTATCGGACTTTACCGTCGACGGCAAGCGCGGCGTGGCCATACGAACTCCAGGCGGGACGGAAGAGCCATTCGTCTCCCAGGCCGGCGGCTGTCAGCCTGGAAACCTGCGGCGTGTGATCGCAGGTGAATGTAGCGGCGCCGACGATGTCCAGGATGAGGCCGACGACGGCATCCGCCGGAAGGCCTGAGAAGGAAGCGTAGACATCGACGCGGCCACCGCGACCGGTCGCGGCCTTGTCCACCGAAAGGGTCCAGGTGTAGACATGGACCTCGTAGAGGTGCGTGTCGACCACGCCGCCGGGAGTCATGACTCCGGAGATGTAACTTGGCCCGGAGAAATCAGTTGCGTAGCCCATCGAGAGGAGGACGGAGGACGGTGTGCTGACAACCCCGTGGCCGGAGGCGACCGTTTTGCTGGAAGCGGCGGTTCCCTCGCGAGCGACCGCAATCGCCGACCCGGGGTCGGTGGCCGCCGGAGCCGCCGCATCCGGGCCGGCGCCCCCGGACGATCCCGTGCCCGCAGTGCCCGTCGTGCCGGAACCCGCCCCCGGGCTGGTTCCCGAAGCGGAACTCTCGACAGGCACAAAAGTTCCGTCATCTCCGCCACTCGCCGCGTACGTCGGGCCGGAGGGCTTGTCTTTCTTGTCGAGCGCCTTGATCAGGAGCGGACCGCCGAGCGCAGTCGCACCTGAGACCAGGACGAACATCCCGGGTACGAGAAGATCTTTCGCGGAAAATGCCCCGGCTGAACTCCCCGCTTCGTCCGACTTCTCGACCTTCTTTCCGCCCGTGTTCAGCGGCTCTCCCTTCGACTCCACATACAGGGTCGCCACGCGCGGCGCGCGTTTGGGTGGATCCCCAACCTCTCCCGATTCCGGTTCGTCGGTGGAGGTCGCACAGCCGGCCAGCACGAGGGCGGGCAGGAGAGCCGCGCAGACGAATCGCGACAGCCGCTTCATTTGGCCTCCTCGACTTCGACCGAGGCCTCGATGGGCTGGTCGGTGCCGACCACGGTCATCAGCGGGACGGAGAGGTTGGTCGAGTTCCCCTGGAATGTGATGGTGTAATTCCCCGGCCCTCCCTGGATCTGGCCGGGCAGAAGCAGGATCGGCTGCTGCTGGATGCCCCCGGTCAGCGTGAATTGCACGGAGATGTTCCTTCCCGCCGGGAGGAATTGCGCCACAAGCTGCCCCGTCTCCCCCGGCTTGACGACCTCAGGCACCCACCAGATCGACGTCGAGACCGCCGTAATTTCCTCCTTGCCCGCCGGCTGTCCGTCTTCGGTGGCCGTCAGTTCGACTTTCCCGGCGTCTTCCGGGGTCAGGGGCGCCAGGGCGCAAACGGCCTCGTCTGTGGAAGCGATCGGCGTGCAGTCCAGCGTGCCCCGGGGCGTTTTCGCGCTGATGTTCGTCTTCGAAGGGTCGGTCGGGCGGTCCGTGGACACCGAAACCGGCGTGTCCCCGTCCCCCGCGATGTCCACTTCGTGCCCGCCCTTGTTCCTGTCGTGGACGAACCAGACCGCGGCACCTCCCGCTCCGGTGAGGGCGACCAGTGCGCCTCCCACCGGGATCAGCAGGTTGCCATCCGAGTCCGGGTCCTTCAGTTCCGAGGCAGCCGGATCGTAAACCTTGATCCGCGCCCGGTGCGGATCGCTGGAGGCCTCCTTCGCTGCCACCTTGAGCGAGGCCCGCGCCTTGACGGGCGCTCCCGCCCTGGAGCTCGGCAATCCGGCCACCGTGCAGTTGGTGACGCCGAGTTCGGCGAATTTCCGGTTGAGCGGGGCTTCCCGGGTCAGCGCGGGCGCAGATTCCTTGCGCCCCCTGTCGCCCGAAGAAGAGCAGCCCGTCGCAACCACGAGACAGACCAGCAGAACGAGACCGCGCATGAGATTCCTCCGCACAAATACCCTGTGAAGGGCGGAGTCTCCCGGGCGGCTTTCGGCTTGCCAAGAAAAAACAGCCGCGCGACTACCCTTCGTCCGGCAACCCGCCGCGCTGCCTCACGTACCGCCGCAGCGTGTGCGCGTTCAGCTTCAGCGCCTTCGCCGCGCGCTCCCCGACGCCGTTCGAATCCTGCATGGCGGCGTCGATCAGCAGGTTGCGGAAGTCGTCCACCGCCTTGTTGAAATCGACCCCCGCCCGGACCGACTTCAGCACCGTCTCCTTGTCCGGGATCAGCGTCGCGGGCGACGACCGCCCTCCCTCGAACAGCTCGCTCTCGAGGTGGTACTCCGTCAGCGTCGACTCGCTCTTCTCCATGCGGCTGATCCCTGCCTGCAGGATCCCCTGCAGCTCACGGACGTTCCCGCGCAGGGTCAACGTCTGCAGGCGCTGCACCACCTTCGGGTCCGTCGTCAGCTGGCGCCCCGTCCGCTGCGAATGCGCCGCCAGGAAGAACTGCACCAGCGGCCCCACGTCCTCCGGCCGCTCCCGAAGCGGCGGCACCTCGATCTTCTCGTAGCAGATCCGGTAGTACAGGTCCTCCCGGAACGTCTTGTCCTTGATCATCTGCTCAAGGTTCTTGTTCGTCGCGCACACGATCCGCACGTCCACCTTCTTGCCTTCCTCGCTCCCGACCGGCGTGAACTCCCCGTCCTCGATCGCCCGCAGGAGCTTGGCCTGCGTCTGAAGCGTCATGTCCGCAATCTCGTCGAGGAAGAGCGTCCCCTTGTCGGCGATCTCCATCTTCCCGCGCCGGCGCTTCACCGCCCCCGTGAACGCCCCCTCCACGTGCCCGAACATCTCGCTCTCGACGAGCGTTTCGGGCAGGGCGGCGCAGTTCATGATCAGGAAGGTGCGATCCTTGCGGCTGGACCAGCGGTGAATCTCCTTGGCGATCAGGGACTTGCCCGTGCCCGTCTCGCCGACGACCAGGACCGGCGCCTCGCTCCGCGCCGCCCGCCGCGCTTCCAGCAGCACCCCCTGCATCAGCCCCGATTTGTAGACGATCTCGGACTTCTGCTCGAGCGTCTCGATGCGGTTGTGGAAAACCTCCTCCGCGTTCTTGACCCGGGTCGTGAACTTGAACTGGAAGTGCGGCTCCTCGCGGATGAGGTAGTCGAAGATCCGGAGCCTGCGGGCCTTGTCGATGATCTCGTCGTCGAGTTCCTTCTGGCTGAACATGATGACGGGAAGGAAGGGCTTCTGCTGGGCGATGCGTTCGAGGGCCCAGATGCCGCCGGGCTGGTCGACGTTGCCGGCCTTGGCGTCCTTGCGGGTATTGGGCATGAGGACGTCGAGGACGACGAGGAAGTAGCTGCCGGAGAGGGCTTTTTCCACGGCTTCTTCGCCGCACGAGGCGGTCTCGACCTCCCAGCCCCCGCCTGCCTCGACCAGCATGGTCCGGTAGCGTTCGAGCTTCTCGGGCTTGTCGTGGGCGAGCAGGATATCGTAGGTTCGGGGGGCCATGGGGGCGGGATCCTAGCAGGATTCGGACAATCCTGCACGCTCTTCCCGTGCAGAATTGACTGAAGCGGCGGCCCCCTGGGCCCTGGAGATCGACGCAAGTCGAAAGCAGCGCGGTCTTTCTGAAGGGTCGTGCTACTTCCCGGCGGCCAGCGCCGCCCGCCACTCCAGGGTGTCGCCCTTCCCCTGCCGCACCACGAACGCCAGCCCCGCGATGCCGTCCAGGCGAGACGCGAATTTAGCCATGTCCGTCGCGACCCTCGCTCGCTCCGACTCAACATGGGCATTCCAGGCCGCGTCCACATCCGCCACGTGCGCCGCCTCCACCCACGCTTCCCCTGGATGCGACGCTTCCCACTGCTTCCGCACCTTCTCCGCAAGCCTCTGGCGGACCTTCGCCGCCCCGGTGGCTTCGATATCCCGCTCCACCTGCGTCTTGGCGGCGAGGTCTTTCATGGCGAGAAGGGCGTGTCGAAAGGCAGCGACATCGGCGTAAGCCCAGGCAGGTCCGTCCGAAGGAGCCGAGCTCTGGAGCATCTGCCCGGAAGTGCCCTTGGCGAAACCCGGGGCGCCGCCGAGGGTGACGTCTGCGATCAGCTTGAGGGTCTGGAAGCTGGACGTCAGGACGAGGACGTCGTTCATGACGGTGAACGCGGGTTCGGCGCCCTTGCCCAGGATTTCCTGCTCGCCCTCGAGCACCCGGATGTCCAGCCCGCGATAGGTCTCGGAACGGAGGTTGAACAGATTTGCGTTCGGGTCGTTCTTCTTATCGGGGTCCTGGTTCAGCCACTGGAAATACTCGTACAGCTTCTCGATCGCCGACCGGGCGTCGCGGACGCGGGCAAAGAGCGTCAGCCCGACGAAGGGGTCTTCCTTCTCCGAGGTCAGCGCGAACGCAACGTCCCTGTCGAACATTTCGCGGAGGACCTTCGCGCTCCCGTGCTCCTCCGACGACACGATCCCGTCGTGCAGGTAGAGATACACGTTGGAGACGAAGTCCCCGAACGCCTCGCTCACCGTCTTGCGGCGGTTCGCGCCCTTCTGGGGACGCGTGAGGTCCTTGAGGAAATCCCAGGACGTGTTCGCCTCCGCCTTCGCTCCCGTCGCATAGCACGTGTTCGGCGGCAGCATCGCAACGAACCCGGGATCACCGTCCGGCATCGCGTACATGTGCGAGAGCCGCGCATCGAGCTTCTGCGACAGCGTCAGCGTCCCCTCGAGCCTTGCCTGGGCGCCCTCCAGCACCAGCTTGCCGCTCATCGACTTCGCCGCGTCCAGGTCGAGCATGAACATCGACTCCCGCACCGGCACCGAGTTGAACATCTCCTTCAGCTTCGGCCCGTACTTCGGGTCCTTCCTCATCGCCGCCACGTCCACCCAGAACGAGGGCTCCCCCTCCGGCGCCGCCGCTTCCAGCTCCAGCGCCACCCTTCCACGCTCCGACGTCGCCACCCGTTCCACCGCCGTCTCGACCCAGTCCGCGCGCGTCCCCACGATCAGGATGTCCCCGCGGAATTCGATCGAAATCCCCGCCGGCACCGCCCTGCGGATGAAGGAAGAAACGAGGAAGTAGCTGAACGGCACGCGCGTCGCCGCGATGAAGTCCTGCTGCCCGCCCGACCAGGCGACCGCCGCCGCGACGTCCCGGCCCGCCGCCTCGAGAATCCGCTCTTCCGTGGCCTCCGGCGGCAGGCTCCCCCCGAACATCTCCGCGAGCTCGTTCATCGACAACGGCTCGTCCCCGCGCCCCGGCTTCGCCGCCTTCGCCACCGCAATCAGCGCGGGCGCCGCGGACATCTCCGGCCATCGCGCCGCCAGCCTCGGCACCCGCACCGCCGCATGCGCGTCGTCCGGCAGGATCGCCACCAGCTCCACATTCATGCAGCTGCGGTACTGCACCCACTTCACCAGCAGCCACAGCCCGCCCACCAGCCCCAGCGCCACCGGCGCCCCCAGCAGCACCCACCAGCGCTTCTTCATCCCCCTCAACCGGGAGACCAGGCTCATTTCCGGATCCGCTGGTAGTGCGAGAAAATCACCGCCACGCTCTGGATCGCATGGCTCTCGTCAAACTTCACGTCGCGGATCTCCTTGCTCTTGAGGAAGGGCTTCTTGAGCTCGACGTCGGCGATGAAGTTGCCCAGCTGCTGGCGCGTGACGTTCTTGATCTCGAGACGGTAGGACTGCTCGTTCCACGTCGCGCGGTAGATCGTGTTGGCGGGGGCGATGCGGGTGATCGTGAAGCGGTGGTCCTTGGCGGTGTCGTGGAAAAACGTCTGGATCGTGTCGGTTTCGGCGCCCGAGGTGGACCCGCCGCTCGCCTTGATGTCGCGCAGGTCGTCCCGGAGATTCACGACCGTCTTCAGGTCCTTCTCCGCCTGGCCGAGCTGGCGCTGCATCGAGGCGGCTTCCTGCTGGAGCATGTACGCGTACCCGCCGGCGCACGCCCCGGAAACGACCAGGAGGAAACAGATCGGCAGCATGATGTCCACGGCCCCGCGGCAGCGCTTCACTTGGCGCCCTCCTCGCTCGCGATCGGGATGTCCATGTCCCATCGCCACATGCCCTTGTCCTGCGTCGTGGCGGGGGCCCTTGCGCCTGCGAACGCCTTCTCGCCGCGGATGGACGTCCAGATCCGCTCGACTTCGGGCGCCGGGTCGGCCGTGCCGCTCAGCTTGATGGAAGCGCCGCCGGGGGCGGCGCTGACGGTGAGCGCGCTGATGAAGAACTTGTTCTGGACCTGGATCTTGTTGAAGAGGAGCGCCCAGTAGGTGAGCGCGGAGACGGGAACGGGATGCCCGCCGCCGCCCTGGGACTCCTGCCACTCCGCCTTGCGGCTGCGGAAGGCCTCGAGGGGTTTGGCCGGCTCTTTTTCCTCCGGGAAGAGGTCCTTCCACATCTTGCGCTCGTGCCCGATCAGCTCGGCGGTGCGTCCCTGTACGAATCCGCGGTCGCTCCACGCCTTGTAGGCCCAGAGGCCGAGCAGGATGTTCGCCATGAGGAGCAGCATCGCGACGGCGCGCTTGAGCTGGTCGGTCTTGCGTTCGTAGGTGAATTCCTCGCGGCGCAGGTCGATGCCGACCCTGTCGAGGCCGATCCCCTTGAGCGCGAGGCCGAGGGCGGCGCCTCCCGAGCGGCGCGCGTGGTCGGCGTGCTCGAACGCGAGCCCTTCCGGCATCAGGTCGATCGCCCGCGCCTTGACGCCGGTCTCCCGCGCGATCTGGCCCGCCAGCCCCGGCAGGTCGTCCGCGTCGCCGCAGACGAGCACTTCCGGAAGATCCTGCCCGGTCGAAACGCGCAGGAGGGTCCGCGCGACCTCGGCGGAGGCCTTCGCCTCGAACCCGTCCTCCCCCGAACCCAGCGGCAGCACGCGCAGCAGCTTCAGCCCGCCGCTGTAGTGGTAGTGGAAGCACCCCGCGCGCGTGGCGTAAAGCGCGACGAACGCGTCCGACCCCGTCACCCCGCTGGAATTCAGGATCGCGTTCAGCGCGGCCGTCGCGTCCAGGTCGATCGAGGGCGGGTCCACGCGCGCCAGCGTCATCTGCTCCAACCGCGCCCGCAGGTCCTTCTTCTCGACCGCGAACGCCAGCAGGAACGTCTGCTTTTCCTTCTGGTCCACCTTCACGAAATCGACGACCACCTGCTCGACGTCGATATTGTGCGAGTGGCTCTCCAGCTCGAACTTCACCGTCTTGCGCAGCTGCTCCACCGACCCGAACGGCAGCTGCACTTCCCGGATCGTCGCGTGCGCCGCCGAAAGCGATGGCACCAGGATCCCGCGCGGCAGCTTCGCCTCCGTCACGAACGCCGCGACTTCCTTCGTGTACGCCTCCTTCGCGTCCACCCCCTCCGCCACGGCGGGGACTTCCTTCTCGGCGTACGAAACCACGCGCCAGCCCTTCGGCGTGCCGTCGACGACGACGGCGCGGAAGGTGGTGGGTGTCAGCTCGAGGCCGCAGGCGCGGGGCATGGGAACAATTTAACGACTGTGGAAGCGGGGTGTTGGGTATTTCCGGAGGGAAAACGGCAGGGGCGGGGGAAGGGCTGGGACGGCGGGGTTGGGGTGGGCGGGGGATGGGGAGGGGGCTGGGGCAGCCGGGATGAAACGCGGTTGCATTCCGACCCCGCCCGTTGGAGCATGCCGGCCCCGCCGCCGTCATTTTTCGTTTTTCCTTTTTCGTTTTTCGTTTCCTGGCCGTTCCCCCCTTCGAGCCCCCGTCCATGTTCGCCCAAGTCGTAGTCCCAATCCCCCTCAACCACTCCTTCGG
Source organism: uncultured Planctomycetia bacterium (assembly GCA_963706735.1). Taxonomy (GTDB): domain Bacteria; phylum Planctomycetota; class MHYJ01; order WSZJ01; family WSZJ01; genus WSZJ01. Next base: position 28,700 of record CAVPNQ010000109.1, read on the forward strand.
GTACATCATCCCCGACGGCGTCTCCGTCCCCATCGGCTCCCGCGTCGTCGTCCCCTTCGGCCCCCGCACCCTCGTCGGCGCCTGCGTCGGCCACACCGACGTCCGCCCCCCCGGAAATCTCCGCCCCATCCTCAAGGTCCTCGACCCCGAGCCCGCCTTCGGCCCGGCGCTCCTCGAACTGTCCAAGTGGATCGCCGACTGGTATTTCTCGTCGTGGGGGGAGGCCTTGATGGCCGCGCTGCCGGCGCCGGTGCGGCGGACGGGCGCGCGCAAGTTCGAAAACGTGGCCCGGCTCGCGGTCGCGCCGGACGCGGCAAAGAAAAACATCGAGGAACTGAAGGGCACGAATTCCAAGTGGGCCCAGATCCTCGAGACGCTCCTCGAGTCTCCCCAGCCGATCGCCGTCGCCGAACTCAAGGAACGCCTCTCCGTCAGCGCTTCCCCCATCGCCACCCTCGCGAAGAAAGGCCTCCTCGCGATCGAGCGCCGCGAGATCGACTCCGCCGACCCGCTCCTCGAGCACGCGAAGAGCACGGCGCCGATCCCCGTCCCGAACGCCGAGCAGGAATTCGCGGTCGCGTCGATCATCGCGGGGTTCGGGGGATTCAAGCCGTACCTGCTCCACGGCGTCACCGGCAGCGGAAAGACCGAGGTCTACCTGCGCGTCATCGCGCAGGCCGTCGCCGCCGGCAAGAAGGCGCTCGTCCTCGTCCCGGAAATCGCGCTCACGCCGCAGACCATCTCGCGCTTCTCCGCCCGCTTCTCCCGCCTCGCCGTCATGCATCACCGGCTGACCGACGCCCAGCGGCTCGACCAGTGGAAGCGCATCAAGGCGGGCGGCGCGGACGTGGTGATCGGCGCGCGGTCGGCGGTGTTCGCGCCCCTGCCGGACCTCGGCGTGATCGTCGTGGACGAGGAGCACGAGACGTCCTACAAGGCCGGCAACGAGCCGCGGTACCACGCGCGGGACGTGGCCGTGAAGCGGGCGCAGCTGGAGAAGGCGGTGGTGGTGCTGGGGACCGCGACGCCGTCGCTGGAGACGTGGCGGAACGCGCAGGAGAAGCGGTACACGCTCCTGCGATTGACGCAGCGCGTCAACGACAGGCCGCTTCCGCCCGTGGACATCGTGGACATGACGCAGGAGCGCGGGATCAAGGGGAAGATCCCGCTTCTGTCGCGGAAACTGGAAGGCTTCGTGAAGGAAGCGGTGGCGCGCGGCGAGCAGACGATCCTCTTCCTGAACCGCCGCGGCTTCGCGCCGGTGCTGCTGTGCCCGGGGTGCAAGTTCGTGCTGCGGTGCGTGAACTGCGACGTGGCGATGACGTTCCACAAGCGGAGGAACGTGGCGGTGTGCCACCACTGCCACGCGGAGGTGGACCCGCCGGTGGCGTGTCCCGCGTGCAAGGTCCCGGGGATCAAGTTTCTCGGGCTCGGCACGGAGCGGGTCGAGGAAGAGATCCGCGCGGCGTTCGGCGACGCCGCGGTCGCGCGGCTCGACCGCGACACGACGCGCTCGCGCGGCAGCCACGCCCGGATCCTCGCGGCGGTCGCCGACGGGACGACCGACATCCTCATCGGGACGCAGATGGTGGCGAAGGGCCACGACGTCCCGAACGTGACGCTCGTCGGCGTCATCAACGGCGACATCGGCTACACGATCAACGACTTCCGTTCCGGCGAGCGCACGTTCCAGCTCGTCGCCCAGGTCGCCGGCCGCGCCGGCCGCGGCGCGCTCGCGGGGCGCGTCGTGGTCCAGACCTACAACCCGACGGTCCCCGCCATCGCCCTCGCCGCGAAACACGACTTCGAGACCTTCGCCGCCCAGGAAATGGCGTTCCGCCGCGAGTGGATCTGGCCCCCGTTCTGCCGGCTGCTCCGCCTCATCGTTTCCGCGCCGACCCCCGACGAGGCCCTCGGCGCCTGCGCCGCCGCCGTCGAGATGTCCCGCGGCATCCTCGGCAACGAAGCGCCGCTCACCCTCGGCCCCGAGCCCGCGCCCATCGCGTTCCTCCGCAACCAGCACCGCGCCCATGCCGCGTTCCGTGCGAAAAACTGGGAGACGCTGTGGAAGGTCGTCAACGCGTGCGGGAAGCTGAAGGACGCGTGGAAGAAGTGCTCGTGGACGTGGGACATGGATGCGTACGACATGCTGTAAGCCGGGCCGAGAAAGTGTCAGCTCACGTCCTAGCCCCTCGGAGAGGCCTAAGAAGGAGTACGCCGGATGAAACCCCGCAAACCCGTCGACATCGCCCGCGTGTTTGATGATGGCCGCAGGATCGACGCAGTCGTCCAGCGCGCAGTTTCGGCAGCACGTCAGCGTCACAAACGGGAGGGTCGATCTGTCCCCGAGTGGCGCGATGGCAAAGTCGTCTGGATTCCGGCAGAGCAGATCGAGGAAGCCAAGCCAGCGCGGAAATCCGAGCGTAAGGACCGCGCCACCGCCCGAGCGCCGAAGCGCGAGACAAAGAAGTCGACGGCCCGCCGCCGCTAGTCCGCGGAGGGTCCGGACTTCTTCGCCGCCAGCCACTTCTCCATCTCCTTCCACGTCTTCGTGTTCACCACGTGCTCCGGCTTGAGCCAGGCCCTTCGCGCCTGCATGACGCCGAACTCGATGTTGTCGAACATGGTCGGGGCATGGGCGTCGGTGTCGATGAAGATGGGGATGTGGAGGGCGGAAGCGCGGGCGAGCTTGATTTCATCGAGGTCGAGGCGTTCGGGGGATGAGTTGAGCTCGAGCGCTTTGCCGTGCTTCTGCGCCGTTTCGTAGACCGCTTCCCAGTCGATGTCGAGCGGGGGGCGGAGGCCGAGGCGGCGGGTGCTGGGGTGGCCGATGAGGTGGACGGAGGGGTGTTCGAGGGCGCGGACGAGGCGGAGGGTGTTGGCCTTGCGCTCGTCCTTGCCGCGCTGGTGGATGCTGGCGACGACGAAGTCCATCTGCTCGAGGATCTTGTCGGGCCAGTCGAGTTTGCCCTCGTTGAGGATGTCGACTTCGCTGCCGCGCAGGATGCGGATGCTGAACTTTTCCTGCACCTTCGCGATTTCGTCCCACTGGCGCTTGATGCGGTCAACGTTGAGGCCGCCGGCGTACCCTGCGCTGGGTGAGTGGTCGGTGATCGCGACGTACTCGTAGTTGCGGCGCTCGGCGGCCTTGGCCATCTCCTCGACGCTCGCGGTGCCGTCGCTCCAGGTCGTGTGGCAGTGCAGGTCGCCGCGGATGTCGTGCTTTTCGACCAGCCGCGGCGGCTTCTTCCCCTTCTCGAACGCGTCCAGCTCTTCCTTGTTTTCGCGCAGCTCCGGCGGGATCCACTGGTACCCGAGCGCGTCGTAGACCTCCTCCTCCGTCGCGCCCGCCACGCGCTCACCCTTGGAACCGTCCTTCTTCACCTTGAACACGCCGTACTCGTTCACGGTCAGGCCCATCTTCACGGCCTTCTCGCGCAGGCGGACCGAGTGCTCTTTCGAGCCGGTGAAATACTGAAGCGCCGCCCCGAACGACTCGTCGGGGACGACGCGGACGTCCACCTGCAGGCGGTCCTGGCCGAAGTAGACGCTGGTTTTTGTCTCGCCGTGGGCGATGACCTCGACGACGCCGGGCATCGTCGCGGCGGACTTCATGAGCTTCGCCGGGTCGGGGGCGACCGTCGCGACGTCCACATCGCGGACGGTTTCCTTCCAGCGGCGCACCGAGCCGGTCGCGACCGCCTTCGTCGCGCCGCCGGAAAGGCGCAGGTGCTCCACGACCTTCGCGGCGACCTCGCGGGCCTCGAACAGGGGCACGCGCTCGCGCGTCGTCCGCAGGCTCGCGATCCCCGCGAGGATCTTCTCCTCGCTCTTCGCGCCCATCCCCTTCAGCGGCCGCACCTTCTCCGCCTTGCACGCCTTCTCGAGGTCGTCCACCGACTTCAGCCCGAGCTCGTCCACGAGCATCTTCGCCTTCTTCGGCCCGAGCCCCGGGACGCGCATGATCGCGAGGATCGCGGGGTCCACTTTCTTGCGAAGCTCTTCGAGCGACACGATCCGCCCGGTGTTCAGGTACTCCTCGATCTTCTTCGCGATGCCTTCGCCGATTCCTGGCAGCTCGCGGAGCCGGCCTTCCTGCGCGAATCTGCCGACGTCTTCGGGGGTGTTCTCGAGGGTCTGTGAAGCGCGCTCGTAGGCGCGGATCTGGAAGACGTTGGCGCCCAGGATCGTGTCGAGGGTGGCGAATTCCTGCAGGAGGGCGGCGAGTTCGGGATGAGGCATGGGCGCGGAGTATCGCATGGGGGGTTCGGGGTTGGGAGTTCCGGAAGTTGAGTTCTGAGTTCGGGGTTCGGAGTTCGGGGTTCGGTTGGGGTTCCGGGTTGCTGGTTTTACGGTTTGCGGAGTCGATGCCCCCCTTCCCTCGGTCGCTTCGTATACTCGCCCCCCATGAAAACCATCTTGCTGGCCACCGACTTCGGGCCCGGGTTGTACGCGGGCATCATGAAAAGCGTCATCGCCGGGATCGCTCCTGAAGCGCACGTCATCGACCTGACCCACGACCTGCCGCCGCAGGACGTCCCGATGGGCGCGTGGACGCTCCGCGCCGCCCTGCCTTACCTGCCGGCCGGTTCGGTGCTCGTCGCCGTCGTCGATCCCGGGGTCGGCACCAGGCGCCGCGCGCTGTGCGTCGACGCCGGGGACTTCCTCGCGGTCGCGCCCGACAACGGGCTGCTCTCGTTCATCCCGCACGACAAACGCCGCGCCGTGCACTCGATCGAGAACGCGGAGTTTGCCCTCCCGAATCCGTCCGCCGTCTTCCATGGCCGCGACATTTTCGCGCCAGCCGCGGCGCACCTGGCCAAGGGCCTCGCGCCGGCGAAGCTGGGGCCCGCGGTGAAGGACATGATCGAGGTCGCGTGGGAAACGCCGAAGCCCGCGCCCGACGGGATCAAGGGCGTCGTCCTCGCGGTGGACCGCTTCGGAAACCTGCTCACCAACATCGAGGCCGCCGGCCTGCCCGAGAACTCGATGGTCACGCTCGACAGCACGCGCCTCGGCCCAATCCGCCGCACGTACTCGGACGTCGAGGTGGACACGCTGCTCGCGCTTCCCGGCTCCTCCGGCTACCTCGAGATCGCGCTTCGCGACGGCTCTGCCGCGCGCAAGCTGCGGGCGGGCAAGGGGGCGATCGTGTTCGTGAGGAATCCGAAGTGAAGCTGGCGCACATCGACCCGTTCTGCGGCGCGGCTGGGGACATGCTCCTCGGGGCGTGCGTGGATGCGGGCGTCGGTGTGAAGGAGCTGGCGAAGGAGCTGAAGGGGCTGAAACTGTCGGGGTGGAGGCTGGAATCGCGGGCGGTGATGAAGGGGGCGATCGGGGCGACGAAGGTGGATGTGGTGATTGGAAGGGGTCGGCGCGCGGTCACGGAGTTTGAGACGTTCGAGCGCGGGGGGCAGGACGGCCACGGAACGGCCGGGCAGGGGCACGGGCACGCGCACGGGAACGGGAGAAGCCACGGGGGCATGTCGCTCGGCGAGATCCTGGCGCTGCTGGGCCGGGCGAAGTTGCCGGCGCGCGTGAAGGCGAAGGCGGCGGAGGCCTTCCTCACGCTCGGAAAGGCCGAGGCGCGCGTGCACCGCAAGACGCTGAAGTCGGTGCATTTCCACGAGGTCGGCGCGATCGACTCGATCGTGGACATGACGGGCGGGATCCTGGCGCTCAAGATGCTGGGAGTGGAGCGCGTGAGCTCGGCGCCGCTGCCGGTGTCGCACGGGCACATTCACTGCGCGCACGGGACGCTGCCGGTGCCAGGGCCCGCGACGATGGAAATTCTCAGGGGCGTGCCGACCGCGCCGCTCGACGTGGACGGAGAGACGCTGACGCCCACCGGCGCCGCGCTGATCCGCACGCTGGCGTCGTCCTTCGGGCCTCAGCCGGCGATGAAGGTCTCGGCGATCGGCTACGGCGCGGGCGACCGCGACTTCCACGAGCGCCCGAACGTCTTGCGCCTGGTCGTGGGCGAGGCCGCGGCCGACGGGGAGTCCGATGAGGTCTTCGTCGTCGAGACCAACCTCGACAACGTGACGCCGGAGATCGTCGCCTACGCGCTGGAGAAGTGCTTCGAAGGCGGCGCCGTGGACGCGTTCGCGACCGCGATCCAGATGAAGAAAGGCCGCCCCGCGACGCTCGTCACCGCCCTCGTCCCCCCCGCCGCGCTCGCGTCCGTCGAAGACGCGCTCTTCCGCGAAACCGGCACCCTCGGCGTCCGCCGGCACCTCGCCGCGCGCACGAAACTTGCGAGAGAGTCCGTCGCCGTGAAGACGCGGTACGGCACGATCCGCGTCAAAACCGGCGCCCGTGGAGGCAAGGCCCTCGCCGCTTCCCCGGAATTCGAGGACTGCCGCCGTGCAGCGGAGAAGGCGCGCGTACCACTCCGCACGGTGATGGCGGAAGTGCTGAGGGCGTTTGTGAAAGGGTAGACCATGCTCGGATGGCTCGAGGGAGTCGGGAATTTCCTGAAGTACACCGTCTCGCTCCCGGAGCGGACCGTGCGGGCGCTGGCCGCGGGCGTCGGCGGCGTCTCGAAGGTCTTCACCGACCTGGCGCTCCCCGAGGCGCTGCGCGACACGACGACCTACCGCGTGCTCCTGGGCAACATGCAGCGGCTCGTCGTCGAGCGCGTCGGCGGCGTCGAGAACGTCTACTCGAAGACGGGCGAGCAGCTGCCTCAGGACATGGTCCAGCGCAAGCTCGCCGGCAACGCCGTCGAAGCGCTCGGCCTGATGTCATTTCATTTCTCGCCGATCTGGCTCTTCGCCGTCGGCGCGGACGTCGTGTCCGGCAGCAAGGCGTACATGGACCGCCTCACGGTCGAGCTGAAAAAAGAGGGGGTCATCGAGCCCGACGCGAAAACATCCGAACTCAGCGACGTCCTCGGCGCAGTCGAGAAGGCCACTTCCCAGTCCGCCAAGATGCTCGACCTCCCGCCGCTCTCCCAAGGCGATTTCAAGAAGTACCGCCAGGAGCTCACTTCCTCGTACTCGGCGATGTTCGCGCAATCGACCAACCTGGTGCCGAACTTCGATTCGCTCTGGAAGCGCATGACGTCGATCGCGAAGAAGGAGAACCTGTCGCTGGAGGCGGTGGCGGGGCTCATGACGGTGAACGCCGCCAAGGCTGCCGGCACTTCGCTCGCCGTCGCCAACGCGGCCGGAGGACTGTTCGTGGACAAGGTCCTCGCCTCCTACGGCAAGTCCCTCGACGCCATGGAAAAGGACGGCTACACGGCGTTCTTCTCCCGTACCATGGCCCCCTACGGCGAGGCGATCCGGAGCGCCTTCGACCCCGACCGCGAGACGGTCACCGAGTGGCTGGTCACGTTCAGGATGTTCCGGAAGGGTGAGGGCAAGAAGTGAGCGACACGAGGCTGGGCGGCACGGGCGGCTACGACTTCCAGAGCACGATGTGGTCCCTCGTCCTCAAGGCGAAGGACAAGCGCGAGGAAGCGCTGAACCAGCTGTTCTCGATCTACTGGAAGCCGATTTATTTCTACGTGCGCCGCAAGGGGAAGAACGTCGAGGACGCCAAGGACCTGACGCAGGGGTTCTTCATCCATTTCTTCGAGAGCGACCTGCTGGACCGGGTGCAGAAGGGGCGGGGGCGTTTTAAAAACTACCTGCTCGCGACGCTTGAGCATTTCCTGGCGAACGAGTACCGGAAGGCGCACGCGCTGAAGCGGGGCAAACCGCCGGTATCGCTGGACGTGGAGCTGCTCGAGGACGAGATGCGCGCGGAGGAGTCGCCCGAGAAGCATTTCCGGCGCGCGTGGTGCATGGCGATCCTGCAGCGGGCGATGGACGGGCTCGGGAAGGAGCTCGGCAGCAAGTGGGGTGCGGTGAGGCAGCACCTGGTGCCGGGCGACCGTCCGAGCTACCAGGCGACGGCGGACGAGTTGAAGACGACGGTGACCGACGTCACGAACCTGCTTCACCGGGCGCGCAAGGGGCTGAAGGAGCGGATCATCGGGGAGATCCGTGAGACGGTGGAGACGGAGGAGGAGTTGCAGGAGGAGCTGAAGGAGTTTTTCGAGTCGTTCTAAGGCAAGTGCCGACCACGTTCGATTACCGGAGGAATGCTGTGATAGGCACGAGGGTAGTGATTGGGGCAACACCGGAAGTGGTCTTAAACTCTGTGACAGGAGCAGCCGCCTCGCTCGGTTTTGCCGTCACTCAGCTCGGCCATCAGATTGTCGGCCTGAGGTTCGGAAGCCTGCCCCTCACCTGGTTTTTCGGACCGCTCGCAAAACCATATTGTGATTTCCTCGGCATCGTCCACAGATTGTCGGCCGTTTCGACGCAACTTCTGGTTGCTCACGGCGTTCCGTATTGGGCTGGATTGCTAGTGATGGACAAAGTGCGTTCAAAGGAGCGCGAACTCCTGCAGGCAATCCGGGCGTCCTTTGCCTCACACAACCCAACAACGTTTGAGGTTGCTGAGTTCTAACCCTTGCCGGATTGTCGGGCTTGCGCCCTGTGCGGCCTCGTGAATCTCCTGGGCGGTCCTCTTACTGACGCATCAGGGAGCTCGTCGTGACAAGGGTGTGGTGTAACATCTCGGCATGATTGAGACCCGCCCAACCCCTTCGCCCGCAAGCCGTTGTGTTCACGAGCTTTCGCGCGCTCTCACGAGTTTTTCAAAAAGGCCCTTCCCCGCCCCTACCTCTTATGACACGCGAGGGTGAACACATGGGGGCGGGCGACATGAAGACTGCGGTGCAGTGCAAGAAGTGCGGGAAGTCGTATTCCGCAGGGGTTGTGGGCGATTTCCAGGGTCTCTGCCCCGGCTGCGTCGCGGCCTTCGCGTTCGAGGACGTGTCGCAGAGCCCGCATGAGGCACCGGCGCCGGCGGCTCCCCCGAACGACTACGAGAAGACGACGATGTACCTCAAGCCCGGGACGGCGTTCCAGGGCGTTGTGATCGACACCGTGCTCGGCCAGGGCGGGATGGGCGTCGTGTACAAGGCGCGGCAGCAGGGGCTCGACCGGCTCGTGGCGCTCAAGGTGATGAGCGACCGGCTGGCGGGGGACCCGGAGTTCGTGAAGCGCTTCGAGAAGGAAGCCAAGGCGATGGCGACGCTGTCGCACCCGAACATCGTGGCGGTCTATAACTACGGGATCGACAACGGGCGGTGCTTCATCGTGATGGAGTACGTGGACGGCGCGAACCTGCGCCACATCATCCGGGAGAAGAAGCTGGAGGCGGCGCAGGCGCTGAGGATCGTGCCGCAGCTGTGCGATGCGCTGGAGTATGCGCATGGCGAAGGGGTGGTGCACCGGGACATCAAGCCGGAGAACATCCTGATCGACAAGAAGGGGCGGGTGAAGATCACGGACTTCGGGCTGGCGAAGATGGTGGAGCCCGGGCGGACGGACCATACGGTGACGGGGCTGGTGATGGGAACGCCGCACTACATGGCGCCGGAGCAGGTGGACACGCCCAAGACGGTGGATCACCGGGCGGACATCTACTCGATGGGCGTGGTGTTTTACGAGCTGCTGACGGGCGAGCTGCCGATCGGCCGGTGGCAGCTGCCGAGCCATCGCGGCGTGCTGGACGCGCGGCTGGACCAGGTCGTGCTGCGCGCACTGGAGCGCGAGCCGGACAAGCGGTACCAGCATGCGAGCGACATGAAGCTCGAGGTCAGCCGCGTGTCGGAGTTCATTCCCGTCGCGCGGCTGGCGACCCCGAACGCCACCGGCCAGGTCGCCGTGTCGAGCGCCTTCTCCGCGCCCCTCCACGCCCCCCCGGGCATCGTCAGCGCCCCGTCGCCCGCCTCGCCGGGAGGCGTCCACGTCCACTCCCCCGCCGCGGCCAACGCGGGCTGGAACGCCCCCCCGGGATTCGCGTCCGCCCGCCCCAACACCCCCGTCAACGGGTCGCGCATCAGCGCCTGGGTCGGCACCGGGTTCGGCCTCACCATCGCCGCCGTCGTCCTCGCCTTCGCGGGACTCATCGTCGCCGGCGCTTCCAACAGCAGCACCGCCATCTTCGTCATCTCCGCCCTCTCGGGCGGCTTCGCCGCGTTCGGCTTCCTGTGCAACACCATCGGCATCTTCGACATCCTGTTCAACGCCGGCCGCCGCCACGGCTTCGGACTCGCCGTCATGACCTACGCCATGGACCTCTTGATCCTCGGCCTCGGCGTCACTTCGTTCCTCATGGTGCAGCGGGTCGAGTCGGTGGACGGCGGGAAGCGCCGCCCTGCGCCCGCCGGGGTCGCCACGCCGGTTCCCGTCTCATCGCTCATGACCACCCAGCCCATGATCCCGGCGGGCTGGGCCGTCGCGCCGGAGACCCGCTTCTATGAAGGCCGGGATGACATGAAGCTGTTCTGGATGAACACGGAGCTGCCGGTGAGCGATTCGGTGAAGCGCGCCCGGCGGATCGTGTACGTGACCGGGGGCGAGGGCGGAGCGCTGGCCGTGAATCTGATGGAGACGACCTCGGGCGAGGATACGGCGAGGTACGTGAAACTCGCGAAGAAGCCGGGCGACGTGTTCGCGACGCACAGGACGCTGGTGGTCATCCAGCGGCTCGATGAGCGGACGCCGATCGACCAGAGGAAAATCGACGAGGTCCGCGCCTGGGTGAACGAAATCTCGACCAGGGAGAGCGCGAACGGGAGGTAGGCCCGGCTTACCTATCCTGCGGCGGGATCGGGTCCTTCGTCTCGGGCTCGCGCGGGTCCTTCCCTTCCTTGCGCATCTTCGCCGCCCGGTCCGACCACTCCGCCTTCAACTCCTCCGTCCCGTCCTCGCTCGTCACGACCTCGTAGTGCACCACCTTCTGGTCGCCCGACAGCTCGCGGAACTTCTCGCGCACGTCCACCACGCGCTTCGAATCGTCGTTGTCGCCCTTGAACGCCATCTCCGCGTTGCCGATCCGGATGACGTCGCCGGTCTTGAGCGGGCTCTCCGTGATCCGCACGCCGTTCAGGATCGTCCCGTTGCTGCTCTGCAGGTCCATCAGCAGCCACCCCTCCGGCGTCTTCAGGATCGTGCAGTGATTGCGCGACGCCGCAGGCTCCGTCAGCCGCACGAGGCACTTCTGCGAACGCCCGATCAGCGTCTCCACCTCGTCCAGCGGGTGCTCGTGGGTGTAGTCCCCTTCCTTGATCACTAGCTTGGCCACGACGCCTCCCGTTGTCCCTCTGCCGGAGCCGTCGAAGTGCGGAACAGGTTGAGGTGCTCCAGGAAGGGCCGGTAATCGCGTTCGATCCCGAGCCGTTCCGAGAGGGCCCCGATGCGCCGGAGGAATCGCTCGGTCAGGTCCTCTCCCTTGCCCCGCCAGGCGGGGTCGCAGAAGAAGACGCGGCACCCGAGCGGGCGCGCATCCCTTGCCGTACACCGGTTGTCGCGAAGGTACGGGCAGGTCTCCATCGAGAACTCCTGCGCCGGCCAGCCGCGTCGAAGAGCGAAGTACTGCGCCTCCGCGCGCGTCGCGTAGAGACGGTGGCCGTACTTCGCAAACTGGCAGCAGTCGCCGCTCGTCCGGCAGAGGGGGTTGTCGGCAGCAATGACCGCGTCCAGCTCCCCGTACAGCGCACCGAGCTCGCGGAGAAGCGCCTCACGGACGCCGGCCTCAAGGGAGGAGGGCGCCGCGGGTGTTTCCGCAGGCGGATGGATCGAAGTCGGCACGGTCACGAGGGTCTCCGGCTCAATAGCAAGGAATGTCGAGTTTACGACCATTCGAGGGCCCCGAGAAGAAAAACGGCTGCCAGAGCCTGGGCGAACGCCCTGCGGGTCAGGCTGCGTCGGCCTGGTGGTCGGTCGAAGAGGGCCGGCGGTCAGAGGGCCGACTCCGCCCGACCCGCAGGGCGTTCGCCCAGGCTCTCGTGGCCTCGAACGAGAGCCGCCCCTTGCGGAAGGCAGGCTTCGGTTTGCGTTCATGGCCGCTGCCTTGACCGCCCCCGCGCACCGTGCTGAAATCATCCCATGAGCGACTGGGACGGCCAGGAACGGCGTAAGAAGAAGCGCTTCGGGGTCCGCGGGTGCACGCTGCGGTACAAGCGGGGCGGGGTCCTGTCGTTCCTGAACATGTACGGGGAGAAGCTGATCGCCCTGAACCTGTCGGAGACGGGGTGCCACTTCATCGCCAAGACCGCGTTGCCGCCGAACATGGGGATCGTGGTGCAGATTGAGGCGCCGCAGGCGGGTGACAAGGTGAACGCGAGCGGGCGGGTGGTGTGGTGCCAGAAGTCGGCGGAGCACGATGCGCACCATGTGGGCGTGGAGTTCCAGTCGATGCCGAAGTCGAGCAAGGTGCAGCTGAAGATCCTGCTGGATAATTCGGTGCTGGAGAAGATCGAGATCACGACGAAGGTTTATCTGAAAGAGATCGAGAAGCTGTAGGGGGCCGGTCGAGGCGACCGAATGGACCCGAAGAAACGAGCGGCCGAGCTGCGTCATTCCCTGACCGAGGCCTCGCACGCGTACTACGTGCTGGACGACCCGGTGATGTCGGACGCGGAGTACGACCGGCAGTTCCGCGAGCTGCAGGAGCTGGAGGCGGCGCACCCGGAGCTGGCGACGCCGGATTCGCCGACGCACAAGGTGGGCGCGGCGCCGCGCGACGTCTTCCGGCAGGTGAGGCATACCGTGCCGATGCTCTCGCTCGAGAACGCCATGACCGCGGAGGAGTTCGCGGACTGGTACAAGCGCGCGGTGGAAGCGGCGGGCGGGGCGGCGCCGGAATTCGTGGTGGAGCCGAAAGTGGACGGCACGGCGGTCGAGGTGGTGTACGAGAAGGGGCTGTTCGTCGGCGGCTCGACGCGCGGCGACGGCGACGTGGGCGAGGACATCACCGACAACCTGCGGACGATCCGCGGTCTGCCGCTGCGGCTGAAGGGCGCGGCGCCGGAGCGGCTCGAGCTGCGCGGCGAGGTGTACTTCCCCGTCAAAGACTTCGAGAAGATGAACCGCGAGCTCGCCGCGAAGGGCGAGAAGACCTTCATGAACCCCCGCAACAGCGCAGCCGGGTCGCTCCGGCAGCTCGACCCGAAAATGACCGCCAGCAGGCCGCTTCGCATCATGATCCACGGGTTCGGGGAAGCGAAGGGGGTGAAGTTCACGGCGCACGAAGCGACGTTGAAGGCGCTGGAGGGGATGGGGTTGCCGACGTGCGCGAGGCACCTGAAGCGGGGGAAGACGGCGGAGGAGCTGGCGGCGATCCACGCGGGCTGGCTCCAGCGGCGTGACAAGCTCGACTTCGAGGTGGACGGCGCGGTGGTCAAGGTGGACGACTTCCGGTTGCGCGAGGAGATGGGGTTCCGGACGAGGAGCCCGCGGTGGGCGATCGCCTGGAAGTTTCCGCCGCGCGAGGAGGTCACGCAGATTCTCGACATGACGGTGTCGGTGGGCCGCACGGGCGCGCTGACGCCGGTGGCGGAGCTGAAGCCGGTCCTCCTCGGCGGGGTGACCGTGAGCCGTGCCACGCTCAACAACCCCGGCCTGGTCGTGAAGAAGGGCGTGAAGATCGGGGACTGGGTGACGGTGCGCCGCGCCGGGGACGTCATCCCGGAGATCGTCGGCGCCGTCGTGTCGCGGCGCACCGGCCAGGAGCGCGACCTCGAGATGCCGAAGAAGTGCCCGGTTTGCGGCGCGGACGTCTCGTGGCCCGAGGGCGAGGCCGTCCCCCGCTGCCCGAACGCCAGCTGCCCCGCGCAGGTCAAGGGCACGATCTTCCATTTCGCCCACGCCCTCGGCATGGACGGCTTCGGCGAAAAGATCGTGGACCAGCTCGTCGAGAAAGGGCTCGTCAAGGACGCTGCCGACCTCTATCACCTGAAGCTCGAAACGCTGGCGGAGCTCGAGCGGATGGGCGAAAAGTCCGCGACAAACCTTCTCGCCGAGCTCAAGACTTCCAAGGACACCACCCTCGAGAAATTCCTCGGCGCCCTCGGCATCCGCCTCGTCGGCGAATCCACCGCCCGCGACCTCGCGAATCACTTCGCCGACATCCACCCCCTCATGGACGCGACCGTCGAAAAGCTCCAGGAGGTCCCCGAGGTCGGCGAGCGCGTCGCGACCGTCATCCACGACTTCTTCCAGGCGAAGGGGAACCGGAGACTCGTGGAAAGACTGCTGGAAGCGGGCCTGAAGTGGCCGAAGCCGAAGAAGGTCGAAGGAGGCAAGTTCCAGGGGATGAAGTTCGTGTTCACCGGCGAGCTGGTGAAGCTGGCGCGGCGCGAAGCCGAGGCCAAAGTCGCCGAGCTCGGCGGGAAGGCGGCGTCGAGCGTTTCGAAAAACACGGATTACGTCGTCGCCGGGCCGAGCGCGGGGTCGAAATTGGACAAGGCGAAGGCGCTGGGTGTGAAAATCATAGATGAAGCCGAGTTTCTGAAGATGCTCGACTAGCGCCTCCGGTCCTCCCCTTCCTCCACACCCCGCGCTACACTCCGCCCATGCGCGCCGGCGATAACCCCGAAGTCACCAAGCTCGTCGAGCGCGAATCGGCCGCAATCGCGCGCGGCCTCGCCGCCCTTCCCGCGGCGTTTCCGTCGTCGCGCGAAGCCATCGGCGCGCTGCTCGCCACGCTGTCGCAGCGCCAGCGGTACTTCGCCATGATCGGCGAGCACTTCTCCGTCTTCGGCTTCGACGGGATCGTCGCGATGGACCGGCTGGACGAGGAGGTCCTGCGCGCGGCGCAGGAGGTGCTCAAGAGGCGCCCGGCCGCGGACGCGGACCCGAAGGCCGAGGCGGAGCTGCAGGAGGAATTCTCCAAGCTGCCGGAGCTGGAGAAGCACCCGGTGGGGTACATGGTGCTCTTCATGGCGCGGAAGATGTTCGAGGGGTTCGACGACGTGCTGACGCAGGAGGGGCTGGACGAGGACGAAGCGCGGCAGCCGTACGAAAACGAGCTGCTCAAGCGGATCGCACTGGTCATCGACAGTTACGTCACGAGCCGATCGACTCCGGTGGCGCGGCATTTCAGCGACCTGCGGCGCGAGTACTGGGTGGTAGCGCGGATGCACTGCAAGTGCGGGCAGCCGAAGTACGAGGTGAAGATGCAGTCGCTGGTGACGGGGGCGGAGGGGATGCACCTGGACCGGCTGGAGGTGAAGTGCGGGGCGTGCGGGGATGCGCAGGCGCTGGAATTTCCGCTGCCGCATTTCGGGGACTTGAGCATCGCGTGAGAGACGGCGTTGAGGGTCGAGAGTGAAAAAGGCGCGGGGGATCGTCACGGTCGGGGGCGGCACGGGGCAGGCCGCGGTGCTCGCGGCGCTGCGCGGCGTCCCGGCGACCGCGGTGGTGGGCGTCACGGACGACGGCGGGCACTCCGGGATGCTTCGGCGGGTGCTCGGGATACCGCAGGTCGGGGACCTGAGGAACTGCCTCGCCGCGATCGCGCCGGACGGCAATGCCATCGCCGAGTTGCTGCGGCACCGGTTCACGCAGGGTTCGCTCGAAGGAACGTCCACCGGCAACCTGATGCTCGCCGCGCTTGCGACGGCTCGCGGCTCCCTGACCCAGGCCGCCCTCGAGATCGGCGCGGCGGCGGGCGTCCCGGTGCGCGTCCTCCCGGTGAGCGACGCCTCGGCCGCGGTGTGCGCGGAACTGGCGGACGGAAAGACGGTGAAGGGCGAATGGGCGATCATCGGGCGGCGCAACCTGTCGCCGATCCTGCGCGTGTTCCACGAGCCGGCGCTTCCCGCCACCCGCCAGGTCGTTGACGCACTGCGTCAAGCGGCGGCGGCCGTCGTGTGCCCGGGAAGCCTCTGGACGGGAATCGGAAGCGTCCTCGCGGCGCGCGGCGTCCGGGCCGCCCTGGCGCGCACGCCCGTCGTCTACGTCGCCAACCTCATGGCCCAGCCCGGCCAGACCGACGGCATGGACGCCGCGGCCCACGTCGCGGGCGAGAGCAATACGATGAACGAGTACGAGAA
>CAVPNQ010000110.1:0-35225 GCA_963706735.1 uncultured Planctomycetia bacterium
GCCAATGAGCCGGAGGGAAATGGTCAGGGGCTGCAGCCTCCGGTCACTCTGCGTCCAACCGGAGGCTGCACCGCGGGCCACGGGGAGGGCAGATGGGAACTCGTCCCACAGGCGGCGAAGGAAAGAAACCGGGCGCGCCGGGCGGGGCGGTGCCCGGCCCGGACGAGACCGCCGTGCTCGCGCCGACCCTGGCCACCACTTTCTACAACTGCGGCATCGAACGGCAACGCCGCGGCCAGCTCCGGGGCGCGATTTCGGATTTCAGTGAAGCGCTCCGGCTCGATCCGGGCCATGCCAGCGCGTGGTGTGCCCGCGGCTTCGCGAAGAGCTCGCTTCAGGAATGGCGGGAGTCCCTGGCGGACCTGAGGGAGGGCTGCCGGCTTGGGCTGCCCTGCCACCGGGAGGACGGGGTGAAGCTGCGGATCTGGATTGCGAGGGCGCGGATGGGAGAGATCGAAGACGCGACGGGGGAGTTGCGGGATTCCGTGCTGCGCCGGCGGAATCCGCCGCCGGCGGCCTGGGTCCTGCTCGTCGCGGGGCTATTCTGCGAATCGATTGATGAAGCCGGTTTTCTGGTTGGAGCGGAAACGACGGATCCGCATCGGGCGGCGGAGATCGCCTGCGAAGCGCGTTATTTCGCGGCGATGAAACGGCTGGTGAAAGGTGAGCGGGACCTGGCGGCGGGGCACCTGGAGGCGTGCGCGGACACGGGCGCCCGCGAACTGGACGCGTGGTGGGCCGCGCGACAGGAGCTTGCGGTTCTGCGGCGGTGAAACTCGGGATCCCGGGCCTGCGAGCCGCCATGGCCGAGTCCAGCAGCGCGGTCCGCTGATAGCCTCGAGCTACAGTCCTTGATGTCGCGGCCAGCGCCGACGAGGGTCTGTCCGAAGTCCAGGCCACCGCGCGGAAACGGGCGGCTCAGGACCGCCTCGACCGCATCAACCGGGCAATCGAGGAGCTTCCGAAAGCACAGGCAGGGAAGAAGACTCCCGAGGAGCGTCTGGTCCGCGATCGCCTACAACGCCCTCAAACTCCTCGCAATGGCGTGACCGCTTTCAGATCCGGCCGAAAGCTGCCGCCGACGGAAGGTGAGAGCGCGAAAAACATTCGCCCGAAGGCACGCGGCGCCGGCACGTCCGGCGCGCCTCGAAAACCACAATTTCTCCTCCACACCACCTCCCGCGCCGGACGGGCTGGTGGCGCGTGCCGTAGGGCGAATGTTTCTCGCGCTCTCAGGGCAGGCGGGTGATGACCACGTCGTCGAGCAGGCCGGTCATCCACGGCCAGTCACCCGTATCGTTCTTCCCGATCCAGACATAGCGCAGGTCGGGAATGCCGGTGGGAGCCGCGCAGGTGGTGGTTCCCACGAGCGTGTGGTCGTCGAGCTCCGTGACCAGTGTCAACGTCGAACCTTCGCGTTTCAGGATCACTCGATACCACGTCCCCGTGGTGATGACGGTCGCACCTGCGGTCGGCCCGGAACCGAAATCGTCGTGCTCCCAGGGCGTGTACGGAACGTTGGCCGCGTCCTCGGTGTAGATCGAGGTGAAGTAGTAGTGGTTCGGAACGCCGCCGCCGTGCCAGACGGTCCGCACGTAGATTCCGCCGCCAAGTCCGCCGGAAATCGTGGGAAGCGTCGGCGTCCGGGTGGCCGACAGGCCCATCATCAGGTGGCAGTTGTTCGCGGCGAAGTCGACGTAGATGCGCGCCTCGAGCTGGAAGTTGCCCGAGACCGCCGGAATCGGGCGGGAAAGCATCTGCGGGTGGAGACGATCGGCCTTCCACTGGACCTGTTCGAGCGCGGCGTCGATATAGATCTCCGAAGGAACGTTGGTCGCCCAGAGCGACGCCAGGCGCGCGTCGGAGAAGTCCTCCCGGAGAACCAGGTCCGAGACGGTCCCGCCGCCTCCGGGCGCCGGAGTACCCCCGGCGACGCTCCCGGCGGGAGCCGCTTCATCCCCCGCCCCCTCCCCGTCGCTGCTGCGGTGCTTTCGACACCCGGCAACCGCGAGGCACAGGACCACCGCCAGGACCACGCCGGACCTTGAAAAGACCTCGTTGCGTGCGCTCATACCGCCCTCCCAATGGCCGCGAATGCGGGACCGGCGCTTCGACGGAACCCGGGCAGAGTGTTCCCCCCGATCCGTTCAAAGTGAGACTCCGACCCCGCCGACATTCCCCGATCGGCAGCAAGCCCACACGATGCCCGCCGTGGCGTCAAGGTATTGAGGATCGTGCCCCACCCCGGCCAGGCCCCGCCTGCAACTTGCCCCTTCATGAACGCCCACAGTATGATTTCGAGGTCGGCGACGGAGGCTCCTGCGGCGGCGGGCTGGCTTCCCGGTTCCGCCCCCACGATCCCGCCGCGCTCAGGCCGGCAGGCCCCATCCATTCCCGGAGGTCCCGTGGCCTACGACGGCGTACTCCTCATCGGGTTCGGCGGCCCCACTCCGGGCGGTTGCCGGAAAATACAGGAGGACGGAAGCGTCTGCCCGGGTCCGCAGCCGTGGGCGCCATGCCCCGAGGGATCCACGACCGAAGCACACTGCTTTGTGCAGCGAATCATAGGCAAGGCGCCCGAACGGGCCGGCCGGGTCGCGGAGGTTTCGCACCACTACCAGGCGATCGGCGGATTCTCGCCGTTCGACGAGCTCACGAAACAGCAGGCACGGGCCCTCCACGAAGCGCTTCGGCGCAGGTCGCTCCCCCTCCCCGTCTCCGTCGGCTACCGCTTCTGGGGACCGTTCCTCAAGGACGTCATCGCGCAGCACGTACGCGACGGGCACCGGCGGCTGATCGGGATCCTGATGGCGCCGCACCAGTCGAAAGTCAGCTGGGACCTCCCGCTCGCCGGCGTCCACGACGCCCTCGCGGCGCTTCCCGAAAAGTCCCGCCCGGTCGTGGACGTCCTGGAACCCTGGTGGGCCCACGCCGGATTTGTCGGCGCCATTGCGGACCTGGTTCGTATTGCGGCGAAGGACTGGGGCGAGGAACGGTTGAAATCGGCCGCGCTGGTTTTCACGGCCCACTCCATTCCCGCGGCGGTCGCGGACAAGGGCCCGTACCTGGGGCAGATCCGCGAAACGGCGGCTCTCGCAGCCAGGGCGCTGGGACACGAAGCGCACGACATCGCGTTCCAGTCGGGCGCGAAGGACAGCGCGACGCCGTGGGTAGGCCCGGAAGTCAGCGACCACCTGCGGGCGCTGGCGAAGCGCGGCGTGAAGGACGTCGTGGTGGCGCCGATCGGGTTCGTCTGCGACCACGTCGAGGTGCTGTTCGACCTGGACATCGAGGCGAGACAGACGGCGAAGGACTGCGGCCTCTCGATGGTCCGCGCGGCGACGGTCGGGAGCCACCCGAAGTTCATCGGGATGCTGGCGGACCTGGTCGAGAAGCGCGCCCGGACGTAGGAATCAAGGCGAGGCCGCCCCGCCCCTTGCCCCCATGGCGCTGCGGCGGATACGATCTAGGCCGAGAAGCGCGGGTGGGGGCCCATCGCCACCCTTCACCCCTGGAGCTGCCGATGAAAATCGAAAAGACCGCGGACGGCCGGTTCGCCATCGTCCAGGGCGCCCAGCGCATCGTGCTGGAGAAAGCGCAGTACGAAGACATCTTCTTCGCCCTGCCCCTCGACACCGGAACGCTCTTCCGGCTAGTCAACGACACAGTCCTGTCCGCCGACCCGCTACGAACCCTGTTCCGCTCTATGGTCGCCGAGGCAGGAGGTTCGGAAAAAGCGATGGTCTCATTTCAAGAATCGGTGAAGGGCGTGGAGCCAGCCTGAGAGCGCGTGAAGAATTCGGGCGACGGCGCCGGTCGAACCGCGCGCCCCGACGTCGAGCCGTTACGACGTCGGGCGTGCGCGGTGAGACCGGTGACGGCGCTCGAATTCTTCTCGCGCTCTCAGCGCTTCGGGCCGTGCATATGGCCGTGCTCGCGGTTGATGATGGGCGCCTGGTAGGGCTTGCCGGCGATGCGAAGCGCGAAGCGGCTGCCGCCGCCCGGCGGGCGCTGGGCCAGGTCGGCGCCTTCGAAGTCGAACCGGGAGGCGCTTCCGTCCTTCAGCCCGACGGCCTTGCCCGTGACCTGGACGTATCCGTCCATGGGGGTATCGACGTTGAACTCGGGGGCGTCCGGGATGGGGAACGGTTTCACGCCGTCCTCGGCGAGGATCCAGATGATGGCGCGGCCATTTTTCGCGTCGTGGACGAGTTCGATGAGGGCGGTGTGGCCGGGGATATCAACCCAGGCGCCGCCGTGGGGACCGGAGTTCGGGGGGAGTTCTTTCGGCGCTTCGCCGTCGCCTGCGGGAGGGACGCGGAATTCAAACTCGGTGGCCAGGCCGTCCTTGAGGTTGAGGGCGCGGCCGCGGACCGGCGCCTTCTCGTCGAGCGTGGGGAGAAGGAGTTCCGGCGCGTCCTTGAGCGGCGCGGGTGCGGTGCCCGCCTTGTCCATCGCGTAGACGGTCGCGGTCCTTTTGTCCTTCGACCAGACGATTTCGAAGCGCGCGGGGGCGTCCGGAACCTCGAGCCACTTTCCGCCGTGCGGCGGAGCGGGCGCGGGGTCTTCGGTCCACGCCAGCAGGGCGGTGGCGGCAAGCAGGATGGCGGTGGCGAATCTACGCATCGGGGTCTCCCTTCGGTGGAATTGTAATCGGTTCGGTCGTGGACCCGAACAGCAGCTTGCGGAACTTCTCCAGGGCCTGGTCGGATTCCTCGGGGTGCGCGGTGAGCCGACCTGCTGCCGCCCGGCCGAACAGCCAGAAGATCCCCGGCGTCAGGAGGAATTCCAGCAGGGTGACGGTGAAGAGACCGCCCAGGATGACGGTCGCGACCGGATAGAGCAGTTCGCGGCCGGGGCGGTCTGGAGCGAGGACGAGCGGGACGAGGGCGATGCCGCTGCAGAGCGCGGTCATGAGGACGGGGACCATTCTTTCCTGCCCCGCGCGAACGATCATCTCGCGGCCGAACGGAACTCCCTCTTCGCGCATCAGGTGGAGGTAATGGTCCAGGAGGAGGATGGCGTTGCGCGCGGCGATGCCGCCCAGGGAAATGAGCCCGACAAGGGTTGCGACCGAAAGCGACTGCCCGGTCACGGCCACGGCGGCCGCGGCGCCCACAAACGCCGCGGGAACGCTGACCAGCGCCTGCAAGGCGAGATTCGCCGAGCGAAAGTGTGCGAAGAGGATCAATGCCATGGCCACCAGCGACACGAGGCTGAAAAGCGCGATGCGCCGCGATGCGGCCTTCTGTGCCTCGAATTGCCCGCTGAGATGGATGGACGTGCCCGGGAGTTTCTCCAGGCGTTCCCTGATCGGGACGAGGGCGTGTTCCACCTCGGCAATGAGCTCGTCCAACGGCCGTCCCGCGACGTTCAGCTGGACGACGATGCGGCGCTTCCCGTTTTCGCGCAGGATCTGGTTGTGGGCCTTCACTCTCTCCACGGCGGCCACGTCGCGGACGCGAAGCATCGTGCCGTCCGACGCCCTCAGCGGCAGGTCCCGCAACACCTCCAGGTCCCCGGCTTGTTCGTCGGCGAGGCGCACGACCACGGGGACTCCCGCGTCGCCCGCCCGGCCGAACGACTCGCCGGAAAGCGCGAGCTCGACCGACTCGCGCACCTCGTCCTCACGGATTCCCGCATCGGCACACCGCACCGTGTCGGGGATCGCTTCAACCTGGTCGACCAGCAGCTGGGGTTCCGTGTAAAGGTCGCGGACCCCGCGAATGGGGCGAAGCGCTCCTTCGATCTCCGCGGCCGTCTTCCGGAGGACTTCCAGATCGGGGCCGTAGACCTTCACGGCAACCTGGGCGTTCACTCCGGACAGGAGGTGGCTGAGCAGGTGCGCGAGCGGCTGCTCCACAGACGATGCCGGGCCCGGCAATTCCTCGGCGATCCGCTTGCGGATCTCCTCGATGATCTCCTCCCGTGGCCGTCCGGAGTCAGGATCGAACGTCACGATCGCCTCGGTCACGTTCGGCCCGTCGATGTGCTCGTCCCCCTCCGCCCGGCCGGTGCGCCGGCCTACGGATTTCACGCCCCGGACGCCGGCCGCGATCTCCTCCAGCTTCCTCCCATAGAGGTCCGACGCGACAAGGCCCGTGTCGGGAGGAAGAATGAGGTTGATCTGCGCCGCCCCTTCGTTGAACGCGGGAAGGAACTGCCTGCCCCGCGTCCACAGCACGACCGCGGAGACGAGAGTCAGCGAGACGAGAACCGCCGCGACTCGCATGCCGTGATCCATGCCGAACCGGATCAGGCTTCCCGCGACTCCCTTCAGGCGTTTCACCAGCCACGAATCCCCGAGGTGGCCCGCGACGAATTTCCCGCCCAGCAGGTACCAGCAGAGCGCGGGGGTGACGGAGAGGGAGACGACGAGGGAAGCGAGGGTGCTGATGATGTAGGCGAGGCCGACGGGGGTGAAAAGACGGCCTTCCATGCCGCTGAGGAAGAAGAGCGGGAGGTAGACGACGACGACGAGGACGGTGCCGACGAGGATGGGGTTGCGGACTTCGCAGGAGGCCTTGAAGACGACCCAGAGCGCGGGCGCGGGGACGGGAGCGGCGGCGTTCTGCCGCAGGCGACGGAAGACGTTCTCGGCATCGACGATGGCATCGTCCACGAGCGCGCCGATGGCGACGGCGAGCCCCCCGAGCGTCATGGTGTTGATCGTGAGGCCGAAGGCGCGGAAGACGAGGGCGGTGATCGCGATGGAGAGCGGGATGGCGGTGAGCGTGATGAAGGTGGTCCGGAAGTTGGCGAGGAAGAGAAACAGGACGATGGCCACGAGAATGACGCCGTCGCGGATGGCAGCCTCGACGTTGGAAATCGACCGCTCGATGAACACCGACTGCCGGAACAGATCGGGGACGATGCGTGCGTCCGCGGCTTCTCGCTGAAGATCCGACTGGACGGCGGACGCCTCGTGCTCGACGCGCCGCGTGAGGTCCACCGTGTCGACGCCGGGCTGCTTGAAGACGACGAGGACGACGCCCGGCCGGCCGTTCACTCCGGCCTGCCCCAGGGGAATCGCCGACGGCGCAAACTCGACTCGCGCCACGTCACCGAGGCGACAGCCCGGCAGCGCGCCGGCCGCCAGGGCCTCCGCCCGCTCCGGGATGCCGGCCCCCGGAAGGTCCGACGCGCGAACCGCGCGCTCGACGTCAGCAATCGTCACCCCCCGGTCGCGAAGCCGCGGCGCTTCCACCACGACCTGGAGTTCCCGGGAGGCCCCGCCGATCGCGAGAACCTGGGCGACGCCGGGAAGCGTACGCAGGCGCGGCAGGACGCGCGTGTCGGCGAGTTCCCGCAGCTGCGTGGGGTTCCAGGTTCCCGCGGGACTCTCGACGCCGATGAACTGGACCTGCCCCATGATGCTCGCCACGGGGGCCATTCGCGGCTGGATGCCGGGGGGAAGCGACGGTTGCGCCAGGACGAGGCGTTCCTCGACGAGACGGCGGTTTCCCTCGAGGCTGCTTCCCCACTCGAATTCGACGAAGACGACCGAGAATCCGCGGCCGGAAACGGAGCGGACCCGGGTCGCCCCCGGGGTGCCGTCGAGCCGCTCCTCCATCGGCCGGGTGACGCGCCTCTCGACTTCCTCGGCGGAGAGCCCGTGTGCCTCCGTGAGGACGGTCACCGTCGGGCGGTCGAGGTCCGGGAGAACGTCGACCGGCGTGCGGAGGGCGACGACGGTCCCGGCGATCGCGATGAAGATCGCCGCCGCCGCGCCGAGGCGACGGTTCCGAAGGCAGATCGCGATCCAGCGGTTCAGCATCAGTGCGGGTGCCCGTGGCCCAGGACATTGCTCCCGGCACGGAGCGCCAGCGCAAGCGCCGGGGCTCCCCTCTCCACGTAGACGTCCCCCGGCGCAATCCCGGAAGTCTTCGCATCCAGCACCGCGACGCGCGCGTCCTGGAAGAGAATGACGACCTTCTGCGACAGGAACGTGTCGCCGCTCTGCAGGAACACGACTTTGTCGGGGCCGTCCGTCGCAATGGCGTCCAGGGGCACCACGTACGTGCGCTTCACGGTTTCCAGCGGCACTGTGAACACGTACCGCTGGCCCGCGCGAAGTCCCCACGAACGGAACTTCCCTCTCTCTCCCTCGTCGCGCACGGCCAGCGCTTCGTTGGCCGCATCGGCCAGCACAACCGTCAGGCGGCCGCCCGGATCGTTCCCCGCGGAAAGCGGCTTCAGCCCCTTCAGCTCCGGCCCGGTCCCCGGCACCAGCGGCGCGGCTTCGCAGATCGTCCCGTTGCGAAGGGCATCCAGGAGGTGCCCGGCGTCGGCGCCCCCGGACTCGGCCCGGATTCGGACGACGCGCGAATCGCGCAGGACGGCGATCGTCGCGCCGGCTTCGACGCGCTCGCCGGCGGTCCTGGGCAACTCCGCGACGTCCCAGTCCGGCGGACCAACCGGGGCGGCGATGATGATGCGCTCGCCCGAGGCTTCGGCCTGGAGGACCGCAACGGCTTCGCCGGCGGCGACGACCACGCCGGCCCGGCGCGGAACCTCAACGAGCGTCCCCGCGGACGGCGCCTTCAGGACCACCACGGAGCCGGGGAGATCCTCGACGGTCGCGGGAAACCTCGCCGTCCGAATCCACGGCGCCGGCCTGACTTCGCCCATCACGATGCCCAGGTTCCTCCGGGCCTGCTCCGAAATGACCATCGCGTGGGCATGCGGCGCTTCCGCCGCGGCCGCCGCCGCCGGCGCGGGCCGCCAGACCCACCGGCCTGCGGCCAGCCCCAGTCCCGTGAACACGACACTCATCCCGAGGTGCACGAGCGCAGTGCGAATCATGGTCTGCTCCCAAATCCCGGCGTGGATTCCGCCGGGTCAGTGCCTGTGAGTCCCGAGGAACGCGACGCCAAGCGAGGCCAGTCCGGAAAGGATCACGACGGAAGCGCTGATGATGCCGGCGTTCCTGGAGAGGGCGTGGAAGCGCCCCGTGGAGCTGATCGCCTTGAGGCCGGCGACGACGGCGAGGCCGACGGCGACGAGCGTGACGGCGAGGCCGAGGCTGAAACCGAGAACGAGCACGAGCCCGCTCGCCGCGCGGCCGATCGACACGGCGAGCAGCATGACCGAAACAGCGGCAGGACAAGGCAGCATGCCGCCCGCGGCCCCGAAGGCGAGGATCTGCAGGACCGTCGGCCGCAGTCCCTGGTGGACGTAGGCGGGTAGCGAAGCGGCGTGAGCCCGGGCGTGGGCGTCTTCGTCGAGGCCGTCGTGCGAGTGCGCGTGGTCGTGACCCGCGGGCTCGGTCATGCGGAAAGGAAGTTCTTCGCGCTGTCCGGCCTGGCCGAGTTCCAGCAGCGCGTCGAATTCATGCGGTTCGGCGGGAGGTCCAGGGCTTCGCCAGAGGCCCGGTGTTCCCGCATCGGGAGCCAGCACGTGGTGCTCCACGCGGTTGCCGGGACGCAGCACGCGGACCGTGATGGTCTCGGGCGCCGCCGGGCTCGCGACCTGCACCTGGAAACGTTCGCCCGCTTCCGTTTCGACAATGCCCAGCGTCCCGGCGGCGATCTGTCCCTCAAAGTCAAACGGCTCCGGGGCGTGGTGATGATCGCCGTGAGGCTCGTGGGCGGCCGCTTTCGCGGCTCGCGGCCAGCGCTTCCAGACCAGCCAGAGCCCGAGCACGACGACGACGGCGCCGCTTCCGACCTGCAGCCAGTACGCCGCGTCGTCGGTGAAGGTCTCGCGGCCGAGCCAGAGAGCGAGGGCGGAGAGGGAGACGACAACGAGGCTGTGGGTGGTGGCGACGGAGAGGCCGAGGAGGACGGCGTCGCGACGCGTGCCTTTGGTGCCGATGAGGTACGCGGCCGTAAGGGTCTTGGCGTGCCCGGGCTCGAGGGCGTGAAGGGCGCCCAGCATGACGGCCGACGGGAAGTAGAGGGCGGAGGCGTCCACGCAAACTCCGGGAATCCGAGGTGGCGATTGCACGGCGTTGCCGATGCTACTATACTGGACTAGAGTATCAATCAGATTTGCTCACATCGGGAGGAACGTGAATGCACACGCACCGGGACCGTGAGAAGCTGCTCAACCGGGTCCGGCGTATCCGGGGCCAGGTTGACGGGATCCAGCGCTCCCTCGAGGAACACTCGGAGGACTGTTACGGCATCCTGCAGACCATCGCGGCCTGCCGGGGGGCGATCAACGGGCTGATGGCGGAGGTGCTCGAAGGGCACATCCGGGAGCACATCATCGACGGGACGCGAAAGGCCACGGCGAAAGAGACCCGGGCGATCGAGGGGCTGGTTGCGGTCGTGAAATCGTACCTGCGTTAGCGGGCGACGTGACGGGACCGCTGAGGGGGACGCCGCCCCTAAGGAGGCAGGATCCGCGTGTCAGGCAGCGGTTCGTCGGCGAAGACGGCGCGATCCCGTCCCTGCTGTTTTCCCAGGAGAAGCGCGCGGTCCGCACGGTCGATGGCGACGGCCAGCGGCTCCTTGAGACCGACCCTGGCGAGCCCGATCGTGATTCGCAGCGGCAGCTCCAGGTCCGCCGCACGCAGGGGCGTGGACCGGAACGCCTCCAGGAGACGCTGCGCGGTGGCGGCGGCGCCCTTCGGATCCGTGTGGAGAAGAAGCGCCAGGAACTCTTCGCCCCCGAACCGGATGAGGACGTCCGACTTGCGCAGGGTCGAGGCGAGGAGTCCCGCGGTGTGCCGGATCGCAAGGTCGCCGATGAGGTGGCCGTGCGTGTCGTTGACCTGCTTGAAGTGATCGATGTCGATCATGACGGCGTGGAGGATGGCGCCGGACCGGGCCGCGTCGTGCTGGCGCTGCGCGAAGGCATGCTCGAGCCCGTGCCGCAGCGGGAGCCCCGTCAGCGCGTCGCGCCTCATGCTGGCCGCGGAGATCTTTTCGCGAAGACGGGTCAGAAGCGCGACCAGCGAGGACTGGCTTTCCTCGAACGACTTGAGGTCCGCCGGGTCTGCGGGAACTCCGCCCAGGACACAGGTGCACATCCTCCTCACGGCCGCGTGCATCTTCTCGTGCTGCTGCCTGATCTGCGCTGTGAGCACCGCGTCGAATCCGGAGAGTCGCGCCTTGTCCCCGTCCAGCCAGACCCCGAGCCGGCATTGCATATGCGCGTCCGGCCCGAGAATGTCGTCGCCGGGTGACTCGCGCAGCACCGCGCAGCGCAACAACCGCTGGTTCCACTCCAGGTGCGCCTGGATTCCCTGGTCGATGCGGACCAGGAGTTCCTCGAGGGGAAGCGGCGCCGGGGCGGTTGGATTCATCGTCATCGGCCGGAAACCGGGAAGGGGGCGGGAGTCGGGACGGGAGGCGTGCCGCTCAGGCTAACACGATCCCTGCAAATGCGCCCCCGCGCGAAGGCGGACGCTCACGCCGACGCCGGGAGCCTCTTCTCCATCATCCCGTGCCCCGCCACGTAACCGATGCCCTCATAGAGGCGGATAGCGCCGACGTTCGTCGCGTGGACGACCAGCCGGAGCAGCCCGATTCCGCGTTCGCGCGAGAGCCGCTCGACCTCCGCGAGCAGGGCCCTTGCGATGCCGTGACGCCGCTCGCTGGCCAGGACGAACACCATGACGATCTCGACGAAGTCCCCCGCGCGCGCCGCCCCGCCATCCGACCTCACCCCTGCGTGGATCCAGGCCACCACCCCGGCGCCCGCTTCAGCCACGATCCAGAACTCGGACGCATCGGCGATGTCGTGCAGGTGGTGAGCGGCGGCGGCCAGAAGGAAGCGCCCGCGATCGACGGTGAGGCCGAGGGCATCGGGAAGATCGGCGACGCTCTCGCGCAGGCTCTGGATCGCCTCGAAGTCGCGCCGCTCTGCGGAGCGAAGGGTCAGCATGGCGGCGTCCGATCCCCCGCGCCCCTGCCAATGAAGCCTCGCGCGGTAGAATTCCCGCAATGGAACCGGCCGGAGAAGACCTCTGAAGGACAGTCCGCGGAATTCGGCGCGGGCGACAACCGGGAGAGAGTGAGAGGCATGGGCGAAGGCGAAGCGGCCGGCGCAGGGCGACAGCGGGCGGCGTTTGCAGGCCTGGCGATCGCCGCCGCGGCGCTCGACCTCGGAAGCAAAGCGGCTGTCTTCTCGAGCATCGGCTCGCCCGCCCCCTGGGCGTACCGCGACGTCGTGCCCCATGTCCTTCGCTTCGAGACGGCGTGGAACACGGGAATCGCCTGGAGCCTCTTCTCGGAGTCGGGCTCGCGCTGGTTCATCGTCGCCATCGGCCTGGTCGCCCTGCCGGTCATCGTCGGCGTCTTCTGGAAAACGAAGGCACCCTCCTGGATGTTCACGCTGGGCATGGCTTCCATCGCGGGAGGAACGGTCGGCAACGTGCACGACCGGATCGCGTACGGGGCCGTTCGGGACTTCATCCGCGCGATGTTCATCGACTTCCCGATATTCAACGTCGCGGACTCGTTCATCTGCGTCGGGGCCGCCGTGTGCCTGCTCGACTCCCTGCTCGCCCGGAAAGGCGACGGGGCGGCGGAAGCGTGACGTCGCGCTCCCGCCGCTCCCGTGGGATTCACTTGGCCTTCACGGACAGCTTCATGATCGTCCTCGTCGTCATCCCGCCCTGCGATTCGACGATGACGCGCACCTCATGATTGCTGACCAGTCCCGCCCCGCTGGTGGCGTGCATGGTGCAGATCGCCGAATCCTGGCCGGTGGGGAATGTCAGCGTGTTGTCGGCGGTGACGCCCGGGGGGAAATTCTCGAAGCGCACGAAGACCGGGTCGGTCATGCCTTCGCGGGCCACGCGGATCGTGGCCTGAGCACTGTCGCCGAGGCGGATCGAGGCGTTATCGGGTTCGAAGAGGGTCAGCTTCTTTGTTCCCTTGGAAACGGACGCGCTGCCGGCGCCGCATCCGGCGACGAGGGGGAGCAGGAGGGCGAAAGCGAAGGCGATTCGGCAATTCATGCGATTCTCCGGGCTGGCGCGCCGTGAACCCGGCGGGCGGAAATACAGGGCGATCCGCTCGGTCGTCGCGGAGCCAGGGGAGCCGCGTTCGGCGGGGGCGTGGAAGGACGCCGGAAGGGGTAACCCGGTGCAGGGAACCCGAGGCGGAGAGAGACAGGCGTGGGGCGAGTCTTCCGGGGGAGGTGGAGCCCTCACGGCCGAGGGCGGAGTTCCCGAAAGCAGGCTCGAAACCGCGGACGACGCGAAACACGGGACACGGGCAACAAACTCGACAGGGGGGATGGTACCAGAACGCCCCTCAATCTCATTGAACCCCTTGAGAACATAGAATCCCTACTCCCCGCTCTTCCACTCCGACAGCACGCCGTCCTTCAGGTCCTTCGCCCCCTTTTCCCCGGAAATCCACGCGTCGAAGGCCGCGATTTTGAGGAAGCGGGCGCCGACCCAGGCCGTGCAGCAGGCGAGCACGACGGCGCGCTTCGCTTCGGGATTCATGAAGTGATCCATTCCTGCGACGACGGCGAGCCACCGGGGCTTCTTCTGGCCCTCGTAGAGCGCGGGAAGAGTCTTGTCCTCCGCCGCACCGATGAGGTAGGTCGGTGTTGCATAGTCCGCGGGCATCTTCTGCAGGGCTGCCCCGACCGTCACGCAGCCGGCCCACTTTTTGGCGTCTGCGGCGGCGAGAATCGCGGCCGCTCCGCCGCGCGAGTGGCCCCCGGCGAGAAACGTCTTCGTGTCGAGCCTCCCGGAGAGGAACCACTCCTTCGATCCGTTCTGCTTCTCCAGCCAGTCGCGCGCGGCCAGCAGCTGCTTCGCGCGCTCCGGCGCCTGGCGGTCCCCGAAAGTGACGACCAGGGTCGCGACGCCCCACGACGCGAAGCGCTTCCCGAAATCCTCGACCCAGCGCCAGTCGGAGGCGGGGCCGCCCGGGGAGAAGACGCAGGCGGGCCAGGGGCCGCCATCGGCGGGGGCGGCGTCCTGCTTTGCTTCGGCGCCCGGGTAGAACAGCGCGCCCTCGAGAGTGGCCCCGGCCTTGGAGTCCGGCAGGGAGACCTTCCGCCACGCGATCGGGTGCGGACCGTCTTTCGAGGGGTCCTGGGCGTCTTCGGCGCGGGCCATGAGCGCGGCTCCGAGGAGGAATGCGAGGCTGGCCTTCATACGTCCCACACGGCGCTCGCTTCGTAGCGCGCCGCGATGTGCAGCTCGACGTGTTCCGGCAGTCGCGGCCGCGTTGCCGCGATGGCGAGTTCGGGGAGGTTGCAGTCCTCCGAGAGATGCCCCAGCACGACGCGCTTCGGGTATTTCCCGTGTCCGGGCTCGAACACCTGCCCGAGCGCCTCGGCGGCCTGCTCGTTCGAGAGGTGGCCGGTCGGGCCGGTGACCCAGTCGATGAGGTGGTCGGGGCGGCCGGAAGTGACCTCCATCTCGTCGTCGTAATTCGATTCGAGCAGCACGAAGTCCGCTTCACGCATCGCCTGGATCAGGTAAGGGGGGACCATGCCGAGGTCCGTGGCGTAGAAGACGGTCTTGGCGCCGCAGCGAATGGTGAAGGCGAGTGGGCGGCCGGCGGACTCGGAGCCGTGGGGGACGGACCAGGTGCGGATCTGGAAGTCGTCGTGGAGGTGGTCGGCGTCCTCGGTGAGGAAGCGGACGTGGCCGCGTTCGTGCATGCCGAGGAAGGCGCGGGCGCGGCGGCAGGCGGCGGCGTAGGTGTCCTTGTGGGTGAGGACGGGAACGCCGTACTTTTTGGCGAAGATGCGGGCGGGCTGGCCGAAGTGGTCGGAGTGGGCGTGGGTGACGAGGATTCCCGCGATGCCTTCGGGGCGGAGGCCGGCGGAGAGAAGTGCGCCCTCGATGGATTTCGAGGAACCTGTGCCGGCGTCGATGAGGAGACCGCGGGAGCCGTTCCAGACGGCGGAGACGTTTCCCGACGAGCCCGAGGCGAGGACGACGAAGCGCATTCGGCGGAGTGTAGTTCCAAAGCAACGGATAGCGAAAGTTACGAGTGAAGGGGCGGGGGATGCGAGGTGAGAGCGTGTCTGGAATCAGGAGGCATTGCGCGGGAGCGAACTTCAATGTAAAATGGCGGGCCCGTCGCTGCAAATCGCTGGCAGTGCGGAGTTTACGACGCGCAGGGCCGGTGTGGTTGCGACGGCGACCGTCGGCGAGCATTTCTTCGAAATCCCGATCAAGGCGTACTCATGACGCGGATCCTCGACGGAGTCCAGTCTCCTGCCGACCTCAGGCCGTTGTCGCTGGAGCAACTGCGGCAGGTGGCGCAGGAAATTCGCGACGAAATCGAGCTTGTCACCCACCAGACCGGCGGCCACCTCGGCTCCGCCCTCGGCGTCGTCGAACTCACCCTCGCGCTTCACCGCGTCTACGACTTCTCCAACGATCGCCTCATCTGGGACGTTTCTCACCAGATCTACCCCCACAAACTCATCACCGGCCGTCGCGATCGCTTCAGCACCCTCCGCCAGTTCGGCGGCCTCTCCGGCTTCTCCTCCCCCGCTGAGAGCCCGTATGACGTGTACATGTTCGGCCACGCCGGCACCGCGGTTTCGACGGCGCTCGGAGTTCTCTGCGGCGACCAGCACCAGGGACGCGACCGCAAGGTCGTCGCCGTCGTCGGTGACGGTTCCATGACGTGCGGAGTCGCCTACGAAGGCCTCAACAACGCGGGCGGCCTGAAGAAGAACCTGCTGGTCATCCTCAACGACAACCGCTGGTCCATCAGCCAGACCGTCGGCGCCCTCGCTTCGTACCTCGACCGGATCCGCAGCGCGCCGATTTATCGGGAAGCGAAGAACGAGCTGAAGAGCCTGCTCGAGAAGCTGCCGTTCGTCGGGATGCCGATGGAGCGCGTCCTGGAAACCGTCGCGCACGGCGTGAAGCACTCGATCCACGGCGTAAATATCTTCGAGGAGCTCGGGTTCGACTACTACGGGCCGGTGGACGGACACGATCTCGAGGCGGTCGAGAAGGCGCTGCGGCAGGTCAAGGACATCCGCAAGCCGGTGCTGCTGCACGTTCTCACGGAGAAAGGCCATGGCCACCCGGGCGCCGAGATCGACTCGCAACGCGCCCATGCCGCGAAGGTCGGGCAGCCGCCGGCGCTGAAGCTGGCCGGCCCTTCCCCGAGCACGGCGGAGGACCGGGGGAAGATCGAGCCTCCGAAGCCGCCGGGGCCGACCAAGTCGTGGACGCAGGTCTTCGCCGAGAGCACGATCGAACTGGCCCGAGTCGACAAGCGCATCCTCGCGCTCAACGCGGCCATGCCCGAGGGGACCGGCCTCGCGAAGTTCCAGAAGGAATTCCCGGATCGCTACTACGACGCCGGCATCTGCGAGCAGCACGCCATCGCCTTCGCCAGCGGCCTCGCCGTCGCGGGCAACCGCCCCATCGCCGCCATCTACTCGACTTTTCTCCAGCGCGCCTTCGACCAGATCATGCACGAGGTCTGCCTCAACAAGAACCCCGTGCTCTTCTGCCTCGACCGCGGCGGCATCGCCGGCGACGACGGCCCCACGCACCACGGCGTCTTCGACATCGCCTACATCCGCCCCTTCCCCAACATCGCCGTCGCCGCCCCCAAGGACGGTCACGAGCTGTACCGCATGATGCAGTGGGCGCTTCAGCAGGACATCTCCGTCGCCATCCGCTATCCCCGCGCCAACGTGCCGGACGGCGAAGGGGTGCTGTTCGGGAAGGAGATCCGGATGGGCGAAGCGGAGTGGGTGCGCGAGGGGAAGCAGGGGGCATTGCTGGCGTACGGGGCGATGGTGTACCCGGCGCTGGAGGCGGCGCGGAGGCTGGCGGAGAGGGGGCTGGACCTGGCGGTGGTGAACGCGCGGTTTGCGAAGCCGGTGGACGAGGAGGCGGTGCAGCGGCTGGCGGCGGAGCAGCCTTTCGTGCTGACGCTGGAGGATCACCAGCTGATGGGAGGTTTCGGGTCGGCGGTGCTGGAAGCGGCGCAGAACTGCGGTGCGGACGCACGGAAGATCGCGCGGCTGGGGATACCGGACCGCTTCATCGAGCACGGATCGCGCCCGAAGCTGCTGGAGATCCTGGGGCTGGACGCGGCGGGGATCGCGAGGTCGGCGGTGAAGTGTGCGGAGAGGGCGGGAGTTCTGTCGAAACCGATCGTGCTTTAGGACGGTGGGAAGGTCGGGGAACCGGGACGTGCGAGTTTCACGGACCTCCAGCCTGCCGACGAATCAACCCATGAACCGAACCATCATCCTCGTCGGCGACACGCGCAAGGAGCGCAGCGCCGCGGCCATTGCCGCACACGAGCCCTGGCTGCGCCGGCAGTTCCGGATCGTGATGCGCGACCTGGACGGGTCGGCGGACCTTTCGCGGGCGAAGGCGGACCTGATCGTGCTGTTCGGCGGGGACGGGTCGATCCTGTCGGTCGCGCGCAGGCTCGCAGGGAACTCGATTCCGGTCGTCGGCGTGAACACCGGGCGGCTGGGGTTTCTGGCCGAAGTGCAACTCGCGGACGTCCGCAAATCCATCGATCGGCTCGTGCGTTCTCCCCTGCGGACGAGCGACCGCATGATGTTCGAGGTCGAGGTCTCCGGCGCCTCGGGGCGAAGGAAACTCCTGGCCCTGAACGACGCGGTCATCGCGCGCGGCTCGGTGTCCCGAATGGTCCACCTGCGGCTCGCCGTCGGGAAAGTGCCGTTCACGCTGGTTTCCGGCGACGGCCTGATCGTGGCCACGCCCTCGGGCTCGACGGCGCACTCGATGGCCGCGGGCGGGCCGATCGTGGACCCGACGCTGGAAGCGATGATCGTGACGCCGATCTGTCCCCACTCGCTGTCGATGCGGCCGATCGTGCTGCCGGCGCGGCAGGGGATCCGGATCGACCTGGAGCGGCGGAACGGGGACGTGATGCTGACGGTGGACGGGCAGGAAGTGCTGCCGGTCGCGGACGGCGACTCCGTGACGGTGCGCCGTGCGAAGAAGCCCTTCCGGCTGGTGAACACCGGCCCGGGGGCGTGGTTCGCGGCGCTTCGGGACAAGATGGGTTTCGCGGGCGCCCTGACGCAGCGCACCCGGTGAAGTACGCGATCCTGGCGGACGTCCACGCGAACCTCGAGGCGCTGCAGGCGGTGTCGGCGGAGGTGAAAAAGGCGAAGCCGGACCGGGTGATCCACCTCGGGGACATCGTCGGGTACGGCGCGAGCCCGGTGGAGTGCGTTGACGCAGTGCGTCAAATGAAGGCGAAGGGGATCTGCGGGAACCACGAGCGCTACATCAGCGGGATGACCTCGATCGACCTGGTGAGCCGCGAGGACAAGCGCCGGACCATCGAGTACTCCCGCGACCAGCTCCGCCCCGACCAGCTCCTCGACCTCAAGTCTCTCCCCCTCCAGATCGCCACCGAGGACGGCCTGCTCTTCACGCACGGCTCCCCGCGCAACGAGGACGAGTACCTGCTCACGTACGAGGCGTACCAGGAGAACATCCAGTACCTGCGGACGACGATGCCGGACGTGCACGTGTGCTTTTTCGGCCACACGCACGTGCCGGCGATGGCGACGGCGGCGCGCGTCGAGTCGAAGTTCGAGGAGAAACCGGACCTGCAGGTGGTCCAGCTCGCGGATTCGAAGACGTACCTGGTGAACCCTGGAAGCGTGGGGCAGCCGCGCGACCGTTGCGCGAAGGCGGCGTGGGTGCTGTACGACTCGACCGAGGACGTGGTGGAGTTCCGCCGGATCGCGTACGACATCGCGGGCGCCCAGCGGCGCATGGCGGCGGCGGGGTTCGACGAGAAGCTGATCCACCGGCTGGAGCTGGGACAGTGAAGTCCCGGGCCGGCGCGGCGGCCGCCCTTGCGGCGCTCATGGCGCTGGCGCTCGGGCTGGCCTGGTGGGGAAGGAAACCGGCGGAGAAGCCGGTCCGGATCCAGCCGCAGGCGTCCCGTCCCGCCGATGTCCCGCAGCCGCCGCCCGATCCCGCCATCGCAGACCCGCCCCCGGAGCCGCCGAAGGAACCGCCTCCGGAGCCGAAGGAGCAGCCCAAGCCGGATCCCGGAGCACGCGGCTGGCGCTTCGGCGACAACTGGATCGCACTTCAGGAACGCGCCCCCGCCGGGCTGAAGGCCACCTGCGGCGAGTGCCATCCCCCGCCGGCCCCCGGGGTGATGCTGGCCGGCGACTGGCCCAGGATGTTCAACGAGATGAAGAAGCTCCTGATCGAAGAGCGAAAGATGCCGGGCGAAGAGGCGTACGCGGAGCTGCAGGAGTTCTACACGAAGAACGCGCCTGCGCGATTCGCACGTCTCGAGCCGTCGGCGGACCCGGGACGGCTGCGCTTCGAGAGGTCGGCCATCGGGGACGAGAAGCGCCAGGAGGCGAAAGTCACGAACGTGAACATCGCGGACGTGGACGGGGACGGCCGCGCGGAGATCCTGGTGAGCGACGCCGGGTTGGGGACGGTGGGGCTGCTGAAGCGGACCGGGACGGGATGGGTCGAGGAGACGATCGCGGAGTGCGTGGCGCCGGGACCGACTTCCCTGTTCGATGCGGACGGGGACGGCGACCTGGACATCGCGGTGGCGGGGCTCGGAAGCATCCTTCCGTCGGACGACCTGGTCGGCTACGCGGCGCTCCTGGTGAACAACGGGGCGAAGGGGTGGACCCGCAAGGACATGATGACGGGCCAGCCGCGAGTGGCGGACCTGCAGCCCGCGGACGTGGACGGGGACGGAGACAAGGACCTGGTCGTGGCGGCGTTCGGGTGGCGGAAGACCGGCTACATCGGCTGGCTGCGGAACGACGGGGCAAAGTGGGAGCTGGTGAAGCTGGCGGACCGGACGGGGCCGATCCA
The DNA here is from genome assembly GCA_963706735.1 of uncultured Planctomycetia bacterium. Taxonomy (GTDB): domain Bacteria; phylum Planctomycetota; class MHYJ01; order WSZJ01; family WSZJ01; genus WSZJ01. The sequence goes on from CAVPNQ010000110.1 coordinate 19,754, forward strand.
CGTGCCGGTGGCGGATCTCGACGGCGACGGCCGCCCGGATTTCGTCGCGCTGGTGGCGCAGGAGGCCGAAACCGTCACGGCCTGGATGAACAAGGGCGGAACGTTCGAGCAGAAGCCCGTGTTCGAAGCGCGCAACCCGCTGTACGGCTCCTCCGGAATCCAGCTCGTGGATCTCGATCGCGACGGGGACCTGGACATCCTGTCCTCGAACGGCGACGCGCTGGACGACCCGCGGGCGATCCCGAAGCCGTACCACGGCGTGCAGTGGCTGGAGAACAAGGGGAAGCTGGAATTCGAGTGGCACGAAGTCGGACGGTGCTACGGTCCGTACCGGGCCGTGGCGTCGGACCTCGACGGCGACGGGGACCTGGACGTCGCCGTGGCCGTGCTGTTCGGGATGTGGGACGAGCCCGGCGCAACCGGCCTGCTCTGGTTCGAGAACAACGGCAGGATGTCGTTCGCGCGGCACGACGTGCCGGCCCCCTCGCACATGGTCACCCTGGCCGCCGGCGACCTGGACGGCGACGGAAAGCCCGAGCTCGTCTCCGGGCGCATGGCCGTCGGTTACACCGGCGCGCGCGGCGAAGGGCTTCTCCTGTGGAAGTCCTCGCCCGCGAAGTAGGTCAACGTCGGGACGGCTCGATCCCAAACGCTTCCGTCACGGCGGCCCGCGCCGCGGCAAAACGCGCTTCCCCTGTCCCCGCGATCGCGCGCCACGGTCTCCCCTGCTCGTCCAGCCTCGCGCGGAACCACTCGCGGAACCAGTCGCGGCGGAGCGGCGTATCGCGCTGCCAGTCGGATTCCCAGGGGACGTCGGGTTCACAGAAGAGCACGAGGTCGGCGCGGCGGCGGCGGGAAAGGTGCGCGACCCACGGGGGGCAGGCGCCCAGGTAGTGGTTCGCGTAGATCACCGTGGTGTTGACGTCGCTGTCGCAGAACAGGAGGCGGTCGGCCGTCCGTGCAGCGGCATTCTCGCCGGCAATCTGTCCCGCCACGATGTGGGCCACGTCGGCGGGCTCGATGAAGGAGCCCTTCGCCTCCAGCAGGCCGCGCGCGTACTCCGGCACCCAGGCAGTGCGGAAATCGCCCGCCAGGCGGCGGGCCAGCGTCGTCTTTCCGCCGCATTCCGGGCCGTAGACCACGACGCGCTTCACGAACCACGGCCTGACGCACGGGGGGATGAATTTCCAGTTCGCCAGGGGATCGCAGCGGACCGCCGTGCCGGACACGGGGAACGACGAGCGCTTCGGATCGATGCTGACATGGCGAGCCCCGAGCCGGCGGGCCAGCTCGTCGCCGTAGGACTCGGACGTGAAGACGAAATCGGGGGCGGCCGGGAGGATGCGGCGAAGCGCCGCGGTCCAGAGTTCCCAGAACTGCGGGTGCTCGCGGGGTTCCTGCGGGAGGTCGTCGGGCAGGTGGTAGACGTCGTCGCCCGGACAGAGTTCGCGCATCCACTCGACGCGGAGAGCGCCGGGAATCGGCTCGCGGGGAAGCGTGCCGACGACGACGGCGAGGCGGTCGACGCGGGAACGCGCTTCGGCCAGGAGATGCAGGTGCCCGGCGTGCGGCGGGAGGAACTTGCCGAGGACGAGGCCGGTCGTGCTCATGCGGCGACGGCTTTCGCCTTCCGGAGGGCCCGCACCCAGTCGATGAGCCCGCAGGTGGCGAGGGCGAGGAAGACGGCGTAGAGGACGGAGGTGGAGAGGAGGCCTTTCCACGAGTAGACGCGGATCGCGACGATGTCCACGGCGATCCACAGGATCCAGTTTTCGACGTACTTCTTCGCGAGTCCCCACTGGGCGACGAGGCTGGCGACGGTGATGAGCGAGTCCCAGTATGGGAGCGAAGCGTCGGTGAAACGGTGGAGCGTCCAGCCGAGCGCAGGCGAGCCGGCGGCGATGACGGCGAGCCCGGCGAAGCGCAGGCGGGGAGAAGCGACCTCCACGACGAGCGGCGCGTCCGCGGGCATGCCGCGGAGCCAGACGGCCCAGCCGTAGATGCTGAGGATGAAGAAAATCGCCAGCGTGATCAGGTCGGCGTAGAGCCTCGCCTGCCAGAACATGATGAAGAAAAAGACGATGTTCACGATGCCGGTGGGCCAGCTCCAGATGTTGCGGCGGACGGTAAGGACGACGCAAATCAGGCCGAACACGACGCCCAGGTTCTCGACACTCGTCGTGCCGGCGTAGAGCTTGAAGAACCAGAACGTCGCGCCGAAGAGCGCGCAATGGAGCACGCCCGCAGGCCATTTCCAGAGATTCAGTCGAAGGGTGATGAGGAAGTAGACGGCTCCGAGAATGCCCGCGAGGTAGTCCGGGCCGGTCATCGCAGCTCGCTCCGGAAGGCGGCGGCCTTTCCCCCGCTTCCCGTTCCCTCGAGCGACTTCACCGCCTTGACGGTCACTTTCGCCTTTGCTCCGAACACGCCGCGCAGGGCCGTCTCGACGCGTTTGAGGTCGAGAGACCATCCCGGAAGCGGCCGGAGGTCGAGGGCGACGGCCCCGTCCGCGCGCTGGACGAGGGCGTGCTGGGCGATGGCGAAGTCGCGAAGGGCGCGGGAGACGTCCACGGTGGCGACGGGGCCGCCGTCGGCGGCACGGAGCGTGACGGAGGCGCGCCCCTCGAGGGAGAGCAAGCGCGGCATCGAGTCGCCGCACGCGCAGAGTTTCGTTTCGAGCCGGGCGCGGTCGCCGGTGCGGTAACGCAGCAGCGGCAGGTACGGGTTTCGCCCTCCACTGACGCAGATTTCGCCGGCCTTCGCCGCCGGGCACGGCTTCCCTGCCGCATCGACGACCTCGACGTGCAGGTCGTGCGGAAGCACGTGAAAGTGCCCCTTCCGGCATGTGTACGCCACCGGGCCGGTCTCAATGCTCGAGTACAGGTCGATGACCGGCGCGCCGAATTCCGCCGCTACTTTCCGCGCCAGCGCCGGGGCCAGCGCGAATGCGGTCGAGAAGAGTGCGCGCGGCCGGATGGCGGGCCGAAGCGCGAGCAGTTCCGCGTAAGCCGAAGGATTTCCCGTAAACGTCAGCGGCGCCATCGCCTCCAGCCACTTCCCGCGGCTGCCGGCCGTCCGCCATTCCGACGGGTTCAGGTTCACCTTGGCGTATCCGCTGTTCCCCCACGCCGCGTGGACGGTCGCATACGTCAGCGTGAACGACTGCGCGTGGACCTGCACCGTGCCGACGTCGCTCTCGCGAGGCGCGAGCCGGACGCCGTGCGCCGCGAGCGCCACCTCGAAGAGCGGCAGGTAGGCGCTTCCCGCCACCGGGTGATGAGGCACGAAAACGGCATGTCCCGTCGTCCCGCTCGTCGGGTGAACGACCATGCGCGCCGTGTCGGCGTCGTCCGGGATCAGCTCGTGAATCGAGAACGCCAGGTCCTCCCGCGACGTCGTCGGCACCGCCGCCCAGTCCTTCGCCAGGTCGAGCCCGCGTGGGACGGTGCGGCGGAAGCGATCGACGCGAGGGATTGCGGACGCGAGGGCCGCGAGGATCCCCGGGGCCGGGGCGGCGCCGCGGCGCGCGCCGCGCTGGTCGGCGAGCCCCTCGCGCAGCCTGTCCAGTTCGCGCAGGTCCGCGCGCACCAGCCGGTCGCCGCACGCGCCGTTCCACCGTGGCGCGTCCGGATGCTCCACCATCCTGTGAAGCGTCTTGGCGGCCGCCGCCGTGATCAGCGGGCTCCGCTTTTTCGTCTCCGCCGTGATGCGAGCGCTCATTCGCTGGAGGCCTTGGAAGCGGCTTCCTCGGCGGCCTTGCGCCGCATTTCCTCCTGGATGGCCTTGGCCCGGCGCTGTTTCTCGGCGGCTGCGGCGACGAGCTTGCGGCGTTCGATCGAATCGACCTGGTTGAGGCGGTCCGCCGCCTGGACTTCGGTTTCGCCGGGAAGGCGGAGCCCCGCCGCCGACAGCCCGCGCCGGATCAGCTCTTCCCGCCGCTCCTCGTCGGTGGCGAGCGCGTCGGCGTTCGCGACGGCGGCCAATGACGCGAGCTCCTGGACGAGGAGCCGGACGACGCCTGCGCGGGGCAGGACGCGGGCGCGCAGGGACGGGTGCCAGTACAGGTGACAGGCTGCGAGGACCCAGCGGAGGCGATTGCGCTCCTGGACCGACCCGTTGAAGCCGAACGGGACCAGCGTGGCGGGATCGACGGCCTCGTCCTGCAGCGCCTGGAGGAGGTCGTTGACGACAGCCCTCACCCGGATGCCGCCCCGTGACCCGGCCCCGGGCTCGCCGCGAAACGCCGCGGGCATTTCCGAAATCCAACGCAGGAAATCGGCGAGGGGCGGAAGGGGTGCCGGTGTCATGGGTGAAATGTCGCGCGAAGGACCGAATCGGGCACGGAAAACAGCGCGGGTCGGGCGGAGTCGGCCCTCAAACGAGGATCCCCACGGCCGACTCCTGGTCCAAACCCTTTGACGTCATTTGCGTCGCCTTTTGGTCCGCCATCGCCTGCAACACCCTCAAACTCCTCGCGCTGATCTGACCGCTATCGGACGCGCCACGAGCTTTCGACAACGAAGGTTGAGAGCGCGAGAAACAGTCGGCCGGAGATGTTCTCTGGTCTTCAAATCCATTTCCGATGTTGGTTTTCAACGGGTCTTCCACCCCCCTCCGTTTGCGGCGGATAGCGTTCGATATCTTGGAGTTTGTGGTCATGAGGTCTTCATTTTGCGGGTGCCGTTGTGGGAGAAGAGTCGCTCGTATTGAGCAGGGAAATGACCCATGATCCGTGCTTGACCTGATTGCGCAGGTGCATCTCGGGATCGTAGACGGTCTTGTTGCGCCACATTGCCCAGACGATCTTGATCCAGCGCTGACCCAGACAACGCAGTGCGGCAGCGTGGTGTTGCCCCTCGTCTCGCTTCTTCCTGTAGTACACCTGCGCCCACGTGCATGTCGTACGGCTCAGATCGGCGAGGAAGTGGATCGCACGACGCAGTCGCTTGTTGCAGGCGCGGCGGATGTGCACGTAGGCGCTCTTACCGCTGCGTCTGCCGCTCGCTTGCGTGACCGGAGCAGTCCCTGCGTAGCACTGGAGGGCATTCGGATTGTCGAAGCGGTCGCGGTCCGTGCCGATCTCACCGAGCAACCTGGGACCGATCTTCTCGCCGGCACCCGGAAGAGATCCGAAGACGTCATGGTCGGGGTGCTTCTCGAAGCACTGGGTTATCCGCTCGCGGTACTCGTCCAGCTGTTTCTGGAGAGCCTTGAGCATTTTCACCAAGGTCAAAGCGAGCAGCTTCTTGGCCGATGTCGTCCCCGGAGTACCGCTGAAGTCCGTGGCGTGCTCGAAACAGGAAAGGCGTTTCTCCACGGTCTCTGCTCGATAGAGCCGATGCACATGTAAAAATTTCTCCCAGCGCCTCTTGCCGGCCAACTTGAGCTCCTTGGATCCCGGGAACTTCTCGATAAAGTCCCATGTCGCCGGACGCGTCCAGTCATCGAAGGCATCCAAGGCCGCCGGGTAGTATTCGCGAAGCGCGGACTGCAGCTGGTTAACAAGGGCGGTGCGCTGCTCGATGAGAGTCACTTCGTCCCGGCACAGCTGACGGAGCTCCTGCGTGTGCTCATCCTCCGGCTTGAGCGCCTTCCAGGACTGTCCGTCCATGCGAAGCGCGTCGGCCAGACTCCAGGCATCGAGGCGATCGGTCTTTGAGCCTGAAGGGGCCTTGCGCTCTCGATACCGCTCCGCCGCCTTCGGATTCACAGGGAACACAGTACAGCCCGACTCGAGCAGCCGATCGACAACGGCTCCGTGCCGTGTCTCGATAACCACTCCGACCGGTGCGAATGCCTTCAGGTCCTCTCTGAACTTCCTCCACCCCTCACCGACTTCATCAAACCGAAAGTCCGCCACGATCTTCCCCGTCTTATCCACGATGACGACGTCGTGATGCTCAGAGGCCCAGTCAAAACCTCCAAAGTGCATCAGACCAGCCCATGCAGTCATGACGGATCCCTTCTTATCCTGGTCCTCTTGCGACGCCGGGCCTCGGGGCCGAGTCGACCTGATACAGGAGCCCTCGCGGGGCAATGTTCTCTTAGACTTTTTGCCCGAGGCCAGCGAAACGACCGGTGATCTCCGGACAGTCCTCATGGGACCGCACGCGGCGGACCGTGACGCTTCGATGGCAGCACAATCGGACGACCCGGCAGAACGGTGCCGAATTTCAGAGAGTTTCACAACGTCCTCCGCCAAGTTATCAACAGTCCCTTTCGATCGCGCTGAAGGGCGCGCTCTCAAGGGACCGATTGACAACTTGGGGACGGTATCAGGCGCGCGGCGCCGGCCATCTGGCGCGCCTCGACAGCCCCTTTCGACCGTTTACCTCTCTCTCGCGCCGGATGAGCTGGCGTCGCGCGCCGCAGGACGAATGTTTCTCGCGCTCTCAAAGCCCTGTCACGAACCTCACCCAGTCCGCCTCCAGCCGCGCGGCGTCCGGGAAGTACTCGAGCAGGGTCTTGCCGCCCCCGGATGCCACAGCCTTGCGGTATTCCGCGTACGCCGCCCGGTACTCCTTGTTTTCCGTCTGGCTCAGGTAAAAGTTCAGCGCCCAGCACTGCGCGTAAAAGAGCAGCGCCTTCTGGGAGTCGCTGTTGATCAGCGTCAGGGCGTCCCCCGCCAGCATGTCCTTGAGCGCGATATGCCGCTTCCCCTTCATCGCATCGCGCACAAACGGGAGCCGGCTCTCGCTGACGAAGTTGAAGCGGTACGACTTTCCGTCCCAGTTGAAGCCCTCGAAGTACGTGGCCATGGCCTCGGCGTACCAGCTGGGCGGAGTAACGGAGGGTGCAACCCTGAAGAAGTACAGGTGGGCGGCCTCGTGGACCATCGTCTGGAGGAACTGCTGGCGGTTGTTCGTCTTGTTCCACCCGACGACGACCAGCGAGTCGCTCCGTGCGAATCCCGCCGCGTTCAGGTGATCGTCGGCCTTCGTCTCCACGCAGTACTTCCGGTAGTCCTCGTAGGTCCGGTACGCGTAGAGCGTCATCTTCTCCTTGCCCGTCAGTTTCGGCTCGGCGCCGCCGTAGTACGTCCGGTACTCGGCATAGGCGACCTCGATGAGCGCAGCCAGGTCCTTCGCGAACGCCTCCGACTCGTTCGTCTTCACCAGGTAGTGCTCCGTCTGCTCCGTGAACGCATCCTCCCATCCGCCGCGGATCGCCTCGTAGTCCTCGCGGCTCATCCACTTGTCCTTGTATTTGCGGAACCCGCGCTTCAGCAGCTCCGCCTCTTCTCCCGGCATCCACTTCCCGTTGACCTGGATGTTGCCCTTCGCCAGCTGCTCCTTGTCCTTCGCCGTCACCCACTGGCCCTGGAACAGCACGAGGCCCTTCTCCAGGTTGACCTTCTCCTCGGCGGTGACGTAGGCGCCGCGGAAGCTGACGAACCCGGCATCGGGGGCCGGCACGCCGCGCTTGCGGCTCACGAAGGCCGAGAGGTTCTTCTTCAGCGCGGCTTGTTTCTTCACGGCGTCGTCGAAGAGCTTCATCGCCACGGGCTGCAGCCCGGCGTCCCAGGCGAGGCATCCGAGGCCGAAGACCTCGTCGGGCTTGAGGTCGCGGGCGGTTGCGAGTTCGCAGTAGATGGCGGGGTCGAGGTAGGCCCACGGGAACCGGCCGTCGCCGCCGGTGATGGTGAAGTTGAAGCTCCCTTCGTCAGCCTTCACGAGGGTGAGTTCCAGTTTGCCGAGCTTTGCCTTCACCTTTTCCTGCGACTTGTTGACCGCCGCGAGGAGCTTCGCGTGCGCACCCGCCATCCCCTTGACCTCGGGGAGCCGCGCTTCGACCTCGCCCCTCCGGACGGCGGACTTCAGCGAAGGCAGGAGCTTTTCGTATTCCTCGGCGGCGCGCTGGAAGCGGTAGCGGCGGACGAGGGCTTCGATTTCGGCGACGGTCATGAGGTGGGTTGCGAGCTCGAACCCGAGGCGCCCGCGGTCTGCCTGCTGGCCGCCTTCGCCGGCGAGGTCGCGATCGATTCCCGCCACGAACTCCCTGAACCCCTCGATCTTTTCCGCGTGCTTGAGGATGTAGGGGTTCAGCCGCCGCGCGTCAGAAAGAACGGCCTTGGCCTCGGCGAACTGCCCGAGCTTCCAGTGCGACGCGCCGAGCCAGAAGAGGGTCTGGAAGCTCGTGCGGCGGCCCTTGGTCACCAGGAGGTCGAGGCACTTGTCCACGTGGCCCGTGAGGAAGAGCGCGCGGGCGTAGATGTTGAGCACGCTCGACTCGGTGGAATTCCCGGCGGCCGTCTGGCCCTCCGAAAGAGCCTTCGCCGCGTCGTAGTACGCCTTCGCCTCAGGAGTCGACATCAGGTAGACGCGAGACATATAGATCGTGGTCCCGCGCGACATCCCCTCGAGTTCCTTGATCACGCCGGCGGCCTTGTCGTATTCACCGAGCTCCGTATGCCCCACGACCCGGTTCAGGTATGCGCCGAAATCCTTTCGCCCGCCCGCGAGCGCCTTTTCCATCTCGTCCACGAGCGCCTTCCAGTCCCCCTTGAGCTCGAACCCGTCCGCCCTGATCCGCATCGCCGCGTTCCCGCCCGACATCTCCAGCGCCTTCGTCTGGAGCTCGAGCCCCCGGTCCACCTCGCCGGAGCGGATGAGCGCCCAGCCGAGAAGCGACGTGTTGGCAGGGTCCGCGGGATTCAGCTTGATCAGTTCCTCGCCTTCCTCGATCGCCTCCTGCGCCCGGTCGAGGTTCAGGTACGCCTGCGCCCTCTCCAGCCGCCACGTCGTCGTCTGCGGTTCGAGCGTGATCGCCTGCCCCAGGTCTTCCAGCGAAGCATTGAACTTCGTCCAGATGCGCTTCGCGTACCCGCGCTTCCCCCACGCCGTCGCCCAGGTGCGGTCGGCGTCGATGGCGCGCGTATAGGCGTCGATGGCGCCCTCGAAGTTGCGGCCGCCGAGGAGACGATCGCCTTCCTGCACCGCGGCCTCGGCCTGCCCGCGATCCGCGAGGGCCGTCCTGGGACAGAGGAACAAAGCGGACGCAAGTGCGGCGGCGACGAGCGCGAAACGGAGCATGGCGCGATCCTGTGAATTCCCCCCTGCGGGGCAGGATACCCCGCAGGACCTTACGGGACGAGAGGCGCGGTTCTTCCGGGAATGTCGCCCGCCACGGGCGAATCACCGTGTCGAACCACTACAGCCCCGTCACGAACCGGACCCACTCCGACTCCAGCTTCGCGGCATCCGGGAAGAAATCGAGCAACGTCTTCGGCTGTCCGGTCTCCACCGCCTTCCGGTAGTCGCGGAACGCCTCCCGGTACGCCTTGTTCTCCGTCACCGACAGGTAGAAATGCAGGGACCAGCATTCGGCGTAGAACAACAGCGCCTTCTGCGAGTCGCTGTTGATCAGGGTGAGCGCGTCCGCGGCGATCAGGTCCTTCAGCGGCATGTGCTTACCGGCCTTCATCGCCTCGCGCACGAACGGCAGCCGCGCCTCGGCCACGTGATTGAACGCGTATTTCGCGCCCGTCCAGGAGAACCCCTCGAAGTACGTCGCCATCCCCTCCGCGTACCACGACGGCGCCTTCGCCCCGGGCGCGATCCGGAACCAGTACAGGTGCGCCGCCTCGTGCACCATCGTCTGCAGGAACTGCTGCCGGTTCCCCGTCCGGTTCCACCCCGCCACCGTCAGCGAGTCGCTCTTCGCGAACCCCGCCGCCGCCAGGTGGTCCTCCGCCTTCTGCTCCATGCAGTACCGCCGGTAATCCTCGAAGGAACGGAACGCGAAGAGCGTCATCTTCTCCTTCGACCCGAGCTTCGGTTCCGCCCCGAACGTGTCGCGAAAGTCCGCGTACGCCACTTCCATCAGCGCCGCGAGATCCTTCGCGAACTGCTCGCCTTCGTTCGTGCGGATCGCGTAATGCGCCGTTTCCTCGGTCCAGGCCGTTTCCCAGTTGCCGCGAAGCGCCGCGATGTCTTCCGCGCTCATCCACTTTCCGTCCACCTTGCGGTAGCCGCGCTTCTGCAGCTCCGCCTCCTCGCCCGGCACCCACTTGTCCCCGATCTTCACGAGCCCCCTGGCCAGCTGCTCGCGGTCCTTCGCCGTGACCCACTGCCCTTCGAACAGCACGAGCCCCTTGTCGAGGTTCGCCTTCTCCTCCGGCGTCACGTACCGGCCCTTCCACGTCACGAACCCGCCCTCCGGCGCCGCGATTCCCCGCCGGCGCGCCACGAACGCCGTCAGCAGCGCCTTCTGCTTCGCGTCCTTCTTCAGCGCCGCGTCGAACATCTTCTGCGCGGTCGCCGGCCGCCCCGCGTCCCACGCGAGGCAGCCCAGCCCCGCCAGTTCCTCCGCCGTTGCCCCGGACTGCTGCGCGAATTCGCAGAACAGGTCCGTGTCGAGCGCCGCCCACGGGAAGCGCCCCTCGCCTTTCACGATCGTGAAATCGAACGCGGCATCGCTGGCCTTCACGATCGCCAGGTCCGTCTTGCCGATAGTCGCCTTCAGCTTTGCGGAGCCCCCGTTGATCGCCGCCACGAGCCTCTTCAGCGCCCCCGCCATTCCCTTCACCTCCGGAAGCCGCGCCTCGACCTCCGACTTGCGCACCGCCGACTTGAACGCCGGCAGCAGCTTCTCGTACTCCGCCACCGCCCGCGCAAACTTGTACCGCTTCACCAGCGCCTCGATCTCCGCGATCGTCAGCAGGTGCCGCGCCTGTTCGGCGCGCATCCCCGAAGCGTCCCCCTGCCACTTGAGCTCGCCCTTCAATTCGCGGTCGATCGACGAAACGAACTCGGCGAGTTCCGGGAAGCGCTTCGCGTGGGCCATGAGGTAGGGGTTCCGGCGGCGGGCGTCCTTGAAGAGGGCGCGTGCGTCGGCGAGGTCGCCGAGTTTCCAGCGGCAGGCGCCGATCCAGAAGAGGGTTTCAAAGTTGGTGCGGCGGCCCTTGGTTTCGAGGAGGTCGAGGCATTCGCGGGTACGGCCGTTGAGGAAGAGGATGCGTGCGGCGATGTTGAGGTTGCTGCTGAGGTAGGAGGATTCGCGGGAGGCATCGAGTTCGCGATTGGCGGCGGCCTCGCTGAAGCCGGGGGCGCCCGGGGTGCCGAGGAGGTAGGCCTTGCCGAGAGCGAGGCCGACGGTCATGGGGGCGAGGCGTTCGCCCTCGGCGACGGCGGCTTTCGCCTCGTCGAATTTCCCGAGTTCGACCCAGGCGCAGATCATTTCGCTGACGGCGGAAGCGCAGTCGTCGGGGCGGGCGCGGATGGCGGCGCGGCACGCCTCGATGACGGCGGGCCAGTCGGCGGTGAGGCGCAGGCTCGAAGGCAGGTCGCCGGAGAAACCCGGGTCGGCCGAGATGGCGCGGCGGAGTTCCTGGAGCCCGCCGTCAACTTCGCCGAGCTGGACGAGGGCGCGGCCATGAAGCGACTGGGCGTACGCGTTCGTCGGCTGGCGGCTCAGCACTTCCGCCGCCTGGTCCGCGGCCTCCTGCCATTCGTCGAGGTCCATGTAGACCCGCGCGCGCAGGTTCATGACGTTGGTGGCGCCGGGTTCCAGCTCCAGCGCCTTCCCGAGGTCCTCGAGCGCGGGCACGATCCACCCGGCGCGCGCCTTGGCGAATCCGCGCTCCGTCCAGGCGGTCGCCCACCCCGGCGCCGCCTCCACCGCGCGGTCCATCGCCTCCACCGCCCGCTCGAACTCGCTGCGCTGGAGCGCCTCGCGGCCCTCCCTGATGGCCCTCTCAGCGGCCGCCTGGTCGGCGAATGCCCGCGGCGAGAAGACGATGAGCATCAGCACGATGATCCGGCGCTTCATGGAGTTTTCTTTTTTCCTTTTTCCTTCTTGGTTCTTCGTTTCCTGGCCGTTCCCTGCATTTCCCGGCCGTCCGCTACAACCCCGAGATGCACTCGATCCAGTCCTTCTCCAGCTTCCCCGCATCCGGGAAATACTCCATCAGCCCCTTCCCTCCCCCAGACAGAATCCCCTTCCGGTATTCCTCATACGCCGCCCGGTAGACCCGGTTGTCCGTCTGCGCGAGGTAGTAGTTCAGCGCCCAGCACTCCGCGTAGAACAGCAGCGCCTTCTGCGAGTCGCTGTTGATCAGCTGCAGCGCGTCGCCGGAGAGCAGGTCCTTCAGCGGGATGTGCCGCCCACCCTTCATCGCGTCCCTCACGAACGGCACCCGGCTGTCGCTGATGAAGTTGAACTTGTACGTCTTCCCGTCCCAGTCGAACCCCTCGAAGTACGTCGCCATCCCCTCCGCGTACCAGGAGGGCGGCCGCGCGGATGGCGCGACGCGGAAGAAGTACAGGTGCGCCGCCTCGTGAACCATCGTCTGCAGGAACTGGTGCTGGTTCCCCGTCTTGTCCCACCCGACCACCACGTTCGAGTCGCTCCGCGCAAACCCCGCCGCGTTCAGGTGGTCCTCCTGCTTGTTCTCCACGCAGTACTTCCGGTAGTCCTCGTAGGTGCGGTACGCGTGAAGCGTCATCTTCTCCTTGCCCGGCAGCTTCGGTTCCGCGCCACCGTAGAACTTCGCGTACTCGCCGTAGGCGACCTCCAGAAGCGCCCCCAGGTCCTTCGCAAACCGCTCCGTCGAGTTCGTCTTCACCACGTAATGCTCCGTCTCCTCCGTGAAGCACTCCGCCCACTGCCCGCGGATCGCGTCGTACTCCTCACGCGTCAGCCACTTGTCCTTGTACTTCACAAACCCGCGCTTCAGCAGCTCCCCCTCGGCCCCGGGGACCCACTTCCCGTCCACCTGGATGTTCCCTTTCGCCAGCTGCTCCTTGTCCTTCGCCGTCACCCACTTCCCCTGGAACAGCACCAGCCCCTTCTCAAGATTTCCCTTCTCCTCCGGCGTCACGTACGCCCCGCGGAACGACACGAACCCTTCCGGCGGCGCCGGCAACCCGCGCTTCCGCGCGATGAAGGCGTCGAGGTTCCTGCGAAGCGCCGCCTTCTTCTTCACCGCGCTCTCGAAATGCGCCACGGCGATCTCGCGCTGGCCGGCGTCCCAGGCGAGGCAGCCGATGCCGAAGTCCTCTCCCGGCTCAAGTCCGGCCTGGTCCGCGAATCCGCAATAGACCGCGGGATCGAGGAAGGCCCAGGGAAAGCGCCCGTTTCCGCCGGCGATGGTGAACTCGAAGATCGTTTCGGCGGCCTTCGTGACGGAGAGGTCGGTCTTGCCGATCGTCGTCTTGAGCTTGAGCGTGCCCTTGTTGACGCCCGCGCTGAGCTTCGCGTGCGCCCCGGCCATGCCCCGTACCTCCACCTGGCGCGACTCGACCTCGGCCTTGCGGACCGCGGAGGTGAGCGACTGCAGCAGCCGCTCGTACTCCGTCGCGGCGCGCGCGAACTGGTAGCGTCGCACGAGCGCTTCGATCTCCGCCACCGTCAGCAGGTGCGTCGCGAGCTCGTGCGACAGCCTCCCCCGGTCCGCCTGCCCCGCCCCCTCCCCCGCCAGCTCCTTGTCGATCGTCCCCACGAACGCCGCCAGCCCCTCGATCGCCGCCGCATGCCTCGCCAGGTACGGGTTCAGCCGCCGCGCGTCCGAAAGCGTCTGCCTCGCCTCCGCGAACTGCCCCAGCTTCCACTGCGCCGCCCCCAGCCAGAACAGCGTCTCGAAATTCGTCCGCCGCCCCTTGCTCCCCAGCAACTCCGCGCACTCGCGCACCCTCCCCGCGAGGAAGTACGTCCGCGCTTCCGCATTCAGGTAGTACGACAGCGTGGAAGCGTCGCGGTCGTCGAAGATCCTCAGCGACGCCTCGGGGTCGTGGATTCCAACGGCCGCGGCGGTGCCCAGCACGTAGGCCTCCGCGAGAAGCGGCTCCGCCCCCCGCCCGAACTTAGCCTGCGCCGCGCGCGCCGCTTCCAGCGCCTCCTGGTGCTTCCCCATCCCCACCAGCCCGACCACGCGGTAGAAACTGATCGCCGGGCGCACGACCCTGCCCGCGATCTGCGCGTCCGCTTCCCGCACCATCGCTTCCCAGTCCGCCTTCCGCCAGTACGCGTCGTACCGGATCCGGAGCGCCGCGTTGTTGGGGCTGGCCTGTACGGACTGGTCCTGCTCCGCGAGACCCTTGTCGACTTCGCCCATGTTCACGAGCGCCCAGCCATGCAGCGCGAGCGCCTGCCCGTCGCCGCCGCTCAGCTTCACCACCGCCTCGGCGTCTTCCGCCGCTTCCGCCCACCGGTCGATCGACATCAGCGCCTGGCAGCGGTGCATCTTGTAGTTCGGGTTGCCCGGCTCGAGCGCCATCGCACGGCTGTAGTCCTCAATGGCGGAAGGGGCGCGCTGCATGAGGAACTTGGCGCGGCCGCGGAGGTCCCACGCGTCCGCCCAAGCCGGGTCGGCCTCGATCGCCCTCGAAAAGGCGGCGATGGCGGTGGCGAGGTCCTGGCGCTGAAGGGCGGCGGTGCCCTCGGAGAAGGGGGCCTTGGCGGCCTCGCGGTCGGCCCGCGCGCGGCCCGGGGCGAACAGGAGCACGGCGATGGCGGCGAGAGCGGCGAGACGTTTCATGCGGGCTCCAATCCCCCCCCGGGGAACGGCGGTATTCTATGCGCCAGGGGGATTACGCCGAAGCACAGCCTCGTGTTCCCGGGATCGGAATTACGGGGCGGGCGGGGGAACTGCGGGCGGAGGCGGCGGCGTGGGCGGCCCGGCGGACACCATCTTGAACCGACCGGTCTCCTCGTCCTGCCGGCGCATGCCTTCCATCAGCATCGACATCGCGTCCAGCGGCTGCATCCCGGCAATGGTCACCGCCCCCGGCTCGAACCGGAACTGCCCGTCCTTCCACCTCATCAGCGAGTAGAACGCGTCCTCGCGCTTCAGGTTCCCGCACACCACGTCGTAGATGACGCCCTTCTCGAACAGTACGGCCCCGGAAATGGCTCCTTGCGAGAGGTGGAGATATGATTTTTTGAATGATAAAATTACTGAGAAACTTGAAGAAAGAAATATTAAATTACAGTCAGCTAAAAAAGCTCGTTATAAGGTGAAAAATGTTAACTGATTTTCCCCCTTATTTAATTAAACCCGAATTCCATTTCACGCTGAACCAATACACTGACCTCGAAATAATTATCAAAATCTGTTTTAGGGAACCGTATATAAGATATCATTTCAGAAATCTCAAAATCTCTGATTAAGTAATCATCTGTGGTTGGTCTAACTTTTGTAAGGGTATCTATTCCGTAAGCAAAAAACACAAAATCCTCATAACCATTTTCATAACCAACACCTACGATGTCAGGCTTATTATCATTGTCGATATCTTTAATAATACCATCCATAGTATGCCCTGAAGCCCAGAATGTTCCAGACAATCTTTTTCCCGTTTTTAAATCTAAACGGTAGATTGCGGAACTGAATGAAGAACCATTACTTGCATACAATAAAAGAGATTTTTGTCCTTGAAATGTTACTGTATCTAAAATGTGTACTGTGTATTCTGTGTTCAAAATTTCTCTTTCAGACAAAACTGTATCTTGAAATATGTAATCCCAGATTTTC
>CAVPNQ010000111.1:0-67025 GCA_963706735.1 uncultured Planctomycetia bacterium
TCGTCGGGCGCAACACGCAGGGCGTGCGTTTGATCGGGACCGAGGAAGGCGAACATCTCGCCGGCCTGGAACGCGTTGCCGAGTCGGAAGACGAGGAATAAATCGGAACCACAGATGAACACAGATAAACACAGATGAGAAAAGTAAGGATCCATTTGGCCCTCAGAAAATTTTATCCGTGTTCATCTGTGTTTATCTGTGGTTCCAAAATAGTTAGTTTCTTTTAGGATCAAATCGAAATGACCAGAATATTCAATTTCAGCGCGGGCCCGGCGGTGCTGCCGGAGGAAGTGCTGCAGCAGGCGCAGGCCGAACTGCTCGACTGGCACGGCACCGGCATGTCGGTGATGGAGATGAGCCATCGCGGCAAGGAATTCATGTCCATCGCCGCCGAGGCCGAGGCCGACCTGCGCGAGCTGCTGGCCATTCCGGCCAACTACAAGGTGCTGTTCCTGCAGGGCGGCGCCTCGCCGCAGTTCGCCATGGTGCCGATGAACCTGCTGCGCGGCAAGAAACGGCCGACTACGTCAACACCGGCGAGTGGTCGAAGAAGGCGATCAAGGAAGCGAAGAAATTCGGCGGCGTGAACGTCGCCGCCACGGCGGAAGCGACCAGTTTCAGCACCGTACCGCCGCAGAAGGACTGGAAGCTCGATCCGGACGCGGCCTACCTGCACTACACCCCGATCCCCTCCGACATCGACCGCGACGGCCGTCTTGACTTCTTCTACGGCGCGTATTCGTGCAACCTCTCGGGCAAGGAGAAGTTCAACGCCGTGTCGGCGTATGACGGATGCGACAACTTCCTGTTCCTCAACAAGGGCGGGCTCTCGTTTTCCGAGGAGAGCGACGCCCGGGGCATCCATGGCACCCAGTATTGCCTCGCGGCCGCCTTCTTCGATTTCGACCGCGATGGGGACGAAGACCTGTTCGAGTGCAACGACTTCGGCCCGAACATCGTCTGGTCCAACAAGGGCGACGGCACCTACGAAGAGCTCCGCGGGGACCGTCTCGCGCTTGACCCGGCCTACACGATGGGCGTCACCATCGCCGACTGGGACAACACGGGGGACTGGAGCGTCTACATTTCCAACATGTACTCGCACGCGGGCAATCGCATCGTCCCGCTCGCCCAGGGCCTCTCGGACGACATGCGCGGGAAGGGCTTCCTGCTTGCGCACGGGAATCAGCTTTTCGAGCGCGGGGGCGGTGCGTCGGTCTGGAAAGAAACCTCGCTCGCCCGCGGCGTGAACTGGGCCGACTGGGCCTGGTCCTGCAATTTCTTCGACGTGGACAACGACGGGGACAAAGAGATCTTCATCGCCAACGGTTACACCAGCAACCGGGACGCGGCTGCGCCGGACTGGTGAACCCATTTCTGGCGACAGTTGGTCGCCGATGCGAAGGCTGTGCAGGAGGGGAAAGTCGCGCGCAAGCTAGACCCGGGATTCGAGCGCGGATTCCAGGGGTCGTGGTCGGGATACGAACGCGACAAGCTCTTCTGGAACCCGGACGGTAACTTCCCCAGATTCTTCGACGCGTCCTACATCCAGGGGCTCGATTTCGACGATGACGGGCGGGCATCCATTCCCGTGGACATCGACGGCGATGGCGATCTCGACCTGGCGATGCTGAGCCTGCAGCAGCTTCACCTGATGCTCAATACTTCCCGGGAACGCCATTTCTCCCGCGTGCGGTTGCAGGCGACGCGGTCGCATCCCCTCGCGCTGGGAGCCATAGTGAAGCTGAGCGCGGGAGGCGTGGTCCGGCAGGATTACGTGCGCATTACCGACGGATTCCTGTCGCAGGTTCCCGCCGACCTGCATTTCGGGCTCGGCGACACCGCTTCCATCGACTGGATCGAGGTGTCGTGGCCATCGGGCGGCACGCCGCAGCGGATCGAGGGACCGGCCGTGGACGGGCTCGTCACCATCGTCGAAGGCCAGCCCGCCGCCACGTTCGCGGTGCTTCCGGCGTGGCCGAAGGGCAGCATCCCTGCATCGGCGCCCTCTGCATCGCCCAACGTGGAGCTGGCCGGACTCGACGGGTCGCGCGGCCCGGTCGCCGCGCCCGGGCTGCCTTCCGTGATCAACTTCTGGGCTCCGGATTGTGCCGCCTGCGTCGAGGAAATCCCGGCGCTCTCCGAGACTTACCTGAAATGGAAAGGACGCGCTTCGTTCGCGGGAGTCAGCGCTGAGTTCCGCGACCTGGCGGCCGTGCGCGCAGCCCTGGATCGCCTGGCCCCGGCGTACCCCCAGTTCGTCGCGGACGAAGCCGTGCTCGGGCGGTTCTTCGGGAACGACGGCGCCGTCGCCATGCCCTCGACCCTCATCTTCGACAAGCAGGGACGTCTCTGCAGGGTGTTCCGGCGCGCGGTCTCGGTGGCCGACGTCGAGGAAGTCCTCGTTTCGCTTCAGAAGGAGGGAGAATACTGGGCCGACCTCCAGTTGCGGGGACAGGATGCACTCATCCGGGGTGACTTCGCGCGCGCCCGGGCGCTGTTCGAGAAGGCGGTCGCCATCCGCCCGGACCTGGCCTCGCTCTGGACGGATCTCGGCATCGCCTGGCTCGGGCTGAAAGACGAGTTGCAGGCGGAGTCCTCGTTCAGCCAGGCCGTCCGCGCCGACCCCGGCCACCCGAAAGCACTAGAAAACTACGGCACGAGCCTCTTCAAGCGCGGCAGGACCCGGGAAGCCCTCGAGGCCTTCCGCATCGCAGCCCGAACCCTTCCCGACGACGTGGGTCTCCTCGTCAATCTCGGGAACGCCGCCGCCGCCAGCGGGGAGATGGCCGAAGCGCTGAAGGCGTTCGAGCGCGCGGTCGGCCTGGACGACGAAAGCGCAGAGGCCTGGATGGGCAAGGGAAAGGTCCTGGCCTCGACATCGGATACCGCCGGCGCCCGGGCGGCGCTTCAGGAAGCCCTGAAAAGGAAACCCTCTCTGGAGGAAGCGCGCGGGCTGCTGAACCGGCTTCCCCGCTGATTCTGCCGTGGAGTTTCATTCGGGGGCCGCGGGGAGGGTTCTGGAGAGCCGACTTTTTGTTTGACCTCTCCCCCACCCCGCGGCTACAACGCACGCCTTATTCGCGGCCCTCTGTCGTGTTGGCGGGGGTGTCGCGAGAGGGGGAAGTCCCGGCGAAGGCCGGGTGTCGCCGTCCGCCGGGGGTGGCGTTGCTCCGGGCAAGCCCGGGGTCGCCGAACGGTCCTGCGATTCAGCCAAGGAGGGTAGCGTGCTGAGAACAGTCTTCGCCGCGTTGGCGGTGGGCGTGATGTCTGCGCCGGTGTGGGCGGACGGCGGGAACTCGTTGGATCCCGCGGCTTACGCGATCGGGGACCGGGACGCCTACGAGGACGACTACTCGGACGAGTTCGACAAGGCGACCGATGGCGAGCACAAGGCTCGCACCGGCACGAAAGAGCGCCTGACTGAGAAGTCCTGGACCTTCTTCGAATTCATCAAGGACGGCGACCCGATGTGGAGCGCGCCGCTGGCGTGGGAAGGCGGCGGGCCGTTCCAGAGCTTGAACACGCGGTGGCCGATGGAAGCCGCCTCGACGATCGACTTCAAGCGCTTCTACTTCGAACTCAGCGGCCAGATGTTCAACCAGCAGTTCGACGAGACCAGCCGCACGAGCGGCCAGGACGTGCACTGGGTCGGCCGCCTGAACCTCGGCATTGCGCGGCTGAAGTTCGGCCTGCCGCTCCGGCTTGAGATCGGCCTGAAGTACACCTTCGGCGAGCTGACGGAGCTGGGTAACAACGACATCTTCTGGTACGTGGGCCGGACGGCTGTGATCCGCAGGCTCGATCGCGAGTACGGGTCGAAGGCGTTCGAGATGAACCTGAAGTGGAACCTGTTCCGTCACTCGGACGGGATCAGCGGATTCGGGTTCAACCTGAAGGGCAAGAAGTCGATGGCGGAGCGGAGCGACCTGCTTGACTCGGGCGGGTACGAAGCGGGCCTGAACCTGATCGGGTCGATCAAGGCGGGGAGGTTCTCGATCCACGCGAACATCGGCGCGATCTACACGGAGAACACCGGGACGCAGTTCCACCAGGTGCCGGATGACCCGGGCGACTCGAACCCGGACCACCCGGAGACGCGGCCGTTCGCGACGGCAGGGCTGGCGGTGACGTTCGAGATCTTCGACTTCCTGATGGTCATCGGCCAGATTGAAGGGCAGACGAACGCGTGGCGGCAGGAGATGAACCACACGTACACGCGGCACGTGACGGGTTTCGGTTCGCTCGGCCTGCGCGGCCGGGTTGGGCCGGTGGTGATCGAAGCGGGCATCGGGCGCGGCCTGAATGACAATTCGGCGCGCGTGCAGGGCGAGTTGACGGTGGGCATCAAGTTCTAGAAGAGCGGACACCTGGACGGCCGGCGCCCTCGCGCCGGCCGTTTTTTTTTCGCCATCGGACCGGCCGCAGCAGCAAACCCCGTTTGACCGATCCCCCTCAGGTGCCTAGAATTGCGTCGATCGCCGGGCCCCCCGGCGACCATTTTCCACGGAGCCCCACTTGAAGGCCCTCCTCCTCGGCGCCGGCTACGGAACCCGTCTCTACCCCCTGACCAAGGACCGCCCCAAGCCCCTGCTCTCCATCGGGCGAAAGCCGATGGTCGAGTGGATCATCGACCGGCTTCTCCCCGTCCCCGGCCTCGACGGGATCTCGCTCGTCACCAACGCCCGCTTCGCGGCGGGCTTCGAAGACTGGCGGAAGGCGTACAAGTGCCCCGTGCCCGTCTCCATCCACAATGACGGCACGACCTCCAACGAAGACCGCCTGGGCGCCGTCGGCGACATGCAGTTCTCCATCCGCCAGGGGAAGATCGACGACGACCTTCTCGTCGTGGCGGGCGACAACCTGTTCGAATTCGACGTGGCGAAGATGGTGGCGTTCGGGAAGGACAAGGGCGGCCCGGTGGTGTGCCTGAAGGACATGAAGGAGGCGGGCCCCCTCATCAGCCAGTATTCGGTGGTGACGCTGGACGCGAACCGGAAAATCACCGACTTCGAGGAGAAGCCGGCCAGGCCCAGGACGACCCTCATCTCGATCTGCCTCTACTACTTCCCCAAATCCACCCTGGCCCTGGTCGACAAGTATCTCGCGGCCGGCAACAACAAGGACCAGCCGGGCTGGTACATTCAGTGGCTCGTCAAGCAGGTGGCGACCTACGGGTTCGTCATCGACGGGCTCTGGTTCGACATCGGCGATATCGAGTCGTACAACAAGGCGAACGCCATTTTTGAGAAGCGCTGACCGCCCATGGCCTCGCGATCCCTGCTCGGCCTCGACATCGGCTCCCGCTTCATCAAGGCAGCCGAGCTGACGGAGTCCAGGGGGGGGTTGGCGCTGACAGGGTGGGCGCGGGCGGAGGTCACGCAGCCCGAAGGACTGCCGGACCTGCTGCGCGACATCGTGACGAGGGCGGGGTGGAAGGGAAAACGCGTCGCGACGTCGGTCTCGGGTCGCAACGTGATCGTGCGGTACATCTCGCACCGGCGCGTCCCGGACGCGGAGCTGGCGGCGAGCCTGAAGTACGAAGTGAGCAAGTACCTGCCGTTTGAGCCCGAGCTGGGCTACGTGGACTGGGAAAGGCTGGAGGAGCCGGGCGGGGCGATCGCCGAGGCGCCGGGCGCGGAGGGACAGGGCGAGATGCGCGTGCTGCTGGCCGCCGCGCGCCGCGACGCCGTGGACGATCACGTCGCGCTCCTGGAAAAAATCGGCCTCAAGCCCGCGATCGTGGACATCGACACCTTCGCCCTCGGAAACGCCTTCGAGCTGCGCGCCATGGCCAGCCCCGCGATGGCCGAACGCACCGCCGCGATCCTCGACATCGGCGCGCTCAAGACCTGCCTCACCATCATGAAGCCCTTCTCCAGCTACTACTTCACGCGCGAAATCTACGTCGCCGGCAACGACTTCACCGGGGAGATCGGCCGCGCGCTCGGGACGGACGCGGAGTCGGCGGAGCAAGCGAAGCGGCTGCAGGTGGACCGCGTGGAGGAGATGAAGCAGGCGGTGCAGACGCTTCTGGAGGATCTCTGCCACGAGGTGCAGCTGTCGTTCGACCACTTCGAGCAGCAGTTCGAGCGGCCGGTCGAGGGGATCTGGCTGACGGGCGGCGGGGCGGGAACGCCGGGACTGGCTGAAGCGATCCAGGCGAAATTCGGGAAGGCGCCGTCGCGCTGGGACCCGACCGAGGGGCTTCCGATCCAGGGCGAGGTGAACACGACGGACGTGAAGGGAGCGGCGGTGCAGGCGGCGATCGCGGTGGGGCTGGCGAGCCGCGTGAAGGACGTAGACCGATGATCCGGATCAACCTGCTGCCCGCGGAGAGGCGGAAGCGCGAGGCGAGGCCGCTGCCGCGGATGACGGGGCTGGTCGCGGCGGCGCTGCTGCTGGCGGCGACGGCGGGGACGGCGCTCTGGGCGGCCCGGGAGGCGGACTCGCTTCGGGGCCAGGTCGAGGCACGAGACGCGGACATTGCGAAGGCGCGCAAGGCGTCGGCCGAACTGGTGAGGATCGAAGCAGAGCTGGCGCCGTTGCGGCGGCAGGCGGAGATCGCGGCGCGCGTGGAGAGGGCCCGGCGGGGAGCGTGGGCCCGGCGGCTCGACCGGGTCGCGGCGATTCTCGACGGACAGGCCTCGCGCGTCTGGCTGACCTCGGCGCGCGGCTCGCAGCGGACGGGGGCGGCGGCCGGGGGGCCGGAAGCGACGTTCGAGCTGGCGTGCGAGGCGTCGGCGGACCCTTCGAAGCCTGCGCCGATGGGGCAGGTCACGGGGGAGTTCGTGGAGGCGCTCCGGACGGCGTTCATCGGGGCGGACGGGGATTTCACGCGGTACGACGACCGGTATGCCGAGCACGCAACGACCCGTCCCGGGACCGTCGAGGGGTGGTCCGAGGCGTTCGTCATCCGGCTGTTCCGTGATCGCGCGGTCCAGGAGGGTGCGCGATGAGGCTTCGCGGCCACACGGGCGCCGTTCTCGGCGTCGCGATCGTCGCCTCGGCGGCGCTCGCGGCCATCTCGCTTCACCTGCGGACTTCGCGCATCGGCCCCGCGCACGACAGGCTGGCCGTTCTCGACGAGGCGCTGGCGCGCGAGCAGGGGTCCCTGTCCCGGCGCGGTGCGATCGAGGAGGAGAAATCGCGGCTGGAAGCGCGCCAGGCCGAGTTCCGGACGCTGCTTCCGGCGGACGGAGCGGACCTGGAGGCCCTTCGACGCTCGCTGACCGAAGCCGCGGCCCGGGCCGGCGTGCTGGTGACGGCGGTGCGGCCCGCGCCGGCATCGATGGCGCCGGCGGCCGTGGAGGAAATAGCGGTCTCCGTCGAGGCCCGCGGCGACTTCGCCTCGCTGGGGCGATTCCTCGCCGACGTCGAGACCCTTCCGCGCGCCTTGACCGTGGACCAGTTCGAGCTGAAGCCGGCGGCGGGAGGGGCGGAGCCGGCGACGGTGGGAGCGACGCTCGCGCTTCGGCTGACGGTCTGGCGCGTGAGGGAGGAAGCGCGATGAAGCGGTTCCTGGCGATGATGTTGCTGCTGCCTGCGGCGGGGTGGGCGCAGGGGCGGGCGGAGCTTTCGGCGGACGTGTGGTTCCGCGCGAACGGGAAGGACGGGCGCTGGGCGGGGTATGCGCGGATGAAGGTGGAGAGCGCGGTGGAGGACGGGAAGCCGGTGGTGCGGTTCTTCGAGGAGGGGTCGGTCGAGTTCGAGGGAACGTCGCGCGGGTGGCGGGAGGAATGGACGCTGGACCAGGACCTGGCGCCGCTGCGCGGGCTGTCGAGGACGCGGGAAGGCACAGTGGAAATCGAGATCGCTTCGGCCTTCGACGGGCGGCAACTCGTCCAGCGGGCGGTGGCGCCGGCGGTCGAGCGGGTGCAGGCATGGACGCGCGAGCGCGCGTGCTGGCCCTCCGGGATCGCGCCCGCGGCACTTCTGCGCCGCTACGGCCCGTGGAAACCCGGTCTCGAGATGAGCGTGTCGGCGTTCGGCGCGCGGCTGGAGGAAGGCGGGCTGTGGATCGGGGAGGACGGGTGGAAGGTGACGGTGAAGGGCCGGGGACCGCGGGCGGTGGCGGACCTGGAGGAGGACTGCTGGACGCTGGAGGCGTCGCCGTCGGAAGGCGGCGGGACGGCCAGGACCCTGGTGGTGGACGCTCGCGGGATGCCGGTGGAAACGACGGGGCCGGGGTGGACGATGAAGCGCGTGCGCGGGGAGCGCGAGGCGAAGGACGGGCGGGATTTCGCGTGGGCGCACGGCGGGCGTCGCGACCCGTTCAGGCCGGTGCTGCGGCCGGTTGAGGTGAAGCGGATCGGCGAGGACTCGGCGCCGGCGATCGAGCTTTCGGCGGCGGAGATCCGGGCGATCGTGGAGGATGCGCGGGCGCGGCTGGATGCGATGCGGGCCGCCGCTTCCCTGCCCGAAGCCGAGCGCGAGAGGGCGCTGGCGGAGAATTCGCGCGCGATCCGCGTGGCGGCGGGAAGGCTGAGGGAGTCGGGCGAGGTGGAGCGGCTTTCGGAGATCCGGGCGGCGGCGGCGCGGTTGTACGACCCGGCGCTCGCGGCGGTTTCGACGGCGAAGGCGCAGTTCCGCGAGATTCGCGAAGCGTTCGAGGCGGGGGACGGCGCATCGATGTCGCGCATCGGCCCGCTGATGTCGTCGATTCACGAGCTGGCCTCGGACCCGGACCTCGCGGGGAGGCCCGAGCAGGGAACGGTCCGTTCGATCGAGGAGGAGGCCGCGGGGCTGGACCGGCGCGCGGCGATCCGCCTGGAGGGGCTGGACCGGATGCGCGACCATCGCCCCAACGGGGTGATGGTGGTGAAGAACCCGACGGAAGTACCGCTGGACCTCGGCGTGGAGATCGCGGGAGTGCCGCTGGAAGTGCACCCGAAGGTGGCGGTCCGGGGCGGCGCGGCCATCGCGCTGATGGGCGACCGGTCGTACTCCGCCGGCGAGGCGATCGAAGGGGTCGAAGGATGCGTCGTGAAGGAAATCCTGGCGGACGCGGTGGTGGTCGAATACCGCGGTGAGTCCATCAGGATGCGGGTCGGTGAATGAGCCTCGCTGCATTGCTGCAGGGTGCACCAGAACGTAGTATGTCGCCCTTCCCGCAGACCATCGGAGCCTCGACATGACCGTCCGCTTCGCCTCCCTCCTGGCCAGTGCCGTGGTCGCCTTTGGCTTCGCGCCGGTGGCCGCTGAAGAGCCTGCAGGCACCGGGACCGTGCTGGGTGCGGGACCCGAGGATCTCCGGCCCCAGGATGCGACCGTGTCGCTCGACGTGCGGGACATGCCTCTTCCGGAAATTCTTCGCCGCCTGACGGCGACGACGGGCGTTAACGTGGTGGCGGACGCGGGGATCGAGGACAAGGTCACGGTGACGCTGCTGGAAGTTCCGTGGCGCGAGGCGCTGGCGGAGGTGTGCCGACGGACGAAGACGGTGCCGCGGGACGTCTCGGAGCGGCTGGTGCGCGTCGAGCGGCCGCCCCGCGTGACGGCGGACTTCAAGAACTCGCCTCTGCTGGAAATCATCGACGTGCTCGCGGGGAAGGCGGGCGCGAACATCGTCATCGCCCCGGAAGTCGACGCGAAGACGCGGATCACGATGCGCTTCCAGGACGTGCCCTGGAACGACGCGCTGGACGCGCTGGTGAAGACCGCGGGATACACGGTGGTGACGGAGGCGTCGGGGATCGTGAGGATCGTGTCGCCGGACAGGCTCGAGTCGCAGCTGGAGACGCGGGCGTTTTCGTTCCGGTACCTGCGGCCGCAGGACCTGTACCGGCCGCGCATCAAGGCGGACACGCTGGTCGGGGAGCCGAAGGGCGTGGACGAGCCGGTGAAGCAGTTCACGGCGCTGGACGCGCTTCGGTCGGCGCTGACGAGGCGCGGCGACCGGGCGGTCGGCTCGCTGCAGTACGTGCAGGACGCCAACACGATCATCGTGACCGACACGGCGCCGGCGCTCGACGCGATCCGGCGGCTGGTGGAGCGGCTCGACGTGGAGCCGTACCAGGTTCACCTCGAGTGCAAGGTCGTGACCACGACCAACGCGGACCTGGCGCAGGTCGGCATTCTCTACTCGACGGGCAAGCAGCGCGGCCTCTCGGTCGGCTCGTCGGTCGTCTTCCTCCCCAACCACGCCAGCGGCTCGACGTTCTTCGGCGGCGGCGCCCCCGGGTCCACGCCCTTCACGGGCCCCAACTCCACCATCCGCCGCTCCCGGCTGCCGTTCGGGATCGGCCAGGACGCCGTCGGCTCCGACGCCTTCTGGGCCACCGACTTCGGCATCACCGCCACCCTGAGACTCTTCCAGCAGGATTCCGACTCCCGCATCGACCAGGCCCCCAGCCTCACCGCCCTCTCCGACGCCGAGGCCACCCTGTTCGTCGGCGAAACCGTCCGCTGGGGCGTCGTCGAGGTCGCTTCAACCCAGAGCGGCACGACCACCTCGTCGCTCAAGGAAGCGCCTAATTCTCCGATCCAGGTCGGGTTCCAGCTGCTGGTCGTCCCGCACGTCGTGCCCGGCACGAACCGAATCGTCCTCACTCTCATCCCCCAGACCAACCAGCTCACCGGGTCGTCGCTCGCCCTCCCCGGCTTCGATGAGTTCGAGCTCATCACCGACGGCGTCGGCGGTACCCAGCGCGTCTTCCTCCCCCGCGTCGCCACCACCTCCGTCCTCACCCGCATGCTCGTCGAATCGGGCAGCACTGCGGTCGTCGGCGGCCTCGTCGAGGACCGCGACTCCCGCACCCTCGAAAAGGTGCCCCTCCTCGGCGACATCCCCATCGTCGGCCATCTCTTCCGCCACACCGACACCACCAAGATCAAGAACCACATCATGGTCTTCGTCACCCCGCGCATCGTCCGTTCCGCCAGCCCCGCCGCAGCCGCGGCCGCGGCGAAACTCGATGAAGCGCGCGCGCGGGAGGCCTCCGAAAACGAACGGCTCAAGCAGGGGCTGACGCCGGAGGAATGGGAAGAGAAGCTCAGGAAGGCGCGCCAGGACGAGGCTCTCGAGCACGACCGACTGAAGAGCGGAAAATGACCGGGGAGGGCGGCGGCAGTCCCGATCCGCGCCCCGCACGGCACCCCATGCCCCCCGCGTCCCCGCCCGCAAACCGATTTCTCTACCGCCTCCGGTTCGAAAAAACCGGCCCTGCGCGCTTCTACTCCCATCACGACATGATGCGGCTCTTCGAGCACGGCCTGCGCCGCGCCGGCTTCCCCCTCTCGCTCTCCGCCGGCTTCAACCCGCGCCCGCGCGTTACGTTCCTGTCGGCGCTGCCGCTGGGGGTCGAGTCCGTGGACGAGTGGGTGGAGATCGAGCTGACGCAGGCGCTCGAGGCCGGGGAATTCATGACGCGACTGCCGGGGCAGTTCCCGGAAGGTGTGCGGGTCAAGGAAGCGGGGGCGGCGGTGGGGCGCGTGGCGGCGGTGGAGGCGGAGTACGAAGCGGATCTCGCCGGGGCTCCCGTGGATGCAGCGGCGCTTCTGGCGCGGAAGGAAATCCCGGTCGAGCGCCGGGTTTCCGACGGCCCCCCCCGGACGGTGGACATCCGTCCGTGGATCCTGCGCGTGGAGTCGGCGGGCGGAAAACTGACGTTCGCGATCCGCATCACGGACAACGGGTCGGCGCGGCCGGAGGAGGTCCTGCGTGAGCTGGGCGTGCCTGGAGTGCGCGTGATGCGGACGAGAACCGTCATGGCGGCGAAGAAATGAGCGACCGGCGGATGCTGGTGAACGCGCTCGATCCCGAAGAGGTCCGCGTCGCGGTCCTCGACGGCGGCGTCATGCAGGAGTTCTACATCGAGCGCGCTTCCCGCGAAACGCTCGTCGGCAACATCTACAAGGGACGCGTCATCAACATCGTGTCCTCTCTCCAGGCCGCCTTCGTGGACATCGGCCTGGGGAAGAATGCCTTCCTGCACGCGAGCGAAGCAGTGGCGCCGGGGGGTGCCGGGAGCGAAGCGGCCCGCCGCGTGCCCGCGGCGACGCCTTCCCTGCCGGCAGGGTTCGAGCCGGGCCCCGACACGGCGCGCCGCGCGCCGGAACGCCACGAGAAGCGCGCTTCGCTGAATCTGAAGGACGTGCTGCACCCGGGGCAGGACGTGGTGGTGCAGGTGATCCGCGACCCGGTCGGCGAAAAGGGCCCGAGCGTCTCGATGGACATCTCGATCGCGGGGCGATACCTGGTGCTGACGCCCGAGACGCGGCGCACGGCGGTGTCGAAACGCATCGCGGACCCCGCGGAGCGCGAATCGCTGAAGACCCTTCTGCACCAGCTCGAGCCCCCGGGCGAGGTCGGCTTCATCATCCGGACGGCGGGGACGGGGCAGACGCACCGGGAGCTGCAGAAGGACCTGGACTCGCTCGTGCGGCTCTGGGGCGCGGTGAAGGAGCGGGCGCGCGACGAGCGGCCGCCCGCGGTCCTGTACCAGGAGAGCGACCTGGTCATCCGGACGATCCGGGACCTGTTCACTCCCGAGGTCGAGGAAGTCCTGATCGACTCGCCCGAGGTCCTGGAGCGCACGATCGAGTTCGTGTCCGCCGTGATGCCCAGCTTCCGGGGGAGGTTCCTGCTCTACGAAGAGACCGAGCCGCTCTTCCATAAGTTCGGCGTGGAAGCGCAGATCGAGGGGCTGTACCGGAAGCGCGTGGACCTGCCGAGCGGGGGATCGATCGTGATTGAGGGGACGGAGGCGCTGACGGCGGTGGACGTGAACAGCGGGAGGCTGGTGGGGGACAGCCCGGAGGAAGCGGCGTACAGGACGAACCTGGAGGCGTGCGAGGAGATCGGGCGGCAGATGAGGCTGAGGGACATCGGCGGGGTGATCGTGGTGGACTTCATCGACGTGCGCGAGGCCGAGCACCGGCGGGACATTGAGCGGGCGATGAAGGAGGCGGTGAAGCGGGACCGGTCGCAGACGACGGTGCTGAGGATGAGCCGGTTCGGGCTGGTGGAGATGGCACGGCAGAAGATCCGGCCGACGGTGAAGCTGGTGTCCTACGAAGAGTGCGGGAGGTGTCGCGGTACGGGGATGGTGAGGACGGTGGAGAGCATGGGGCTGTGGCTGATGAGGCTGATCCGGCACGAGTTGAGCGTAGCGGGGGGCCTGGGGGTGGAGATCCGGCTGAATGCGGAGGTGGCGCAGTACATCCTGAACACGAAGAGGAAGGACCTGCTGAAGCTGGAAGAGCAGTATGGGCGGGAGGTGGCGATCCTGGCGGAGGCGAGCTACGAGGTGGAGAAGTACGAGATCAGCCGTGTGAGCTAAGGGCGCGTCAGGCTTACTCGGCGGGGGCACGTTCAGGTCGGGACGCGGGGCGAGGTTTTGTTCCAAGTAGGAAGCGTCAAACTCAATTGTTGCAAACCATTGTGCCACAATAAGTTACGATCATGAGTGCGGCGTGGCGCAGACGGTCGTATGTTTCTAAATGAAACATGGCGTAGTCCTCCGTTCCTCCTGCTCTCCACGCGGTCAGGGGAACTCCTGCATAAATCTATGTGATATAAGATGTTAAGACTTCCTCGCTCTCCGACCCTGTGACCATCCTGTCTGGCCCTGCCTTTGCAATACACTTCCCTCGCACCGTGATCCGCAACCAGTTTCGTGCCCTGGGTGTCCATTTCCCTCCCTCACTACCCTGATCCTTACAGCCACCCAGGGCACTTTTTTTACCTCCCACGGCCGCTGACTCCCGCGGCCTCACCCCGTTGACGCTTCCTATCAGCGGGGATACTCTCTTCGACCCCATGCCCTTCACCCCGATCCCAGAGGTTCTCGACGAAATCCGCGCCGGGCGGATGATCGTCCTTGTTGACGACGAGAACCGCGAGAACGAGGGCGACCTCTGCATGGCGGCCGAATTCGCCACCCCCGAGGCCGTCAACTTCATGGCCCGCTTCGGCCGCGGCCTTATCTGCCTCGCCCTGACCGAGGAACGCTGTCTCGCGCTCGATCTCCCGATGCAGGTCGCCCGCAATACCTCGCGCTTCGAAACCGCCTTCACCGTGTCCATCGACGCGGCCACGGGCATCACGACGGGGATCAGCGCCGCCGACCGCGCCCGGACGATCGATCTATGCCTGCGCAAGGATGCCCGCCCCTCGGACCTGGTCCGCCCCGGCCACATCTTCCCGCTCCGCGCCCGCCGCGGCGGCGTCCTGGAGCGCGCCGGACAGACCGAGGGCGGCGTGGACCTCGCGCGGCTCGCGGGTCTCCAGCCTGCCGGCGTCATCTGCGAGATCATGAACGACGACGGCACCATGGCACGCCTCCCGGAACTCCACGAGTTCTGCGCGCGCCACAAGATCAAGCTCGCCAGCGTCGAAGACCTCATCGAGTACCGCCGCCACACCGAGAAGCTCATCGAGAAGGTCGCCGTCGCCGACATGCCCACCCGCTTCGGCACCTTCCGCGCCCACCTCTACCGCTCGATGACCGACGAGTACCTCCACATCGCCCTCTGCGCCGGCGGCGTCGGCGAGCCCGGCCCTGACGGACGCACCCCCACGCAGGCCGACCCCGTCCTTGTCCGCGTCCACTCCGAATGCCTCACCGGCGATATCTTTGGCTCGCTCCGCTGCGATTGCGGCGACCAGCTCCAGTCCGCCCTCCGGCAGATCTCCGAGGCCGGGAAGGGCGTCCTCCTCTACATCCGCCAGGAAGGCCGCGGCATCGGCCTGGCCAACAAGATGAAGGCCTACGCCCTCCAGGACCAGGGCCAGGATACCGTCGAGGCCAACCACTCCCTGGGCCTCCCCGCCGACCTCCGCCACTACGGCATCGGCTGCCAGATCCTCATGGATCTCGGCGTCCGGAAACTCCGCGTCCTCACCAACAACCCCAAGAAACTCGTCGCCCTCCACGGCTATGGCCTCGAGATGGTCGAGCGCGTCCCCATTGCCATCCCTCCCAACTCCTCCAACGCCCGATATCTCCAGGTGAAGAAGGAAAAACTAGGCCACCTCATCGGGGAAGACGACCAGCCGTGACACGCAAACTCTCCGTCGGCGGCGTCACCTTCGGCGGCAAAGCGCTCCCGCTCATCGCCGGGCCGTGCGTCATCGAAAGCGAACGCCACTGCCTCGGCGTCGCGGAGAAGCTCGCGAAGATCGCCGAACGCGCCGGCTTCCCCCTCGTCTTCAAGGCAAGCTACGACAAGGCCAACCGCACTTCCCTCGACGCCTACCGCGGCCCCGGGCTCGACGCCGGCCTGAAGGTCCTCGCGAAGGTCAAGCAGCGCCTCGGCCTCCCCCTCCTCACCGACGTCCACCAGGTCTCCGAGGTCGCCGCCGCCGCCGAGGTCTGCGACATCCTCCAGGTCCCCGCGTTCCTCTGCCGCCAGACCGACCTCGTCGTCGCCGTCGCAAAAAGCGGCCGCGTCGCCAACGTCAAAAAGGGCCAGTTCCTCGCGCCGTGGGACATGAAGAACGTCCTGGAGAAAATCCGCCGCTGCGGCGGCCGCGCAATCCTCACCGAACGCGGCGTCTCCTTCGGCTACAACACGCTCGTCAGCGACTTCCGCGCCATCCCGGAAATGCAGAAACTCGGCGCGCCCGTCGTCTTCGACGCCACCCACTCCGTCCAGCAGCCAGGCGGCCGCGGCTCCTCCACCGGCGGCCAGCGAGAAATGGTCCCCGTCCTCGCACGCTGCGCCGTCGCCGCCGGCGCCGATGGCCTCTTCCTCGAGTGCCACGAAAATCCCGACCGCGCACCCTCCGACGGCCCCAACATGCTGCGCCTGAAAGACCTGCCCGCGCTGCTGGAGCAACTCGCGGCGATCCGGGAAGCGATCTTCCGCTAAGGAACTCCCGAAGCGGTCACCCTTCCCGCTTCCTACCCCCCCGGCAGCTGCGCCTTCACCTGGTAGGCAAAAATCCGGTTCCGGTCCGCCGGCTGGATGTCCTTGAACGTCACCCCGATCTGGCACCGCCCGGTCTCTTCCTCGATCTTCTCGATCCACCCCACTTCGCCCAGCGCCTTGATCGGGTCCGGATCGTTCGGGAGAAGCAGGTTGAGCCCGAGCATCATCTTGTGCGTCAGCAGGTCGGGCAGCCAGTCCAGCCGCGGGATCTTCCCCGCCATCAGGCACCCCTGCGCCGATATCGCCGGCACCGTGCCCTCGTAAACCTGGTCCTGCTCGACGTCCTGGCGGGTCTTGGAGAGGAACTTGAAGCGCCCCTCGATCGGGGTGCGCAGCTTCACCAGCGTTCGTTCGCGGGGCGATTCAGCCATGCCGCGAGCGTAGCGGGTCCGCTTTGGCAAGGCAAGATCGCGACCGCGACCGGCGGACCTGTACAGCTTCCTTGACGCCCGTTGACGCACCGCGTTAGCTTCGGCCCATTCGAAACACGGAGAAGGCCATGAACACGGATGACGTGAAGAACGACCTGAGGCGCCTGATGCTGGCGGCGGCGGGCGCGGCCGGGCTGGCGGCGGACGAAGCGAAGACGCTCCTGGGTCGCATGGTCAGGCGCGGCGAGGTGGCGGAAAAGGATGCGAAGGCGGTGCTGGCGAAGATTGTGGACTCGCGGCCGATGACGGCGACGAAGGAAGTGGTGACGGGGGCGGCGAGGAAGGCCGGGGCGGTGGCGGGTCGCGGGTGGGACGCGGTGCTGTCGAAGCTGAACATGCCGAGCAGGGCGGAGGTGGAAGCGCTTGAGAAGAAGATCGACAAGCTGAACATCAAGCTGCGCCGGCTGGCAAAGGAGAAGGAATAGCCATGCGGGAGATCACGCGGTACGCGAATCGGAAGATGTACGACTCCCGGACCCGGGGCTACATCACGCTGGACGGGGTGGCTCGGCTGGTGGCGAAGGGCGAGTCGGTAAAGGTGACGGACCGCGACACGGGGACGGACCTGTCGGCGGCGGTGTTCCTGCAGGCGATGATGGAGCAGGAGAAGAAGAAGCCCGGGACGTTCGGGTCGGGCTCGCTGTCAGGGCTGCTGAAGGGCATGGGGAAGAAGAAGGGCCGCCGCTAAGCGAACAGAAGTAGTTCTGTTCCCAAGGCACTTGTTCCTCGTCAGCGCAATCCTTCGACTCGCCCTTCGGGCTCGCTCAGGATAAGCCGGGCCGCGTGAGGCTGAGACATGAGAAGACGCATTCTCGGCCCGGCTTAGACCTGCGCGCCTTCGCCGACCGGTGCTTCCGCCGCAGGGGGCGCCTCGGCATCGAGCTTCGCCTGAAGTTCGTGGATCATCCGCGAATTGGCGCGCAGCTGGAGCCATTCGACCGCGAAGCCGAAGAGGTTGATGCCGAGGCAGGCGACCGCGACGCCGCGGTGGACCTGCGTGCTCCAGACGCCCGTGTGCGCCCCGGCGCCGCTCCAGGCGGCGAGGATGCCGCTGACCATGGACCCGAGCGCCCAGGGGAACGATTTCAGGCGGAGGACGTTGATCCGCGACAGGTACGGCTTCGACCACGGCCGCTCGTGGATCGCCTCGCGGATCGCGCGGCCCGAGCCGATCAGGAAGAAGATCACGAGCGAGTGAACGAACAGCAGCGCGACCACGAGGAAGAACGCGGTGGCGATGTGGACTTTCGCGTGATTGAGCTGGGCCTGGAAACCGAGCGTGACCACGACCGCGAAGAGCGCGGCGACGAACACGGCCATGATCGTGAAGTACCTGTGCATCAGAGTTTCTCGGAGACGCTCTTCATCTGCAGGAACAGCCCCATGTAGTCGCGCCCGCCCGCCTTGGAGTCCGTGCCGGACATGTTGAACCCGCCGAACGGGTGGACGTCGACGAGCGCGCCGGTGCACTTGCGGTTGAAGTAGAGGTTGCCGACGTGGAACTCGTGGCGGGCGCGCTCGATTCGGGCGCGGTCGCGGGACCAGAACGCGCCGGTCAGGCCGTACTCGGTGGAGTTCACGATCTCCAGGCCGTGCTCGAAGTCGCGCGCCTCGAGGACGGCGAGGACGGGGCCGAAGATCTCCTCGCAGTGCAGGCGCGCCGTCGCCTTGACGTCGGCGACGATCACCGGGGGGATGAAATACCCCTGCCCGTTCCATTTCTCGCCTCCGAGCACCACCCGGCCTTCCTTCCGGCCGATCTCGACGTACTCGTTGATCTTCCGGAACGCGGCCTCGTCGATCACCGGCCCCATCGCGTTCATCGGGTCGCGCGGCGGCCCGACCGTGATCTTCTTCGCCCGCTCCACGACGCGGTCCAGCACCTCCTTGTAGACGCTCTTCACCACGATCGCCCGCGAGCACGCGCTGCACTTCTGACCCTGGTACCCGAACGCGCTCGCGACGATCGCGTCCGCCGCGCCGTCGAGGTCCGCCGTCTCGTCCACCAGGATGGCGTCCTTCCCGCCCATCTCCGCCACGACGCGCTTGAGCCAGATCTGTCCCGGCGCGGGCTTCGCCGCCAGCTCGCAGATGCGGAGGCCTACTTCCTTGGAGCCGGTGAACGTGATGAAGCGCGTCCTGGCGTGCTGGACGAGATGGTCGCCGATGGCGCCGCCGGAGCCGGGGCAGAAGTTGACGACGCCGGCGGGCATGCCGCATTCCTCGAGCAGCTCGACGAACTTCGCGGCGATGACGGGCGTGACGCTCGCGGGTTTCAGGACGACTGTGTTCCCCGCGACGGCCGCGGCGGTCACCATGCCGGCCATGATCGCCAGCGGGAAGTTCCACGGCGGGATCGCGATGCCGACGCCCAGCGGGATGTAGAAGACCTGGTTGTCCTCACCCGGGTAGGGCGTGACGCCCTGGTTGCCGCCCCAGCGCACGGCCTCGCGGCCGTAGAACTCGAGGAAGTCGATCGCCTCCGCCGTGTCCGCGTCGGCCTCCGCCCAGCTCTTCCCCGCCTCGAACACCAGCCACGCGCTGAACTCGAACTTCCGCCGCCGCATCGCCGCCGCCGCGCGCCACAGGATCCGCGCGCGCGCCGCCGGCTCCCATTTCTTCCACCACCCGAACGCCTTCTCCGCTTCCGCGATCGCCTGGTCGGCGAGCGCGACGTCGGCCTTCGCCACCGTTCCCACGACCTCGTCGGGCTGCGCCGGGTTGATCGACTTGATCCGGTCCTTCGTGTCCACACGCTTCCCGCCGATCACCAGCGGGTAGTGCTTCCCGAGTTGCGCCTGCACCGTCTCGACCGCCTTGGCCATGAGCGAGCGGTTGGCGGCCTGGGAGAAATCGACGAAGGGCTCGTTGCGGAATTCGGTGGTCATGGGGAGGAGCTCCGGGAGGTGAGGGGCGAAAATCTTAAGGCCGGGGGAGGAAGCGGGCAATTGGGGAGTGTGGACTAATGGGACTTATTCTGTCCTGTTTCCGCTGTTGCACTCCCCCGCTCCCCTTGCTAGCCTCTTCTCAACAACGTCTCTTTCCCCATCGGAGGTCCCATGACGCCCAACACCCCGCAGCCCGCCACTTCCCAGCCCGCCCCCGCCGCCGCCGGCTCCTGCAGCAAAGACGACTGCGGCTGCTCCTCCGGCGCAGAGAAGCGCTTCACCAAGGAACTCACCATCGGCGCCGCGATGCGCATGCACCCGCGCGCTGCCGAAGTCTTCATGGGCTTCCACCTCGGCGGCTGCTCGCACTGTGCGATCAGCGAAGAGGAGACGATCGAGCAGGTGTCGGCCGGCTACGGCATCCCGATCGACATGCTGATCAACGCGCTGAATTCGCTCTACGACTACGACAAGAAGCGCGCCGAGGCGGCCAAGGCCGCGCAGGCGAAGGCCGCCGCGCAGGCCGCGACGGGCTCGCCGGTGCCCGCAACGCCGCAGGCGTAGGTCCGACTGAATTCGAAGGAGCCCTTCGACTCGCTTCGCTCGCTCAGGGCAAAGGCGCGCGCGAAGACGACTGCAGACGGAAGAGTCCGAAAACGCAGAAATCCCGAATGTCGCCAGAACAGTGAGCGGGGTCGCGAAAGCGTCCCCGCTCCTTTTTTTTCACGCCCGGGCAGGACGGCGCCTTTTTCGCTATCGACGGCGCTTTTTCGCCCCCCTACAATTGCCCCTCCCCGAAGGGAGCTCCATGAAGGTCCGCGTTCTTTTTTTCGCTTCCGTCGCCGACGCCGCGGGCACGCGCTCGCTGGAGGTCGAGGTGGAGGCGCGGGCGACGGTGGGAGATCTGCGGAGGAAGCTGGAGTCGGAGAGGCCGAAGCTGTCGGGCAAGCTGGGGAAGTGCGCGGCGGCGGTGAACACGGCGGTGGTGGCGGCGGCGCGGTCGCTGGCGGAGGGGGACGAGGTTGCGTTCCTGCCGCCGGTCAGCGGAGGTTCGAGGTGACGAAAGTCGGGCCGGGGAAGATCAGCGTGGAAAGCGCGGTGCGGCGCGTCAGCGACGCGGGCAGCGGCGGAATCGCCGTGTTCCTGGGCGTCGTGCGTGACAACGACCGCGGGCGGCCCGTGACCTCGATCGAGTACCACGCGTACCCGGCGATGGCCCGCGCGGTGCTGGACCGGATCGAGAAGAATCTCCGGAAGCGCTGGCCGCTGGGCGGCGTCGTCCTGGAGCACCGCACCGGGAAACTGAAGGTCGGCGAGGCGAGCGTGATCGTCGCCGTGAGCGCGCCTCACCGCGCGGAGGCCTTCGACGCCTGCCGCGAGGGAATCGAACGCATCAAGGCGGAGCTGCCGGTCTGGAAGAAAGAGTTCGGGCGCGGCGGCGCCGTGTGGAAGGAAGAAAACGATCTTCGCCGGGCCAAGGCGCCGCAAGGCCGCCGCCGCCGGGCCGTGGGAGCAACGCGCTAGATGCAGCACATCCTCTGCCGGGCCAAGCTGAGCCGCGCGGCGATCACCGCGCAGAACCCGCAGTACGAGGGCTCCATCGCGATCGACGAGGACCTCCTCGACGCCGCCGGGATCCTCCCCTTCGAGAAAATTCTCGTCGGGAACATCACGAGCGGGAAGCGCTTCGAGACCTACGTCATCGCGGCCCCGCGCGGGTCGAAGACGGTGAGCCTGCAGGGCGGGACGGCGCACCAGGGGTTGGTAGGCGATCGCATCATTGCGATGGTGTTCGGGATCTTCACGCCGCAGGAGGCGAAGGGGTTCAAGCCGAAGGTCGTGAAGCTGGACGAGAAGAACAACATTCTCGGAACGTCACCGGTGTAGGGCCAGCGGCCAGCGGCCAGTGGCCAGCGGCCAGCGGCCAGCGGCCAGTGGCCAGCGGCCAGCTGCCAGTAACGGCACCCTCTTCCGGCCAGTGCGGCAGGCAACGCACTTTCTGCATCCAGGCGGCTTCCGATGCTGCCGCTCATGACTCACTGACCCCGCCGCTTCTTCCCTCATTGCGCTTCCCCGCCGTTGCCCTTCCCCGCCGTTGCCCTTCCCCGCCGTTGCCCTTCCCCGCCGTTGCCTTTCCTGGCCGCTGGCCGCTGGCCACTCGCCGCTGGCCACTCACTACTTCCATGCTTCTCCATAGAATCGATCTGCCCAGTCCAATCCATCCTTCAGTCCCTTCAGGAACGACCGGTCCGTGACCGGGTTCCCGGGCACTTTCAGCACCCACGAGTCGTACATCTTCGCCAGGTCCCGCGCGACCTTGATCGCGTTTCGGTGCATGTCCTTCATCGTCATCGCCGGATTCCCCATGTTCTTTTCGACGGAATCCAGCGCGCCCGCGGCAAACAGGTACCAGGCGGCGATGCGGCCGAAGTAGTAGTTCAGGACCTTGCGCTGCATTTTGTAGGGCTTCTGCACGTTGCTGATGTTCCAGCCGGCGCCTGAGGACGCGCCGTAGAGCCCGTCCTGCATCCGGCCGTAGATCTCCCCGGAGGCCGAGTCGAGCTCGAACCAGGCGTCCACCGGCCCCGCGTCGCCGGCGACGGCGAAGCGCGGCACGATCGCGACGAGCTGCGGCCGCTCCTCGATCGCCGAGCGGATGAGCGCCTTCGAGTGCGCTTCCAGCTCCAGCGTGGCGAGCGCCGCCAGCGTGTCCTTCGTCACGAACGCGAACGGCTCGCCCTGTTCCTGCGGCTGGAGCTCGAGGCGGATCGGGAAGGAAGTGGTGTCCCGGAAATCGATCGTCTTGAGAAGCGGCTCGTACCCGTCCACGGCGGCCCGCACTTCGAATTCACCGAAGGGCGTCTGGAACGTCGGGAACGTGAACGTTCCCCCGGGCCAGGATGTCGTGGCCACGTTCGGCCCCTTGAGGTTGATCCGCACGCCGTCGATCCCGCGCCCGGTCTCCGCATCGACGACCTGCCCCTGCACCGACGACTGGATGAACCCGGACCACGGCACGAAGAACGGGTAGTCCGGGTCGTCGAGCACGTAGTGGCTGCTCACCTGGATCCCCTGCGCGTCCTTCACACCCGGGAACCCCTGCCCCGCCGGCGGCTTCACGGGTTTCTTCGATTCGTACTCCCCGTCGATCCACAGCACGTCGAACTTCTGCGGAACGTTGTTCACCGGGATCGTCACGTGCGTCTTCGACAGCAGGAACAGCCGGATCGGCTCGAGCCGCTCCTCGTTCGACCCGATCGCCTTCAGCACCACGCTTCCCTTCTCCTTCAGCTCCCGGAACGCCTTGCGGCTGAGCATGTCGATCGTGTACCCCGCCGGCTCCGGGCCGTGGCGGATATACCACGTCGTGAACGTGTCCGCGTTCTCCAGGTCCTCCTTCGCGACGTAGGTCGTCCCGCGCCACGGTGAATCCAGCCACTTCTTCCCCAGCTCGTCGTAGTAGTCCACCGTCACCAGCTCCAGCGCCGGCTCGAACGCCGTGAACTGGCGCTCGAACTCGAGGCGGCTTTCGGCGCCCCACAGGTAGAAGAAGCGGCAGTTCTTGTACCAGCGGTCGACCTCGCGCTCGGAGTAGTCGAGCACGAGCGGGGCGTCCGGGCGCCCCGGCGCCGCCAGCGCGGCGCACACCGCGGCCGCGCCGTCCTCGACCGCCGCCGCGTCCGGGATCGCGATCGCCGGGCCGCTCGCGGCGGACGCCGCCAGGCCTCCGCCGGACTTGCGCACGTGCATGGAAGCGGTCCCCTGCGAGACCTTCAGCACGCTTCCGTCCGGCGACTCCGCGAGCATCCGGCGCAGTGCGGTTTCGAGGCGTCCGTGACGCTCGGCGAGCGTCGAGCCCTCGCCGGTGAACGCGTTGGCGAGGAGATCGTCCGCGGACGTCGCCGCCGCGCCCGTCGTTTCCTCGATCGCCTGCGACTCCAGCGAGCCGTCGTGCAGGCTCCGAAGCGAATTGAACGCGACGCGCGCGTCCGCCGCGCCGTCGCAACGGATGTCGTTCTTGCGCAGGTCGATCGACACGACGACGCGGTCCTCGTCGCGTTCGCTCGAGACGATCGTCACGCGCGGCGCGTCGAAGAAGGCCGGCACCTTCAGCCCGTCCGCCGCCTTCCGCGCGAACTCGTCGGACCGCGCCAGGAACGCGAGCGCGGTGCGGCGATGAAGCGCCGCGGTGCGGTCCGCCCATTTCTTCGTGCGCCCGGTGTCGCGTTCGCGGGCGTAGCCGGGGACCCACCCGGCGGTCACGAAGACCGAGTGGACGTTCTCCGCGTGCCGCCGCACCGGCGTCCCCTCGTGCTCCGCCGTGAAGATCTCCCGCGTCCGCGTCGTCACCGTCCCGGTCGCCGAGCGGCATTCGACGACGAGGTCGAGACGCTTCAGCCCTCCCAGCGGCAGCCACTGTGCCGGCGCCGGCCGCGCGCCGTCGGCCCCGACGACGGTCAGCCCCGCCGACTCTCCGTTCTCCCCGAAAACCACCATCACCTGCGCCGTCGCCAGATCCGCGACCCGCCACTCCTTCTCGACCCACGCGGTCCCGCTTCCGAGCCGGAATTTCACCGCGTGCCAGGCCGCGGCCGCGGGATCCGTCGCGCCGCCCAGCGCGACCGACAGGTCCCTCCCCTTGACCCGGGCCTTCAGGACGCCGCCCCCGAGCTGCGCTTCAATCCCGCAGCGATCGAGAAGCGCCTTGAGGAGGCCCGCGCGGTCGTCGTCGCTGCCCGCGCCCGCCCAGAGCGTGCCGGTGGGGCCGCGCAGGATCCCGGGGTAGACCTCGGCTCTCACTTCGTCGCGCACGAACGCGATGCACTTCTCGCCGTCGAACCCCAGCTCCTGCGCCTTGAGGGTCACGTCGTCGTCCCCGGTCTTCGGCCGGGGAGCGGAGCAGCCGCGCGGGATGGCCAGCGTCAGCACGGCGGCGGCCAGGGCGAAGATCACGACTCCTGCCAGGACGGGTCGGCGGTTGGACACGCGCGGCTCCTCGGTGAAAGGGGTGGCGTCCGGCGAAGGGCCCATCTTAGCCGCGGGTGCGCTACAATGTCCCCGTGCCCGACGCCCCGGCCGCCAAACCGCGGCCCCTGATGCGCATCTTGAGAACGGCCCTGAAGACGCTCGCCGCGTCTTTCGCCGTCATTTTCATCCTGCTCTACTTCCTCCAGAACAAGCTGCTCTTCTACCCCGACCGCGCGCTAGCGGCGCCGCCGAAGGTCCAGGTGCCGACGGTGGAGCGCGTGGAGTTCAACTCGTCGGACGGGGTCAAGCTGGTGAGCTGGTGGCTGCCGCCGCGCCAGGGGCGACCGACGGTCCTGTTCTTCCAGGGAAACGCGGGGAACATCGGCGACCGGAGCGACCGCCTGCTCGACTGCCAGGACCAGGGCTGGGGGCTGCTGCTCCTCGGCTACCGCGGCTACGGCGAGAGCGCCGGCTCGCCCGGCGAAAAGGGAATCAACCTCGACGCGCGCACCGCGCTCGAGTGGCTGCGCAAGCGTCCCGAGGTCGAGCCGAAGAAAATCGTCTACTACGGCGAATCGCTCGGCTGTGCGTTCGCACTGGAACTCGCCGTCGCCGAGCCGCCGGTCTGCGTCGTCCTGGAAGCGCCCTTCCGGAGCCTCAAGGCGATTGCCTCGGTGCACTACCCGTGGCTGCCGACGTCGATCCTCGTGCGCGGAAGCATGGACAACATCGGCAATGCGCCCAAATTGAAGTGCCCGCTCTTCGTCGCCCACGGCACGCGCGACGAGGTCGTCCCGTTCGAGCAGGGGAAGGCCGTGTTCGACGCCGCGCCGCAGCCGAAGAAGTTCGTCGAGCTCCAGAGCCGCCACAACGACATCTCGGAATTCGGTGGCAAGGACTACCGCGCAGCGGTCGCGGAGTTCGTCAACGGCGCGGCGAAATAGAGTCCGGGGTCCGCAATCCGCGCGGCAATGCTTGCCGCCCCCCGCCCCTGTGGTAGAAAAAACGCATGAAAACACCCATTCGCGTTGCCGTGACCGGCGCCGCCGGCCAGATCGGTTACTCCCTCCTGTTCCGCATCGCTTCCGGCGCCATGTTCGGCCCTGACCAGCCCCTCATCCTCCAGCTCATAGAAGCGCCGATCGAGAAGGCGATGCTGGCCCTCCAGGGCGTGTCGATGGAACTCGACGACTGCGCCTTCCCGCTTCTCAAGGGCCAGGTCCTCACCGACGACCCGAACGTCGGCTTCAAGGGCGCCAACTGGTGCCTCCTCGTCGGCGCCAAGCCCCGCGGGCCCGGGATGGAGCGCGCGGACCTGCTCAAGGACAACGGAAAGATCTTCATCGCCCAGGGCAAGGTCATCGACGCCGTCGCCGCGGACGACGCGCGCGTCGCGGTCGTCGGCAACCCCGCGAACACGAACTGCATGATCGCCGCGAGCCAGGCGAAGCGCCTCCCCGCGGACCGCTTCACCGCGATGGTCCGCCTCGACCAGAACCGCGCCCAGGCGCAGCTCGCGAAGAAGTCCGGCAAGGAGCTGACCGACGTGAAGGACATTTTCATCTACGGGAACCACAGCCCGACGATGTTCCCGGCGTACCAGCACGCGACGATCGGCGGCAAGCCCGCGGCGTCGGTGATCAACGACAATGTGTGGCTGCAGGGGGCTTTCTGCGAGACGGTCGGGAAGCGCGGGGCGGCGATCATCGCGGCGCGCGGCCTGTCCTCGGCGGCCTCGGCGGCGAACGCGCTTGTGGACCACGTGCACGACCTCATGATCCCCGGCACGATCCACTCCGTCGGCGTGAAGTCCGACGGCAACTACGGCTTCGACCCCAACGTCTGGGCCGGCATGCCGGTCCGCACGACCAAGCCGGGCTCCTGGGAACCGATCAAGTCCTACGCGATGGACGACTTCGCGAAGACGAAGATCGCGGCGACCAACAAGGAGCTCGTCGAGGAGCGCGCGATGGTGGCCGACATGCTCAAGCCGGGGTAGTGGGGAACCGCCTTCGGAACCTCGACGTCCCCGCGCAGTGCCCGGGGTGCGGGCTCTACCCGGGCCTCTGCCTCTGCGCCGAGCTCCGGCCCGTCGCCACGCGCACGCGCATCCTGATCGTGCGCCACGTGAAGGAAGTGCGCCGCCGCACGAACTCGGCGCGCATCGCGGCGCTCGGGCTCGCGAACTGCGAGCTCCTCGACCGCCGCGAGAAGTTCGACCGGATCGAGTTCGAGCCGCCCCCGGACTCCTGGGTCCTCTACCCCGGCGCGCCGCCGCCCTCGCCCGACGCGCCGCGCCCCGCGAATCTCATCGTCCTCGACGGCACCTGGCGCGAGGCGAAACGGATGTTCGCGCGCGTCCCCGCGCTGCAGTTCCTCCCGCGCCTGTCGCTTCCCCCTCCGCCGCCGACGCCGCGCCTGCGCAAGCCGCCGGCGTTCGGGATGGCCACGCTCGAGGCCATCGCGCACGCCGTCGCGGCGCTCGAAGGCGAGGAACTCGCCCGGCCCCTTCACGAACTGTTCGCGCTCTTCGTCGCGCGCTGCCGCGAGGGCGCGCGAAGGGTGAGGTGCGAACGCAATGTGGGCGATCGCTCCCGATGAAGCAGCGTGCGCCCCGATCCCGGGTCGTGCTCCGCCGCCTCACCTCCGCCGACGCGGCCGAGTACCGGGCGATTCGTCTCCGCATGCTCAAGGACCACCCCGAGGCCTTCCTGACTTCGCACGCCGAGGGAAAACGCGACAGCGTCGCCGTCTACGGCAGGCGGCTCGCGGCGAGCCCGGTCCTGGGCGCATTCGTGGAAGGCCGGCTCGCGGCAACGGTCGGGTACTTCCGCGAAACCGCCCGCCAGGCGCGCCACAAGGTCACGATCTGGGGCGTCTACGTCGCCCCCGAACACCGCGGCCTCCGCCTCGGCCGCAGGCTCATCCTCGAGGCCCTTCGCCGCCTCCGCTGCACGCGCGGCGTCGAGCAAGTGCGTCTCGACGTCGGCACCCGGAATCGCGCGGCGCGGGCCCTTTACAGGTCCGTCGGGTTCCGGCGATTCGGCGTCGAGCGGCGCGCCATGAAGGTCGGCGGAAGAGCCATCGACGAGGAACTCATGGTGCTGTTCCTGCGGACACCCCCCGGCGCGAAATGACTGACCGGGTCCGGGCGAATCCTCGCGGGCTCAGGCCCTGCCGCGGTCGAACTCGATGCCGGACGCGAATCCCGGAATGGTAGATTGGCACCCGATGAAACACCGCAGCGCCCTCTTCATCGCCGCCTTCGCGCTCGCCCCGCTTCCCTGCCTCGCCTACGGCGGATTCCCGCAGGACGCGACGGACGGGCAGCTGATGTGGGGCCTGCTGCGCCTGTTCCTCCGGAGTCTTCCGTTCATCACGCTGCCGTGGATCGCGGGCTCATTCCTCGTCGAGCGGACCACGGGCCCCCTGCGCATCGGCATCGTGCTGGCGCTGGTCGTCGGCGTGAACGGCCTCCTGCTCCCCGAGCTTTCAGTCATGGGCTCGTTCGGGTTTCCCCACCTCGTCGTGCCGATCCTCGCGACGGGACATTTCGCATTCATGGGGTACTTCCTGGTGAAGTGCCTCCTCGTCTGGCGCAGGCCGCCGATGCCTGAGCGACCGATCCCGGCCGCGGGCGGAGCGCCGGCAGCGCTGTAGCGGTTGCGCAGGGACAAAGCCCTTTCCGGGCCGCGCAATCCGGGGGCGATAGAACCCGGGCACCGTTCGATACACTGCGAATTCTCCCATGATTCCATCGTCGAAACCTCTGTCTCTCAAGTGCCGCCGGACTGCCATTGGAGCGGTCATCCTGGCTGCACTCACGGCGTGCGGGAAGCGATCTCCCGGGAAGACTTCCACTGCGGTGACCACCCCAGTGCGGTATGAGGATGGCCGACTGAGATACCTGGCGGCCCTCCGGCCGCTCACGGAGTACGAGCGCGCTCTGACCGTCAATGAGGAGGACGGGGCCCTCTCGCAACTGGAGGCGGCCTCGAAGGAGCTTTGCGCGGCACCGGACTGGCCAGCCTTGATCCGGCGGGACACTGCGCTGGCAACGATCCTCAAGGCAAATGCGGCTTCCGA
This sequence comes from uncultured Planctomycetia bacterium, assembly GCA_963706735.1. Classification (GTDB taxonomy): domain Bacteria; phylum Planctomycetota; class MHYJ01; order WSZJ01; family WSZJ01; genus WSZJ01. Next base: position 28,250 of record CAVPNQ010000111.1, read on the forward strand.
GGAGCGGCGCCGCTACTCCGAGCCGGGGGACCCGGAGTTCGAGGAGTTGCGCCCTGGAATTCGAGCATGGCAGACGTTGAAGCTCGCGCAGAGCGCCTGGGATGTTTGCGTCCTCCTGGAACCGCCACGACCGCCGGGAACCAAGTCCGAGCTGTTCCTGGAGATGGCACGCGACTTCGTCGCGCTGACCCTTGCGGTGGATGGCGCCAACACGGCGGAGAAGAAGCGCATTTCCTCGAGCATCAAGGCCCGTCTGGAGAGCTTTTTGGCTCGCCAAAAGGACCTCGCGCAGCGAGAGAGACAGCAACTGTTCGATTTGCTGTCCCGTACCGACGCATTGAGCGCTTCGGATTCTGCGACGATTCGAAGCTTCACGGACCAGGCGACGGAGCTGGCATTTCCCCCCGGCTCCGGACCTTCTGGCCTGCCTGCGTGGCATTGAGCGCGAGAAGAGGCAGGGCGGGCCCCGCCCCCGGGGCAGGGTACTGCCCCAAGCCCCCCTCCCCTGTTCACCACGGCGGACAACAGGAGCAGACCGTTTCCTGCTTCGCACACTCTCAATCCAGCGTGACCGCCCCCGTCTCCAGGTTTACGCTGACCTTCTTGCTGAACCCGGCGCCCTCGATCGTGACCTTCAGGATGTGGCCCTCGAGCGAAAACTCTCCGGAGTCCTTGAATTCAATCCAGATCCCGGCAACGTCCAGCTTCCCGGTCACCGATCCGCTCGTGTCCACGCTGAACTTCTCCAGTCCCACCTTGAAGTGCAGGCGGGCGTCGAGCTCGAGGTCCTTCTCCTTGACGCTGGGCTTGAGCGTGAAGGATGCCTTCCCGTCCTCGATGTCGATCTTGCCGTCCACCACCTTGTGTTCGTTCACGTAGATCCTGCCCCTTGCCGTCAGGCCCTTGTCGCTGCCTGCGGAAAGGTCCATCACCACGCCGTCGCTGCGCTTCCCTTTCGAGTCCAGGTGCCCCGTGAAGTCGAATCCGCCGTCGGGGCGGACCGTACCGGTGCCGGTCGCGCCGAGAATGGAGCCGCTGAAACTGAACCCGTCCTTCGAGGAAAGGGTCATGTTGACCTTCTCCACCGTCTGCCAGCCGTCCGAGTGAATCTGGAAGTCGTCCTTGCACCCGAAGGACCACGATCCGTCCTGGCCGATGTTCCCGGAGAACCGCGAGCTGAATTTCACGACAGGGTTGTGGGGCGGGATCTGCGCATCCAGCTTGAAGCTCGAGTGGAATCCACCCTTCGCGATCGAAATCTCCGCGGTGGCCACCTCCATGCCGCCGATGGAGAGCGCGTGGCTCCCCTTGACCGCTTCAAAGAGCTCGAGGGCGACCTGCTCGGCGAAGGCTTTCGGATCCATGAAGGGAGTGGCGACGATCTTGAGGAGGGTGGAGAGCTTCAGGGAGAAGTTATCGACGAGGACGAGTTTGCGGTCAGCGGACTTGAAGAGGCCGGCAAAGACGTCGTCCGTCGGGACAAAGGCTTTCCGGGCGGGGTCCCAAGCCGTTCCCGGCACCTTCGGAAGCTGGAGGTAGACGTTGCTGAGCCCGAACGCAGGCGCTTTGAGCTTGTCGAAATCGGAGGGCTGGAAGTCCTTGCTGAGGATGGCAAACAGGATCTCGAGCACCGCTTCCGCATTGGCCGAGGAGAGGGGGTCCGGCAGGCTTGCGGTGAGGTTCGACTGGAACCCCTCGACGTTCATGTAGCCGTGGATGCTGTCGAAGAACACGAAGCCGGTCTCCAGCTCCTCGTTGGGCAGGTAGTAGACGAAGTTGGTGGTGTCGAATTCGGCGAAGGGGCTGCCGGCCGCGCCAAGGCTGAGGTGCACGGCCTCGAGCGACATGGTCGCGAACCCGAGCATGTTTGCGCCGAAGGTGACGGCGCCGCTGATCCTGAAATCGAAGGCGTCCTTGACGCGGAGTTCCAGGGGGGCATTGCCTTCCACCTTGAAACCGAAGAACGGCTCGCCGGACTTCATACCGGCGAAGAGATCGAACGTGCGGTTGCCCGCCGGCGTGGGAATCGTGGCCTTTCCGGTCACCTCCGCGGTGCCATCGGAGCCGATCGCCACCGTGACGAGATCGAACGTGACGTTGCCCAGGTGGCCGAGCGCGACGGTGTTCCGGGAGTTGATCGTGGCCGTGAGCATCAGGGCCGTGGGCGAGCCGGACAGGGTGGCCTGAAGGGTATCCGTGCCGAGAACCTGCGCGAAAGGGCCGCGCCGGTTCTTGCGGCCCGGCGGGAGGTTCACGGTCACGGTGCCGCTCACTGAGGGGCTGTCCCCCATCGAGAGCGCGAAATTGGAGATGGTGATATCCGCAAGCTTCTTCTTCGTGGCGAGATCGAGGATAGGCAGCGAAACGGTGGCCTTGGGGTCCGTGATCTTGAACTGGATGGCCTTCAGGTCGGGAGCGAACCCGATGATCCCCGCCAGCGGATCACCCTTCGGGACGTGAAGCGCGCAGAGAATCCCGAATGAGAGTCCCCCGGAGGGCATCGTCTTGTCGTAACGCAGCTGGTATCCGGTCGGCACGAGGGGGATGCCGGGAAGTGCTTGCGGGGCGCCGTCCGGCTTCACGGAGGACTCATTGACCATCGCGACAAAGCCGTTCTTGTCGAAGGTGAAAGTGAAGTGGAGGCGCCCGGGGACGGACCAGGTGCCGATGCGGATCCGGGTCCAGAGCGTCGAGGGGACGAAGTCGAATTCCCCGGTGACGCTCCATAGGCCGGCGGAACGGCCACCGCTCATCCTGGTGAAGGTGAAGCTGCCGACATCCACGACCGAGGCGGAGGGGGGTTTGTCGGCAGAAATGCTCAGGGTCAGGTCCGGGCTGGTCGCCGCCGCGGTCTTGAGGACGGTGACCGTGACGCGCATCCCCCGGACGACGCCCTTGATCGTCAGTTGGCCCGTGGCCGAGACGGTCGCCGTCTTCTTTGCGCGGTCCACGGAAACGGAGAGATCCTCCAGGTTGTCGAAGGACACGTCGTCCGAGCCCGGCAGCTGCGGGGCGGGCACGTTCCGGATGTCCACCGCGAACGTGTCCTTCGTCACGCTCCCGGAGACCGTCGCGTCGCCTGAGACGCCTCCCGTTCCGATCCCGAAGCCGTGGTCCCTGTAGAACTTCTCCAGCGTCGCCCTCTTCAGCGCCCCGCTTACGTTCGCGACATAGACGACATTCCCCGCCGTATCGCGCGTCAGAGTCACATCCAGGTGAACGGCGTCGAGCCCGTCCACCAGGCCGGCGCCGTCGATCGAGACGGAGAACGTGTTCCCGTCCCAGTTCCAGTCGCCGTGCAGCTCGTTCCCCGACAGGTTCAGCGTGGCGTCTCCCTGGAGCGTCAGCGCACCTGTCTTCAGGGACTGCGCAATGGACATCTTCGTCAGGGTCAGCGAATCCACGCCCCCCGGGAAATGGATCGTCGGAAGGGCTTCCGTGGTCGAAATCGAGTACCCGTTCTGGTCCACGCTGAGCTTGAAGGCCAGGACGGACTTTCCCTTGAAGAGGGTCGAGAGTGTCGTGCCGTCGGCGATCTGGAACTTGACGGTGCCGGTCCCGCTGCAGGCGGAGCCGAGGGTGAGAGAGACATCCGAGATCGCCACCGTGACGTTGGGAGAGAGGGCGAAACTGGCGGGTCCGGCGCACGCGAGAGTCACGGACTTGCCGATCGTGACGCTTCCGGAGAGCGACCCCAGCGAGGTCCCGTTCCGGACGATGCCGAACGCGGCGGGGAGAGTGAACGTCCAGCCCGCGTCGTTGTGCCCGCGGGTGAGCGAGCAACCCTTCAGGGACAGGTCAAGGCCACCCGGGAGCGGCAGGTCGTGAGCCAGGGTTTCCGCCGCCCGGAGGGCCTGGCCGTCGTACGCGAAATCGAGGTCCAGGTTGTTGTCCAGCGTGAAGCTCCCGATCGAGACCTGCTGCAGCATCGCGAGCCCGAAATGCCCCGAGAGGAAGATCTTTCCGCCCTGCCCGCCGCCGCTCAGGTGCGACAGCTTGAGGGCGCCGATATCGGGAAGCTGGATTCCGGGAAGTGCGGACAGCACCGAGGGATCGAGGGGGCCGAACGCGAACCCCGGGAGGTTCGGGTTTCCGCCGGCGGAGTTGAACCACGAGAACCGCTGCGAGAAGTCCGGCATGGCCGCGGACAGTGCGGGGGCGAACCAGGACGAAGTTGCCGGAGCAGGCGGCGGAGCGGCCGGCGCAGCGCCGCCGGACTCGCCTCCGATCCCCGGGAGCGCCGGCATGGGCGGGGGCGACACTCCCTTCCCGAACAAGCCGCTGATCGAGACCGCCGGGACGCCGGAGAATCCGGGCAGGCTGCTGAGATCGAGCGAGGCCGAGAAGTCCACCAGGACGCGCCCCGTGGGCCCGAACTCCTTCGTGATCGCGAATTCCTTGATCGCGTCCGCCTTGAGCGGGAGCCAGTCGGGGATCTGCATGGGAAGAGGAGGCAGGGACTTGAACGAGATGCGAACGGCGTGCGCGCTGATGGATCCCGAGACTTCGATTCCCTTCGCGACTTTGGCATCTGCTGCGCCGGCAGACTTGTAGAGGGAGTTGACGGCATCTGCGGAAAGGGTGAGGTCGAACGAAGCGCTCCAGGATGTGCCGGTTTTGCCGGAGGGGGCTGCCAGGGAGACGGTGATGTCGTCGAGGGGGGTCAGGCCCTGGACGTGCGAGATCGAGAGGCCGTCGGCGGAAACGAAGAGTTCGCCGGTAATGGGGGCGGCCGTGGAGGCCTGGAGGGAGACCTGCCCGGTCCAGGAGACGGGCTTACCGTCGAGCGGGACATGGACCGTGGTGCTCGAGACTGCGAACGCCGCGCCTCCGCCGATGTCCAGGCGCACGGGTTGCGGAAACGTGGCGCTGAGGGTGAGAAGGCTGGAATCGGCCGCAAGCGTGGCGCTGATTTGCGCGCCGAAGACCTGTGCGGCCGGGGTTCCCGGCGCGGGGTAGAGGACGACGTTTCCGCTGACGCTGGCGGTTCCTGAATAATGCACGGAAAGATCCCGGAGACGGACCTTGCCGAGCGCGCCGAGCGTGATGGCGTTGGACGTATCGGGACCGGTACTCGAGAAGTGGACGAGTCCGTCGGAGAGCTCGAGAGTCCCGGCGATGGTTGCGCCGGACAGGGTCAACTGGCCGCTCGCCATCGCGCTCCACCCGGCCGGGCTCCTGGTCAGGGCAACGCCGGTGAGGGAAACGCTGATCCCGGAACCGAAGGATTTCGTGATGGGCGTCGCGAGGTGCGCGGCGAATCCCGTCTGGTCCCACAGGAAGGAAACGGGCGCCGTCAGGCCCAGATAGGACGCGGCGCCGGTCGCGGTGCCCGCAAAGCCCAGTGTCCCGGAGAGGCTCCATCGCGTCCCCGAGCTCGAGAGCGACAGGGCGGGAAACGACCAGGTTCCGAAAACGTTCGCGCCCGCGGCCTGCGACGGGGCAAACGTCCACTGCTTCGTCGACGCCTTCCAGGTCGCCGTGAATTTCACTTCCAGCGCATCCTGGGTAACCGGATTCGCCGTCGCGGTCAGCGTCAGTTCGCAGACGACCTGCCCAGCTGCCCCCTGGGTAGCGCGTGTGTCGGAGGTGGTTGTCGCGGCCTTGACTTTGATCCAGTCCGGGAATCCGAAGGGCGGAAGCAACGGTGATTCTGCACGGGCGGGGAGAGATCCTGCGGCCCCGGCGACAAGTGCGAGGAGGACGAAGGGTAGACGGAGTGCCTGGCGGTTGGCGGGGCGGGGAGTCATGGTGCGTTCTCGAATGGAGAAGAAGCTCGCAGGGCGCGGGAATCTAGCGAACCAGCCTCTGGCGGGCGAGCAATTCAACTCGTCCCGGCCAGCGGCACGGAAGTGCTTGCGGGCGGCGGCGAGCGATCCGGAGAATAGCGCGTTCGATTCCCCGGCCGTCCTCGCGAGCGGAGGTGCTTCGTGGCTGCAGTTCCCGGCGTTCGCAGAACCGGTCTGACGCGGATCGGACGCCATCCCGTCCGGGTCGCGTTGGCGCTGGCAGTGGCCTCGGCCTGCCTCTGCGGCTGTTCGACGACGGACGGCACGACCGATCCCGACGCCGTCGTGGAGGTCCTGTCAGGCGATCGGCTCCGGCTGGGTGACGGGCGAGTCGTACGATACGCCGGCGTCGAAGCCCCCAAGCCGGACGCGCCCCGGGCCCGCGAGGCGCTGGAATCGAACCGTCAACTTTCCGTGAACGGGCGCGTCCGCATGCTGGTGGAGTCCGAGCAGGACGGCACGATTACGGCACACGTCTATCTTCGCACTGTCGTCTACGGCGAGGAGAAGTACGTGTACCTGAACGCAGAACAACTCCTCCGGGGCTGGGCGACGTTCGTGGACATCCGGGAAGCGCGGAGTCCGGATCTCATGGCGAGCCTGAAGGAGATGGAAGGGAAAGCCCGGGCGTCCCGCCGGGGGATCTGGGCCGATCCCCCCGCGAAGTAGCCCGGCCCCTCTACCGGCCGGGGTCGCCGTGCCCGGGAAGTGCCTCCTCCGTCTCCTTCGCCCCCTTCTGGTCCCGCTCCGCCTTCTCTTTCGTGATCTCGAAGCCCGGTCCCTTTGTTCCGTCCCACGGGTCCGGATGGCCGACGACCGTGGGAATCACGCAGATCGTCAGGCACTGATTGTGATCGCGCGACGCGGTCGTCCGGAAGAGAGCCCCGATGATCGGGATGTCGCCGAGAATCGGCACCTTCGTCCCGGAGTCGTAGGACTCGCGGGCAAGGAGGCCGCTCAAGACAACCGGGTGGCCGTCCTCGACGAGCACCTGGGTCGTCACCGAGGTCTGGGAAACAACGAGTGCCGAGGACGAGCTCGTGTCGTCCACTTCGCTGTTCTCCACGTAAATGTCGAGCCTGATCCACACGCGTCCCGTGGCGTGGTCCTTCACGACGTGGGGCGTCACTTTCAGGATCACCCCTGTCGGCACCGTGTGCGTGCTTCCGCTGGAATTAAGCGACCCGGGCAGGATCAGGGTCGTGTCGCCGCCGATCTGCAGGCCGGCCTCCTGGTTCTCCAGCGTTACAAGTTTCGGCGCCGCAATCGTCACTCCCTTGTCCAGTTTTTCTATGGCGGTGATCTCAAGATCGAGCCTCAGCCGCGGGCTGATGTTGTCCAGAGCCATCGCCACCGCTCCGAACCCTGTCTCGCCTGTGAGGAGCTGCGCCGCCCCGTTCACGAACAGGTTCGAGCCCTCCGAGGATTCCGTGAGCGAGCGCGTCAGCGACGACCCGTCCGAGAGATTCGTATCGTCGGTCCCGATCGGTCCCGAAAACACGTTGCTCCGCGTGCTCGTCGTTACACGGCGCTGCAGCCCCCCGATGCGTACGCCCAGCGCGCTCCCGGTGTCACGGTCCGTCAGCAGTATCCGACCCTCGATCTCCACGAGCGCCGTCGGCACGTCGAGCGAAGCGATGATCTGCTCCACCCGCGCGATCATCTGCGGTGTCCCGGTCACGATGATGGAGTTCGTGCGGGAGTCGGCAAAGATCGTCGAGCCGGCCGGCTGCGCCGGCTGGACCGCGGGGACTCCCCCGGTCCCCCTGAGAAGGGAATTGTCGAGCAACAGGCTCTCCTGCAGGGCCGACTGGATCGCGGCCTCGATGCCGTCCACCTGGACTTCGCTGCCGTCCAGCTTCGAAATGGTCTGCTTGCCGACCTTGCCATACCGCAGCGGGCAACGCTTGACCATCATCGCCCCGCCGCCGGGCATGCTGGCCTGGACGTTGCCCAGGAGGGAGACGGCCATGTCGACGTGCTCCTTCGGCCCCTCGATTACCACGACCAGGTTTTCCTGGTCCGCGTAGACCATGCAATCCGCGAGGGCAGGAATCTCCTTCTTGTACCGGGCGAACGCAGCCGCCAGCCTCGCGGGATCGGCAGCGGGAAACGTCTCGATGACTCGCGGAAGCGCGGCGGCCGCCGTCGAGGGGCTGATCAACATGATTGTCTGGCTGCCGGAGACAAAATCGCGTGCGGTCCAACCGCGCTTCTGGAGCAGGTGATCCAGGACCAGCTGGGCGTCCACGTCGGCAAAGCCCGTCCCGACAGGCTCGGACGGGTTGATCCCGCCGTCCAGGATCACCGTCTTCCCAAGTTTTGCTCCCAGGTCGGAAAGGACGACTCCCGTCTGGGCGTCCGGTTCGCAGGCGAATTTCGCCCCCGATTTGCCGTACGTCGTCGGCGCTGTCTGCGCGAACGTAAAGCCCGGCGTAAGAACAGAAAGCGCCAGAAGGGTCTGCAGGAGCGTCTTCAGTGGAGCCTCGCTTCAGGGCAAGGGTGGCGGGACGTCGAACGAGGTGCCGCGGCACAGGCCGGGGCGGAGGGGCCGCCCTTGTATCCCGGGCTGCAAACCACCGTCAAGGAGATCGCAAATCGTCCCTCGCCCCGCTTTCCAGCCGGCCTTGTTCGAACTCGATCCCGGCATCTAGGATGACCACGCCTGCAGTGAAGAGGTATCCCCGCTTCCCTCGGAGACAGCCATGAGACTCGTCATCTTCGCCCTCCTCGCTCTCTCGCTCCCCTCTCTCCTCCCCGCCCAGGCCCCCGGCCCGCTCTTCGAGGACTGGACCGAGCGCGCCGGCCTCGCGAAGGAGGACTCGCCTTATGGCGTCTACTTCGCCGACCTCAACAACGACGGCTACCCCGACGCGATCGTGAACGGCGGGAAGATCTTCATGAACGAGAAGGGCGCGAAGTTCGTGCGCTCCGCGAACGACAAGCCGTTCGCGCCCGACGACAAGGCGGACCCGGCGGTGCCGGCGCACGGGCTGGTGCTGGGCGACGCGAACAACGACGGGAACCTGGACCTGTTCGTGACGTTCAACATCGACCCGCAGGGCGAGGGGTTCAAGGACCACGGGCGGCGCAACGAGCTGTGGCTGGGGGACGGGAAGGGCGGGTTTGCGCTGAAGAAGGATACGGGGATCTCGACGGAGCCGCAGACGACGTGCACGGGGATGTTCCTCGACTACGACGGTGACGACAAAACGGACCTGTACGTGGGGAACTGGTGGACGCACCCGTGGAAGTCGCCGGAAGTGCTTGTGAGCCCGCTTTACCGCGGCAAGGGCGACGGGACGTTTGAGGACGTGACGAAGGCGGCGGGGATCGAGGGGGACGCGATTCCCGAGAAGCGCGATTCGCGGCGGCCGATCTTCTGCGCGACGCACACGGACTGGAACAACGACGGCCGGCAGGACCTGCTGATCGGGACGTATGCCGGGCGATGGAACATCCTCTGGAAGAACAACGGCGACGGGACGTTCACGGACGTCGCGAAGGAGACCGGCTTCGACTGCGACACGCGCGGCCGGTGGTTCGCGTACGGCGGGCCGGACAGCGAGTACTGCAACGTGTTCCTGTTCTCGGCGCCGTCGGCGGACTTCGACTGCGACGGCGACATGGACATCTTCCAGGCGACCATCCGGCACTGGGACTGGCGCGCCGTTGACCCTTCCATGATGCTCGTCAACACCGGCAAGGCCGGCGGCTGGAAGTTCGAGCGCGAGCCGTTCCGCATCCCGCGCGCCGCGCCGGCCGTCAACGTCCAGAACACCCAGGAAAACTGGGGCGACCTCCACGCGTCGTGGCTCGACGTGGACAACGACGGCTGGCAGGACCTCGTCGTCGCCTCGTCCGATTACCCCGACCCCCAGCTCTTCAAGCTCTGGCACCAGGCGCCCGACGGAAGCGGCCGGTTCGAGGACTGGACCGCGCATCTCGGCTTCGAATGGGTCCAGGCCACCGGAATCTCGTTCGCCGACGTCGACCGTGACGGCGCCACCGACGTCCTCATCTCGCGCTGGCACATGCGCTTCGACGAACCCCTCCAGAAGAAACACCCCGCCGTCTGCGGCCTCTTCCGCAACCTCTCCCCCGCCCGCGCCGGCAACACGTTCTTCAACCTGCGCCTCCAGGGTCAGGCCACCGGCGCGCGCGTCACCGTCACCACCGGCGACCACCGCCAGATCCGCGAAGTCCAGGGCTCCCTCGGCATCGGCGGCCACCGCGACGACTCCGACTGCCGCTTCGGCGCCGGAAAGGCCAAAGTCCTCGACCGGGTCGAGGTTCGCTGGCCGGACAAGACGAACACGACGCAGGTGTTCGAGAAGGTCGAGGCCGGCAAGTTCTACACGCTGAAGAAGGGCGGGAAGCTGGAATTGGTGAAGTAAGCGGATTGCGTGCGCCTGCAGTATGCCGCCACGAAGCGCCGTTCACCGGGTTCCGGGCAGCGAGGCTGCGACCACGCCCCTCCCGTCCTTGTTTCGGACTTCAATTCCACGGCTGGCTGGTGACAATGTCTCCATGAAGAACGGGAAGCACGTCTCTCAATTCACGGTGGTCCTTGATCGCGAAAGTGACGGTCGAATCATCGCGAGCGTCCCCGGCGTGCCCGGGTGCCATGCCTACGGAAGGCGTCCTTCCGTGGCGGTCAAGCGCGTCACGCGCAGCCTGCATTTCTACCTGGAAACCACGCGGTCGCTCGGGCTCCCTGCTCCCAAACAGGTCAAGCCGGTGGCCGTGCAGGTCCAGGTAGCGGTATGACGGCGCGCGGCCGTCCACGGTCGCGTCCGTCACGATGCCGCTTCCCGACGCCCGGAACGGCACGCGGACCCAGGTTTCCGTGTGGACGTCGGGGGGAAGCGTGCGCCCGGTGGCGAGGACGATGCGGCGGCCGGGGTAGTCCACGAGCACACGGAACGGCCGCAGGAGGCGCCACCCCACCATCGAGATCGCCGCTTCGCGCCCCTCGACGTCCCGCAGCGCGAACTCCCCGGCGCGGTACTCCCCGAGCACGAACCGCCGCCCCGCGTGCTCCGCGGCGACGGGGCACCGGACGGATCGGCCCCCGCATCCGCCTTCCCGTGGTCCGGGCGTCCGGGCGGCCTCCGTCTAGCGCGTGAGTTGAATGGGCGACCAGACGCTTCCGGACGACTCGAAGATGGGGCACGACGTCCCGTCCTCGAATCGGACTAGGATATCCCCGCCGCTGGCGTCGAAGAACGCGTGCGAGTCGGCGACCCAGCTGACGAATGCGGAGTTGGCCGTGAGGGGTTCGACGAACCTGGCGCGCTCAGTCTCGACGTCCAGGAGGACGAGTGCCCGGCCGGGGAGCGGGATGGCAACGCGCGCGCCATCGGGGCTCCACGCGCAGCTCCGGCGCGATTCCGCATGGTGGTTGTCCCGCACATCCACCGTGCGGAGGGAGTTGTTCCGAATCGAGAACACCTCGACATGGATCGGCCCGTCGGTGCCATCTTCCGTCTCGCTCCAGACCCAGGCGATGCGGGAGCCATCGGGCGACCAGGCCGGTGGCCCGAGTTGCGGGCGCGGGCGCGAAAGCGTCCGCGGCTCGCCCTTCCCGATTTCGAGAGAGCGCACTTCCCAGGGTTCCTCCTGCGCCGACCTCCTCGCTGTCCCGTCAATGCCGGGACATTCGATCCATGCCAGCGTGTCGTGCTTCGGGCTGAACTGAAGTCCGGCGCACGCTTTCGACGTCTTCACGATCTGTCGGGTGGATTTCGATTCCACATTCAATGCCCAAATTCCGTCCTGCTCGCCTTCCTTCCACCAGACGAAGGTCGCTCCGTCGGAAGACCAGGCCCACTCGTGAGATCGAGAATCCGGGCCGCAGGTGGTCGTGCTGCCCGATCCCGGATCCACGATGCTGATCCCCTCCTCGCCTTCCACGGCAACGGCCCCGGACCGCGGCGAAACAAGAAGCCGGTCGGATGCCCAGCACTTGAGGTTTCGGGCGTCCTTCGGACGCGCAGGGTCCAGGACAACGAGGCCTCTTCCGTACGACCGGAGAAAAATCCGGCCCTCCTGGCTTCCGGGAACCACGTAGTACGCGGGACACTCCAGCCGCACCGAGGTCTTCCTCGCATCCGAGCCGTCCGGCCGGGCCGTCCAGACCGTGGTCTCGCCTTCAGGGTATGAGGTGAAGGCCACTCGACCGGTAGAGCGCAGTGAAATCGCCCGGACCAGGGCTTTCAGCCTGTCTGTCGCTTCGGGCTTCTCTGCGCGAAGCATGAGTTCGTCGAGGGCGGCTCCCTCGACCTCACGCAGGACCGCCCGGGCGGCGCGGACATGCCGGGCGTCGGCCGACTCCAGCTCGTCCAGCCACCTTCCCAGGTCCTCCACTTTCAGTTTCGAGCCGTCGGTCCGCTGCACAAGCCCGAGATCGGCCAGGCCTGTCGGATCGTTGCGAAGACGCTTCCAGTCCTCCGTCAGGCCCGCGACGCAGGCCTCGCGGGTGGAAATGCGGATCGTGTCGGCCGTGTCATCGGCGCGCCATTCGACGCCGGCCTGCTCGCAGATGAGGTCGAGAGCTTCGAGGAGAGAAGAAGGCTCGTTCCCCGGGCCGCGTGGGGGGGACTCGATGCGCGCCAGGAGGGCTCCCGTGCCACCGTCGCACGTGACGCGACCTCCCAGATTCTTCCGGAGGTAGGAGAGAGCGTCAGTGTCGTCCATGGGTTCGTGAAGCGTGTTCCAGAGGGACCAGACGAGTCGCGGTGAGGACAGCCACGCCAGGGCGCGGCGGGCTGCGACGCCGTCCCCGGCAAGGGGCGGCAAGCGGAGAATCTCGACGAGCGCGTCGCCGTGGGCCGCGGTCGCCTTCCCGACCCGCGCGAAATCGCGGAGCGCCCACGCGCGCTCCTCCGGATTCGCCCCGTCCAGCCTTCGCCAGGTCCAGGCCAGCCAGTCATTGTCGGGCCGCGCGAGGATCTCCCGGAGCCCGAGAGTGGCGGCAAGGACTTCAGCGCGGGCGCGGCCTTCGGGACTGCCCTCGCGGGCGGCCTGCCTGACGAAGGGCAGGGCCGGGAGACCGATGGACTCGAGTTCCTTCGAGGCCCCGTCGCGCTCGGACGGATCGTCGCTGTCCAGCTGCCTGACCAGAGCCCGTAATCGCTCTTCAGCCGGGTCGGCAGCCGCCATGGAAGCACAGAATGCGACGATCAGGGCCGCGCGGAACATGGGGGCAGTCTACCTCGCGTGGCCCGCCTGACTGGGGCCGATTGTCGCCCGCTTCCTCTCGACGGCTGGCGAAGACGATGGCCGGTGGCTGGAAGCGACGGCAGCACCGGAAGACGAAACTCGGACATGCGAGTGACGCCGTTCAGAACATCAGCGGCTTCCCTTCCATGACCGCCTCCAGCAGCTTTTTCACCCCTGCACCGCCTCCGGCATAGACCAGCTCTGCCAGCTTCGAGAGCCGCTCGACCTTCAGCCGGGGATTCGCCGCGACGATGCGCGCGAAATCCGCGGCGTCCTGCATCTTGTCGGGATGCTCGCGGTAGATCCCGACCATCGCGGCGAACTTCAGTGCCGCGGCCATCTCGAGGTCCGGAATGCGCGCGGACTCGCCCTCGATCTTCACGCGGATGCTGTTGTCGAACACCGTCTTGAGAAGGCGGTCCTTCGGCTTCATCAGGTCGATGACCGATTCGTTCGTCGCGGGATCCAGCAGGCGCGTCACGACCTCGAGGTCGCGCACGACAAGATCGGGGAAAGCGCGGCGCACCGCCCGGACCGCGGCGCGGTGGCTCTTCGAAGCGATCACAACGTCAACGTCGACCGTGGCTCTCGGCTTCATTGTCCAGCCGCTGATGGAATGGACCCCTGTGAGGACGAACTCGACGACGCTCTCATTGAGGACAGAGAGGACCTTCTGAAGTGGCACGCTGTGCTTCACCTGCCACTGGGACAGTTGCGCGGAGGTCTTGATGCGGGACGCCTGAGACCCAGGATGAACAAGCGTAGCTCGATTCATGGCTTCCCAATCTACCACGCCGCTTGTTGCCTCTTCCCCGCCCCGCTGCTAGCCTTCCTGTCCTATGAGTCACGCCCCCGTTCACGAGCCCGTCACCCCGCCCGGCGAGTCGTTTTGGGAGAAGCTCTACCTCCCTGAAATCGCGCGCGGCCTCGGGCACACCATGAAGCACATGGTGAATTCGCTCTTCGGCAAGTCGTTCACGATCCAGTACCCGGAGCAGAAGCCCGGGCTCAAGCCCGGCTACCGCGGGATCATCCGGCTGACGAAGGACTCGCAGAATCGCGAGAAGTGCGTCGCGTGTTTCCTGTGCGCGACGGCGTGCCCCGCCGAGTGCATCCGCATCGTCGCCGAGCCCGCGCCCGGCGAGTGGAAGGACCGCGACAAGCGGCCGGCGACGTTCGAGCTGAATTTCCTGCGGTGCATCAACTGCGGGTTCTGCGAGGAAGCGTGTCCCTGCCAGGCGATCGAGCTGGTCGAGGAGTACTTCCCGGTCGGGACGACGCGGCAGGAATTCATCTGGGACAAGACGAAGCTGCTCTCCATCGAAGGCCGGCGGAGCACGCCGATGGAGCCCGCGAAGAGATAGTGCGGAAGGCGTGCGAAGGCTGACGAAGGCTAACGCCTGCGTGCTTGCGGCCAAGGCGCACTGAGCGCTTTTCCTTCGATGAAAGCCTGACCTCGCGAGCGCTTCCTCGCTCGACGTCCATCGTGGGCGCGAGGAACAGGTCGCTTTTCCATTCCAAGTCCTGGGCGGCGTATTGCTCTTCGCAAGTTCAGGGCGGCAAGATCGCCGTGAAAGAAGCGCAAGCAGCGCCCGGCGGCGAAACCGCTGGCGTCGAGAAGGCAACGAGGCCAGCTTGGAGGAGTCATCGGGAATTCAACGCAGCCGCTTGAGGCAGTCTGTTGCCCAGCAACGCTCGGCTTCGGAGGTCGACCTCCCGGCGATGCGGGTGAGGACTTCTTTCGATCGCGGCGTTCCCGCGGCTTCGATGATCTGCAGGGATCGAAGGCGGCGAAGCGAGCCGCGCGATCGCACGAGGGGTGTGGTCAGGCGCGCCTGGAGTTCGTGGATCGCCGCGCCCGCCTCGGCGGAGCTCGTTCCCGACGCAGTTTTGAGCGCCGACTCAACCAGGACCCCGGCGTCGTCGAGCGCCGCCATTGCCCCGGCGCGCAGCCTGGGGTCCTCGGAGTCGAGTTCCAGGATCCAGCGGCCCGCTTCACCGGGCGGCAGTTCGGCGTCGAGACGTCGCGCGAGTTCCTCCACTCCGGCGTCCCCGGTTTCGCTGAACACCGTGAACGCGGCTGCCGACGAAGGGCCGTTCGGCGCACGAAGATTGCGCCAGGCCGCGTCGAAATCCGGGCCAGCGGGCGGTTTCACGACCTCCCCCAGGTCCCAGACGTAGATCGCCCCGTCTTCGCCGGCAGTAGCGAGGCGGTCGCCCTTCGGGGAGAACGCGACGGCTCGGACGGGAAGGGATGAGCCCTGGAATCGCCGGATCGCTTTTCCCGTTGCGGCGTCGCAGACGGTCACGAGTCCGCGGTTCTCCCCCGCTGCAAAGTGCCGTCCGTCCGGGGACCAGGCGAGAGCCGTCGCCCCTTCGCAAGCCCAATCCAGGTCGGTTTCGCATTGTCCTGTCTCGACGTTCACAATCGCCGGACGGCGCCAACTAGTGCCGACCAACAGGCGTTTGCCGTCGGGGGAGAAGCGTGCCCCCGTTGTCGTCCCCTCCACCGAAATCGACCGCATCTCGCCAGAGTCGCAGTCGCAGAGGTGATCTTTGCCGCTGCGGTCGCTCCAGGCGACCACGCGGCCGTCGGGCGACCACTCCGCGTACGACTGGCTGATCGTGCGCATGGATCCGCCGCTCCATCCGTCACGTTTCACGACCGGCTCCCTGAACACCCGCCGTACGTCTCCGCTCGCGACGTCGCGGACGATGAGGGTGCCGTCCGACTCGCTGGCGAGCCGCTTCCCGTCCGGGGAGAGGGCCATCCCGCGAAGGTCCCGGTCGGCCAGAACGAGTTCCTTCAGTTCCTTGCCGCTGTCCAGCGTCCAGATCGAGACGATGGAATTGTCCTCGCTCAGCGCCAGTCGATTGCCCGCGAGGGAGGCGATCGGCAGGTACCCGCTGAGATAGGGCGAGCCGCCGGGAGTCGCAATTCGCGACAGTTCCTCGCCGCTCGCGGCGTCCCATCGCCGGATGGACCCTTCGGCCCCGACGCTGAGGATCGAGCGGCCGTCCTCGCTCCAGGAAACAAAGTACGCACGGCCCGTGTGCCCGGGAGTGGACTCGAGTTCCGTCCCCGAGGCCGCGTCCCAGGCGCGGAGCTTGCCGCCATCGTGCGCCAGGATGAACGCTCCGTCCGGGCTGAAGACCGGTGGGTCGCACCCGAAGCTCGAGTTCAAACGGGAGACCGAGGCGCCACCCGCCAGGTCCCAGACCTGGATCGGTGCGTCGCCGCCGATGGCCGCCGATCCGGTTGCGAGCCATCGACCGTCGGGCGATATCACGGCACGGTAGCTGCAATCGGGAGCCAGCGCGACCGGGTTCCATCCTCCGGACTCGTCGCGAATCTCGACGTGATGGCCGCGACCTGTCCAGCTCATCACTAGGCGCCGGCCGTCAGGCGAAATCGCCGCGTGGGCCAGCGTTTCCCTCTTGAACGCCCGGATGAGCCGGCGTTCGCGCAGGTCGAACAACCTGATCGTGTCGTCCACACCGCTGACGACGAGACGCCGCCCGTCCGCCGACATCCCGAGCGCAACCAGCCCGTGCTCCGCCCCGTCCGGAACTGGCAACTCCTCGCCCGATTCCACGTCGACGAGCTTCAGGGAAGTCTTCATGTTTCCCCACGCCAGAACCGACCCGTCGGGCGACAGCGCGACGTCTGAGATCCATTCGCCCCTGGGGACCTCCCGCAGCAGCTTCCCGGACTCCAGGTCCCAGACATGAATGCTCTCCGGCGCATACGTCGGCTGCGCGGCCAGGACTTTCCCGTTCGAGGAAAGCGACATCTCGCGCCAGAAGTGGCCGGGTTGCGGCCCCATCTTCCGGAGAACCACCCCCGTCGAAACGTCGCAGACGCGGATCCATCCGTCATCCCCGGCGACGACAATCGTCCTCCCCCCAGGCAGCAGCTTCATTTCCCCGAGCATCCGCCAATCCGACGGCGTCGGCTGGCCGATCCGCAGGATCGCGCCTTCGGGAAGCGCCCTTCCGTAGAGGTTTTCCCGGGTCTCCGCGGCGAGAGGAAGCGCCAGGAGGGCACTGAGCACGGCGAATCGAATCGTCCGGGACCGCATACCCTTCATCATAACGGCCCCGCCGGCCCGGACGGCATGGCCTTCCCGCCGACTCCCGCGTTTCCGGCCAGTTTCAGTCTAAGTGCCGGGCGGCGTATTGCTCCTCGCAAGTTCAGGACGGCAAGATCGCCGTGCATGAAGCGTACGGAGCGGCCCGCTTCGCCAATCTCCACCGCTTTCCCAACACCGGCTTCGGCGCGCGCGTCAGCCTTGAAATGGCCGGGATCGACACAGCGGCTCGCGAAAAAGCCCAGCGCTGCCCGTCCGACTTCGCCTCTGCGAGGCTACGACGGGCAGGCCTCTGCCACCCGGACGGATTCTCTCGGGGCTGAACAGCACGCAGGCTGGAAAACGGCGCAGGCGAGGAGGACGAAGCGGGAGGCTCGGCTCGTCGACGGGTAGAGTAGCGGCAGATTGATCCTGCGCAGATTGTTGACTCGCGCGCCACGGCCCGGGCTCAAGGCGCGGAAGAGTCCAGGACGAAACTTCTGCAGGTCTTCATATGAAGAGGTCCCCATGAAACTCCGCCTCGCCGCTGCGACCCTCACCGGTCTTCTCACCGTGGCCGCCCCGCTGCCCGGCAACCCGCCCCCGCAGGCGCCGCCCGCTGACCTTCACGACGCGTTCGTCGTCATCCCGCCCTGGTCACGCCGGCTCAAGGAAGGGATAGACGAAGGCGGGCACCAGCCGTGGCGGGAAAACGAGACCTTCATGGCCGGCGTCGAACTGGGTCAGTGGGTGCCGGATCTCGACATCCTCGGCGGCTGCGACGACGATTCCTTTCAGACCCTGGAGACCGGGGAAGACTCGAAGGGCCGCCCGACAGTCATCCTGCGCTACCGCTCCCCGTACCTGAACAGTTGGCGCGGATTCGAGGAGCCTGAGGTCTTCGTGTGGATGTTCCAGAACCACCGCGTCTGGATCACGACGCGGATCGAGGTGAGGGAGGGGAAACGCTAGGCGGGCACCCGAGCCTGAGCGAAGCTCGGCAGCAGGCGAAACGCGCTTGTTTCCAGGCAAAGCGAACTTGTGTCGTTCCTGCGAAGTGAGTTCGGGTCGAACCCGCGCTGATCCAAGAGCGCCTCGAATCTGATTGACGGTCGTGGCTTTTTGCCCGCCCGCTCGCCCGCCCGCCTACTTCTTCGCGGGGAAATCCGCGGGCATCCACCTCGGCAGCTTCTTCAGCGTCTCCCGCGCTTCCTCCGTCGTCGGCACGCCCCACGCCTCGAAGAACGGGCCGAGGTTCTTCTTCGTCGCGCGGCTCATGCGGATGAGCCACTGGTCGCGTTTCTGGGCGTCGGTGAGCGGACGCTCGGCGGCCGGAAGCGCGCGATACGCTGCGAACGCTTCCTTGAACGGCTCCCAGCCGAAGGCTTCCTTGAGCTGGACGTACATCGTGAGCGCCAGGAACGGGTCGGTCTTCCATTTCGCGAAGTCGGCGCCGGACTTCACGAACTCGCGGACCTTCTTGTCGCGGTCCTTGAGCGCCTCGTGGGCCTGCTCGGGGGTGAGGTTGCAGAGCGTTTCGGAGAGGTAGAGCGACCAGAGGTTGCAGGTGACTTCGCCTGTGCCCTCGAACGTCCAGTCGCCGACCTGGTGGTTGTGGCCCAGCTCGTGAAACAGGCCCCAGTCGCCCTTCTGCATCGTCGCGAGGCTGGCCATGCGCGGGGCGGCGTCGAGGTGCGTCATGATGGGGTAGCCGCTGTGCATGTAGCCGGCGCTGATCTCGACGTCGGCGGCGTAGCGCTCGGGGCGCTTGCGGTCCTTGGGGATCTGGCCCAGGTCGGCGGCGGCGTCGAGGACGCGGTCCCAGAACTCCATGAGCGACTTGGGGTCGTCGAGGTCGCGGATGCAGGACGACGGGACCGTGAGGATCACCTTCGCGGAGCCCAGCTCGGCCCACGGGCCCGGCGCCTGGCGGAGGCGCTTCCAGGAATCGAGCGTCGTCTTGCCGAGGATGTAGAGCGGGGCCTCGACCGCGCCCGAAACGTGCACGGAGAACGTGCCGAGCTTGCAGTCGTCGGGGAAGACGAGGTAGAGGAGGCCGCCGAAGGGAGAGGCGACGGTTGTCTTTTCGGCGGCGACCGGGAACTCGGAGGAGACCTCGGGGGCGCGCGGCCAGTTTTCGAGATGGAAGAGCGTGTCGGTGTGGGCGCCGATGCGGAGGGTGAGTTTGGCGGCGGCCGCGGCGGCGGGGACGGTGAGCGTGACGGGGGTGCCGGGGGGGACGTAGAGGCCGGTGGAGTGCCAGCCGGGAACGGCGGCGTCCATCGCGAGGTCGCGTTCGACCGCGCGGGCGTCTTTCGGCACCGCGCCGGGGAACGCGGCCGCCGCGGGAATCGCGGGGACCTTGTCCTGCGGCTGAAGGCGCGCGTCCTCGACCTGCGCGGTGAGGAGGAAGCGGTCAAGCGCATCGGCGGGGCGGAGCGGGGACTTCTCGGTCGGCGCGAGGCGGTCGGCGCGGTCGCGCGCCAGACGGGCCAGGCGGGCGCGGAGGTCCGTCGCTTCCGCCGGCAGCACGCGCACCGCTGCGACGGCCGCGACGGAAGCGCGGGCGAGCTCGGCCGGGGTGAGCGGCGAAGCGCCCTCGGCGCTGGCTTCGAGCGCGTCGATCGCGAGCCCGGCGTGCGAGGTCAGCGCGGGGATCTCCCCTGCCGAGAACCCTTCCCCGCTGGTCTTCTTCGCGAAGTCGCCCGTCCAGGCGAGGCCCGCGGGGGCGATCAGCTTGTTGAGGGCATTGAGGCGGACGTCGGCGCCGCCGTGGACCTGCGACCAGCCCCAGCCGGTGACGCCCGCGACGAACCCGCGGCCGCCGGCGATGAAGCGATCGAGTTCGGTGATCGCCGCCGGCCCGAGCTCCGAGTCGAACACGCAGACGACGTCGAGCCCTCCGAGGGAGACGGCGACCTTCGACGGCTCGATCTTGACCGCGTCGATCCCCTTCCCCGCGAGGAAGCCGGCGAGGTCGCTTCCCACCACACCTACCTTCGGCGCCTTCGTCGCCGCGGCGGCCCAGCGCACCGCATTCAGCATGAGCGTCCCGGTGCCGGCGTGGGCCAGGGCCTCGGCGCGGCCGTAGCCGTCGTGTGCGAACGCCACGACGCGGCCGCGTCCGAAGCGCGCGGCGGCGACGACGGGCACGCGGGCATCGCCCTCGGCGCCGGCGACGACGACGGGGAACGCGGAGGGGCCCCATGCCGCGACGGTGCCGGGCGAGCCGGGGGCCGTGATGTCGTGGACGCCTTCGAGGAAGGCCTTCGCGTCGGCTTCCCAGGAAGGCGGGTCGGCGAGCACGGGAAGCGCGAGCAGCAAGGCGAGCGCGGCGGTTCTCATCAGGAGCGATGATACCGGACGATCGCGATCGGTCTCGCATGGCCTTGCCCTTTCCCTTTCCCTTTCCCTTGCCCTGTCGTTCGCAAACGACAGGGCAAGGGAAAGGGCAAGGGCAAGGGGCGAGGAATCCGCGCACTCGCCCAAGGCCGGCTCCTCCCCGCCAACCCTTCCCATCCCGCGTGGATCAGTTAACGTGAAGGCACAGCCACACGGGGCCTCCACCATGCCTGAACGCGAATCTCTCGAGACGGATGTTCTGATTGTCGGCGCGGGCCCGGCCGGGCTCGCCTGCGCCATTCACCTCCACAAGCTGTTCGCGGAAGCCAAGACCGCGGGGAAACTCACCGAGCCCTCGATGATGGTGATCGAGAAGGCGTCCGAGGTCGGCGCGCACATCCTCTCGGGCGCCGTCATGGACCCGAAGGGCCTCGACGAGCTGATCCCGAACTGGAAGGACGAAGCGCCGTTCGAGGCGACGGTCGGGGACGACGACATTTACTTCCTCACCCAGAAGCGCAGGTTCCGGCTGCCTTACGTGCCGCCGGCGATGCACAACAAGGGGAACTACGTCGTTTCCCTGAACCGGATGGTTCGGTGGATGGGCAAGAAGGTCGAAGGCCTCGGCATCGACCTCTTCACGGGATTCCCCGGCGCGGAACCGCTCTGGGAGGGCGGGCGTCTGGTCGGCGTCCAGACCGGCGACAAGGGGCTCGACAAGGAAGGCAAGCCGCGCGGGAACTTCGAAGCCGGCGTGAACATCAAGGCGAAGATCACGATCCTCGCCGAAGGGTCGCGCGGATCGCTCACGAAAGTCGTCGTCAACAAGCTCGCGCTTCACGGCAAAAACCCGCAGATCTACTCCACGGGCGTGAAGGAAGTCTGGAAGCTGAAGGACCCTTCGAAGTTCCCCCCCGGCAAGGTCGTGCACACGATGGGGTGGCCGCTGGGAATGCACAACTTCGGCGGGTCGTTCGCGTACGGGATGAAGGACGGGCTGCTGGCGCTGGGGTTCGTGGTGTCGCTCGACTACGAGAACCCGCTGACGGACCCGCAGTGGATGCTGCAGCAGCTGAAGTCGCACCCGATTTTCGCGGATGTGCTGAAGGGCGGCGAGCTGATCCGGTACGGGGCGAAAACGATCCCGGAGGGCGGTTACTGGTCGATGCCGCGGCTGTCGTTCGACGGCGGGATGATCGTGGGAGACGCCGGCGGGACGCTGAACACGCAGCGCCTGAAGGGAATCCATCTCTCGATCAAGAGCGGGATGCTTGCGGCGGAGACGGCGGTCGAGGCGCTGGCGAAGGGCGACGTGGCGGCGGGGACACTGTCCGCTTACCAGAAGAAGTGGGACGACTCGTGGGCGGCGAAGGAGCTGTACGGCATCCGCAATTTCCGCCAGGGGTTCGAGGGCGGGTTCATCGCGGGCGGGTTCCACTACACGCTGCAGATGCTGACCGGCGGTCGCGGGCTTCACGACGTCTACCCGGTCCGCGAGAGCCACCTCGGGATGAAGCACGCGATCCACTCGAATCTCGCGGGAGAGATCCCGCTGACGCTCGACGACCGTCCGAAGAAGAAGCCCGACGGCGAGAACAGCGTGGACAAGCTGTCGGACGTCTACCTGTCGGGGACCAAGCACGAGGAAAACCAGCCGTGCCACCTCAAGGTCACCGACACGAACATCTGCGCGACGAAGTGCAAGGAAGAGTACGGCAACCCGTGCATGTACTTCTGCCCGGCGCAGGTCTACGAGATGCACCGCGAGCCGGACGGGGCGAAGACGAAGCTGCACATCAACTTCTCGAATTGCGTGCACTGCAAGACGTGCGACATCGCCGACCCGTACGGGATCATCACGTGGGTGACGCCGGAAGGCGGCGGCGGGCCCCAATACCAGGATCTGTAATACGGGCCCGCCCGGACTCCGCAAATCTGCACGTCGCGTTCAGGGAATTCCGCCGGGCGCCCCGGCAGCAGGGGCACGGTTGCGGCATCAGCTTTGCGTTCTCCCTCGCTACAATCGCGCCCACCGGCGCCCTTCAGGAGCAAAGCCTTGTCCGTCTCACTCACGACCCGCCGCAATCACGGCCGCGGCATCGGTGGTCTCTTCGGCGGCGGAATCGGCGCCCTGGTCGGTCTCGGCATCTTCATCTTCGGCGTCTGGTCGTGGAATCGCGTCCGCAGCGCGGAATCGTGGCCGACGGCGCCCGGCGTCGTGGACAGCTCCACCGTCACTTCCAGCCACAGCCGCAAAGGCGGCACGAAGTACCGCTGCAAGGTCACCTACCACTTCGACGTCAACGGGCAGCACTTCACCGGCGACAACCTCGAGCCCACCGGCAGCTCTTCCTCCGGGTCGAGTTCGTCGGCCAACGCCAAGAAGGCGCAGTACGCCGCCGGCAAGCCGTGCACCGTGCACTACGACCCTGCGGACCCTTCGGTGAGCTGCCTTGAACTGGGCGGAACCGGCGGAGCGTGGATCTTCATGGGCATGGGGGCGCTGTTCGGGATCGGGTCGGCCTTTGCGATCGCCAAGTCGGTCCTGGGAAGGTAGGCGCGGGAATGTTCGAGGTGAAGCCAGGGCAGGCGGTCGTGGCGCCCGGGATACGGGGCGGCATGGCTCCCGTCATCATCGTGGGACTGCTCGCGCTCGTTTTCGGCGGCGTCGGGGTCGGGATCTCGGTCCCCAGTTTCCGCGCGCGCGGGTGGCCGACGGTCCCGGGCACGGTCATCTCGAGCACGATCCACACGACACGCAGCAGCAAGGGCGGCGCGAGCCACGCCTGCCGCGTGCTCTACGCGTTCCAGGTCGGCGGAACGCGCTACGAAGGCCGGAAACTCGACGCCCTGGAGGTCCATTCGTCCGGAAGAGGCGCCTACGAGGACCAGGAAATCTACGCCCCCGGCAAACCCTGCGTCGTCCACTACAACCCCGAGGACCCCTCGGACTCCTGCCTCCGCCCCGGCCCGGGCGTGCTCCAGTACGTCTTCCTCACGATCGGGGCCCTGTTCTTCGGCGGGACGGTGCTGGCAATGGCGGCGGCATGGTGGAAGCGCGGCCAGCCGGGAGTGATGTAGAGAATCGGCGTGACGGAAGCGCACGCGGCGCATCAGAAGAAGGACCGCCCGGAGTAGAATCGAGCCGAGGTGGCTCGACACGCTTGATTCCGCGGGTTGCGCCCTTCGGGTGCAACCCGCGGAATCAAAGCTTGCTCACCACGAGGGAGAACCCATGCGCCTGGCTGCCTGGCTCGCCGTCCGTCGCGTTGAACTCTGGACGTTCGCGATCGTCGCCGGCTCGACGGGAGCGCTCGTCGGGCTGTGGATCGCGGGTCTCGCCGTCCTCGAGACGTCGAGGGCGCTCGAGCGCGAAGACTGGCCGGTCGCCCAGGGCGTCGTGCTGACGGTGGAACATCAGACCGACCGCATCGCCAATGGCCAGCCGGCCGATTCGCGCGTCGCGACCTACGCCTGGATCCTCGACGGCCGCCGCATCGTCGCCCAGCAGTCGCTCGCCATCCCGACCCTTCCCTTCACCTTCGGCCTCCGGGAAGACGCGCTGCGTTCGATGCGGACCGGCCCCGTGCGCGTCCACTACAACCCCGAAAACCCTTCCGAGTCCTGGATCATCGCCGAGTCGCCGCAGCTGGAGGCCGCCCTCCTGGGAGTCGCGTACGCCCTCATGGGATTCAGCATCGCCGTCGCGGGGTGGTTCAAGCGCCGCGGCGCCGAACTGCTCCTCAGCGAAGGCCGCGGGCTCAATGCGCAGAATCGGGCGCCGCCGGGGTCGAAGCGCTGGACGATCCGGGTGGTCGGGGTGTGTTAAGCGGGTTGGCGAGGATGTAAGGCGGCGAGGGCGGGAAGCGCTGCCGGCCGGGCCGCTCAGGTGGACACAACACATTACTACCAATGGACTTGCGTTCTGACATTCCATCATGGCACACCCGATGCAATCCACTCCGCCATGAAACTCCACCTCGCGCCCGTCCTCGCCCTCCTCCTGGCCGCTTCCGCGCTCGCCGGCGGCAACCACCCGATCCCATTGCCGCCCCCCGAACCCAACCTCCCCGAAGGCGTCGGCCCCGCCCTCAACGCCTCGCGCCTCCGCTACCAGTCGGACGACGACGCCCAGCGCTGCGCCGCCGTGAAACTGTTCGAGGACGTCCACGACCCCTCCGCCGACCTCTACCTCCAGATGATCGGATTCGAAGACCCCCACCCCAACGTCCGCCTGACCGCGATCCAGGCCCTCTTCAATCGCGAACATCCCAAGGCGCCGCTCTTCGCCGCCCGCCTCTGCACTTCGAGCGCGCCGAAGAAGTACCTCGACGCCGGGGCGCACCTGATCTGGAAATCGAAGAGCCTGGACGCGGTGAACAACCTGCTGGAGGCGATGCGCAAGGGGATCAGCGGGTTCGAGAAGGAACACCGTGTCGGGGCAGATACGGGGGCGAAGACGTGGGATCCGATTCTCGTGAAGTGGCTGTGCATCCGGGCGCTGGGGCGGATCGGGACGCCGGAGGCGGTCGAGGGACTGCTGGGGGCGATCCGCTACGAGGAGTGGGAGCTGCGGGCCGCGGCGGCGCAGGCGCTGGGCGAAGCCGGCGATTCCTCGGCGATTCCCGCGCTTCTGAAGGCCGCCGAGGAGAAAGATCTCGACGTGCAGTGCGAAGCGCTGATCGCGCTGGGGCGGATCGGCGGGGCGGAGGCCACGGCGTATCTGCAGCGGGCGGTGAAGCGCGAGGTGAGCGAGCGGGAGACGCACTACGAAATCCTCTGCTACCGCAACGACGTGTACGTGCGGATTGCGCAGAAGGCGCTGAAGCTGGCGCTGGCGCAGCGGGTCGTGGCGCCGCCCGCGCCACCCGCGCCGCCGGCCGGGGGGAAGGACGTTCCCGCAGCGGGCGGCGGGACCGACACGACGCCGCTGGACCCGTCACGGCCGCCGGAGAAGGCGATCCCCGAACCCGCGGACGTCGTCCGCAAGGCCCCGCCCGACGTCGAGCGCGACGAGGCCGGCGAGGACCTCCTCTACGTCTGCGACACGACGCTCACGATGACCGACGCCAAGCCGACGATCCTCAAGCTCGTCGAAGAACGCCTCATGTACCGCGACCTCGCCAGCGACTTCCGCTTCGGCTTCGTGGCCTTCCGCGACTTCGGCAACGAGTACCTCACCGACGTCCTGTTCTTCACGCGAGACGTCGAGAAAGCCCGCAACTGGATGACGCACCTGAGCTTCGCCGGCGCCAACGCCGGCGCCGGCTCCGCGGCCGAGAAGGCCCTGCAGGTCAGCCTGATGCTCGACTGGTCTCGCGTCCCGCGGAAACGCATGGTCGTCATCACCGACACCTACCCCAACGACGCCGAGGACCTGTACTTCCGCGGGCACTTCCTGCACGACGACGAGAACATCGTCATCAACGCCCTCTACCACACCCACGCGGAGACCAAGCGGGCGATCCTGCGGAAACTCGCAAAGATCGGCGGGGGGCATTCGGATCTGCTGCCGTGCGACAAGGCGGCGGGACGGCCGCATGAGAGTGCGGAGGTGAGGTAGGGCGGAAACGACAAGTTCCAAATTCCAATTCCTCTCGCTACTTCAGCCTCTCCGCCAACCTCGTGTACCTCATCCTCTCCCGATCGTTCGCCACCGCCGTCCGCAGCGCCCGCTTCGACCCCACGATCGCGACAAACCGCTTCCCACGCGTGATCGCCGTGTAGAGCAGGTTGCGCTGGAGCATCGGGAAGTGCTGCGTGTGGAGCGCGATGACGGCCGCCGGGTACTCGCTTCCCTGCGACTTGTGGATGGTGCAGGCGTAGGCGAGGTCGAGCATGTCGAGGTTGTCGGCGTCGTAGGCGCACGGGCGGCCGTCGAACGTGACGGTGACGATGCCGTCGTCGGTGTCCACCGCGGTCACGAGGCCGAGGTCGCCATTGAAGACGTCGAGTTCGTAGTCGTTCTTCACCTGCATGACCTTGTCGCCGACGCGGAGATTGCGCTGCGGGACGGCCTTGACGCCCTTGGCGTTCAGGCGCTCCTGAAGCGCCGCGTTGAGCGCGATCGCGCCGAGCGTTCCCTTGTGCATCGGCACCAGAACCTGCACGTCGGCGGGCGTCAGCCCCAGCCGCCGCGGCAGCTCCCGCGACGCCAGCTCCACGATCGCCGCCAGCGCTTCCTCCGGGTTCTCCTTCTCCACGAACGCGAAATCCTCGCCGAGCGGCTCCGGCATCTCGCCGTGGAGGACGGCGTGGGCATTGGTGACGATGAGCGAGCGCGCTTCCTGCCGGAAGATGTGCGTGAGGCGGACGGTTTCGACGGAGCGGGAAGCGATGACGTCGCGCAGGACGCTTCCCGGCCCGACGGACGGGAGCTGGTCGGCGTCGCCGACGAGGATGAGGCGCGCGGAGGGCGGGACGGCGTCGAGGAGAAGCCCGAACAGCGCGATGTCGAGCATGGACGCCTCGTCCACGATCACGACGTCGGCCTCGAGCGGGTGGACGTGGTCGCGCTGCGGCACGCCCCGCTTGGGGTTCCACTCCAGCGCGCGGTGGATCGTCTTCGCCTTCTCTCCCGACGCGGCCTCGAGCCGCCGCGAGGCTCTTCCCGTCGGCGTGCAGAGGGCGAGGCGCAGGTTCTTGGCCTTGAAGATCTCGGTGAGCCCGCGCACGAGCGTCGTCTTGCCGGTGCCGGGCCCGCCGGTGATCACCGTCGCCTTGTTGCGGATGCCGGACAGGATCGCCTGCCGCTGTCCCTCGGCCAGCTTGATCTGCGCCCGCCCCTCGAACCAGGCCAGCGCCTTGTCCGCGTCGATCGGGACGTCCACCGGCGGGGCGTCGAGAAGCGCCCGCAGGCTGTGCGCGGCGGCGACCTCGGCGGTGTGAAGCTCGAGCGCGTAGACGCCGTCGTTCTCGATGACGACGAGCTGCTTTTCGGAGAGCCGGCCGATCGCGTCCGCGGCGGAGGCGCCCTCGGGGCCGAGCAGCTCCTGGGTCCGCTCGGCGAGCTCTTCGCGCGGCAGGTAGCAGTGCCCTTCGGATTGCGACTCGCGCAGGATGTGCATCGCGCCGGCCTCGGCGCGTTCGGGGGCGGACGGGGGGATGCCGAGGTTGAACGCGATGCGGTCGGCGGTGAGGAAGCCGATGCCGACGACTTCGGCGGAGAGGCGGTAGGGGTCGCTCTTGACCACCTCCGTCGTGCGGGGCCCGTACTTCTTCCAGACGCGCACGGCCAGCGCCGTGCCGAGCCCGAGCGAGTGCAGGAAGGTCATCGTCTCGTGGACCGCGCGCTGCTCCTTCCAGCCGGCGGCGATCGCCTTGGCCTTCTTGCCCATGCCGTGGATCGCGCGCAGCCGCTCCGGCTCGTCGGTCAGCACGTCGAGCGTCTTCGCCCCGAACGCCGCGACGATCTTCTCCGCGGTCTTCGGCCCGACGCCCGCGATCACCCCGCTTCCCAGGTACTTCTCGATCCCCGCCGCGGTGGTCGGGAGCACGGGCGTGAAGGAAGCGACCTTGAACTGGCGCCCGTAGCGGCGGTCCTCGATCCAGGCGCCCTTGAGACGGACGGTTTCGCCGATGCGCACGCCGACGAGGTTGCCGACGGCCGTGACGACATCGCGCTCGCCGTCCACCTGCAGCCGGACCACGGACCAGCCGTTCTCCTCGTTCACGAACGTGAACCGCTCCAGCACGCCTTCGAGCGTGTCGGGTGCGGCATCCGGTCCGGGGAACAGGTCGCGCATGAGGGCGGGCATTGTGGGAAGCGTTCCGGCCGGAAGCAAGACACCCAAAGGAGCATTTTGCCCGGCCTGTGCGCATGGTCCTCCCCCGACGCAATCCGCTCCGTGCCTTTCCGTGCGTTTCCGTGCTCTCCGTGAAATGCCGTTTTTCGCGAGCGCGGGCGCAAACGAAAAACGGCAGGACACGGAGAGCACGGAAACGCACGGAGAAGCACGGAACGGGTTGGGGTCGCTCCACCCCCGTGACGCAGACCGGCGATTCGGGATCGGGGCTCAAGACGCTCCACCGTTTTCCGGTACACTCCCCGCCACATTCCCCGGGAGATTCCATGCGAATCGCCGCCTTCGCCCTGTCGCTCGCCCTCGCGCTCCCCGGCCTCGCCGAGCAGATTACGGTTTCAGGGAAAGTTCTCGACGCGGACGGCAAACCGGTCGCCGACGCCTCGGTCGGGACGCTCTGGGTGTTCGGGAAAAACTCGTTCCCGGTCGGTTACGAACTCACCAAGGCCGACGGGTCATTCACGGTGAAGTCCAACTGGAACGGCCGCAGCTCGCCGATCCTCGCCATGGACGCGGAGCGCCAACTGGGCGCGCTCCAGGTCTTCGATGATCCTGCGAAGCCGCTCGAACTGCGGCTCGGGCCGCTCACGAAGGTCACGGTCGGACTCGACCGCTTTGCCAACACCCTCGATGGGGGGGCGGTCAACGCGCAGTGGATCGTCCGGGGCAAGAAACCCGCCTTCGGCAGCATCCGGGTCACCTCCTCTTCCTTCGAGATCGCGCTTCCCGCCGGCGACTACACCGTCGCGATCGCGCACGCCGAGCTGCGCTACGTCGAGAAGGACGTGACCGTCCCCACCGGCGAGACCTTCGACGCCGGCACGCTCGCAACGGAACTCACGCCAATCGCCGCCGCGTACGGCAAGCCGGCCCCCGCGTGGTTCGCGGCGGACACCCGCGGCCTGCCGAAGGACGTCCAGCCTGCGGCGCTCAAGGGCAAGTGGGTCCTCATCGAGTTCTGGGGGACCGGGTGACACTCGTGCGTGGAGCGCAGTCTGCCCTCCCTGAAGAAGTTCTACGAAACGCACAAGGACCAGCGGGCCAGGTTTGAGATCATCGCGTTCTCGGGATCGTCCGCCGGCACGATGGCCGAGCTCGAGAAGCAGATGAAGCCGTACGAGGAGAAGAACTGGGGCGGGCCGCTGCCGTTCCCGATCCTCCTCGACCAGACGGGAAAGACGTGGAAGGCGTGGGGGATCATCGCCCTTCCCCGATTCGTGCTGATCGACCCGGACGGAAACGTCGTGAGGGGCGGAAGCGAAGCCGCGCTGGAGAAGATCCTGAAGGCCGAAGAGGAGAACGCGAAATGAAGAAGCCCGCGATCGCCGCCCTGCTGATGGCCGCCGCCGTGGCGCTGGCCGAGGACAAGCCGCCCCCGTCGCGCAAGCTCGAGGGGTTCACGGTCGATTACAGCAACGTGCTGCAAGTGGACGCCGAGCTCGCGCTCTCCTGGACCTGGGATGCCGGCAAGGCGACGCCCACCGCCGGGATCAAGTCGGACGCGAAAGGACATTTTGAACACACGTTCAAGAAGTGGCCCGGGAGCCTGCTCGTGCTGGCCTACGACAAGGAGCGCGAACACGGCTCACTGATGCTGATCTCGGACGAGGCGTCGAAGAAACCGGTCACCGTCCGCCTCGGGCCGCTCGTCAAGCTGAAGGGCAAGATCGTGGCCGCCAACCCCGAAGCGCCGCTTCCCGCCGACGTGACGTTCACGATCGCAACGCAGGAAGGCAACGTGGACATCGTGAAGGCGAAGGCCGACGACAAGGGAATCGCGCTTCGCATCCCGCCGGGCAAGTACAGGATCAAGTGGGCGCACGAGGGGTTCCGCAGCATCGAGAAGGATTTCGAGGCGGGCCCGCGCGCCGAGCTCGACCTCGGGACCTTCAAGGCCGAGCCCACGCCGGTCTCCATCGGCATCGGCAAGACCATGCCTCCGTTCAAGGCCGGCTTCGTCCGCGGCGGCAAGCCGGACCTGCAGATCGCCGACTACAAGGGCAAGTGGGTCCTGGTTCTGTTCTGGGGCTCGTGGTGCAACACGAGCTCGACGCAGTGGATCCCGAACCTGATCAAGTTCGACGAGCGGCTGAAGCCGCGCTACACGAACTACCAGATCCTCGCGTACCACGACGCGACCGCGAAGACGTTCCAGGAGATGGAGGAGAAGCTCGCGACCCACGGCGAGCTGCACTGGAACCCGCACAACGTGCCGTTCCCGCTGCTCCTGGACGCCGAGGAAAAGGGCACGGTGAAGGAGTGGGGCGTCACCGGCGAGCCGATCGTGATGCTGTTCGACACCGAGGGAAAGCTCGTCAAGGTGGCGCGCGACTACGGGATGCTCGAGAAGGCGCTCATGGACGAGAAGAAGTAGGGTGGCGCACGAGAAGTACGGCCCCGAGTACTACGCCGCCCGCCGCATGTCCGCGGGAAACGAGGAGCACGTCCCGCGGACGCTGGCGAAGGTGAAGCGGGTGGTGAAGCTGGCGCCGGGGATGCGCGTGCTGGAAGTCGGCTGCGGGCTGGGCGGGCTGACGCGCGCGCTGGCCGCGGAGGTCGCGCACGTCACGGGCATCGACATCTCGGCGCACGCCATCTCCCAGTCCAGCCCCCTGCCGAACGCGGACTTCGAGGAAGCGGATGCCCTCGCATACCGCCCCGCCGGCAAATTTGACCTCGTCCTCGCCCTCGCGGTCTTTGAGCACTTCGGCGCAAAGGAGCGCGAGAAGTTCCTCCGCCGCGCGCGCGGCTGGCTCGCGCCGGGCGGCCACCTCGTCCTGCACGTCCCGATCGCCGATTCGTGGAGCGCCAAACGCCGCCGCTCGCGGCGCCAGGCGGACCAGCACATCGAGGGCCCCGACTACACCGGCGACCCCACGCACAAGGCCCTGTTCTCCGTCCGCACCTTCCGCGCCGCCATCCGCGACGGCGGTTTCGCCATCGCCAAGGAGTGGATCCGCTACTCCCGCCTCGGCTGGCCCCCCGCCCTCGCCCGCGTCGCCATGAGCGCCCTTCCCGCCCGCGTCCGCGAAAAATTCGCCATGGAAGCGATCGCCGCGGCGATTCCCGGGACCGACCGATGAGCCTCTGGCAGAAACTCACCGGCCGCGAGCCCAAGGACCCCACCCGCTACCCGGACTCCGGCGCGCAGATGACCCTCCTCCTCGGCGGCGCCGGCCCCAACGCCGCCATCGTCCGCGCTTCACGCCGCCGCGTCGTCGTCGCCGACCTCCGCCGCGCCCCCGGCGTCGACCTCGTCGCCGACCTCGAACGCCCCTTCCCCTTCCGCGACGCCTCCTTCGACGAAGTCTTCTCCCTCGAATTCATCGAGCACGTCCCCCACCCCGACCTCCCCCGCGTCCTCCGCGAATGCCGCCGCGTCCTCCGCCCCGGCGGCCAGTGGCTCTCCGGCTGCCCCGACATGGAAGTCCTCGCTTCGTGGTTCCCGCTCCAGTGCGACTGCGTGGACGGCTGGCAGGCCGACCCGAAGTGCAAGGCGTGCGGCGGGAAGGCGAGGATCTCGCCGTCGCGATGGCTGAAGAGCGTCTTCGGGAACCAGGAGGACTACGGGGACCGGCGGAGGGGGGATACGCACAAGAACGGGTTGTGGTTCGGGAAGCTGAAGGGGTTGCTGGAGGAGGCGGGGTTTGGGGGGGTGGAAGCCATAAGAGCTGAGTTCTACTATTCTTCGCTCAAGGCGGCGTGCAAGCTGGTGCTGTGTGCAAAAGCGTAGGTTGGCGGACGTAGGTCCAAGTCACCCATCACTCACGAGCACCTTCCCCTCCCGATTGCGCGCTGCTCCAGGAGCTACTGAACCCAGCTCGGACTACGGACGCAGCTCTTCCGAGAACGCGGATACGATTATCCGGGCTGGACTCAATAGGGGTTTGATTCCTGCTGATGATTTGGTAGCATGATCGCCGTAATAGAAACCTGCCTGCCCCGGTCAGATCTTCAAGCTTGGAAGTCTTCGGCAATGGAGACCCGGAGTAAGGCAATGCACTTAAATCGAGAGC
The DNA here is from genome assembly GCA_963706735.1 of uncultured Planctomycetia bacterium. Classification (GTDB taxonomy): domain Bacteria; phylum Planctomycetota; class MHYJ01; order WSZJ01; family WSZJ01; genus WSZJ01. The sequence continues at coordinate 60,493 of CAVPNQ010000111.1, forward strand.
AGACTCAAAGAGATTTCCTTCTTGGAGGAGTTCCGATGCGGGGTCTACGGTACTCGGCTCTCGGCTTTACGGCCGCCTGTTTCGTAGGCGCAGGATACTGCGTTGCTGATGAAGCACAATTCGTCAAGGCGCGGGGCGGTGTGGGCTACCGGCTTCTTGCGCACTGGCGAGCATTGGAAACGCAGCATCAAGCACACCTTTCGAAAACCTTGCGAGCCGAATGCAGATTTGTTCTGTCTCCAACCCCGGCCAACACGCAAGTTCCGCAACTTTCCGAGGGAGTCTTTCTCTATTGCGGGACTTTATCCCCCGCTGAGGAACTCGCGCCCCGAATGAAATTGGACGGCTTTCTCTTTCCCAGCGAAACAACGGATCTTCGAGATGTCTCAAGATCTCTCTCCGAGGCACTCCGCGCCAGGGGGCACGAGGATGTCGACGCCTACAGTGTCTTCGTGCGGCTCAATCGAGGAAGAACGGAATCACCGCCAAGCTTCCGTACAACCATTGGCACCGGCGAAGGAGATCGGCAAGAGGTCGTGATAATTCAAGTTACTCACCTGCATCACACGTTCTACATCCTGCTCGGGGTAGTGCCCAGCGGAGACGCGGCCTTGATCCAGCAAGTCAAGCGTCAAATGGCCAAAATCAGTTTTGACCTCTAATGGGATCGCTGCCCAGTCTCCGCAATACCGACCGGCTCGTGTAGTCTTGCTTTTCAGGTGCGGCCGTTCACACCTTGAAAAGACCACCAGAATCAATCAGATCTACCAATTCAGTCAGCAGTGCCATCTTTTCCCGACTCGTGTCGCTGGTCACGATTCTGTTAAAGATACCCCAAACCTCCGGCGCCTGGATTCCCGACATGTGCGAGCATCCGTCGAACAAGCAAGCTAGAGCCATGTCCATTGTCCGCCATAGCGCACTCAGAGCGACCTCGTCGTTCTCAATCCCAAGAAGTTGAATTGCGAATAGTTTTCGTTTGAGATAGGTGGACAGATCTGCACAGGGATTCCCGCTGCTTGGAATGGACTGCCGATCCTGCCAGAGAGCCAGCCAACATGGGTCGAATGGGTCCCAGTCCGGTGGCATCGGAATACCAAATGGTCCATATCGAGGCGGGGTCCATCCAGGAGGAGGAACCACCCCATCAGGACGGACAGCGGCGAGCACAGAATTGCCGCCATTGCTGCCATTTGCTACAGTCGCCGGACGCATATCGGCATTTCGGATCAAGTCTCTTGAAGAGTAAGTGGCAAGAGCCCCGAATCTCGCTTCGGAGGTCACAGCGCTCTGAGCGCTTCTCAGGGCTGACAGTTGGACAAGAGCGCGATTCAGAGACGCTTGCGGATCTAGCGGTGACGACATTGGGTACCTCCTGCTCGTTTCATGGTTAATTGCAGCCTCTGTAAGTTCCAAACGCCTTCGTGGCTAGCAGATGACGATGGGAAGTGACAAGAACGATGCTTTGGTAGGCAGCCTCAGGTTCTTCGGCGACAACGAATGCGTTTTCCGAGCACGGGGGGATCTGCTAATTCCGGAAAAAACGGACGGCGATAGTAAAGAGGGTTCTGCTGCTTGCCTGCTCCACGGCCACCAATCGGAATAGCGAGGACCCGTTTCCTGCGAGTGGACCGATCGTCGTGATTCCGATGGTCGTGCACTGCCCGGCGGACCCGAAATTCGACCAGCCCGCACCATCGCAGCCGACTTGTGCCTGGAAGACAGTCTGGATGCTGCCGGAAGAGTTAATCGTGATGACAACGATTTCCACCGCGTTCGCGCCGCCTGTCGGGATCGGAAGCGAGACCTCCGTCGCGTTGGCATCGAGGACGAGCGTTTCCCAGACAACCTCGGTGGACTGCAACCCGCCGCTACCGGGTACAGCGGCCAAATCTAGCTCCATCAACTGCCCCGTTGATCCTGCACACGAACATCCGTTTCCGCTCATGACTTGTCGTCCTTTCTTTCGCGAGAGAGGTCGCCGGCGGAATCTGAGGCTTCTAGAAGGAGCAGGTCAAGAATGGCGGCTCGGGATTTCTCCAGATCGAGGCGCGCTCGCAGCCAGGGAAGCCCGGGTGTAGCAAGGCCGAGGTGGGCCCAGCCTGGCTTATGGCCGCGCCAGTCCGCAACGACGGACCAGTCGGTGCCGTCGGACGACTCCAGAAGTGTCACGCAGAGGCTGCCGCCCTGGAGGGTCCAAACGCTCACCTCCAGGCTCACGGGCCCGGTGCCGATTCGGCGGAGGGGCTTGGAGAAGGAGGTCCCGTTTTCGAAGACAAATCGGCGGCGATTCATCGGGAGATGGTCCTTGAATCGGTGGGGGACGGATCGGGAATGAAACGGGTAATGGTTCTTCGCTACAGCTTCATGAGGTAGGCGAGTTCGTAGTAGGCCGGACGGTTGTCGTGGGCCTGGTTGGTCGCGGTCACGGACTGGTCCTTGAGGACGGCGGAAGAACGGGAACCGCTGCCGCCGTTGAGGGCGTTCACGAACGACCGTGAAGTCCCGGTGCCGAAGACGGAGCTGTGCCACAGGTCGGTTCCGTTGGGCGTGAACGGCAGCTCGTGCTGGTGGGCGTTCTGGGTGACGGTGACCGAGTCGGCGCCGCCGGTGGTCCCGGGGTTCGTCGTCGCGGTGTTGATCCCGCGCACGAAACGCGCGACCAGGTTCGGCGTGCCCAGCGTCCCGTCGCAGAGCGCCCAGCCGGTCGGAATCTCGGAGAGGAGACCGCTCCACATCACGATCACCCCTCGCGGGATGAACCCGTGGAGGGACGGGGAGTTCCCCGGGACGCTGAACGGCCCGACGGAGCCGGGGTTCTGCATTAGTAATCGGCTCCGTGGGCGATGAAGTTCGTGGCCTCGGCCTTCTCCATGGTCGCGCCGAGGAGGGCGCTGCCGTCGGGGAGGAGCAGGTCGGGGGTGAGGTAGGTGGACTCGAACGCCGCCGTGCTCGCGCTCACGGTGATCGCGCTCACGGAAATTTCGGTGTAAAGACGCCAAGTCGTGCCGGCGTTGAGCGAAATCCAGAGGCGCGCGAGGCCGGCCGTCGTGGTGACGGTGCTCTTCACCCGGACGCGGTCGATGCGCGAACCGTTCGCCGCGCCGGTCACGACCGTGACGATGGAGCCGGAGCCGTCGCGGTTCGTGTTCGCGGCGGTGACCTGGCCCTGCCAGGTCTTCGGTGTCGCGGGATAAATCGGGGTGGTGCCTGCGGCCATGGGGAGGACTCCTTGGGAGAACGATTCAATAGACGAGCTGGTACCGGACGATCTTGACCTCGAGCGGCGTCGTGCCGGGCGAACTCGAACCCACGATGCTGCTGCCGCTACGCTGGAGGAACTCGCCATCCGCAACCGCGCCGACGGTCAGCGTCGTCGGGCCGGACGAGGTTTGGATGCGCTTCACGGCAGCTTCGAGCAGATCCGTCGAGAGAAACGCGTCGGAGCCGCCGGAGACGTGCGTGCTTTCGTGCGGGAGAACGCCCTGCGAGAGATCCCGGAGCGTGGGCATTAGCCTTCCTCCAGGATGTCGAATCCGCCGAGGGTCCAGGTGGGCGCGGTCGAAGCCGCCCAGGTGTAGATCAGGATCGAGCCGGTCTGGCCGATGGCGAGTCCGTCGTGGAGGTCGGGGTTGAAGACCGAGCCGGCGTAGACGGGCTGCTTCCAGGCGTACAGGTAGCGGACCGTCGAAGGCGCGCTCGCGGTGGGGTTGAACCGAAAAGAAAACCCCGGCGAGAAATCGCTGTCGGCCATCGTCGCCTGCGGCGTGATGGCGGTGCCGCCCGACGCGTACCGGTCGGCAGGATCGATCGCGACAAGGATGTTGATCGCGCCTCCGGCCGGCGTCCCGTCCTGGCAGAGGGCGAAGTTCGAGAGGATCACACGGCGGCCGTTGGAGTTGGCCTGGTTGATCAGGAAGGTCGGCGTCGTCGCGACGAAGGATGTCTGGCCGGTGACCGTAGTCCCCGGCGTCTGGTGCGTGACGGCGTAACGCCGCCCGCCGATGCAGGAAGAGTACGCCTTCGCGCGGTCCTCAAATCGCACGGGGTCGAACAGGTAGGTCAGGGGAAGTTCGGCCATGGGAGCCTCGACGGGTGAAAAAGGTCCGGGCACCTCCCGGCGCAACGCGGCGGGAGGGACTGGGCCCGGGCCTCGCGATTACTGGTGAGAAATATTGATCCCGCAGGAAATGATGATCGTGCCAGCACCGGCGCTCACGCTGTATCGGACTCTCACCTGGGAAAATCCGATGCCGGTGGACTTTGTCGGCGCGCTGTAGCCCAGAACGAGACCGGCGTTCGTCGTGATGACGGACCAGTTACTCCCGTCATTACTGCCTTGAATTTCCAGCGTATAGCTCGTCGCGCCGCCAAGATTGAAACAGACCGCGTCGAGCTGCGCCGCGTTACCTGAACCGACGGAAACCGCCTGAGAGAAATTATCGGTACCGTTGGTGACAGCCAGCCGCGCGCACAGCAAGGTATAGGCCATGGTCCTCTCCGAAGAAGGTTAGTTGCGCCAGTGATGCAGCGACGCGGCGAGGACGCCCTCGCCGCCCGCCGTGTTGCTCGCTTCGTAGTACAGCCTCACAAACCGGAACCCGATCCCGCGGACCTTCGCCGTCGCGTAGCCGCTCGTGCTTCGCTTGAACAGCGCGGCATCGGACCAGCAGACGCTGTCGTTGGAAACCTGGATGCGGAACGTGACCGCGGAGAGCGTCAGGTTGACGACGAGGACGTCCACGCGGACCGCATTGCTCCCCTCGATGCTGACCGCTTTCGAGGCCGTGACTTCGCTCTCCGCCAGGCCGAGCCGCTCGGCGACCTGCACCGTCCCCGGAATCAGGACAGGGGTGGGCACCTGGAGATCCGCTTCGATCTGCGATGCGGGTGCGGTCGCGCCTGCGGGCTCGGCAGAGCCCTCGCAGGACTTTCCCTCATCGCAGGATCGGCAGCAGGACATCTAATTTCCCCCCGCAAGCCGGCGCGCCCGGTGAGACTCCTGGATCCGCTCGACGACGTGGATGGCGCCCATCGCCGCGAAGAGAATCGCGTGATCGGCAGGATGCGAATCGAGCCAGGCGTCCGCGAAGGAGTCTCGGTACTCGCGGGGGCAGGAGCAGTACCCGGTTGTGAAGCACTCGATGAGCCAGTCGGCGCGCTCGAAGTCCGCGTCGACCGAGGGCGCCTTCGCGGGTACTCGCGGTTCTTGTGGTTTCCTGCCGGACGCCCTCATCGCTCGCGTGCTCCTCGTACGGGTCACTTTGACGGCGGAACTTGCCGAACAAGGAAGCAACCCGCGGGCCACAACTTCTCGCACTCGTTTTGGGACGCTCCCTCGCGCGGAATTTCTGCGCGTCATTTCCCTGGCGGCGGCTCGCATCTCTCGTTGGCTGCACACGTTGCGGCGCCGCGCGCCGGCAACTGTCGTTGCGCCACGAAATCAATTCCGGGTCGCCGCGACAGATTCTGCAATTCGATCGAGTCTCAATTTTGAGAAACCGTTCCCGGGACGCGCTCGGGCACGAGCGCCGCTTCGCGCGGGCCGCGCCTGACTTGCGTCATGCGCGGCCCGGCGAAGCGGTCACCCGAACCTTCTCACTTTCGAGACTCGATCCCGGGAAAGCGGAGGAGCTCTTTAGGAATTGATTCTAAAAATTCATTTACTTGTTTTGGCGATAATTCGTAAGATTGGCCGCGAGTTAGAAATCTGGGCATAGTAAGCATACCAAAGCGCACTCTGACCAATCGACTAACCTCAACACCTTGAGATTCCCATAAACGACGAACCTCACGATTCCTTCCTTCATTAAGAGTCACATGATACCAACTGTTCGTGCCCTCACCACCTCTGAATTCGATTTTGGTAAACTGCGCCATACCGTCATCAAGAACCACTCCTTTTTGCAACTTGTTTAGTGCATCAGGACTTACCTGACCATGTACTCTTACTGCGTACTCTCGCTCCAAACCATATTTAGGGTGCATCAATTGATTGGCTAATTCGCCATTATTAGTAAAAATCAGTAACCCGGAAGTGTTAAGATCCAGTCGTCCTACCTGTATCCATCGACCGTTTCTACAATGTGGTAAATTATCAAATACTGTTTTCTCAAACTTTGGATCATTGCGGCTGGAAATTTCACCTACGGGCTTATGGTAAAGCAGAATGCGTGTATTTTGCTTTATTTTTAAGGGATTATGGATCAGTTTGCCTTTGACCGTTATTTTATCAAGTGGGCCAGCTGAATCGCCTAATTTGACAGGCTTGCCGTTCACTTGAATCCAGCCATTCTCAATCCATCGCTCCATTTCTCGTCGTGAACCAAGTCCTGCCTGACTTAGTATCTTTTGTAACCTTTCGCTGCTCATTCAGTAATACACTCTTCAATAGGTTGGTTTGCTGTATGCAATGTCAATGTTTCCATAACTTCGGGTAAGGATGGAAGTTCATGTAAATAGTTTAGATTAAAATAATTTAAAAATTCTTTAGTTGTAGTATATACAGCCGGCTTCCCTGCAATGCTCTGATG
>CAVPNQ010000112.1:0-43731 GCA_963706735.1 uncultured Planctomycetia bacterium
ACGCGAGCGGATGGAACCAGGGACATCGACGCGGTCATGGCGGTGCTCCTTCGAATTAGAATCACTAATGAAGTATAGTGTATAAACGCAGGAAGTCAAATGGTGAGATTGACAAAAGAAGAGGGCGGGAACCGCAAATGTCCCATCCCGGCAATCTTGAGATCACAGATTGTGATCTCAAGATTTGCTCTCCTGCGGGAGATCGCCCGGCAAACCCATCTTGAGATCACAATTTGTGATCTCAAGATTGGACTCGTTGCAACGGCGGAACCGACAGCGGTCTCTGCCCGGTGCCAGGGATTCTTCAGTTCACCGGATTGGGAGCCGTCCGGCCGGCCAGCACCGCGAGCACGTTCTCAGCGGCCATCGTCGCCATCCGGTTCCTCGTCTCAAATGTCGCGCTGCCGATGTGAGGGAGGAGGACCACGTTCTCGAGCGCGAGCAGTCCCGGGTTGACGGCGGGCTCCTCCTCGAAGACATCCAGCCCGGCCCCGAAGATCCTCTTGTGACGCAATGCGTCAACGAGCGCCGCTTCGTCCACCACCGGCCCGCGCGACGTGTTCACAAGGATCGCCGATGGCTTCATCTTCGACAGGAACGCCGCGTCCACCAGGTGCTTCGTCTCCGGCGTCAGCGGCGTGTGAACGCTCACCACGTCGCTCGTCGCCGCGATCTCTTCCAGCGAAGCGCTTCGCCCCCCGCATTCCTGCTCGAACTCCGGTTTCGGCGTCCGCGACAGGTAGAGGACCTCCATTCGGAAGCCCTTCGCCATCCGCGCGACCTCCTGGCCGATTCGGCCGGCGCCGAGGATGCCGAGGCGCTTGCCGACAAGGGTCTGGCCCTGGAGGAGCATGGGGTCCCAGCCCTTGAAGCGGCCGTCGCGGAGGAAGCGTTCGGCTTCGCCGAGGCGGCGGGCGGTGGCGAGGATGAGGGCGAAGGCGAGCTCGGCGGTGGCCTCGGTGAGGCAGCCGGGGGTGTTGGTGACGACGATGCTCCGCTGTTTCGCCGCGGCGAGGTCGATGTGGTTGGTGCCCGCGGACATGGTGGCGACGACGCGGAGGCCGGGGGAGTCGAGGATGGAGGGGCCGATCGTGTCGGTGAGCTGGCAGAGGATCGCGGAGCAACCGTCGAGCCGGCGGGCGATCTCCGCGGCCGTCATCGGGCCGGGGTTCATGTCGACGGTGACGTGCGGGAAGAGCAGCGCGAGGCCGGCTTCGGGGATCGGGCGGGTGACGAGGACGCGGGGCATGGACACAGCGTAGGTCGCGGCCCGCAGGCGGGCAACCGTTGCGAGCGGCGCGGAGCGGGCCCACAATCGCCGGGATGCCGCGCATCCTGGTCACCGGGCTCGTCCTCGCCACCTACGACTACATGAACACGTCGCAGATCGTGGTGCTGTTCGCGCGCGAGCTCGGCAAAGTGCGCGGGCTCGCCAAGGGCGCCAAGCGCGAGAACGGGCCGTTCCAGGGCGGGTTCGACGTCGGGTCGGTGTACGACGTGGAACTGCTGCGGAAGACCGAAGGGCTGGACCTGCTGACGAAGGCGGCGATGTCGGAGGACTTCCCGCACCTCCGGAAGGACCTGCCCGCGCTCTACGCGGCCTTCTACATCCTGGAGCTCGCCGACGCCCTGACGGTCGAGCACGACAGCGAGCCGGATTTCTGGGAAGCGACCATGGGGGCGCTTCGGCTGCTCGAGCGCGGCGCGCCGCGGGACATCGTGTTGTTCGCGTTCGAGGCGGCGGCGATGAGGCACCTGGGGTTCATGCCGAGGGTGGACGACTGCGCGGGTTGCGGCGGCAGGCTGCCGGTGCGCCCGGCGTTCTCCCCGCGCCTGGGCGGCGCGCTCTGCACGTCCTGCGCCCCGCGCGATCCCGGCGCCCGCCTCGTCTCGGCCGGCGGACTCAAGATGCTCGCCCGCCTCGCCGAGGGGGCGATCCCGCTCGAGGCCCTCGCGATCGAGGGCCGCGTCGCCGCGGATCTCCGCGCCGCATTCGACCTGTACTGGCTCAACCTTCTCGGGAGGGAAGTGAGGAGCGCGAAGTTCATCACCCGCGGGGTGTGACGCCCTTGCGCCCTCCCGCCCCATCAGATACCCTTCGCCGCCCCAAAGTCCTTCAACACTACAGGAGATTGAGACGCCATGATGCGGACCCTGGTGATGGTGAAACCCGACGGAGTGCAGCGCGGGCTCGTCGGCGAAGTGATCGGCCGTCTGGAGCGCAAGGGCCTGAAGATCGCCGCCCTCAAGTTCCTGAACCTCGGCAAGGATCGCGCCGAGAACCTGTACTCGGTCCACAAGGAGCGGAAGTTCTACGCCTCCCTCATCAAGTTCGTCACGGGCGGCCCGGTGTGCGCCATCGCGGTCGAAGGCCCCGCGGCGATCACCCTGGTCCGCAACCTCATGGGCGCGACCTTCGGCACGGAAGCCGCCCCGGGCACGATCCGCGGCGATTTCGGCGCCTCACGCTCCTTCAACCTCGTGCACGGCTCCGACTCTCCCGAGTCCGCCGCCCGCGAGCTCCCGATCCTCTTCGACTCCAAGGACTTCGTGGACTACAAGGTCCTCGGCGCCCCCTGGGTTTACGACGAGGCGGAGGACAAGTAAATGAAGGGACCGGCCCGCTTCCTCTGGAGCCCCGGAGACGGGGCTGCGGAGGGCGGGCGGGTAGGGCCTGCGGCGTCGGCGTGCGCGCTGGCCGCCTTCGCGCAGGGGATCGCGCTGAAACTGATCGTGGAGCGCCCCGAGTTCTCGCACAAGGACGCGCCGCCCGTGGCCGCCGGTTGGTGGTCGGTGGGCGCCAGCGTGGCCTGCGTCGCGCTGGCCGCGTGGTTCATCCGCTCGACGCTGATGGAACTCGCGCTCGACTTCCGCCGCAAGAACCGCAACATGCGGCCGATGCTCCGCTCGACCGGCTGGGTTTCCGCCTTCGCCGCCGGAATCGGCGCGCTCTGGGGATTCGCGGCCGTGCTGCTCGTGCCGAAGGGCGCGCCGCCCGTCATCACGTTCACCGAGGGCGACCCCAGGACCCAGGCCACCGTTGCCGCCACGCTCTGGGTCCTCACCGTTCCCTTCGCCGCCTTCTGGCTCTGGCGCGCGGTGTGGGAGGGAAGGGCCGCGGCGCGGTTGTACGGCAAGCCCGTCGCGCTGGCGGTCGCCGTGTCCATCGCCGCCGGGGCGGTCGCGCTCCTGCTCGCGTTCATTGCGGTGCCGAGCGCCGCGGCGCAGTATGACCGGATCTCCAACGCGTTCTCGCGCTGAAGCCCTCCCGCCGACCCCATGACGACGCCCCCTGCCACCCCCGATCCCGCCGAAGCCCTGCGCGCCCGCCTCGAGGCCGCGCTTGCGAAATGGCGCGACCGCGCCCGCGGCAAGATCTTCAAGCTCAAGCAGGCCGCCGAGGACACCAGCAACGCGGACGAACTCCGCCTCTTCGGCGAAGTCCTCAAGATCCACCTCGCCGAGGTCCCGCGCGGCGCCGAATCCGTCGTCCTCCCCAACATGTTCGGCGGCCCCGACCTGAAGATCCCCCTCGAGAAGGCGAAGTCCCCGGCCGAGAACATGCGCGCGTACTTCAAGCAGTACCAGAAGGCCCTTCGCGGCACCGAGGAGGTCGCCCGCCGCCTCGCCGCCGAGGAACGCTCCCTCACACGCATGTCCGGCATCGACGCCGAAATCGCCGCCGCTGACCCCGCCAAACTCCAGGAAATCGAGGCCCGCCTCCAGGAACAGGGACTCTTCCCGCGCCCCGTCAAGATGCGCGAAATCGTCCGATCCGAAAAAAAAGGACCGAGGCACTTCGTTTCAGCCGATGGATTGGATATCCTCGTGGGCCGCAAGGCCGAAGAGAACGAGGATCTGTCGCTGAGGCTGGCCCGGGGGAACGACGCCTGGTTTCACGCGGAGGACAGGGCGGGGGCGCACGTCGTCGTGCGGCTTCCGTCCGGGACCGAGATTCCGCAGGAAACCCTGCTCGACGCGGCCACGCTGGCGGCATATCACTCCAAGCTGCGGGGGCGTCCGGTGGCGGAAGTGACGTGGACGCTGGCGAAGTGGGTGACGCGGGCGCGGCATGCGCCGAAGGGGACGGTGATCGTGCAGAAGGGGAAGACGATCCGAGTGAGGATAGAGCCCGCGCGGCTGGAACGGCTGATGGAGCCGGCGCGGCGCCTGGGAGAGGAGTGAGTCATGGCGGGCGCGAAGGGTCAGAAGCGGTGTCCTGCGTGCGGGAAGGGCTTCCGCGCGAGGAACCGCGTGCACGTCTACTGCTCGCGGGAAACGTGCAAGCTGGCGCGGCGCGCGGGGTACATGAAGCGGTACATGTCGGGGTGGAAGAAGAAGCACCCGAACTACTGGAAGACGGAGCGGCAGAAGGAGTACATGAAGCAGTGGCGGGAGTCGCATCCGGAGTATTTCAAGGACTGGCGGGAGAAGGCGAAGCGGCGGAGCCGGGTGAGGTAGGGGCGCGGCCATGGCGCTTCTGAGCGCGGGGCTGGCGTTTGCCGGCGGGCGGTGGGTGGAAGGGGTTGAAGTCCGGCATTCGGGCGGGGTGATCGAATCGGTGCGCCGGGTGCGCGGGGCGGGGCGCGGGGTGATCCTGCTGCCGGGGCTGGTGAATGCGCACGCGCATCTCGAGCTGACTTTCCTGGGCGGGCGGCTGGCGCCGGCGCCGTTCCCGGAGTGGGCGCAGCGGCTGATGGAAGAGCGCGCCAAGCGGGCGGCGGCGGAGGTCGAGGAATCGCTGCGGGAGGGAATCCGGCAGTCGGTGGCGGCGGGGACCGCGGCGGTGGGGGACTTTGCCTGGCTCTCGCGGAATGACGCGTTGCGTCAATCCGGGCTCCGCGCGGTGAGCTGGCGCGAAGCGCTCGGCCTCGCGCCGGAACGTGCGGAGGAGTCGGCGCGGCGCGCGCTCGGGTTCCTCGGGCGCCGGACGGCGACGTGGACCGCAGGGCTCGCGCCGCACGCGCCTTACTCGTGCAGCGGCGAGCTCTACCGGAGGCTCTTCCGCGAAGCCGCGCGCGCGGGCGTCCCTTTCGCGACGCACCTTTCGGAGCTGCGGGAGGAGATCGAGTACCTGGCGACCGGGCGGGGCGCCTTCGCGGCGATGCTCCGTTCGCTCGGCCGGGATTCCGGGAGCTGGCGGCCGCCGCGCGTGCGCCCCGTGGCGTACCTGTCCGGGCTGGGCGTCCTGCGCGGCGCCACCGCCGCGCACGCGAACTATCTCACCGCGAAGGACGTGGCGGCGCTGAAGCATGCGCGCGCCACCGTCGTCTGGTGTCCCCGGACGCACGCGTTTTTCGGCCACCGGGCCCATCCCGCGCGGCGCCTGCTGCGCGCCGGCGTCCCCGTCGCCCTCGGCACCGATTCGCTCGGTTCGTCCCCGTCGCTCGACGTGCGCGAGGAGATCAAGGCCGCGATGGCGAAGGGACTTACGCTGGAGGAAGCGCTGACGATGGCGACCGTGAACGGGGCTCGCGCCCTCGGGTTGCGGCGCGCCGGGCGCATCGCGCCGGGTTGCGCCGCCGACTTCACCGTGATTGCGGGGACTGCGCCGGCGGACGCCCTCACGGGTCCCGTGGCCTGCGTCATCGTCGCGGGACGGCCGGTTCGAGCCTGACTCAGAGCGCGTGAAAAATTCGGGCGCCGTCACCGGTCTCACCGCGCACGCCCGACGTCGTAACGGCTCGACGTCGGGGCGCGCGGTTCGACCGGCGCCGGCACGTCCGGAGCGCCTCGAAAACCATCATTTCTCCTCCACAGCGCCTCGCGCGCCGGACGTGCTGGTGTCGCGTGCCGTAGGGCGACTGTTGGTCGCGCTCTCAGGAATGTTGACAGACCCGCTTCGATTTTGAGAATGCCCCGGTCCGAGGGAGAGGGAAATCTCATGCAGTCTCGAATCACCGCAGTCTTGTTCTGTCTAGTGACGGCCGCCTGGGTCCATGCCCGGCCGCAGGCCGCCGCGGTCCGCATCGGCGGGCCCGCCGCCGCGCTCAAGCCACGCCCTGGCGTGCGGGCAACTCTCGTCGTCGCCGACGTCCCGAAGGCGCGCGTCGAGGTCCGCGACTCCGAGGACCGCGAGGACATCGTCGTTGTCGCCTGGACCGGCGGCGAGCCGCTCGCGCGCCGCGCCGGCCGAACCGAGGGCGGCCTCGACAACGCATTCGAGTTCGAGTGGCCGGAAGCGGGCGACGCGGACCGGTTCGAGGTGGAGTTTCCGGAGAGCGACGAACGGGTGGAGGGGCGCGTCGTGCGTCCCCCGCCGCAGTGGAACTCGCCGCCGCCCGTCCGGTTGGAGGCCGTCGGCGGGTGGATCTGGAGCGAACGCAACTCGGGCCAGGACTCCGCCGGCGTCGTCGGCGGCCGCCTGAGCATCGGGATCGGGAAGGGCTTCTGGGTCGAGGCGTCGGCGGAGACGTCGGCGGGAGGGGCCGAGCGGTACGGGGATGAGACGGTCCCGGGGAAGTCGGTTTTCGTGCCGGGGAGCGCGCCGTCCCCCAATCCGAATCCGCAGCCCAATCCGACGCCGAATCCGAACCCCAACCCCAACCCGAATCCCAACCCGAATCCCAATCCAAACCCGAACCCCAATCCGAACCCGGGTCCATCGGTGCCGCCCAGCCCTTCCCCGACGCCCACGGGCACCACGAAGCAACTTCCGTCCACCACGCGCGAAACGCAGCGCCGCGACTACGTCCGCACAAACACTTACCTGGCCGGCCTCCGCTACGACGCCCTGACCCTCGGCCCTCTGACCGTCTTCGCCGCGGCCGACGCGGGGCTCGCTCACCGGCGCTTCGAGCACAGCGATACCGAGTACGACCCGGTCGCCGAGGCCCGCACGGGCGTGGAGTTCCGGTTCTCGGAAGCGGCGCGCCTGACGATCGACCTGAGAGGGAGGGGCTCCCGCTCCCTGGATTCACGTGGAAACCACTCGTGGCAGGGGGCGATTTCCCCCTCGATCGGGGTGTCCATCCGGTTCTGACGCCGGCCACTTTCCTTTGTCGAGGCTGTACCGATCATGAGGATTCTCATCGTCCTGGCCCTGGCCACCGCGGCCGCGGCCGAGCCTGCGCGCGCCACGCTGAAGGTCTACCCGCCCGACCGCGCCATCGCGGTGCGCGCCCCTTCGGCGACCGCCACGCTCGAAGTCATCCCTCGCGGGTCCGCGACCGCCACTTTGAAAGTGCAGCCGGACGACCGCGGGTACTGGAATCTCGACGCCGTCCCGCTGGCCGCCGGCGCGCTCCTCGTCTCGGCCGGCAAACCCCTGCTCGAGCTCGTCCCTGCCGAGGGATCCGCTTCCCCCGAACCTCCCGCGCTGTTTGAGGCGGGGGACGCCGTGCTCGAGGTCCCCGCCCCGGCCGATGCCGCCCCGGGCTCGTGCGGCCTGACGCTCGCGAACGAGGGCGCTTCCATACGGCAGAAGTTCGACGGAGCCGATGTTTTTATTTCTGGCGAAGCGCCTTCCGCGCGCGCCGCGTTCGTCGGCCACGTCGCGGCGGACCAGGCCGGCGCGAACGCCCTGACGCTCATGGCCGGCGGCTTCTCGCGCACCTGGCAGGCCCGCGTCTACGCCTGGCGCTGGACCGCGGAGCGCCCGCGCGTGTCGCGCGGCGAAACCGCGCGCTTCCGCCTCGAGATCCAGGGACTGGCCGAGGGGACCGAGTGCGACGTCACGCTCGCCGCGACCGGCGGGCTCCAGCTCGTCGAGGCCCCGGGGGTCTTCACACCCGCAGGCGAAGGGTGCTGGACGGCGCGGGTGCGGGCGGGGACATTCGTGTTCGAGGCGCCGGCGGACGGCGACGCGGTCGTGACCGCCGACCTGGCGCCCGTGTGCGAATCGGGGAAATGACGATGAAGCGGATTTCCTGGGCGTGCCTTGCGTTCGTGGCTGCGGGATGCGGCGGGGAGCCTGAGCCGAAATCGAAGAACGCCGAGGCCGCGTTCGACGCCTACCGCAGCAGCTGCGTCGCGGCGCGGCAGGCCTGCGAAACGGCGGCCGACTGCAGCGGCATGGAAAAGGGGACCCGCGGCCTCGGCGCCTCCCTCGAGCAGTGGGGCGCGAACCCGAAGCTGAACCCGCCCGCCGACGCCGTCGAGCGCGGAAAAGCCCTGCGCGAGCGCTTCACCGAACTCGACGCCACGCTGCGCTCCTCGCGCGCGGTCGCCGACGGTTCCGGGGAGGACGAAGCGACTCTCGAGGCGATCGACGGGGCGCAGAGCGCGATCCGCTCCCTGGCCGCGACGATCCGGGAGCTGGCCTCGGAGGTCGACAAGGACATCATCGAATTCGCCACGCGCGACCGGCAGAGCGAACTTGCCCAGCGCATGCTCGCCTCCGCGCAGGACATCAAGAACACCACGCTTCCCGCCTGCGAGAACGCGGCCCGGGCGCTGTCGAGCGCGCGGGATTCGCTGAAGCGTGCGCGGGCGGAGAAATAGGGGGCGGATGAAGCGGCTCGTGGTGGTGGTAGTCGCGCTGGCCGGCTGTGCGGCCGATCAGGAGCCGGGGCCGGCCGCGCCCGTGGCCGACCGCGTCGCGGATTTCACGCCGGTTCGGCTCGGCCAGCCCTGGCTGGGCGGCGCGCTGGAAGTGACGCGGCTGAGGCAGGACCGCGCGGGGGGCGAGCTGCGCGTGATCGTGGGCGTCACGAACCGGTCGGGCGCCGCGCTCCGCCTGCGCTGGCGCTTCCGATTCGTGGACGCGGACGGCTGGGAGGTGCGCTCGAGGGACAGCGCGGCGTGGCGTGAAGCGACGATCGGGGCGGGGGAGGAGTGGGTGCGCGAGTCCGATTCAGGGGTCGGGGAAGCGGCGGCGGTCGGGATGGACTGGCGGCACGAGCGCTAAGTAGCTCCACGCTGATTCCTTGCCATCCATCCGCGCGTCTTTCGTCGTCCTGCGTCGTCGTCGATCCTCACTGGAGCTCCGTTCCGCTCCAGTTCCGGTCTCCTCCTTGCAGGCCGGCGAAATCCGCGGCGGCTGAATGGCAAGGAATCAGCGTGGAGCTACTTAGGGTTAGGACCCTTCTTCGCCCTTCACCGGCGTCTCGATCGCTTTCATCGCCTTTTCCGCGAGGGCGGCGGCGATGGCGTTCACGTCGCGGCGGGTTCCGGCCGCAGTGAATTCCTCGCGCCGGGTCTTCCCGTCGCGGAGGCGGAGGAGGACGAGGCGCACCTGGGCGCGGTCGCCGTTGATGTGGACGTCGCCGCAGAGGACGGCGTCGGCGCCATGCGTACGGCCGGCGGCCTCGGCGGCGGCCTCGAAGTTTTCGGCCTCGGCAATTTCGACGCACGCGCGGGATTTCGGCAGGACGACGATGCGGCCGCCCGCGGCGAGATCGCGCGAGAGCAGGTCGGGGACGGCGGTGCGGAGCCAGTCGTCCGCGGGGCCGGCAAGTTCGGCGACGAGCACGATGGGCCGCGCGGTCCAGGGAACGCCCGGGGTGGGGCGGCGATCGGGAGTCGCGTCGGCGGGGACGCCGGGCGTCGAGGTCTTTCCCGCCACGCCGTGGACGGACGAAGGCTGGTCCGGCGACGAGTCGGCCGGGCGCCACGAGCGGATCTTGTTCGCGGCAAAGGCGCCGCCCGCGACCATGAGAAGCGCGGCCGCGGCGACCGCGGGCCACTTGAGCGAAGCGACGCGGAGCGCCGCATCCATCGCGCGGATCGCTTCGCGCGCCGTCGCCGGACGATCCGCCGGGTTTCTCGACATCAGCCGCTTCACGAGCGCGGCCACGGGCAGCGGCACGGTCGGCTCGAGGTCGCGGATGGCGATGGGTTCGTCCTCCGCGATGCGGCGGCGGAGCTCGGCGGAATCCTCGGCGACGAAGGGGATGCGGCCGGTGAGGGCGTGGTAGAGCGTGACACCGAGGGACCAGAGATCGGTGCGGCCGTCCGCGACGCCTGTGCCATGCTGTTCGGGGCTGGCGTATTCGGGCGTGCCGGCGAACTGGCGCGCGTCCATGACCTCGCCGGCGATCGGCTTGGCGACGCCGAAATCCATGACGGTCACGTGGCCGTCGGGGCCCACCATGATGTTCGCGGGCTTGATGTCGCGGTGCGCGAGCCCGGCGTTGTGCGCGGCCTCGAGCGCGCGCGCGACCTGCCGGCCGATGTCGAGCGCCCGGCGCCACGCGATGCGCCCTTCATGCTTCAGCACCTTCTCGAGCGTGCGCCCGTTCACGTACTGCATCGCCATGTACATCACGCCTGCGGTTTCGCCGGCGCGGTACGTCTCGACGATGTTCGCGTGGTGGACGCGCGCCGCGGCCTGGGCTTCGTGGAGGAAGCGTTCGCGGGTGGCGGAATCGCGGACGGCCTGGGAGCGGATGAGCTTGACTGCGACGGGGCGGTTGAGGGCGAGGTCTCGGGCGCGGAAGACGGCGGCCATGCCGCCGCGGCCCAGCGGCGTCTCGATGAGAAAACCATCGAGGGTTTTGCCGGGGAAGCGCTCAAGGGGCGTGGTATCGGTAACTGGTTCCACGATGGTGGTTGGGTGAGTTCCTGGGTGTTAGACGGTGGAAACCAGCCGGGCGCTTAAGGGAAATGATAAAAAAGTCTTCGGCTTTATTGGCTGCAATTCGCACGCCGGAAGGGCAGTTTTTGTCTCAATTCATAAAGCCTTACGGCTAATGCTCTTGTGGCTTGTCAGAAACGGCGGGCTGGCGGGGAAATGTATGGTTTCAGGGCACCCTGTACCAAATTGAACCAGCGAGTGTCCCTTACCCTTACGGCACCGCCAGTCGTACGTTCACGTCGAAGGCCCACGCCACGTCCAGCGAGACCTCCACGACGTAGCTCACGCCGCTGTACTTTCCGCGCCACGGACAGAACGAATTCGGCAGCTTCACCTCGAACGGAACCTCGTCCTGGCCGACGTCCTTCCCGGCAAACCGGATCGCGCTCTCAATCACCTCGAACTGCCGTGAGTGACCCTTCGCGAGCGCATGCTCGAGCCGCAGCACCTTGACGTTCACCCAACGGATCGTCTTGGCCGAGGGATTTCCCACGCGGAAACCGCCGGTCACCGTCGCCCCCGGCCCGGTCGCGCCGCCGTTCGTCCACGCGCGCACGAACACGCTTCCGTCGGTCCGCCCCTCGCGTGCCGTCGCCTTCGCCGGGATCTGCGGGATCACGCGGATCGGGTACTGGGCCGTGAGGTCGAACGCGCGTGGAATGTCCACCACCGCGTCGAGCGCCCAGCTCACCGTCGCATGCCTGCCCGAATAGCACGCCGGCGCCCCGGCCGGAATTTCGAATTCGAACGGGTATTCGTACACCCCCGCCTTCAGCACCGGGCGCTGCGCCGAGCTCATCGCGTCCCCGACCGATTCGAAGAACCCCAGCCCGTCGGGCGCCCCGAACAGCCCGACCCGGTACGTCGCCCACGCGTGATCCTCGCGGTACGTCCGGCTGTGCTTGCCGCTCCCCACCGTCACCCACGTCCGTTCGCGCCCCGTCCAGAACAGCCTCACCCCGCGCACCGCGCGGTCCTTCGGCCAGTGCAGCCTCAGCACGCCGCGAAGGGGTGTCCCCGCGAACGCGTACGGCTGGTCCAGGAACAGGTCGAACGCCCCGCCGGACGGCACGCGCCCGGGGCGGGGCGGAAGCGGCTGCCGCGCGGGGCGAGACGGCGCGGCCGCGGCCATCGGGATGGCGGCCACGGGCGCCTCGATGTTTTTTTTGCGATGCGAGGTCCTCGTGTCCCCCGCGATCCGCGCTTCCGCCTGCGGCAGATCCCCCGTCCCCGACTGGATCCTCTGCCCGAGCCGCGCGAAATCGTCCCGTTCGAGCGACGAGAAGCAGACCTGGTCGAGCGCGCCCGCCTTGCCGACCAGGACCACGCGCCCCGCCCCGAACGAGCCGCCCTCCACTTCGCAGCCCTTGACGTCCCGGAGCGGGATTTCCCGGATCGCCACCGGCCCGCCGAACCCGCGGTCGCCGATCAGCAGCCGCGTCTTCGTCGCCACCACCCACGTCTCACCCGGGTCGCCCGCGCGATTCCGCGACGACGAAACCGACCACGTCTCCGTCTCGCGCCCCAGCGCTTCCTCGAACTGCTTCCGGATGTCGATCGGGACCGTCGTCTTGAGTGCCATGGCGGGGAAGTGTCTCAAAGCGCGGCCGCGCTTTCCACGTTCCTCGCCGGGCGAAAGCTCTTCGTTTACAATCCCGCGATGCCCGAATCGATCACCGACCCCTCCGGCCTGCGCGCCGCAATCGACGAACTCCGCCGCGGCCGGCGCTTCCTTCTCATCACTCACGCGCGCCCCGACGGGGATGCGCTGGGAAGCGAGCTGGCGCTGGGGAGGCTGCTGGCGTCGCAGGGAAAGGAAGTGGACCTGGTGGTGGATGGGGGGACGCCGCCGGACCTGGTGTTCCTGCCGGGGTCGTCGCGGGTGGGCGGAAAGCCGGGGAGCGCGCGGCCGCCGTACGACGCGGTGGTGATTCTCGACAGCGCGGGGCTGGAGCGGATCGAGGGGATGCGGGCCGCGGTGCCGGCGGGGGCGCGGATCGTGAACATCGATCATCACGCGAGCAACCCGCGCTTCGGCGCGGTGAACTGGGTGGAGCCGGAGTCGGGGAGCGTGGGGGAGATGGTGTACGCGCTGGCGAAGGAAGCGGGCTGGGCGCTGGACCGCGACAGCGCGGTGTGCCTTTACGTCGCGGTGGTGACGGATACGGGGCGCTTCATGTTCCCCTCGACGCGCCCTTCGACGCACCTGCTGGCGGCGGACCTGCTCCGGCTCGGCGTCGAGCCCGGCGCGATCAACCGCGAAATCTGGGGCTCGAAATCGCTCTCCGAGCTGAAGCTCCACGGCGAAGCGATCCGGGCCGTGAAGACCGCGGAGGGCGGGCGCATCGCGTGGACGAAGCTCACGCAGGAGATGTTCGACGAGTGCGGCGTCATCCCGACCGAGAGCCAGGATTACGTCTCGATGGTGAAGAGCATCAAGGGCGTGGATGTTGCGATGCTGCTGCGGCCGATCGACTCGCACAACGTGAAGCTTTCCGTCCGCACCGAGCCGGCCTGCGACGCAGCCGCACTGTGCGCGCGGTTCGGCGGGGGCGGCCACAAGCGCGCGGCGGGGGCGACGCTGAAGATGACGCTGGAGGAAGCGGAGAAGGCGGCGGTCTTCGCGGCGGCGGCGGAGTTGAAGAAATAGAAATGGACCCGCGAAAACTCCTGAAGGACCAGCTGGCCGACTGGAAGTCCTGGGGGATGGACACTGTTCCCCGCGGGGCGCCGGCCATCGCGCCTGTGGTCGCGCCGGTCGCGGCCGTCCCGAACGCGCAAGCCCCGGCGCTCGCCGTAGCCAATCCCGATCTCGAGTCGCTTCGCGCCGTCGTCGCCACGTGCACCGCCTGCGTCCTCAGCACCACGCGCAAGCAGACGGTGTTCTGCTCCGGCAAACCGTCGCCTCTCATGTTCGTCGGCGAGGCGCCGGGCGCCGACGAGGACGAGCAGGGCGAGGCTTTCGTTGGCGCGGCAGGGAAGACCCTGACGAAGCTCCTCAAGCAGGTCGGCATCTCTCGCGAACAGATCTACATCGCCAACGTCCTGAAATGCCGCCCGCCCAACAACCGCCCGCCCGAACCCGCCGAGGTTGCCGCCTGCGCGCCCTTCCTGCGCCGCCAGATCGAATTGATCAACCCGAAGGTCATCTGCGCGCTCGGGAAACACGCCGCCTTCTCCCTCATGGGGTGGGAGGGATCCATGAAAGCGCTGCGCGGTTCCTGGCGCCTCATGGACGGCCGCTGGACCACCGCGACGTATCACCCTTCCTATCTTCTTCGCAGCCCCGGGGATACGGAAACGGTCCTCACCGACTTCCGCGGCCTCCTCGACAAGATCGCTTCCCTCGGCGCACGCCTGTAAAAATTCTGCAGGGTTTACACGCCGCCCCCCGTCTCCCTTGCAGAGCGCTTGAGAGTCGGGTCGAGCAGGGATGGGTGAAGGCCCCAAGATGGAAGAGGCCACCGCCTGACCCCCGCCAACCCAAGCCGGAGCCGATTCCTGTCCGGCTCGATTCCCGAGCGCTCGTGTCGTTTTCCTTGACTCGCATTTTCCGCGGGCCTACAACAGCCCCCTTAAAGTCCCTCGCAGTCCGGCTTTAAGTCCGCCCTTTCGGGAGAGTTCCATGGCCAAGGCCGTCTGGGGCGTAGACGTCAGCAAGTTCAGCGTCAAGGCCGTCCGGCTGGTTCCGCTGCGCGAAGGCGCCGCGGAAATCACCCACCTCGACGTGATCGAGTACCCCGTCGGGCAGGAAGGCGCCGACGAGGGAACACAGATCCGCGAAGCCCTCACCCAGCTGATGAAGCGCCAGAAGCTGGGCGGCGAGAAGATCGTGGTCTCGCTTCCCGGGCACACGACGTTCAACCGCTTCATCAAGATCCCGCCCACCGAGCCCAAGAAGGTGGCGCAGCTGGTGAAGTTCGAGGCGCAGCAGCACATCCCGTTCCCGATGGACCAGGTCGTCTGGGGTTACCAGCTGGTCGAGAAGGAGTACGGGCCGGGCGACGAGCTCGAGCTGGTGCTGTTCGCGGTGAAGAAGGACATCATCTACCAGTTCCTGTCGCACCTGACGGCGGTGAACTTCCCGTGCGACATCCTGCAGTTCTCGCCGGTCGCTCTGTACAACTTCCTCGTGCACGACCAGGACGTAGGGACGAACTGCTTCGTGCTGGACATCGGTGCCGAGAACAGCGACCTCGTCGTGATCGACGGCGAGAAGTTCTGGATCCGCAACATCCCGATCACCGGCAACACGATCACCAAGGCCCTTCAGCAGAAGTTCCAGATCCCGCTGGGCGAGGCCGAGAAGTTGAAGGTGAACGCGAGCTCCTCGCAGCAGGCCCAGAAGATCTTCGGCGTCGTCCAGCCGGTGCTGCGCGACCTCGTCGGCGAAATTCACCGCTCGATCGGCTACTACAAGTCGCTGTCCAAGACGGTGCGCTTCGAGAAGATGATGCTCGTCGGCAACGCGTCCAAGACGATCAACCTGCAGCGCTTCCTGAGCCAGAACCTCCAGATCGAGGCGTTGAAGCTCGCGAAGCTGAACAAGTTCTCGGTGGCGAACAGCGTCCCGGAGGCACAGTTCCAGGATTACCTGCCGACGCTGGGCGTGTGCTGCGGCCTGGGCCTGCAGGGGATGGGGATCGCGCGGAACAAGATCAACCTGCTGCCCGAAGAGGAGATGAAGAAGCGGGAGTTTGCGAAGAAGAAGCCGATCTTCGCGGCCGCGGTGGGTCTCGTGATCGCAACGGCGGGGCTGATGTACTTCAAGGCCGACGCGGACAGCGCCAAGTGGAAGGATCTTTCGTCCCGGGCCGAGGCGGTCACGGGGACATACAGGAACCTGAACCAGAAGTACAAAAAGCTGGAGACGGATGCCGCGGCCGCCGCGGTCGAGCCCGTGAAGCTGCAGGTGCTGGCGCTTCGCAGGGACGCCTCGACCTCGGTCTTCAACGCGCTTTCCGAGGTGTTGCCGGACAACGAGAGTGAAGCGATCGTGAAGGCGAACGGGCAGATCTGGATCCTGCGGGTGGATTCGGACGAGGTTCTGGAGCCGGTGACGGACCCTGCGATCCCGAAGGGGGTCGCGGCGGAGACGAACAAGTTCACGCTGGAGATCGAGGGCGGCATCCCGGCGCAGGGGTCTTCGAACGACGCGCTGAACGTGGTGAAGTCGAAGCTGGCCGACCCGCTCGTGGAGCTGTTGAGGACCAAGTACAAGATGACGGTGGAGGGCGAGGCGGCGATCGAGGTGCCGGACCAGAAGCCGTACAACAAGCTCATCACCAAGAAGGACGAGGCGGTCACGGGCTTCACGATCGCGCAGTTCGGCGGTCGGACCTTCCACCGGTTCAGGATCAATCTCACGATCCTGCCGTCCAAGGCTCCCCCCGTGGCACCCGCCGGCGGTGCCAACCCCGGCGGCAACAACAAGTAGAGAGGCGAAACCGTGGATTTTAAGAAAAACGGCTTCCTGATCGGGATCGTCGCCGGGCTGGTTGTAGCCGGCATCGTCGTCGGGGTGATGGTCGTCCCCGCCTGGTCCGCTGCGGGCGAGGAGAAGGACAAGATCACCAACAGTTTCGGCAACGACCTGCGAGCGATCACGACGGGGCCCAAGGTGCCGACGCAGAAGTGGGTGGACGAGCTGAACACCCACGCCCAGGGGGTGAACGAGGAGTCGAAGAAGCTCTACGGCTTCTTCAATGCCTCCGACATGGCGCTCGAGCGCTGGTTCGACGACAAGGAACCGGCGAAGGGCGTGCTGATGTCGCGGGCGACGGACGGGATCCTTCAGATGCTGCGGGACCTGCGCACGGCGATCGGGGACACGAACGTGCCGGCGGACGGCAAGGCCCAGTATGGGGAACCGAAGATCTTCGGGTTTGAGTTCCCATTGTCGGCCGATGTGCAGGACGATCCGGAAATCAAGAAGCATTGGATGCGCGTGTACAACATCCACGCCCGCATGAAGGAAGCGCTCATCGAGGCCAAGGCCCAGCGCTTCTACAAGGTGCAGTTCTCGAAGGTCGCAGGGCCCGCGGAGATGACGGCGAAGCAGACGGAGCGGCCGCTGACGAACGACCTGGGGATGACGATCCCGTTCGTGGTGGAGGCGTCGTTCCTGTGGAAGGACCTGCCGACGTTCACGAATGCGATCGTGCGGTACGACCCGGCGAAGCCGGGCCCGATGTTCCGCATCGTGATGATGAACGTCGAGCGCGACCTGTCGCCGGCGTTCATGCCGACTGCCGAAATCAAGGAAGACGTGGACGCGGCCGCGCTTCCCACCTGGAAGCCGAAGGAACCGCTCGAGCCTGCCCTTCGCGTGAACGTGCTGGTCGAGGCGTACAACTTCAAATTCACCCAGGAACGCCTGAAGTAAGGAGCTGCGCCCATGGCCGTGGACATGAAAGAACTGATGATGGAGAAGGGCGACCAGATCGCGATCGGCGGCGCCATTCTCCTGCTGGTGGGATACGCGGTTTTTGCGTTCGGGATCTCGAGCGACGCGGAGCTGACGGACCTGGACAACCAGGTCAAGGCCGCGCAGCAGAGGATCCAGACCAACCCGGCTCCGAAGCGCGACAAGGCTGACTTCTCGGCGACGGCAAGCCCCTGGGGGGCCGAAGCTGCGGAGAAGCCTGCCGGCGCGCGGAACTGGGTTTCGATGTTCAAGCCGAAAGTCACGGCCAACGTCAAGGGCGACACCGGGGGCCCGAAGCCGCCGGTGACGAAAGACAAGTTCCTGACGACGCCGGTCATGGGCAAGGCGGAGACGGAGCTGGGGCAGGTGAAGGTCAAGTGGGTGGACAGCAAGGTGCCGCCGGGCGAAGAAGCCGCGGCGATCAGCGAGTACGAGGTCTTCCGGCAGGAGGCGGGCAAGGGCTGGGCGAGCCTGGCGAAGGTCAAGGCCCGCGAGTTCACGGACAACACGGTCGAACCGAAGAAGAAGTACGCGTACAAGGTGAAGTCCAGGACCAAGGACAAGACGAAGGACGGGAAGCAGGAGACGGACTTCAGCGGCGTGGAAGAAGCGACGGTCCCGTCCGGCGTGGTCGTGGTGTACACCGGCGGCAGCCCGCAGGCGGCGGCCGTGACGGTGCGGAAGTTCATCGGCGGCCAGTGGAAGGAGCGCAAGTACACGGTGCTGCCGAAGAACGAGGAGCGGAACCAGACCGGCGACATCGGCAAGATCGAGAGAGAGAAGGACCCGGACACAGGAAAGATGGTCGAGGTGGACTACCGTACGAACTTTGTACTGAACGAGATCCAGAAGGCGCGGTTCGGGTTCAAGCGCATCGAGCGCCGTTCGAAGATCGTGAACGGCACGCTGGAAACGGAGGACGTGGAAGTGGATGCGGAGCGCGACCGGATGAAGATCCTGTACACGAACGACGAGGGCAAGCCGGTGGACCTGTGGATGGCGGACGAGAAGGACGAGGAGCCGAAGTAGAAGATCCCGAACAACGCAACACCCGGCCCAACGGCCGGGTGTTTTTTTTTCGCCTTCGTGCAGGGGCGCGATCCCGCCGCGCGTCTTCCTGTCAGAGTCGGGCGGGGCCGCTTCCATTTCAAGGAGCGAGCCATGGACATGCGGAGCCTTCTGGAATCGCGCGGCCACGCGGCTGCGATCTCGGCGTCGGCGGTCCTGCTGGCGGCGGTGGCGGCGCACGCGGCGATGGGGCGTGACGGAGAACGCGACGCGCTGGACGTTCGCGCGGCCGCCGCGCGGTCGGTGCTCAATTCGAACCCGGCGCCCGAGCTCCCGCGCCCGGATTTCAGCGGCATCGCCGCGGCCTGGGACGCTTCGTCGATCGTGGCGCCGGAAGGGAAGCGGGCGTTCGTGAGCGCGCCGAGGCCGCGCGTGACGGCGCGGGTGATCCCGTCGGCCCTGCGGGAGCCCGGTCCGGACAAGAAGGATCTTCCCGCCGCACCTGCGCCGGTGGCGTCCGTTTCACCGGGCCGAGTGGCCTTGAAGTGGGACGCGATCGCGGCCGGACCCGGGGTGGCGACGATCTCCGCGATCCGCGTCTGGAGGCAGGCGGCGGGGGAAGGTGAGCCTGCGCTGGTGGCGACGCTTCCGGGAAGCGCGGTCGAGTGGGCCGACGATTCCGTCCGTCCGCGCGCGACGTACGAGTACCGGCTGCAGCTGGTGACGCTCCAGGAAACCGCGGGCGGCGCCCGGGAGTCCGCCCGCTCGGGAGCGGCGGCGGCGAC
The DNA here is from genome assembly GCA_963706735.1 of uncultured Planctomycetia bacterium. Classification (GTDB taxonomy): domain Bacteria; phylum Planctomycetota; class MHYJ01; order WSZJ01; family WSZJ01; genus WSZJ01. Next base: position 18,737 of record CAVPNQ010000112.1, read on the forward strand.
GAGCCCTTCGGACGCGGACATCGTCTTCACGGGAGGTTCGGAGTCCGTCGCGATCATCGGGGTGCGCAAGTGGTCGGGAGGGGAGTGGCAGGAGGAGAGTTTCATGGTGCGGCCGCGCGACGAGGAGCAGGGTCGAGACGGCGCGATCGGCGGGGTGATCGTGAAGTCGAACCGCAAGCTGGACTTCTCCTGCGGCTTCGTCCTGCATTCGATCCGGCGCGAGACGAGGCGATTCGCAATCCAGGTTCTCCGCAACCGGCTCGCAGGAGGCGCCCTCGTTCAGGTCACAGAGCGACAGGAGTTCAGCCGCGAATCCCTCCGCATCGACTTCACCGATGACACAGGCGCCAGACGCCACCTTTGGCAGAATGACCCGCTTCCCGCAGGCGCCCAACCCCTGACACCCGCCGACAGGTAGCAGAACCCCAACTCCGCAAGGGCGCCAGCCCGCGCGGCAACCCCAAACCAAACCCTGAACTCCGAACCCCGAACTCCGAACCCAACTTCCGGAACCCCAAACCCCCAACTATTTTCGCGAACTTTCTTGCATCCCCCATACCCCCTTCCTATACTCCCGCGGTCCGGAACTGCTCCACAGTGACGGAACCGGCGCCGTGGCGCGGCGCTCGGGGGGTGGCACCTTAAACATTGAGGGTTAGCCGCATGAGATGGACTGGATGGGCCCTGCTTTCGGCACTCCTGACCAGCTCGTTCCTGGTTGGTTGCACTTCTTCCGAACCTGCCCGCGAATCCAAGGCACCCGCCACCGAGCGGCGCGCCGAGGTTCAGCCGGCCGCTCCGGCCCCCCGCAACGCGGCGGGTCCGAACGATGCAGGCGGCGGCGGCGGTGCGGCAGGAGGGTACGACGAAGTCATGCGACGGCTCGAAGAGGAAATGAAGCTCTCCGAGCAGGAGCGTGCCGCACTCGCGAAAGGTTACGCCGAGGGCGGTAAGAAGTCGTTCCAGGAGCTGAACTTCGAAAAGGCGCGCGACGAATTCCAGCGCGCCGTCGAACTCGCTCCCGGAAATGCCGAATACCGCCAGTGGCTCGATCGCAGCCGCCAGCAGCTCTCCAACCATGTCCCGGGATATGACCGGGCCGTGATGGAAGCGCTGACGGACCGCCTGCTCGCCCGCAAGGAGCAGGCCCGCATCGAGATCCAGGATCACCTTGCGCGCGGCAACCGTGCCGTGAACGACAAGGAGTACCAGCTCGCTATCGACGAGTACACGGCCGTCATCGAGCAGATCCAGTGGTTCCCCTACCACCTCGACCTCGAGGCGGTGAAGGGCGAGGCCGAAGTCGGCCTCAAGCGCGCGCGCGACCTGAAGGCGGAAGCCGACCGGGCCCGTTCGCTCGAAACCGTCAAGAACGCCGAGAACGAGAGCAACATGCGCCGGGAGGAAGACCGCGCCCGCCGCGCCGAGACCATCGGCAAGCTCTTCAACGAGGCCCAGGAAGAATTCGAGCGCGAGCGCTTCGGCATCTCCGAGGCTCTCTGCGACAAGGTCCTGCAGATCGACCCGAACAACGACGATGCGGCCGACCTGAAGGAAATCGCCGTCATGGCCCGCCACAAGCAGGCCGACAAGCGGATCCTGACGGACCTGAAGAACGAGTGGAAGTGGCAGTTCCAGAAGATCGACGAGAAGATGATCCCGCAGACCCGGGTGGTGGAGTTCCCGGACGCGGAGATCTGGGTGGACGACGTGCAGAAGCGGATTCCGCGCGGCATCCAGAAGGCGGAGCGGGCCGTGAGCGAGTCGGAGCGGAAGACGTACGCCGCGATGAGCTCGATCAAGATCTCGCTGAACTTCACGGACACGCCGCTTCCGGAAGTCGTGAGCTTCATGCAGGAAGTGACGCAGCTGAACATCATGATCGACCGGCGGGCGATCGAGGACCCGGAATCGAAGACCGTGACGTTCAAGGTTGACGAGCTGGCGTTCGACCAGGCGCTGGACCTGATCCTGAAGATGGCGGACCTGGCGTTCCGCGTTGACGAAGGCGTCATCGTGATCACGTCGAAGGAAGCCATGCAGAAGGAGACGGTGCTGGAGCTGTACGACGTGCAGGACCTGACGATCAAGATCACGAACTTCAAGGCGCCGGAAATCAGCCTGGAGACCGCGGGTGCAGCGGATTCGGGCGGCATCGGCGTCGGGACGACGGGCGGGGAAGAGGAAGGCACGGCGATCCCGGGCGAGGACCTGAAGCTCCTGATCAGCCAGAACATCTCTCCCGGCACGTGGGACACGCCGCCGAACTCGATTGAGTACCAGAACGGCATCCTGATCGTCCGTCACACGCCGCAGACGCAGGGGCAGATCAACAGCTTCCTGCAGCGCGTCCGTGAGTCGACGGGGCTGCTCGTGACGATCGAGTCGCGGTTCCTGACGGTGCAGGAGCACTTCCTGGAGGACGTGGGTATCGACTACCGCGGTCTCGAGTCGACGGGGAACTTCGAGCCGGGTTCGCGCGGCCCGATCCCGGTTCTGGACGACTTCACGAGCCCGCCTGCGCCGGTGTTCTTTGACGGCACGGGTGGTGCGGCGCCTGGTTCGCCGGTCGGTCCGGAGTCCGGCTTCTACGGGACGTTCGGTCCGGACGAGAGTCGTGAGCTGCGCGGTATCGTCGAGCATCTCGTCGGCGGCAACGAGCTGGTGAACTTCTTCTACAACAACATCTTCTCGAACACGGGCGGCTTGGGCCTGGTGTTCACGCTCGTGGACGACACGTCGCTCGAGGCCATCCTGCGGGCGACGCGGAAGGACGAAAAGAGCCGGGTCCTGACGGCTCCGAAGCTGACGGTGTACAACACGCAGCGCGCCAACGTGTTCGTGGCGTCGCAGATCGCGTACATCCGCGACTACGACATCGAGATCGCGCAGGACGCGGCGATCGCGGACCCGGTGGTGGGCACGTTCCAGGACGGTATCGCCCTCGACGTGCGGCCGACGATTTCCGCCGACCGCAAGTACATCACGCTGGAGATGAGGCCGACCGTCGCGACGCAGGTGCAGGACATCACCAATTCGTTCGTCGACATCTTCCCGGACCCGACGCGTCGAGCGATCCCGGTTCCCGTCCGTATCGAGACGCCGATCCTCAGGATCCAGAGGGTGAAGACCACGGTGACCGTGCCGGACGGCGGGACGCTTCTGGTCGGCGGCCTGACCGACATCTTCGACAGCTCGTACAACAGCGAGATTCCTCTCGCCAGCGACATCCCCATCGTCTCGTTCTTCACGAGCCGCAAGGCGGATGTGTCCGAGCGGAAGAGCCTCCTGATCATCATCCGTGCGAAGATCACGATCATGGAGGAAGAGGAGAACGACCGGTTCGGACGGAACGTCAAGCGTTAGAGATCGAGTGCATCAGAGCCCCCGGGAGCGGACCTCCCGGGGGTTTTTCTTTATGCGGGGGTGGGGCGTGTCGTTGACGGCGAGGCGCCCGCAGGTATTATGAACCGCCCGCCGGCCAGTCCGTTCCTATCCTCGGCAGGGGAACACTCAGGAGACACCGGAGTCATGAAATACCTTCTCATTCCCGTCATCGCCCTCGCGCTCGCGCTTCCCGCGAGCGCCAAGGACCGCATCAACTTCAGGAAGACGGACAAGGGCGAGCAGAAGCCCGTGGAAGGAACGATCGAGAAAGAGGACTGGCAGGGCGTGACGATCAAGCTCGAGGGATCGGCGTCGAGCACGTACGCGTGGGACAAGGTCGCGTCGGTCGAGTACGGCGAGGAGCCCGCGGGGCTGAAGAGCGGGCGGGGCGAATTTGAAAAGGGGAACAAGGAGGGCGCGGCGGCGGCCTTCCTGAAAGCGGCCGAGGGACTGAAGGACAAGCCGATTTTCCTCGCGCACTCGTACTTCCTCGCGGCGCGGTGCTTCCAGGAACTGAACAAGTTCGACGACGCGATCAAGGCCTACGACGATCTCGCGAAGGCCTTCCCGGGCAACCGTTACTTCAAGGAACTTCACGACAACCGCGTCTCCTGCTACCTGAAGAAGGGCGATCGCGCCGGCGCGCAGGGTGCGATCAAGGAAGCGAACGATGCGGCGAAGGCGCTTTCGGTGGACCAGCCGTTCCAGATCCTGATGAGCCTGAAGGAAGCGGAAGTTCTCGAGCTTGACGGGAAGGACGCGGAGGCGACCGGGAGATTCCAGGCAGTCGCGGCGCAGGCGGGAGTGAAGTACCCGGCGATCGCGGGCAAGGCGAAGCTCGGCGTTGCGCGGGTGCAGATGAAGACGAACAAGACGTCCGCGCAGGCGACGTACGAGGGCATCACGCGCGAATTCAAGGGGCAGCGTGCGGTTCTCGGCGAGGCCTATGTCGGCCTCGGCGACTGCCTGTTCGAGCAGGGACAGACGAAGAACGATCTCGACATGGTGAAGCGCGCGGCGCTCGCGTACGAGCAGACGGTCGTGCTGTATTTCCCCGCGGAAGGACAGCCGACGGGCTCGTACGAAAAAGCTCTCGCGTCGGGCGGGGGAGCATACGTGCTGCTCGCGCAGAAGGCGGGCGCGGACCGCGCTCGCGAGCTTTACGCCAACCAGGCGCGCTCGATGGCCATCACTCTCCTCGACCAGTTCCCCGGCTCGACGTTCAAGCCGCAGGCGACCGACGTCCGCGCGAAGGCCGATGACGAGCTCGCGAAAGTGCCGAAGAGCAAATAGCAGCGAATCGCATGACAGAAGGGCCCGGGGAACTCTCCCGGGCCCTTTTTTTCGCGCCGCCGGAACCGCCCCTCGATACCGCCTCAAGGATTTGCGCCCCGAAACCCCGATAAATGCTTCGTTATCCTTGACTTGCCTCCCGCGTTCGCCTAAAACTAGCCCCTTACAGCTGGGGGGTCTTACCCGCCGTTTCCACATTGGAGGGGTCCCATGACAGTCTCGTCGCGCTCGCGGATCCTGTCTTTTGCCCTCCTCTCTGCTTCCGCATGTTTTGTCGGGTGCGCTTCCGGGAAAGATGAATCCGGAAACCGCTCGGCACGGGAAGCGGGCAGGCAACACGAAGTCGCACCTCCCGGCGATGCCGGAGGCGACGGCGTAGCCGCCGAGGAAGGCCGTCTGGCCATTCAGCGCCAGGAAGATGAGTTCATCGCGGAAAAGATGTATGAAACCGCGAGAACCAAGATGCAGGCCAATGAGTTCCAGGCTGCACTGGACGAGCTTGAAAAGGCTCGCAAGCTGAATCCCTCGAGCGGAAAGATCCGCGATCTCTACAACGAGGTCTCGCGCATCATGAACCGCCGCCCCGGCGAGTGGGGCGCCACCCTCGACTGGGCCTCGACCCAGCTCTCGGTCAAGATCGCGCAGACCCGCATCGAAGTGGAAAACCACTTCCAGCAGGGCGAGCGCTTCATGGCCGACACGCAGTACGAGGAAGCCGAACGCGAATACAACGCGGTGATCCAGAAGCTCAAGTGGGTCCCGTACGACATCGGCATGAACGACCAGCTGGACTCGGCGAAGAAGCGTGCGGCCGATGCGCGTGAGAAGCAGAAGCGCCAGGCCGACGAGCTGGACAAGCTGCGTCACGAGATGGCGCTGAAGCAGGCGGAGGCGCTCGAGAACCAGGAGCGTTCGCGGCTGAAGGAGCGCATCCGGGAGCTGATGGAGATCGCCCTGGAGCACTTCGACAACCGCCGCTTCCAGAAGTCCGAAATGGTCTGCGACGAGATCCTGCACCTGGTGCCGAAGTTCCGGCCGGCGCAGGAGCTGAAGGAAGACGCGGGCCGTGCGGCGATCAACAAGGCCTACGAGCAGTTCCTCGAGTTGCGCCGCGAGCGGTTCAAGACGATGCGCGAGGAGATGCTTGAAGGGGAAGTGCCGTACAGCGAGGCGCGCAAGGTTCGCTTCCCGTCGGAAGACGAGTGGAAGCGCATCGTTGAGCGTTCCGCGAGCCTGTCGCTGAACAAGCGGACGGACGTGAAGGAGGACGACGAGGTCCTGGCGATCAAGTCGAAGCTGGAGACGACGAAGATCGACCTCGACTTCACGGACTCGACGCTTTACGACATCGTGGACTTCATCCAGGAGTTCGCGAAGATCAACGTGGTGATTTCGGCCGAGGTGCGCAAGGAAGGCATCCCGGACAAGAAGATCAGCTTCGCGGTGAAGGACCTGGTCCTGAAGCACGTGCTGCGCCTGCTGCTGCAGCAGTACGACCTGGGCTACACGTTTGAGAACCGGGTGCTGCTGATCACGCAGCCGAAGCTGGCCGAAGGGCGTCCGGTCCTCGAGGTGCACGACGTCCGCGACCTGCTGGGCAAGATCCCCGACTTCCCGGGCCCGAGCATGGAACTGACGGCGGGCGAGGGCGATTCCGGCCCGTCCACGACGTTCGTTCCGCCGGAGTCCGAGGATTCGGTGGTGTCGGCCGAGCAGCTCGAGACGCTGATCAAGCAGAACATCAGCCCGCAGAGCTGGACGGAACGCGAAGGCGAAGTCTCCATCGCGCTGACGGGCAACCAGCAGCTGCTGGTGGTCCACACGCCGAAGGTGCAAGAGGAGATCCGCGGGTTCCTTTCGAACCTCCGCTCGTTCACGGGCGCGATGGTCTCGATCGAAAGCCGCTTCCTTGCGGTGACGGACGACTTCCTCGAGGACCTGGGCCACGAGTTCCGCGGCCTTGAAGGGCGCTCGATGGAGTCGAACTCGAACGGGCTGGGCCTGGCCGACTTCTCGGACGGCACCTCGTCCGGCGGGTTTGCGGATCCCCCGACGGGCGTCCCGGGGCCCGGCACGGCCGGCGACCTCATCGGCGAAGCCGGTCTCTTCACGCGTGAGCACTACGGCGGGCCGAGCGACTTCTACGACCTGCGCGTCCGGTCGGTCTATCCCCTGACCTCGCCGCTCGTCACGAACATCCCGGACTTCCCGCTCGGCACGCGCCTCCTGAACTCGGGCGGCATCGGTCTCCAGTATCGCATCCTTCGCGAACTGGAGCTGAACAGCGTGATCCGCGCGGTCCGCAAGAGCCAGAAGGCGTCGGTTGTCACCGCTCCCCGCGTCACGGCGTTCAACGGGCAGCGCGCGCACATCCTGATCGCCCAGCAGCAGGCGTACATCCAGGACTACGACGTCGAAATCGCCCAGAACAGCCGCGCGTACGACCCGGTCATGGGCATCGTCCAGGACGGTCTCGTCCTCGACGTCCGCCCGATCATCTCCAACGACCGCAAGTACATCACGCTGGAAATGCGCCCGACGGTCGCGAAGCTGCGCATCCTGCGCCTCTTCGACATCACCCCGGACGCCACGGCCGACGTGATCACCAACCCGGACCAGTACATCCAGCTGCCGACGATCGATCTCCAGCGCGCCCAGACCACCGTCCGTATGCCTGACCAGGGCCACCTGATCCTCGCCGGTCTCAAGAACTCGATCGACCGCGACCTGTCGTCGTCCACGCCCTTCCTGTCGGACATCCCCATCATCGGGTGGCTGTTCGCGCGCAAGGGCAAGTCGATCGAACGCCGTAACCTGATCATCATCGTCAGCGCCGAGATCCTCGACCTTGCCGACATCGAACGGAACCAGTCGTTCGGCCGCCGGTAAGCCTCAAGCCTTCGACGACGGGCCCCGCGGAAATGCGGGGCCCGTTTTTTTTTACCCCAGATCGCGGTGGCCGCCCTGAACCGTCTCGTCGCCGGCTTCATCCTCGCCCAGGCCGTCTTCGTCGCCTCCATCCTCGCCCTGCGCGCCCCCGGCGCCGCCGGCAGCCTCGTCCCCGCCCAGGACCCTTCCGCCTCCTGGCAGCCCGGCGTGCCCATCCGGAAGGGCTGGACCCACGTCATCGTCCACCATTCGGCCTCGGCGACCGGAAGCGCCGCACACTTCGACAGGATCCACCGTGACAAGGGCTGGGAGGGCCTCGGATACCACTTTGTGATCGGGAACGGCTCGATGACCGAGGACGGCCGCGTGGAGCCCGGGGAACGATGGCTGGAGCAGCGGGACGGGGCGCACGCGAAGCCGGAGTGGAACGCGCGGGCGATCGGGATCTGCCTGGTGGGGGATTTCGAGAAGGGCCCCCCGACGCCGGCCCAGCAGGCGTCGCTGGAGGCGCTCTGCCGGTGGCTGTGCGAGCGCTGCGGCATCCCCGCCGCCAACGTGGTCGGGCACGGGGAGACGCATGGGAACGCGACGTTGTGCCCGGGGAAGCGGCTGGACCTGGGCGCGCTGCGGAAGGCTTTGGCCCGGTAGCGGGTGCGGTGTAATATTCCCGCGTGCGCACTCCCCCCGCGACGCCGCTTCAGGCGATCTTCTTCGACATCGACGACACGCTCTACTCCACGAGCGACTTCGCGGCCCGGGCCCGGCGCGCGTCGATGGACGCGATGGTGGCGCTGGGGCTGAAGATGCCCGCGGAGGAGCTGGTTCGCGAACTCGAGGAAGTGATCTCGGAGTTCTCGAGCAACTACGAGCACCATTTCGACAAGCTGCTCCTGCGGATCCCGAGGAAGGCGTGGGAGGGCGTGAACCGGGCGATCCTGATCGCGGGGGCGATCGTGGGGTACCACGAGACGAAGTCGCGCGAGCTGGCGGCGTACCCGGACGCGCTGGCGCTGCTGAAGCGGCTGTCGGCGACGCCGCTGGTGCGCGGGGTGATCACCAGCGGGCTGGAGATCAAGCAGGCGGAGAAACTCGTCCGGCTGAAGATTCTCGACTACCTGACGCCGGGCGCGATCTTCATCAGCGACCAGATCGGCATCTCAAAGCCCAACCGCAAGCTCTACATGAGGGCGTGCGACTCGCTGGGGATCAGCCCGAAGAGCGCGATGTACGTGGGCGACTACCCGGCGCACGACATCGACCCGGCCAACGCGATCGGCATGACGACGGTTCTGGTGAGGCGCGGCGGGAAGCACTCGGCCGACATCGGCAAGTCGAAGCCGACGCACGAGGTGAAGGACCTGGCGGAACTGGCCGAAATCCTGGCGCGCGACTACATCCTGAATTTGTAACACGCCAGGTGACTGATGAGGACACTTCCATTTTCAGACAGTTCCGTGTCTTCGAACAGGTAGACTTTACGATCGCTGGCGAGGTGGTAGAACGGTGTTGTTCTACTCCGCGTCCCCAGCTAACAGGTTGAGGGAGTTCAAATGAATCGAGTCTCCTGTCGTGCGTTGTCGCTGACCGTTCTCGTCTCTGCCTTCTTGGCATCCATGCATTCGCAGTTGATGGCGCAGAACTGTCAGCCTCCCAATTGGCCCAATCCGGACCCGGACTGTGGCCAACTTGTTGATGTGGTGGTTTCGGATGACACGGAGAACGGCTACACCGAGGTTGCCATCTACGCCGCATGCGCAAAGATGTTTGTGGGGAAGACTTGCGAGGTGCTCGTCTCGGATCGGACCATCGCTCAGCCAGGTGATCCCATTCGGCTCTTCGTGTTCAACCTGGCAAACCCGACAGTTTTTGGAACGAGCACTACCTCTCCCTCAACGACCGGAATTGGATTCGTGCTTTACGTTGATGACTGCGATCCGATTGTTTATCAGGGTGTCAGTATCGCGCTGCGAAAGTTCAACTGTGATTCCAAGCATCCGGAGGAACCGGACAGCGAGGAGAGAGTTCCGAAGAACGGCAAAGGGTGGAGCCCCGACACCCAGGATGGCAAGCCCGACATCTACTCAGCAAAAATCTTATCCAAAAACACCGGCAGGATAACAGGCACCATCGACATTCCCGGACTGAAGGACGTTGAGAAGAGCAATATCGACCCAAAGACCGGCAAACCGCTTCGTCGCAAGGAGATCGAGATAACCCTGAAGACATGGGTCTACTGCGACGGGCACCTGGTCAGAGTGGTGGATTGGTGCGTGAACGCTTTCGCTGAGTGGGATTGCGATACGAACACGCTCGTCGCAACGGGCGTTTCTCCCTGCACCGTCAGCGCGCACCCCGCGACGGATGCGGACCAGGCGGAGTTCACAGAGACTTTTCCGGGATTCGACGTGGCCACCGGCGCACCGAAGAAGAAGTCCAAATGAAACGCTCAACGGGAGTCGCCCTAGTCCTAGCCCTCGTTCCCACGCTCTGGGTTCTGAAGGAGCGTCCGTGGAATCGATCGAGCGGCCCCACAACCTCGCCATCTGGCACCAGAGAGCCGGAACTCCCTAGGGTGGGCTCCGGCGAAGGCGCATCCCAAGGTCGACCAATCTCGCGCCACGAAACCGTTGAGCTCCCTTCGAGTGCCCCGGATTTAACCCTCGTCTTCCGCGCGCTGCAGTCTCACGATCTGGATCAGGTGAGAGAACAGGTCTCGGACCTGATTAACTTGCAACCCTCGCCAAGACAGATTGACACGCTTCTGGGAATGTTGGAAGGGGAGGATGATCCTGGAGTCAAGATCCTCGGGGTCATCCTGTGCCGCGCATTGGGAGCTGGGAAGGAGGACTTGAAGGATTTCCTGATTGACCGAGACGGCGCTACCAGTTGCACGGCGGCGATTGTGCTTGCAATTGACCCTGCCCAGCTCGGAAGCGGCCGGGGTCTCTACGGAAACGATGCCAGCGGGTGCTGGTCCTGCTGGCTGGCGATCCTGTGCATGGCGGAGCGCTCAGGAAGTCCGCTGAAAGTCCTGGAGACGCTTGGCTCACCGGAAATCTCACCTAGATTTGATCCGGAGGGATTCTTGGAAAGGGCATTGCAGGCCGGCAAAGGGACATTCGACGAACGTTCGCTCGAAGCCCTGCTTCGAGCGCGCTCCCCTGCGCTCCAATTCATGGGGAACAGGATCAGCGAGCTTCCCGAGAAGCGATCGATCGCGCTTCCATTTCTAGCGGATCAGGGTGAACCTGAGAACGTACGTGCGTTTCTCATGCACGCAATAGCGGATCAGTTAGTTGGCGAGGACCTGTCGTGGATCGGAGTCTCACTCACCGAGGCTAGGTCGACCGAGCTGGTGGATGAGTCGACACGTGCCGCGGCGCGACTCTCGCCGGAAAACACCATCGAGCTTCTCAAGCACAAACTTTCAAGCCCATGTGAGGCCGAAATTCAGGCAACGCTTGTTGCGATTTCGGGCTGCCCGACAATCCTCCATGACCGGGAACTGAGCGGGGCTGTCGCGAAGTTCGTGGAAGGTGGGGCCTCGAGTGAGCAACGAACCCGGATTCTGGACAGAGTTGCGGCGTACTCCGCGGAGAATTCGAACGTCGACCCCATTATTCGCGCAGGACTTTCACGTCGCGACTATTCCACGCTGCTTGGGGCGCTCAACGCGATCAGGAGGTCTGGCCGGCGAAGCGACTTCGAGCGCGAACTGCGACAAATCGAGGAAGGAAATTACCCTGCCGGCATTCAGCAGGCTGCGGCGAAACTTCTTGCCGGAAAGTGATAGCTCGCGCTTTTCCACGGTCGTTTCGACACCACTTAATGGAAGCTTAGGTATCTGTGCGGAAGCCAGGGCCGGTTTCATTATTTTGAAGAGATCCCATCGAGAAGCTCTTCAGCGAATCCTCGGCGATACCGCGATTCAGGTTAGGGCGATACGCAGCCATCTCTATGGAGCTCCACAGCTATCCTGCGGAGTCCTCAGAACCTGGGATCGCAGCAGTCTGGCATCGGGGGCGGTTCGCCATTGGCGTCGGCGAGCGGCTCCTCGATCTCGTCGGGCGGGTCCTCGGGGAGAGGAGGAAGTTCCCCGGCCGCCGGCGCCACCGGGGGCGCCGAGTGCGGCACTTCGGGCGAAATCCCCTTTTCCAGGAGCTCCCGGGAGCCCGAAGCCATCTCGCTCCACGGGACGAAGACGGTGATCCCCCCGGTCTTCAGGCGGACGCCCTTCCCGGCGACGGCGGGGTCGTCGACGCGTTCGCCCCGGAGGACGTTGCCGTCGGCCATGGGGATGGTGACGTCGTCCGCGGAGGCTGCGGCGGCGAGGGCGAGGGCCAGGGCGATGGATCGGAGGTCTCTCACGTTGTCGTTATCGGCCGGGCACGGGGGCTGGCCTGAGTGACATTCTACAGGGAGGGTGATAGACTTTTGCCTTCAATCCGGGCGCGGCGGCACCCGGCGGTCGCTTCTCGATTCTTTTATTTGCACCCGGAGATTCCCGTGAAAACGCGCAAGCTGAAGCTCCCCGGACCGCGGGGGAAGGTCATTCTCGCCAAGGACGAGCGGTTCATGTCGCCGTCGTACACGCGCTGCTACCCGCTGGTGGTCGATCACGCTTCGGGGATGAAGGTGTGGGACGTGGACGGGAACGAGTTCCTGGACTTCACGGCCGGCGTGGCGGTGTGCTCGACGGGGCACTGCCATCCCGAGGTGGTCGCCGCGATCAACGACCAGACCCGCAAGTTCCTGCACATGGCGGGAACGGACTTCTACTACGCGCCCCAGAGCGACCTCGCCGCGCGGCTGTCGGACCTGGCGCCGATGAGCGGGCCGAAGCGCGTCTTCTTCACGAACAGCGGGACGGAGACGGTCGAGGCGGCGTTCAAGCTGGCGCGCTTCCACAAGAAGCGGCCGCGGATGCTGGCGTTCCTGGGCGGGTTTCACGGGCGGACTTTCGGGGCGCTGAGCTTGAGCGCGTCGAAGCCGATCCAGCGGAACGGGTTTGCGCCGCTGGTGCCGGAAGTGACGCACGTGCCGTACCCGAACCCGTACCGGCCGCCGATCGGGAATTCGCGGACGACGGGGATCGAGTGCGTGAAGTTCATCGAGGACGTGATTTTCCACCGGAGCGTGCCGCCGGAGGAGGTCGCGGCGTGCATCGTGGAGCCGATCCAGGGCGAGGGCGGGTACGTCGTGCCGCCGGACGATTTCTGGCCGGCCCTGAAGGCCCTTCTCGACAAGCACGGCATCCTGCTGATCGTGGACGAGATCCAGAGCGGGCTCGGGCGGACGGGGAAGATGTTCGCGATCCAGCACACGGGGGTGGAGCCGGACATCGTGTGCATGGCGAAGGGGATTGCGAGCGGGCTGCCGATGGGGGCGATGGTGGCGCGGGAGAAGCTGCATACGTGGAAGGCGGGGGCGCACGCGAACACGTTCGGGGGCAACCCGGTGGCGTGCGCGGCGGCGCTGAAGACGCTGGACCTGATCGAGAACGGGATGATGGGGAACGCCGCGAAGGTCGGCGCGTACCTCAGGAACAGGCTGCACCAGTTCGCGCTTCAGTTCGACATCGTGGGGGACGTTCGCGGGCGTGGGCTGATGATCGGGATGGAGATCGTGAAGAACCACGAGACGCGGGAGCCGTTCCCGCAGGCGAGGGACGCGATCGTGGACAGCGCGTTCTACCACGGGCTGCTGATCATCGGCTGCGGGGAGAGCACGATCCGGTTCTGTCCGCCGCTGATGTGCTCGACGAAGGACGTGGATGCGGCGCTGCCGATCCTGGCGGACGCGATCCGGCATGCGGAGAAAAAGAAGTGGTCGTCGCCGAAGGTGTCGAGGGCCCGGATTTAGGCCGCGCCGGGCTACAATAGGACCGCCGTCACCCGCCTTCAACCAGGAGCGATCATGGCGAATTCCCGAGTCCGCGAAGATGGAGCTCGCGCCCCGAAGCCGAGCGACCGCATCGGGCAGTACCTCGAGATGATGGACAAGTCGATGAACGAGGTGAGCTACGAGGAGCTGCACTGGGAAGGGTCGATCGAGCAGTACCTGGCGATGGTGGTGGAGAACCCGCGGCTGATCCGGAATTCGTACCAGCGGCTGTACGACATGATCCTGTCGTACGGGTACGAGCAGTACACGGAGCACCGGGAGACGCTGGTGCGGTACAACTTCTTCAAGGACCCGATCGGCAACGGGCGGGACGGGATCTTCGGGCTGGAGCGGTCGCTGGTGGACCTGGTGAACGCGATCAAGTCCGGCGCGTACTCGTACGGGGCGGAGCGGCGGATCCTGCTGCTGCACGGGCCGGTGGGGTCGTCGAAGAGCACGATTGCGCGGCTGATGAAGCGCGGGCTGGAGGCGTATTCGCGGACGAAGGAAGGGGCGTTGTTTTCGTTCGCGTGGGAGGACGCCGAGGCGCCGGGCGGGTTTGCGCCGTGCCCGATGCACGAGGAGCCGCTGAGGCTGCTGCCGGGGGAGGTGCGGGAGGCGATGCTGAAGGACCTGAACGCGTCGCTGGGCCCCGGGGCGTACCACATGAAGATCGACGGGGACCTGTGCCCGAGCTGCCGGCGGACGTTCAACGACCTGATGGCGAAGTACCGCGGGGACTGGCGCAAGGTGCTGGGGCACGTGAAGGTGCGGAGGCTGACGCTCTCCGAGAAGGACCGCATCGGCATCGGAACCTTCCAGCCGAAGGACGAGAAGAACCAGGACTCGACGGAGCTGACGGGGGACATCAACTACCGGAAGATCGCGGTGTACGGGAGCGATTCGGACCCGCGCGCGTTCAATTTCGACGGCGAGTTCAACATCGCGAACCGGGGGATGATCGAGTTCATCGAAGTGCTGAAGCTGGACGTGGCGTTCCTGTACGACCTGCTCGGCGCTTCGCAGGAGCACGTGATCAAGCCGAAGAAGTTCGCGCAGACGGACATCGACGAAGTGATCATCGGGCACACGAACGAGCCCGAGTACAAGCGGCTGCAGAACAACGAGCTGATGGAAGCGTTCCGGGACCGGACGCTGAAGATCGACATCTCGTACAACCTGAAGCTCGACAACGAAATCCGGATCTACGAGCGCGACTACAACCTGGGGAAGGTGCGCGGTAAGCACATTGCGCCGCACACGCTCGAGGTCTGCGCGATGTGGGGGATCCTGACCCGGCTCGAGGAGCCGAAGAAGGCGAACCTCACGCTCCTGCAGAAGCTGAAGCTGTACAACGGGAAGACCCTTCCCGGCTTCACGGAGGACAACATCCGCGAGCTGATGGAAGAGACGGAGCGCGAGGGCATGGAGGGGATCAGCCCGCGCTACATCCAGGACAAGATCTCCAACGCGCTGGTGCAGGTGGAGGACGGCGGGTGCGTGAACCCGTTCATGGCGATGAACGAGCTGGAGGACGGGCTGGCGCACCATTCGCTGATCACGAGCGACGAGCAGAAGAAGAAGTTCAAGGAGCTGCTCGCGGTGGCGAAGGAGGAGTACGAGGACATCGTGAAGAACGAGGTCCAGCGGGCGATCTGCGCCGACGAGGACGCGATCAGCCGGCTCTGCGCGAACTACATCGACAACGTGAAGGCCTACACGCAGAAGGAGCGCGTGAAGAACCGCTACACCGGGCAGGACGAGGAGCCGGACGAGCGGCTGATGCGGTCGATCGAGGAGAAGATCGACATCCTCGAGAGCCGCAAGGACGACTTCCGCCGCGAGATCATGAACTACATCGGCGCGCTCGCGATCGAGGGCAAGAAGTTCGACTACCGGACGAACGAGCGGCTCCAGAAGGCGCTCGAGCTCAAGCTGTTCGAGGACCAGAAGGACACGATCAAGCTCACGAGCCTGATCTCCAACGTGGTGGACAAGGAGACGCAGGAGAAGATCGACGTCGTGCGGTCGAGGCTGATCAAGAGCTACGGGTACTGCCACATCTGCGCGAGCGACGTGCTGAGCTTCGTTGCGAGCATCTTCGCGCGGGGTTCAGCGAAAGAGTAGGGCGGCAAAGGAGAGGGCCCGCATGACCAGGACGGGTTATCGAAGGCTCGCGCCGTTCACAGTAGCAATCGGGGCGGGGCTGGTGCTCGTCGCCCCGACCCTGTTTCCGCTGCTTCCCATTCTCCGCGACGCCGGACTCAGCCCCGTTATTGCGGCAGCCGTAATTTTCGCCACCTCCATCACGCTCGCGCTGGGCGCATGCCTCGCGATCGAGTGGATTCGTGTCCGGCGCTCGAAGCGACCGACATAGCGACCATGGTCAAGAAAATCGAAAAGGACTTCTCACGCTTCCGCGCGATCGTCCGCGGCAAGATCAAGTCCGAGCTGCGGAAGTACATCACGCGCGGCGAGCTCGTCGGCAAGGTGGGGAAGAACCTCGTCTCGATCCCGATCCCACAGATCCAGATTCCGCATTTCCGGTACGGGAAGAACGACGGAAGCGGCGTGGGGATGGGGCCGGGGGAGCCGGGGACGCCGCTGGACCAGGGGGAGCCCGGGGAAGGGACCGGCGCGGGGGACCAGCCGGGCGATCACCTGCTGGAGGTGGACGTCCCGCTGAGCGAGCTGGCGAAGATCCTCGGCGAAGAGCTGGAGCTGCCCAACATCAAGCCCAAGGGCTCGCGCACGATCGCGGCCGACAAGGAGAAGTACACCGGCATCTCGCGCACAGGCCCCGAGTCGCTTCGACATTTCAAGCGCACCTACCGCGAGGCCCTCAAGCGCTCGATCGCCCTCGGCATCTACGACGAGAAAAACCCGATCGTCGTCCCGTGGCGCGAGGACAAGCGCTTCCGCTCCTGGAAAGTCCACGAGATCCCGCAGAATAACGCGGTGATCATCTACATGATGGACGTGTCGGGGTCGATGGGGGACGAGCAGAAGGAGATCGTGCGGATCGAGGCGTTCTGGATCGATACGTGGCTGCGGTCGCAGTACAAGAAAATCGAGACGCGGTACATCGTGCACGACGCCGTTGCGCGCGAGGTGGACCAGCACACGTTCTTCCACGTCAAGGAGTCGGGCGGAACGAAGATCTCCAGCGCGCTCCAGATGTGCAGCGACATCGTCGAGCGCGACTTCAACGTCGAGGAGTGGAACATCTACCCCTTCCATTTCTCCGACGGCGACAACTGGGGCTCCGAGGACACGCGTCGCTGCATCGAGCTCCTCGAGCAGAAGCTCTTCCCGGTCTCGAACGTGTTCTGCTACGGGCAGGTGAAGTCGGCCTACGGCTCGGGGCAGTTCAAGAAGGACCTCGACGAGAAGTTCGGCGGCGAGGACGCGCGGATCATCACGAGCGAGATCAAGGACCGCGAGGGGATCTACGACTCGATCAAGGACTTCCTGGGGAAGGGCAAATGAGCGGGAGCACGCGAGGGATCAGGGGCGGGAATTCGCGCTCGGGCGGGCTGCGGGAGGAGATCTCGCGGCACGCGTCGAAGATCCGCGAGTATGCCCTCGCGTACGGCCTGGACCCGTTCGACACGTCGTTCGAGCTGATCGACCACGACGAGCTCAACGAGGTCGCCGCGTACGGCGGGTTCCCGACGCGGTACCCGCACTGGCGCTTCGGGATGCATTACGAGGAGCTGGAGAAGGGGTACTCGTTCGGGCTGCAGAAGATCTACGAGCTGGTGATCAACAACGACCCGTGCACGGCGTACCTCATGAAGTCGAACTCGATGGTGGACCAGAAGCTGGTCATCGCGCACGTCTACGGGCACAGCGACTTCTTCAAGCACAACTACTGGTTCTCGCAGACGAACCGCAAGATGCTCGACCAGATGGCGAACCACGGGACGCGCCTGCGCCGGTACGTGGAGAAGTTCGGCGAGACCGTGGTCGAGGAGTTCCTGGACGCGTGCATGTCGATCGAGAACCTGATCGACCCGCATTCGGTCTATTCGCCGAAGAAGCGCAAGGTCGTCGAGCACGTCGAGGACCTCGAGCGCGACGTCACGCCGCGCAAGATCAAGTCCAAGGAATACATGGACCGCTTCATGAACCCCAAGGACTTCGTGGACCGCCAGAAGAAGGCGATCGAGGACGAGATCGCGAAGAAGCGGAAGCTGCCGGAGCACCCGGAGAAGGACGTGCTGTTGTTCCTGCTGGAGAACGCGCCGCTCGACAACTGGCAGCGGGACGTGCTGGCGATCGTGCGCGACGAGGCGTACTACTTCGCGCCGCAGGCGATGACCAAGATCATGAACGAGGGGTGGGCCTCGTACTGGCACTCGCGGATCATGACGGAGAAGGTGCTGTGCGACGCGGAGGTCATCGACTACGCCGAGCACCACGCGGGCACGCTCGGCACGCGTCCCGGCGTCCTCAACCCGTACAAGGTCGGCATCGAGCTGTACCGCGACATTGAGGAGCGCTGGGACAAGGGCCAGTTCGGCGCCGAGTGGGACCGCTGCGACGACATGCAGCGCCGCCGCCAGTGGGACATGAAGCTCGGCCTCGGCCGCAAGAAGATCTACGAGGTCCGCATGATCCACAACGACCTCACGTTCATCGACGAGTTCCTCACCAAGGAATTCTGCGAGCGCCACAAGCTCTTCGTGTTCAAGCACAACCCCCAGACCGGTCGCATGGAAATCTCCGACCGCGACTTCGCGAAGGTCAAGGAGCAGCTCCTGTTCCGCCTCACCAACAGCGGCTACCCGATCATCCGCGTCGAGGACGGCAATTTCCGCAACCGCGGCGAGCTCAAGCTGGCCCACGAGCACGCGGGGCTCGACCTCGACGCGAAGGAAGGCCGCGACACGCTGCGCAACCTCTTCAAGGTGTGGAAGCGCCCGGTGCACATCGAGACGATGGCGGAGGGCGAGAAGAAGCTGCTGAGCTTCGACGGGGAGAAGGTCGTCGAAGAAGGCGTGGAAGAGGAGTAGGGCGAGCTACTTCCGGCTCTCGACGACCACGCGGTCGATGCGGACGCCGGTGCCGCGCGCGAAGAACAGGATGTTTCCCGGCTTCACGCCTCGCGCGTCGGTGTTGGACAGCAGTTCCTTGTCCCCGACCCCGATGGTGATGTGCTCGCCCGCGATCGTGATCCAGAGATCGAAGTACTCCTCGCCGGGCGACGGGAACTCGACGCCCTTCACGATTTCCGGCTTGCTCAGCGGCTTCGTCGGGGGCAGGCACGCGATGATCGCCTTCGCCTTGTCGCCTTCGGCGTCCTCGACCCCCGCGCCCCAGCCGGAGCCGTCCTCCTGGAGGCGGAACGCGAACCCGACCACCGGCCGCGCCCACTCCTCCAGCAGCCCCTTGGCGGGCTTGGGGCGCTCGCCGCCCTTGATCCGCTGGTTCCGCTCGATGAACTTCACGCGCGCCCGGAATGTGCCGTCGATGATCGACACGGGCTCGACCGGCTGGACCGCACCCGTGCCCACCAGGACGCCCTTCTCCGCCATGCGGAATGCCTTGGACCAGTTGCGCATGTCCAGCATGTCCTCGGGCCCGTCGAACTCGAACGTCGTCCGCTCGCCGCCGCCCGGCAAGTCCTCGAGGATGCCGGCCGCCACACGGTCGTCGTGGGCGCTGACTCGGTCGGCTTGCTTCAGGATGTCCGCCTCGATCGACTTGTAGGCGTCCGTGCCCGCGTAGGACTTCAGCGCAGCCAGGGCCTCGCGGGCCTGCGGCCAGCGCCGCCCCGCGACCGATTCCGTGAGCAGGCGATAGTGGTCGAGAATCTGCTTCTCGGCCGCGGGCTCGACCGGCCCCGCGGGTGGCTGCCCTGCGACCGGCACCTTCGGACCCCCGTCCCCCCGCCGGCTCTTCACCGACGCCACCACGACCGCGGCGAGCACCAGACCCGCGATGATCCCGGCGCCGATGAAGACCAGCCCGCGGGTGGGGGAAGCGGGCGGCAGGATGACCTGCGATGCGCCCCCCGGGGAGGGAACGGCCGGCAGGCTGCCCGAGGAAACCGGCGTGCCGCCGCGCTCCAGCTCGTCGAGCGCGGTGATGAGGGCGGTGCAGTCCGCGAAGCGGTCCTCCGGCTTCTTGGCCATCATCTTGGCGATGACGTTCTCGACGGGCACGGGCACGTCCGGGTTGAATTCGCGAAGCGGCCGCGGCGGCTCGCTGACGTGTTTCATGATGATCGCGAGCGGCGTGTCGGCGTGGAACGGCTTCTTCCCGCAGAGCAGGAAGTAGAACGTGGCGCCGAGCGAGTAGATGTCGCCGCGCCCGTCGATCTTCTGCGCCTGCGCCTGTTCCGGCGACATGTAGTCCGGCGTGCCCATGATCTGGCCGGTCGTCGAGAGCGACACCGCCGAATCGAGCGTGCGCGCGAGCCCGAAGTCCGCCACCTTCGCGACGCCGTCCTTCGACACGAGAATGTTGTCCGGCTTGATGTCCCGGTGGATCACCCCCGCCGCGTGCGCCGACGCCAGCCCGCGCGCCGCTTCCCGGATGAACTTCAGCGCTTCCCGCCACGGAAGCGCCTTTCGCTGCGACACGAGGCGGCCGAGGGATTCGCCCTCGACGAACTGCATCACGATGAAGTTGTAGCCGCCCTCGTTGCCGACGTTGAGCACCTGGACGATGTTGGCGTGCTCGAGTTTCGCGGCGGCGCGGGCTTCGCGCTGGAAGCGTTCGAGCGCGGTGGCGTGCGACGTGAATTCGGGCGGGAGGATCTTGATCGCGACCTTCTTGTCGAGGCCGAGGTGCAGCGCCTCGTACACCGCGCCCATGCCCCCGCTTCCGATCTTGCGCGAGATGCGACAACCGCCGAGGGTCTTGCCGAGCAGGGGATCTTTCTTTTCCGGCGGCAGGGTCTGCGTCTTCGCGGTGTCGCTGATGGTGGGCGACTGGCTTGCGGGGCGCATCGGCTGCCCGCACTTTTTGCAGTTCGCGGGCATCCCCGGGCGCCAGCCGACCGCGCGCACTTCGACGCCGCAGCCGTCGCAGCGGAGGCGAGCTGCGGGGCGTGCCGGCGCAGGGGCGGGATTGTTCACGGGGGGATTCTCGGAAGGCATCGGGCGTTGTCCTATTGAAACCCCGGGAAACCCCCCGAGTTGCGCTTCTTAAACCTTTTCGAATTATAGAGATACGGAAATTCCCTTGCAAGCAGACCCGCCGTCGCGAAGATACACCCCCTCCGGTCCCCCGGAACCCCCATGCGCCTCCCCCTCGTCGCCATCGTCGGCCGCCCCAACGTCGGTAAATCGACGCTTCTCAACGCCCTCACGCGCCGTCGCGTGTCGATTGAGGCGCCGAAGCCCGGGACGACGGTGGACCGGGTGACGTCGGTGGTGCAGCGCGGGGAAGCGGTGTTCGAGGCGATGGACACGGCGGGGATCGTGGACGAGCGGGACGACGACGTGATCGCGCAGGCGCAGGCGCAGGTGCTGATTGCGCTGGAGCACGCGGACGCGGTGCTGTTCGTGGTGGACCTGCGGGACGGGCTGACGCCGGCGGACACGAAGATCGCGGAACGGCTGCGGCGCGGAAAGGTGCCGGTCGTGGTCGTCGCGAACAAGTGCGACTCGGAAAAGACGGTCGGGCAGGAAGCGGACTTCTTCCGGCTCGGGTTCGGGCAGCCGGTGGTGACGAGCGCGCTGACGCGGCGGGGGCTGGACGACCTGGCGGAGGTGGTGCACGCGAAGATTCCGCCGGAGAAGCGTGCCGGGGCGGTGCCGGACCCGGGGCTGAAGATCGCGATCATCGGGCGGCGGAACGTCGGCAAGTCCACGATGGTGAACAAGTTCGCGGGGGAGGCGCGGGTGGTGGTGTCGCCGATCCCGGGGACGACGCGCGACTCGGTGGACGTGCGGATGGAGATGGACGGGAAGAAGTTCACGCTGATCGACACGGCGGGGCTGCGGCGCAAGGGGAAAGAGGACCCGATGGACCATTTCGGCCGGGTCCGGACCGAGCGCGCGCTGCGCCGCTGCGAGGTGGTGTTCTTCATGGTGGACTCCTCGGAGACGGCGTCGATCGTGGACAAGAAGGTGGCGCAGGCGATCGTGGACGCGGGGAAGCCGGTGGTGCTGGTGCTGAACAAGTGGGACCTGGCGCAGAAGGCCGGACGCGACCCGGAGGAGTACCGCGAGTACTACGACGAGGTGCTCCCCGGCCTGTCGTTCGCGCCGATCGTCTGCGCGAGCGGGAGGTCCGGGTTCAACCTGAAGGAGCTGCTGAAGCTCGCGGCGGACCTGCACACGCAGTCCGGGTTCCGTGCGCCGACGTCGTTCCTGAACCGAATCGTCGAGGAAGCGCAGACGTACCACGCGCCGGCGCGGCGAGGGAAGCTGCCCAAGATCTACTTCGCGAAGCAGACGAAGGTCCATCCGCCCGAGTTCGTGCTCGTCGTGAACAACGTGGACGGTTTTTCGGACGAGTACATGCGCTACATTGAGAACCGCCTGCGCGAGAATCTTCCGCTGGCAGAGGTTCCGATCCGGGTGAGGTTCGAGGCGAAGAAACGGAAGACGAAGGCCTGAACACCAGCAAAAAGGCGGTACGCAGATGAAATCAGATGCTGCAGAAACGTCGGCAGATACGGCTTCCTCGATCAGCGCCTGCACCGCGACGCCGTATCTGCGAAATCTGACTTCATCTGTGTACAAGCCGTTCCTCGTCGTCTTTCTTGCGCTTCTCTTCCTCGCCGGCTGCGGAAAGCCCGCAACCCCGAACGTCAACCCTGCGGGCGGCTTCTCCGGCGACGTCCTCGTCTACGCCCGCGGCGCCGACTCCAAGAAACTCGATCCTCAGGCGATCGAGGATGGCGAGTCGGTGAACGTGGTCACGCAGATCTTCGACACGCTCGTCGCGTTCGAGGCGAAAGGCACGAAGGTCGAGCCGGCGCTGGCGACGTCCTGGACGTCTTCCCCCGACGGAACGGTGTGGACGTTCAAGCTGCGCGGCGGCGTGAAGTTCCACGACGGCACGGCGTTCGACGGCGCCGCCGTCGTCGCGAACTTCGACCGTTACCTGAAGCTAAAGTCGCCCCTCCGCGAGGGGTTGACGGAGACTCCCTACGACTTTCTCTACAAGAACATCGCGAAGGTCGAGGCGCCCTCCGCCGACACGGCGGTCTTCACGCTCACCGAGGCGAACGCGACGTTCCTGACCAACCTGGCGATGTTCCCGGCGTGCATCTCCAGCCCCGCCGCGATCGCGCAGTGGAAGGGGAGCTACGGCCAGCACCCGGTCGGCACGGGCCCGTTCAAGTTCGTGTCGTGGGAGCCGACGCAGAAGATCGTCCTCGAGGCGAACGCCGAGTACTGGGGCGGCTGCCCGAAGTCGAAGAAGATCATCTACGCGGTGATCGCCGAGAACTCGGTGCGCGTCCAGCGGCTGCGCGCCGGCGAAGTCCACATCATCGACGGCGTCCCCCCGGGCGACCTGGATTCGATCCGCGGGGATGCCTCCTGCCGCCTCATGATCGAGCCCGGGATGAACTTCTCCTACCTCGCGATCAACTGCGAGAAGCCCCCGTTCGACCGCCCCGAGGTCCGGCAGGCGATCGCGATGGCCATCGACAAGCAGGAACTCCTCAAGCTCGCCTACCGCGGCGTCGGCCAGACCGGGCCCAACGCGCTTCCACCCACCATCTGGGGGTACAACGAGAAGGTCGCCGACTACCCGTACGACGTGGAGAAGGCGAAGGCCGCGATCGCGGCGGCCGGGATCACCGGCAAGGAGATCGACCTCTACGTCATGCCGAACCCGCGCGCGTACGTCCCCGACCCGGCGAGCGTCGGCTCCGTGATCAAGCAGCGCCTCGAGGCGGTCGGGCTGAAGCCGCGCATCCTGAACCCGATCTGGGAGGGCGGCGTGTACCTGGGCGAACTCAAGGCCGGCAAGCACGACATCGCGCTCGTCGGCTGGATCACCGACAACGGCGACCCCGACAACTTCCTGTTCACGCTGTTCCACTCCAGCGCGATCCCCGAGCAGAACCACGCGCACTGGCGTTCGCCCGCGTTCGACGACCTCGTCGTGCGCGCGCAGAAGGAACCGGAGCAGGCGAAGCGCGCCGAGCTGTACCGGCAGGCGCAGGACGTGATGCGGAAGGAAACGCCGGTCGTGCCGCTGGCGTACCTGCCGAACATCGCGGCGACGCGCGCAAACGTCGAGGGCTACGTCCTGCACCCGATGGGGCTCGTCCGGCTGAAGGACGCGTTCGCGAAAAAATGAGGTCGTTCCTCCTCCGGCGGCTCGCCCTCGCCGTCCCGACGCTGCTGGGAGTGTCGTTCCTCGTGTTCGCCCTGGCCCACGTCGGCGGCGACCCGGCGCGCTCGATCGCCGGCGAAAAGGCGTCCGCCGAGTCGGTGGAACGCATCCGCCGCGAGTACGGCCTCGACCGCCCCGTCGTCGTCCAGTACGCCTCCTACATGGGCGGCCTCGCGCGCGGCGACTTCGGGCGGTCGTCGCAGACGAAGCGCCCCGTCGCCGAGGACCTCAAGCGGCACTTCCCGGCAACCGTCGAACTCGCCACCGCGGCGCTTCTTCTCGCCGCGCTGTTCGGCATGGCGGCCGGCGTGGTCGCGGCCCTGAAGCCGGGATCGTTCGTGGACCTCGGCGTGATGAGCGCCTCGCTCGTCGGCGTCTCCGTGCCCGTCTTCTTCCTAGGCATGCTCGCCCTCGTCGCCTTCAAGGGCCTCCTGCCCGGCGGCGGCCGCCTCGACTTCATGACCGACTTCACGGCGGACCGGACCGGTTTCGTCATCCTCGACGCCCTCCTCGCCCGCCGCTCCGACGTCGCCGGCGAAGCCCTTCTCCACCTCCTCCTCCCGGCCTGCGCCCTCGCGACCATCCCCATGGCCGTCATCGCCCGCCTCACCCGCGCTTCCATGCTCGAAACCCTCTCCAGCGACTACGTCCGCACCGCGCGCGCCAAGGGCCTGCCCGTGCTCGCCGTCGCCCTCAAGCACGCGCTTCGCAACGCCATGATCCCGATCGTCACGGCGATCGGCCTGCAGTACGGGACGCTTCTGTCCGGCGCCGTCCTCACCGAGACCGTCTTCTCGTGGCCGGGGATCGGCCGGTATGTCGTCGAATCGATCAAGGGCAAGGACTTCATCGCCATGCAGGGCGCGATCCTCGTGATCGCCGCCGCGTTCGTGCTCGTCAACCTGGCGGTCGATCTTCTCTACGGCCGCCTCGACCCGAGAATCGCGCATGCCTGAGATGGGAAGAGCCTGGCGGAAGGTCCGGGGGAGCCGCGCGGCGATGGCGGGCGCGTTCCTGGTGGCGCTGTATCTCGGCGCGGCGATCTTCGCCAACCTCGCGCCCAGGGGGCCGCGAGAAATCTCCCAGGACCACCAGCTGCAGGCGCCGGGGGCGGGGAAGTGGCTGGGCACGGACCACCTGGGGCGGGACATGCTGTCGCGCGTGCTGCACGGGGCGAGGTGGTCGCTGTACATCGGCGTCGTCTCGGTGGCGGTCGCGCTTGCGATCGGCGT
>CAVPNQ010000113.1:0-37578 GCA_963706735.1 uncultured Planctomycetia bacterium
GGCGCAGCGGACGAGGTCGGTGCTGGACTCTCCGGCGCGAGCGATCGGCGGGCTGTTCGAGCGGCGGCTGTCGGGTGCGCCGAAGACGGTGGAGGAATCGCTGAAGGAGCTGGCGGCGGTCACGAAGGCGGACGTGGTCGAGGTCGCGCGGACGATCAAGCTGGACACCATCTATTGGCTTACCTCAGAGCCCGGGAAGAAACCTGCGCGTCAGGCTGCGTCGGCACCGTGACGGTGGTCTGGGAGGTTCCTCGTTTGAGTGCCGACTCCGCCCGACGCGCAGGTTTCTTCCCGGGCTCTTGTCCGGATTCCGGCAGTCTCTGGCAATGTGCGTGAGAATGACGTAAAGCCATATGCTGCATGTGGTTGTGAAATTGTGCGCCGGACTGGTTTTGACGATACTTTCCGCGCTGCCGGGTGTTTCACTTCCGTACCCCAAAAGGAACTCATCCATGAAACCGGCATTCCTGTCCGTCGCTTCCCTCATCCTGTCCGCTTCCTTCCTGCTCGCCCAGTCCCCCGAAGACGCCAAGGCCGCCGCGGCGGCTGCCAAGGTGAAGGTGGACGAGCTCAAGACAGCGCTGAAGGGAAAGGAAGAGGACCCGAAAATCGCCGCCATTTCCGCCTGCGCCGACGCGCCGCACGCATCCACCGCGGCCGCGCTCGCGCCCCTTCTCGGCGACCCGTCCGACAACGTCCGCATCGCCGCAGCGAAGGCCCTCGGAAAAATGAAGAGCCTTCCGGAGGCGGCGAAGGCTCTCCACGGCGGAATTGGCGCAAACGAAGAACGGGAGAAGGTCATCCTCGAGGTCTTCGGCGCCATGGGCGACGTGAACCACCCGTCCTCGGTCGCCGTGCTGAAGGACTGGATCTCCCACCTCATGGGCAAGCGCGATACCTCCGACTCGAAGGAAATCAACGCCGCGATCGAGGCGTTGGGCGGGCTCAAGTGGAAGTCGAGCGTTTCGGCGCTGATCGACCTCGGCAAGAAGAACATCGTCTCGAATGGCGCGCGCGGCGGCCACGGCATGCGGTGGAAACAGGACGTCCGCTACACCAGGGCTCTTCAGCGCCTGACGGGCGAAAGCTTCGAGGACATGGACGGATGGGACGACTGGTGGAAGAAGAACGCGGGCAAGTTCAACGACGACCTGACGGCGAAGTAGCCGAAACCCCCGAGGAGGTCCGCGGATGAAACTGTTTCCGACACTGATGCTGGCCGGCGCGTGCTCACTGGCGTCGTTCGCGCAGGACACCCCGCCGGCCAGGCCGACGGACGCGGACGCAAAGGTGAAAACCGACGCGTACAACGAGGCCGTGAAGGGCAAGAGCGAGGAGGGGAAGGCGGCTGCGATCGAGGCGATGAGCGACTGCCCGCACGCGAGCGTGACGTCGCTGCTTGCGAAAATTCTCGTCGGGGACACCGATGCGTGCAGGACCACGGCGGCGAAGACGCTGGGGAAGATGCGCGGCGAAGCAGGCGCGGCGAAGGCGCTGCATGGCGCGCTGAAGCCGAACGAATCGAAATCGAGCGTGCTGAGCGCGTGCTTCGACGCCATCGGCTCGATCAACCATCCCTCCAGCGTGCCGGTGTGCAAGGACTGGATCGATCACCGGCTCGGCTCGCGCGACGGCGAGGACCTGCCGGGCGTGAACGAGGCGATCGACGCGCTGGGGGCGCTGAAGTGGAAATCGAGCGTCGAGGCGCTGATCGACCTGTGGCACAAGAACAAGGTCGTCGGCCGCGATCCGGCGAGCAGGTTCCGCGAGAAGGTGCGCAAGCACTGCAACCAGGCGCTCCAGCGGCTGCTCGGGGAGAAGCTGGGGTCCCAGGATGAGTGGGACGACTGGTGGAAGGATAACAAGGGGAAGCTCAACGACGACCTGACGGCGAAGTAGAATGCGCCGATGAGATACGCCCTCCTCGCCTTTGCGCTCGCGTGCTTCTCGCCGGCACTAGCCGAAGATGCGGGCGCGCCGACGGACGCCGACGCGAAAGCGAAAATCGACGCCATCGCGGAGGCGGTGAAGGGCGGGGACGAGGGCGGGATCAAGGAAGCGATCAAGGCGGCGGGGGACTGCCCGCACCTGAAGGTGATCGGGTCGCTTCAGGGAATCATCCTGAGCGGGAATCCGGACAGCTGGCGCATGGCGGCGGCCGCGGCGCTGGGGCGGATGAAGGGAAACAAGGACGCGGCGGCGGCGTTGAACGCGACGCTGGAGAGGACGGACTCGAGGATCGCCGTGTTCCGAGCGGTCTGCAACGCGATCGAGGACCTGGCGATGAGGTCCTCGTCGGCGGCGCTGGAGGCCTTCGCGCGAGCGCGCGTGAGCAAGCACGAGAAGGAGGACCTGGACGCGGTGGAGGCCGCCGTGAACGCCATGGGCGCGATTTCCACGAAGGCCAACGTCGAGGCGGTCATCGATCTCTGGCGCAAGTGCAAGTACTCGGGGCGCGACCCGCACCAGAACTTCAAGGAGAAGGTCGCGCAGTACTGCAGGAAGGCTCTCCAGAGGCTGACCGGGGAGAAAGTCGGCAACTACGCCGAGTGGGACGACTGGTGGGAGCACGAGAGGGACAAGCTGAACGACGACCTCTCGAAGAAGTAGGCGAGGCCTCTACATCTTTCCCACGAACTCCTTCCAGTCCTTCTCCAGCAGGTCGAGATCGAGCTTCCCGAACGACTCCGCGAACGCCGCGTCCGGGTCCTTCGACTGGCGCAGCTTCTTCATGAAGGTCTCGATCACGCCCTTGTATTTCGCGTCGGGCGTCGTCCACATGAAGTACGCGATCGACCATCCCTGCGCGTAGCAGAGGCCGGGGTTCGAGTAGTATTCCTGCTGCGTGTACTTGAACATCGTCTTGAGCGGGACGAACGACCCGTCGCGCGCCGCCTGGCGGATCGTGTCGATGCGCATCTTGTTGAGGCCGATGGTGAAGCGGCCTGTGACGTCGCTGAACTCGCCGCCGAAGAAGTACTCGGCCATGCCCTCGTTGAGCCAGATCGGGATGCGGACTTCCTCGCCGAACAGCGCGTGGAGGTACTGGTGCATCGCCTCGTGGTACATGATGTGGATCGAGAGGTCCTTGCCGGCGTCGCGCGTCTTGTACCCGACAAGTTCGTTCTGCCCCGGGCTGAAGTACGCCGCGGCGCCGCCGACCCCGTTCGCGGCCGCGTAGCTCTGGAACTCCTCGTTCGACGCAAACAGCTTCACCGTCATGCGGTCGAGCGTCACTTTCTGGCTCGAGGGCTTCGCCTCCTGGCCCTCCACCGTCACGGGCCCGCCGCCGAACGAGTCCAGCGGGAAGAACTTCTGATACTCGAGCAGGATCGCTTCCATGTGGCGGCCGACGAGCACCGCGAACGCCGTGTCGCAGTTGTACTGGATGTCGTAGTTCGCGGTCTTCTGGACTTTCCATCCGGCCAGGAGCGGCGGCGGCGATTTCCTGATTTTCTCGATCTCCTTCGCGGTCAGGAACTGGAACGTCATCGCGGTCTTCAGGCGGTCGGGCATCGCCTTCTCCGCGCGCGCCAGCCCGCCGGTGAACTCGAGCGCGAACGACTTCTCCCCGTCGCTCACGATCGCCACGATGTACCCGAAGCCGCGGTTGCTCGGGTCGCCGAGCAGGAACTTCCCCTTGTGCTTCCCCTGGACCAGGAAGTCCTGCTGCTTCTTCACTTCGAACGTCATGCCCCTGTCGGGATCGATCTTCGAGGCGATGTACGCCTTCAGCGCCGCGTCGATCCCCTTCGCGTCCTTGATCAGGTACACCTCGAGGTCCATCGGATAATTGTCCGCGTCCCCCTGCGGCGCCGACCACTTCGCCACCATCTTGGTCTTTTCCTCCGGCATCCACTCCCGGTTCTTCATCTCCTTCGGCGTCGGGATGCTCTTCCATTTCTCCGGAGGCATCAGCGCGATGCCGCTGTCCGGATCGACGTACGGGGTCTGTTTCGACTGGGCGGAAGCGGGCACGGCGGCGGCTGCGACGAGAAGGGCAGCGGCAAGTCGGCGCGGGAAGTGCATTCGGGTGGCGTTCCTCGGGGGAGGGGGGAGTGATGGATTAGACGCGGAGTGGCGCGAATTGTTTGCCCGAATGTCAGGTTGGTGGAGGATCGCTGCAAGTTGATGTCAGGAAGTGACTTCCGGCGTACTGCCGACACGCCCTCGCCGATGCGGAAGCTGCAATTCGAAAAGCCGCTGTACACGCGGTGTATCCCCTCGTTCCAGGAACTCGCTCCTTGGACGCCCGGGCGAAGCGCGACTAACATGTCGCCCGTGATCGACTTCGTGAACGCCATCCACGTGAAGACCGAAGACCAGGGCGCCGTCCTCGACGCCGTGACGGAGGTGCTTCTCCGCGCCGGCTACGATCCCGTCGCCATCGCTGAGAGCCCTGCCGACGGCCCACCGGAAGACCCGACACGCTCCCGCATCCGGCATTTCCTCGTCAGTCCGGTCAACGCCGGATGGGTTTCCGTTTTCGACGAGAACTTCGTGGACATCTTCGACCTGGCGCCGCGCCTCTCCGCGGAGCTGAAATCCCCGGCGCTGCTCCTCTGGTCGCAGGGCAACCGCAGCTGGGGCTACATTCTCACGGACGACGGCCGCGCGATCGACCAGTTTGCGACCGATCCGAACTACATCGACGGCCCATCCGTCGGCCGGCCCGAGACGCTGAGCGAGTACTGCAGCGGGACGGCGGAGCAGTTCCGGAAGCTCTTTGAGGCGGGGAAGGGGGTAGCGCGGCCGTCGATGAAGGTGTTTGCGAAGCTGTTCGGGATCCAGAATGCGGAGAGCGACTATGAGAATCTGGCGGCGGGGGACAAGGGGGGAGTGGAGGCGCTGGAGGAGTTCGTGCAGATGACCTTCTTGAAGCGGTAACCCGGGCGAAAATCGCGGGTCCTGCGACGATCCGGACCTCGAGATTCCAGGCCGTGTCGCGGCCACGTCGAAATGGCGCCATAACTCGTTGTAGATAAAGGATCTATGGCGGCATCGCGCCGCCGAGGGCGCTTCATCCTGCCGCCCGGGAATCAACTCGAAATTTGAAGATGAAGCCTTGACTTCCGCCGCCTATACTTTATATTTTATAAATTGTAAACGAGGTCTGTCCAAACTCCGGAGAGGGAACACAGCCGCCATGCAGCTCAAGAGCCTCGAAATGCAGGGCTTCAAGTCGTTCGCCGATCGCACCCAGTTCGCCTTCGACCCCGGTATCACCGGCATCATCGGCCCCAACGGTTGCGGCAAGTCGAACGTCGTCGACGCGCTCAAGTGGGTCCTCGGCGACCTCTCCGCGAAATCCATCCGCGGCGACGACATGCTCGACTGCATCTTCAACGGCTCCGGCGTCCGCGCTCCCGCCGGATTCGCCGAGGTCTCCCTCACGTTCGACAACGCCGACGGCAAGCTCCAGACCGAATTCAGCGAAGTCACCATCACGCGCCGCCTCTACCGCAGCGGCGAATCCGAGTACCTCATCAACAAGCAGTCCGCCCGCCGCAAGGACATCATCGAGATGTTCCTCGACACCGGCGTCGGCACCGACGCCTACTCCATCATCGAGCAGGGCCGCATCAACGTCGTCCTCGAATCGTCCCCCAAGGACCGCCGTTCGCTCCTCGACGAGGCCGCCGGCATCTCGCGCTACCGCGCCCGCAAGAAGGAATCCCTCTCGCGCCTCGAGCGCGTCGAGAACGACCTCCTGCGCCTCGGCGACACCCTGCGCGAAATGGAAACCCAGATCCGCTCGCTCAAAATCCAGGCCGGCAAGGCGCAGCGCTTCGTCCAGTTCCAGGAAGAGTGGCGCGGCAAGAAAACACTCCTCGCGCTCATCTCGTTCGACTCGCTCCGCGCGCAGTTCGACGCCGTCGCCGCGAAGCTCGCCGACGCGCAGGCCGACCGCGGACGCGTCGAGGAAGTCATCGGCGCGCTCGAGCAGGCCGCGCGCGATGCCGCTCACGCCGAGGAAGAAGCCCGCGCGGCGTTCGCCGCGGCCCACGGCCGCCGCGAAGGCGCGGCCAAGGAAGTCGAGGCCTGCGGCAAGGCGATCGAGGACGCCGCTTCGCTCGCGAAGCATGTCGAGGAAGAAGCGGCGCGCGCGGCGGAAGACCTGAAGTCGCGGCGCGCGGAGGCGGAGGAACTGGCGCGGCGCGAAGGCGTGGCCCGCGAGGCGTTCGAGGCGGCGGAGGCAGAGCTTGAGGAAATCGCCCGCGGGATCGAGGCGCGCGAGGAGGCGGTGCGCGCGGCGGCGGACGCGGTGAGGCAGGTCGAGAGCGACCGGGAGGCGCGGCAGAAGGAATCGCTCGACGCGATGCACCGCCGCGCGCAGGTCCGCAACGACTCGGCGACGGTCGAGGCGCAGCGGCGCGGGCTGGAAGCGCAGCGGGCGCGGGCGGCCGAGAAGGCGCAGCGCCTGCGCGGCGAGGCGACCGGGCTCGACGGGCGGATCGCGGCGATCATGGCGGAGAAGTCGGGGATCGACGCGACGATCGCGCGGCTCAAGGGCGAACACGAGGGAGTGTCGGCGCGGCACAAGAGCGCCCAGGTCGCTTCCGCCGAGGCCGTCCGCGCGCTGTCCGAGAAGCGGGAGGCGCTGGCGAAGGCGCAGGCGAGGCTTGAGACGTACAAGGACCTCGAGCGCCAGATGGAGGGCGTCGGCGCGGGGGCCAAGAGGCTGATCGAGGCCGCGCGCAAGAACGGCGTCACGGGTTTCCGCGGGCTGGTGGCGGATCTCGTCGAGTTCGAGCCGTCGATCGCGCTCGCGGCCGAGGCGATCCTCGGCGACCGCGCACAGGCGGCGGTGTTCGAGTCGGTCGAGACGATGCGCGCCGGGCTGGCGCTCGCCAACGGCCGCGTCGCGATGCTCGCGATGGACCGCTTCCGCGGCAGCCGGATCGTGCAGCAGGCGGACGTGCTGGGCGTCTGCGGTGCGGAGTTCCTGGCATCCGCCGAGGGAGAGCGCGCGCCGGCGGACTGGCTGGCGCTCGCCGAGTCGCTGAACCCCGATTTCTACGGCGCCACCTTCGGCTGGCTTCCCGGCGCCGACCCGGAGCCCGAGGCCGATTTCTTCGCACAGTTCGCGGTCCCGACCGGCCCCGAACTCGTCGAGCAGCTCTTCCCCGAAAAATCCCCGCGCGGACGCCTTGCCGATTTCGCGACGTGCGCGCCGGAGTACAGGCCGCTCGTGGCGGCGCTGTGCGGCGGGGCGCGGATCGTGGCGACGCGCGACGAAGCGCTGCAACTGCTGGCGGACGGCGAGCTGGACGCGCCGGCGGCGACGCTGGACGGCGACATCGTGCACCCCGACGGGCTGGTCGTCGCGGGCGGCGCCCGGGCCGGGCTCATCCGGCGTCGCGCGGAAGCCAAGGCGCTGGCGTCGGTGGCGGCGAAGCTCGCGGACGAAGCGGAGGCGCTGGGCAAGGCCCGCGTGGCGCGCGTCGCGGAGGAAGCCGAGCTCGACACGAAGGCGCAGGCCCTTCGCAGCGAGATTCTCGACCGTTCGCACGACTCGATCGACCGCAAGAACGAGGCGGAGGGCGTGCAGGCGCGGCTGAACGTGATCCGCGCGGATCTCGACCTGAGCGAACGCGAGGATTCGGATGCGCGGGACCAGGAAGCGCGGCTGGCGGAGCGGGCGTCGAGGCTGGCGGACCTGATCGGCGAGCTGGAGGCCCTCGAGGCCAACCTCAAGGTGCAGGCGGAAGAGCTGGCGCGGAAGGCCGAGGCGGCGGCGGCGGCGGCGGACGCCGCGCGGCGCGCCCTGGAGGCGCTTCGCGTTTCCCGTGCGCAGGCCCAGGGGAGGCGCGACCAGGCGGCCGGGCAGGCGGCGGATCTCGGCCGGCAGATTCACGCGGCCGAACTCGGGGCGGCGCAGGCGGAGACGAGGATCGCGGAGTGCGACCAGCGCCACCGCGCGGCGCTCGACGCCGTCGAAGAGCGGCGCGCGCGGCTCACGGACCTTCAGCAGACGTTCGAGGAAGCGTCGCGGGATGCGGAAACGGCGGAGAGCGACCGGAAGGCGGCCGTCGCAGCCGCGCGGGAGGCTTCTTCCCGCAAGGCGGAGGCCGACGCGGAACTGCGCGCGGCGGAACAGCGCATCAACCAGCTGTCGATCGAGCAGAGCGGGCTGCAGGCGAGGGAGGAAAGCCTCGTCGCGCGCTACCTCGAGGAACTCGGCATCGACCTGCGGCAGGCGAACGAGGGAATGCCGCGCGACCCGAACGCGACCGAGGACGCCCTCACGCTCGAGGTCAACGAGCTCAAGCGCAAGATGGACAACATGGGCGGCGTAAACCCCGAGGCGATCAACGAGCTGAAGGAGCGGGAAGAAAAGTTCACGTACCTCAAGGGCCAGGAGCAGGACCTCACGATGTCCAAGGCCCAGCTCGAGGAACTCATCCGCAAGATCAACCGCGAGAGCCGCGAACTCCTCCTCGCGACGCTCGAGCAGACGCGCATCAACTTCAACGAGGTCTTCAAGAAGCTCTTCGGCGGCGGGAAGGCGGAGATCGTCACCGAGGAGGGCGAGGACGTGCTCGAGTGCGGCATCGACCTGCTCGCGAAGCCCCCGGGCAAGGAGCCCGCGACGATCTCCCAGCTCTCCGGCGGCGAGAAGACCCTCACGGTGCTCGCCTTCATCATGGCGCTCTTCATGCTCAAGCCCTCCCCGTTCTGCGTCCTCGACGAAGTGGATGCGCCGCTGGACGAGGCGAACGTGGGCCGCTTCAACGAGCTCGTGAAGGACTTCTCCGCGAGCACGCAGTTCATCGTGATCACGCACAACAAGAAGACGATGGCGTGCGTGCGGTCGATGTACGGGGTGACGATGCAGGAGCGCGGGGTGTCGAAGAAGGTGAGCGTGAAGGTGGTGGACGAGAAGGGGCAGGAGACGGCCGCGCCGGAGCCGGTGCCGGCGCCCGTGCAGGCGTAGGGGAGCGCGAAACCGAACGGGGCCGCGGGAAACCGCGGTCCCGTTTTTTTGTTTTGCGGAAGGCTCCAGTCCCTCGGTGCGCCCTGCCGAAACATACAGGGACCACCATCGGAAAGGGGACACGATGTTCAATTCAATCACGAGGCACGCGGTGACGGGCGAAGCGGTGATCCGGGGCACGCAGGTGCCGGTGGATTTCGTCTTCGACATGATGCGCGAGGGGTACGAGTTCGCGGCGATCGCGAAAGTGCTGATCCACGAGCGGGAAGAGGACGCGCTGGAGGCGATGCACTGCGCGCTGCTGTTCCCGGAAGCGGTACTGGGGAGCAAGAACTGAGGAAGGCTGGCGAAGGCCGGGGAAGGCTGGCGGAGGCTGGCGGAGGCTGGCGGAGGCTGGCGAAGGCTGGCAAAGGCTGGCAAAGGCTGGCAAAGGCTGCCCGACCGCTAGCGAGGCCTCATGAGAAACTTCCCGGTTCCGGGATGGTTGGCGGCGATGCTCGCCGCGGCGCTTGCGCTGCAGGCCTCGGCCGGCGACGGGGGAGTGCAGGAACTCGTGTGCGCGGCCGGAAGCGGCCCGGCGGCCTCCCGCGTGGATGCGATCCGGAGACTCGGGGAACTGCGCGCGGAGGAAGGACTCCCGGTGTTGCGCGCCTCGGCTGTCTCCGGGGAGACAGGTCTCAGGACGGAGGCCATCGCCGCTCTCGGCGAGTACGCGCTCCCCGACCAGTTCCGGCTGCTGCACGAACTCGCGGGTGACTCCGACTCGCGCATCGCCGGTGCGGCGGTTCGCGCGCTCGGCCGCGGCGGATTCCCGGCGATGACATTCCTCATTGACGCACTGCGTCATGAGGCTGCCGGTGTCCGCGAGGCCGCGGGCGCCGCGATGCAGCGGATTTCCGGAGTTCACGCGGAACCCGCACTTCTCGCGGAAGCGTGCGTCGCGGCCAGGGGAGACCGTTTCGCCTTCCTTGCTTCGATCCTCGCGCGTGACGCGGGCCCGCGCGCGATCTCGGACGCGCTGCGCGCGCTTCCCGACGCGCCTGAGTCCATTTCGCAGTTCGTGAAGGAACTGGGCTCGGGATTCGAGCCGGTGAAGGCCGTGGCGCGGGCGCGGCTGGAGGGGCTTGCGTGCCGGAAGATGGACGACGGCGCATGGAAGAACTGGAGCAGGCGATCGTTCCCGTCGCTGGTCGCGATCCGGGCGGAGGCATTCCGCGACGAGGCAAACCCGCTGCGCGCCGCCGCGGCGCGCAGCCTGGCGGTGCCGGACAAGGCCGCTGTCGCCGCACTGTGCCAGTCGCCGGCGGACGGCCCCGCCGAGGAACAGGCCCTCCTCTCGCTCGCGGTGGCAACCGGGCTTCGACCGCGCCCACGGCCCGACTGGTCCGCGTGGTGGGAGCGGAACCGGGAGCGTTCGCGCGTCGAGTGGTTGATCGCCGCCCTGCTGGAAACCGGGGACGCCCCGAACCGGGCGTCCGCCGCCCGGGCGCTGGAATCCGAGCGCAGCCGGCGGTCCATCGAGCACCTGCTGGCCTACGGCCTCAAGGACCCCGACGCCGTGGTGCGGGGCGCCGCCACGGACTCCCTCCGACGGATCCTCGGGACCTCGGCTTCCGCGCCCCACGACCTGGAGGCCGTCTGGAGCGGGTTGCAGGCCACCTGGAAGTAACTCCGCCGCCTGCCCTCATTCCCCCTTTGGGAACACGGCGCGCTTCCCCTATCATCGCCCCTTCGTGATCCGCTTCCGCTGCCCCGGCTGTAACCAGAAGATCAAGCTCCGCGAGGAAGACGCGGGACGGCTGGGGGACTGCCCGAAGTGCAAGGCGCCTGTGGAAGCGCCGCGGATCGAGGTGAATCTCCCGGGGACGGGGGAGATGAGGGAGGACTTCGAGGCGGGGGACGAGGTCGGCGAGTACACACTGGACAAGCTGGTCGGCAAAGGCGGGTTCGCGCAGGTCTGGAGCGCGCACAAACCCGGCGGGCTGCCGGTGGCGCTCAAGATCCCGCATGACACGGGCGCCGTGCGCGAGCTGCTCAACGAGGGAATGCAGCTTCGCCGCCTGAACCACCCGAACATCGTGCGGACGATCGACATCAACCTCAAGGCCCTTCCGCCCCACATCGTCCTCGAGTTCGTGGACGGGACGTCGCTGTACACGCTGGTGAAGCGCAACCGGACGGCGGGGGAGTTTTTCCCGCTGGCGTTCATCGAGAGGATCTACCTGCAGGTGCTGGATGGCGTGGCGTACGCGCACGCGCAGGTGCCGCCGGTGGTGCATGCGGACCTGAAGCCCCACAACGTGCTGGTGGCGGACCAGGTGGCGCGCATCGTGGACTTCGGGCTGGGGCGCGAGGAGAAGAAGCTGGACCGGATCCTGTCCACGTCGGTGCAGGTGAAATCGAAGCGGAAGCTGCTGGGGACGGAGGCGTACATGGCGCCCGAGCAGAAGAGAGGGGAGCCGACGGACGAGCGGACGGACGTGTTCTCGCTGGGGATGATGCTGCAGGAGATGCTGTGCAACGAGGTCTACTGCGGGCACACGCTGCCGGGGGAGCTGAACCCGCTGGCGAAGCCGCTGGATGCCGTCGTGAAGCGGGCGACGGCGGCCTTCCCGAAGATGCGGTACCAGAACGTGGCGGAGCTGCGCGAGGCGTTCGCCGGGGCGGTGCGTCCGGCCGTGGCTCAGAATCCGGCGCCTGGGACAGGCGTCATCAAGCCCGCATCCGGGATACGCCCGGCGGTGGGCGAGCCGTCCGGGTCGGCGGTCCGCCTGGCGATTTCGGACGCCCCCGCGGCACGGACCAGGCCGTCCGTCACGCCCGTGACGCAGATGGACGCTTCGGTGGACCCGGGAAGCGGCGCTTCGGCCGAGGGCGTCCGTCCCGCGGTGGCCGTGCTGACCGCGCCGTCGCCGCGGGCCGCGGAGGCGCTGCCGCTGGAACAGCAGGAAATCCCCCAGATCCCGCCGATGGCGGCGCTTCTCCGCGACCCGCGCTTCCTCTGGATCGCGGGACTCATCGCGCTCCTCGCGCTC
The DNA here is from genome assembly GCA_963706735.1 of uncultured Planctomycetia bacterium. Lineage (GTDB taxonomy): Bacteria > Planctomycetota > MHYJ01 > WSZJ01 > WSZJ01 > WSZJ01. The sequence goes on from CAVPNQ010000113.1 coordinate 11,974, forward strand.
GCGATCATCCTGTCCCTGTTCTGATGACTCCGCCGCTGGAGGCTTACCGGAAACTGCTCGCGGAAATCGACGCGTGGTTTCGATCGGTGCAGGGGAGGCATGGGGCGCGGATGAAGTGCGGCTCGGGGTGTTCGGACTGCTGCCACGGCGCGTTCGACATCGGGCCGCACGACGTCGCGCTGGTCCGTGCGGCGTTCGCGGCGCTGCCCGAGGCCGAGCGTGCGGCGTCGCTCGAGGCGGCGAGGCGGCACGTCGAGGTCCTCGGGCTCGAGCCGCCGTTCGAGCTCGAGGATTTCCCCGAGAAGGAAATCGACCGGCTCGCGAAAAAACTCGGCCCCGTGCCGTGCCCGCTTCTCGATCCCGGCGGGCGCTGCCGCATCTACGCCGACCGCCCGAGCACGTGCCGCTTCATGGGCCTGCCCCTCATCGACGCCGAGGAGGGCGTCGTTCACGCCGAGTGGTGCGAGAAGAACTTCGAGGGCGTCGATGCGCTCAAGCTTCCGGGCCTGCCCTTCGGGTACCACTCGTGGGAGGAGGACGTTGCCGCGGTTTCGCATAAGTCAACGCCGCGCTATACTTTCATCGCCTGCGCGATCCTGTCCGCTCCCTGACGGGGCCTGGTTGCGCGGCCGGAGGCAATCGATGACACGGCGCACGGGACTGGCGGCGTTCGCGGCGATCCTGGCGCTCGGGGCCGGTTGCGGGAAGCGTCCGCCGCCGGTGAAGGCGCCGGTTGCGGACCCGGCGGCCGCGCACCACGTCCCGGCCCCCGCGGAACCGCCCGTCGATGTCGCCCACCCCCCGCCGCCTCCCGACGAACCACCGCCGTTCAATCCCCTGGCCCGCCGCGGGTGGCGCTTCGGGGACGACCTCTCGACGTTCTACCGGCAGGGCCCGCCGCAGATGACGGAGATGTGCGGCAAGTGCCACGTGGTGCCGCCGCCGGACGTGATCGTCAAAGGGGAGTGGCCCAGGATCTTCCTGGATTCCAGGCGGCTTCTCATGATGTCCGGGATTCCGCCCGATGACGACGTGGTGGGGAAGATCCAGGAGTACTACATCGACAAGGCCCCCGCGGATTTCGAACGCCTGCCGGTCGCCCCGGATGCGGGGAGGCTCGAGTTCCGCAGGGAAGCGCTCGGGACGGTCAAGCGCGAAATCGCAAAGGTGACGAACGTCAACATTGCCGACGTGGACGGCGACGGGAGCCCCGAGGTGCTCGTCTGCGACGCCTGGTCCAATTCGGTTTCGATCGTCCGGCGCGGGCCCTCGGGCTGGACCGACGAGACCGTCACGTCGTGCGACTCCCCGGCCCACACCGCGGTTTTCGACGCCGATGCCGACGGGGACATGGACATAGCGGTCGCCGTCCTCGGGAAAATGCAGGACACCGACGACATGATCGGCGCCGTCCTGCTGCTGGTGAACAACGGCGCGAAGGGCTGGGAACGGCGCGAGCTGGTGAAGGGCCTTCCGCGCGTGACGGACGTGGAGCCGGCCGACCTCGACGGCGACGGCGATCCGGACCTGGTGGTCGCCGCGTTCGGCGGGCTCCGGTGGGGAAAGATCGGGTGGCTGCGTAACGACGGGGCGAGGTGGACCTTCGTGACCATCGCGGAGCGCACCGGCGCGATCCACGTTCCCGTGGCGGACCTGGACGCCGACGGCCGCCCCGACTTCGTCGCCCTCGTCGCGCAGGAATCGGAAACGATCACGGCCTACATGAACAAGGGCGGCAAATTCGAGCCGAAAACGCTCTTCGACGCGCGCAACCCCCTCTTCGGTCTCTCAGGGCTCGAACTGGCCGACCTCGATCGCGACGGCGACCTCGACATGCTCTTCACCAACGGCGATGCCCTCAGCGACCCCTGCATGATGCCCTGGCCCTACCACGGCGTGCAGTGGCTCGAGAACCGGGGAAACCTGGACTTCGCCTACCACGACATCGGACGCTGCTATGGTCCGTTCCGCGCAGTCGCTTCGGACCTCGACGGCGACGGGGATTCGGATGTCGCGGTCGCCGTGCTGTTCGGCATGTGGGCCGATGCGAAGGAAACCGGGCTTGTCTGGTACGAAAACGACGGCAAAATGTCCTTCACGCGCCACGACGTTCCCTCACCGATGCGCTTCATCACCCTCGCCGCCGGCAACATCGAAGGCGACGGCACGCCGGAGATCGTCACGGGGCAGATGGATTTCTTTGGAAGCGCGGCGGCGCTGGGGGAGGAACTGTTGAAGTGGTCGATCCGGAAGAAGGAGTAGGCGCGCGCATGCTTCGCCCGGTCCTCGTTCTTCTGCTTGCCGTGGCCGCCTGTGGCCAGGATCCCGCCGGCGGGGAGTCCGACGTGGCCTCATGCCTGCCGGAGGACATTCCCGGCGGGAGGGACCAGGCCGCCAAGTCCCTCAAGTCCGGCGTGCCGCAGCTCGTGAAGAAGACGCTGGAGGACCTCGTGTTCGCGCAGGAGAAGCCGGCGTTCGCGCCCTGGCGTGTTGCGCTGGAAGGTCGGGCGGGCGCGTCCGTCGTGGACGCCTGGACCGCCTACCTCGCGGCGATCTTCGAGCGGGAAATCGAGTGCCGCGAGTTCCGGAGGGAGGCGGCGGCCTGGCTCGAGAGCCGAACCGACATGGATCCCTCCGCTTCCGCCCTGCTCGCCGCGGGGATCTTCCACGAAAGCGAGATCCTGGCGAAGCGGCACCAGGAACCTGCCCGGGAGGGCAAGATGCCGGCGCTGCTGTCGCTGGCCGGGAATCCCGCGGGGCACGCGTTCCTGCTGGAACTGTGCCGTTCGGAGGCCCCCGAGTCGCGCAAGCTTGTCTACATCATCGCCGCGGCCCACGCCCAATCGATCACCTTCCGGCCGCTGTTCGAAGAGTGGCGCAAGAGCGACTCGGTGCAGATCGCGTTCTGCGGCGTCAATGGCATCCTCAGGCTCGGCGATCCGGCCGACGTCAAGGTCGCCGCCGAATACCTGCAGGACCCGCGAGCCATCCGCCGCTTCGAGGTCTACCGCGCCCTTTCGTGGATCAAGTCCAGGGAGGTCGTCGACCTGCTGCTCGTGGAGCAACCCCACGCGCAGGCCATGAACCGGGAAGCCGTGGTCGTGGCGCTGTCGCGGCAGAAAGACGACCGGATCCTGCCCCGCCTCCGCGCCCTTCGCGACGAGGAGGGCTACACCGCGGGTGTCTGTGCCGCCCTCTGGCGCCAGGGACGGGCCGGGGACATCCCCTGGTTGTTCGCGAAAATGGAAGAGGGCGAGATCGAGGCGGCGCGCACTCTCCGCAGGCTGCTCGGCAGGGCGTGCGCGATCGAGTTCGCGGAGAGGGCGGAAGGTGTGAAGAAGTGGATCGCCGACAACGCCGCGGCGATCGAGAAGGACGAGGAGTTGCTGAAGAAGTGAATGGCGAGATTTCGGCGGTCTGGCTGTACCAGCGCGCCCTGGGCGCGATGAAGGCCGTCACGGAGGCGAGGGCCCTCGACGACCACGGGCTCGAGGGATGCGGTCACGCACGGCCGGGCAGGAAACGCCAGGTTCTGCTCATCGACGCGGAAACCCTCGCGGAGTTCGCCCTCGCGCCCGGACAGGTGAAGGAGAACCTCACGACGCGCGGCATCGCGATCCAGTCGCTCCCGGAAGGTTCCCTCATCCGGGCCGGCGCGGCGCTTCTCGAAATCACCGGCCCGTGCGAACCCTGCGGGTTCATGGACGAAATCCGGCCGGGGCTCAAGGAAGCGACGATGGGGAAGCGCGGCGTGCTGGCGCGCGTCCGGGAAGGCGGCGTCATACGGGTCGGCGACGCGGTTGGCCTGGAGAGCTCCGGACCGGCAGGCTCCGGGACGACCGATCCCCTGCCCTAGACCGATCGCGCCCCCTTCCCGGCTCGCAGGCCGTATAATCCGCCCCCTTCATGAAAGGCCTCTCCCTTTTCGCCGGCCGCCTCGCGCGTTACAAGCTCTGGGTCTTCGGCGTCGTCGTCTCCATCGTCATCGTCGATCTCATCGGCCTCCTCCCGCCGTGGGTTCTCGGCGACTCCGTGGATTTCCTGCGGAAGGGCGGCTCGGACGGCCGGACCATCGCGATCTTCGCCCTGTCGATCGTCGGCCTGGAAATCTGCCGCGCCTGCATGCGCTTCACGTGGCGCCGCATCGCGTGGGATTTCTCGCGGCGGGTCGAGCTCGACCTGCGGAACGAGTTCTTCGCGAAGGCCGTGAAGCTGCCGCCGGCGTTCTTCGATAAGTCCACGATCGGCGACCTGATGAGCCGGGCGACCTCCGACATCGACCAGGTGCGGATGTTCTTCGGGATGGGGCTGCTGACGCTTTTCGACACGCTGACGATCGTCGTCACGACGCTGCCGATCCTCATCTGGCTGAATCCGCGGCTCACCCTGTACACGACGCTGCCCCTTCCGTTCCTCGCCGTGATCTGCTGGCGGATCTTCATGGAAACGCACCGCCGGTCCCGGGCGGTGCAGGAACAGTTCGGGGACCTGACGGCGCGCGTGATCGAGAACCTGAACGGCATCCGCGTCGTGAAGGCGTACGCGACGGAACAGATCGAGGTGGAGCGCTTCGAGGACCTGTCCGACACGCAGGTGTCGCTCAGCCTGCGCCTCGCGCGGGTGCAGGCAATTTTCTTCCCCGTGTTCACGATCGTGCTCGAGACCGGGACGCTGCTCGTCCTCTGGATCGGCGGCTCGGACGTCGTTCGGGGCGACCTCACGGTCGGCGACTTCGTGCGCTACACCTGGTACCTCGGCTGGGTCACGGGCCCGATGGTCGGCCTGGGATGGACCCTGTCGCTGTACCAGCGCGGCATCGCTTCGATCGAGCGGCTGAACGAGGTCCTCCTCCGTCCCGATCCCCAGGACGCCCCCGGCGGCGCCGCGGCCGTCACTCCCGGCGCCATCGAGTTCCGCGACCTCTCCTTCAGCTTCGGCGACGGCCGGCCCAACGCCCTCGAGCACGTCTCCTTCACCGTCCCCGCCGGCTCCAAGGTCGCCGTCGTGGGGCGCACAGGAAGCGGCAAGACCTCGCTGGTCCAGCTGCTCCCGCGTCTCTACGAGCCGCCCCCCGGCACCGTGTTCATCGGCGGACGCGACGTCCGCGACATCCCCGCCGCTTCCCTCCGCCGCCTCATCGCCTTCGTCCCCCAGGAGGGCTTTCTCTTCTCCGACACCCTCGCCGAGAACGTCGGGTTCGCGTTCGAGACGCCCGACCAGGCCGCGGTCCAGGCGGCGTCGCGTGCGGCTTGCCTTGAAGAGGCGATCGAGCGCTTCCCCAACAAGTACGACCAGATCGTAGGGGAGCGCGGCGTGACGCTTTCCGGGGGCCAGAAGCAGCGCGCATGCCTGGCGCGCGCGTTCGCGGCGGATGCGCCGATCCTGATTCTCGACGATGCGTTCTCGTCGGTGGACGCGGAGACCGAGGAAAAGGTCGTGGCCAACGTGAGGGAGCAGGGGAAGGGGAAGACGGTGTTCGTGATTTCGCACCGGCTTTCGAGCGTCATGGACGCGGACCTGATCGTCGTTCTCGACCACGGGCGGGTCGCCGCCACCGGGACTCACGACGAGCTCATCCGCCGCGGCGGGATCTACGCCGACCTGTGGCGGAAGCAGCAGCTCCAGGAGGCCCTCGCTTGAAGGGCCTCACGCACACAGCCTTCATGGAAGAGGACGTCAAGCGCGGCTTCGACCCGCGCCTGGCGAGGCGGTTCTTCGCGTACGTCCTCCGCTACAAGGGGCTGCTCTTTTCGGCGACGTCGCTCCTGTTCCTGTTCCGCATCTCCGCCATCGCGGCGCCATTCCTCACCAAGCTGGCGGTGGACGGGTACATGAACCATCCCGAGTTGCCGCTCGCGACGCGCCTGTCGGGGATCCACTGGCTGGCCTTCGCGTTCCTCGGCGTCATGCTCGTGAAGATCGCCACGCACTACTTCGAGACACTCAGCACCCAGACGATCGGCCAGTGCGTCATGCGCGACCTCCGCATGGACGTGTTCCGCCACCTCCAGACCCTCAGCCTCTCGTACTTCTCGCGCAACCCCGTCGGCCGCCTCATGACGCGCGTGACTTCCGATGTCGCGGCGCTCAACGAAATGCTCACGTCCGGCGTCGTCGCGCTCGTCGGCGACATCGTCACGCTCCTCGCCGCCCTCGGCATCATGCTCTGGCTCGACTGGCGCCTCACCCTCGTCACGTTCACCGTCACGCCGTTCATGCTCCTCGCCAGCCGCATCTTCCGCCGATACGCCAGCCAGATTCACCGCGTCTCCCGCGCCAAGATCGCCCGCCTCGCGGCCTACCTGAGCGAAAACCTCGCAGGAATGAAGATCGTCCAGCTCTACCGCCGCGAAAAGGAAAACGCCCGCCGCTTCAACGAATACGGCCTCGACCTCTACCGTACCCAGCTCCGCGCCACCTTCTACAGCGCCGTCTTCTTCCCGTTCGTCGACGTCATGCGCGCTTCCGCCGTCGCCCTCATCGTCTGGTACGGCGGCGGCCGCGTCGTCCAGGACGCCATCCCCCTGGGAACGCTGATCGCCTTCATCAGCTACGTGGAATTGTCCTTCCAGCCGCTGCGCGAACTCGCGGAAAAATACAACGTCCTCCAGAGCGCCATGGCCGCCGCGGAGAAGATCTTCGGCGTCCTTGACGAAAAACCCGAGGTCCTCGACGCACCGCAGCCCGTCGCGCTGGCGGACGTGAAGGGCGCCATCGCGTTCGAAGGCGTGACGTTCGCCTACGACGCCGGGAACGATGTGCTTCACGACATCACGCTGCGGGTGAGCGCGGGGGAGATGGTGGCGCTGGTCGGGCCCACCGGATCCGGGAAAACGTCGATCGTGAACCTGCTCTGCCGCTTCTGGGACGTTCGGCTCGGGAAAGTCCTCGTCGACGGCCACGACGTGCGCCTGGTCGCGCAGCGCGACCTTCGCCGGCGGATCGCCATCGTCCTGCAGGACGTGTTCCTCTTCACCGGCACCGTCGCCGAGAACATCGCGATGGGCGACCGCACGATGCCGCGCGAGCGGATCGAGGCTGCCGCGAAGGCAGTGCACGCCGACGCGTTCATCCGCACCCTCCCGGGAGGCTTCGACGCTCACGTCTCCGAGCGCGGCTCGACGTTCAGCGCCGGCCAGCGCCAGCTCATTGCTTTCGCCCGCGCCTGGGCCGCCGACCCCCGCATCATCATCCTCGACGAGGCCACTTCCAATATCGACACCGAAACCGAGCTCCTGATCCAGGACGCCATGCGCACCCTCCTCGCAGGACGCACCAGCATCGTCATCGCCCACCGCCTCTCCACCATCCAGCGCGCCGACCGCATCGTCGTCCTCCACCACGGGAAGATCATCGAGCAGGGCAGGCACGCGGAACTGCTCGCCTCAAAGGGGATGTACGCGAAGCTGCACGAGCTGCAGTTCGAGGAAAAAGAGGCGGTTGATGGAAAAACGGCAGGGGCAGGGGCGACCGCAGGAGGGGGCTAGGGCGGGCGTGGGCGCGGGAAGGGGCTGGGGCTCCCGTGGCCCGAGCCCCCTCCCCATCCCCCGCCCGCCCTTCCCCCTACCCCTGCCGTTTTTCCCTTCATGGACTCGCCCGTTTCACTCCCGCTATACTCCCTCCAGCATCGCCACGCGACCACGGGATCACGGAGGCACTCATGGCCAAGTACGACACCCCGGACATTCGCAACTTTGTGCTCGTCGGGCACGGCGACAGCAGCAAGACCACGCTCGCGGAGGCCATGCTCTTCAAGGCCAAAATGACCAACCGCTTCGGCGAAATCGCCGACGGCACCACCGTGATGGACTTCGATCCCGAAGAGAAGGCTCACAAGATTTCGATCGAAGCGGGGATTGCGCACCTCAACTGGAAGGGCCGGGAGCTCAACATCATCGACGCACCCGGGTATCCGGACTTCGCGGGCGAGGCTGTCGGCGCCCTCAGTGCGGTCGAGACCGCCGTGATCTGCGTGAACGCCGCCCACGGGCTGATGGTGAACACGCGCAAGATGTGGGCGAATGCCGGCCATGCCGGTCTCGGTCGCGCCGTCTTCCTCACCAAGATCGATCACGACAACATCGACTTCGACAAGCTGCTCGCTTCCATCAAGGAGTCCTTCGGCGACACTGCGCGCATCGCCATGATGCCGCTGGGCACGGGGCCGTCGTGCAAGGGCGTGGTGAGCGTCCTGGAAGCGGATTCGATCGCGGACGCGACGGTGAAGAAACAGGCGCTGGCATTCCGCGAGAAGCTCGTCGAGGCGGCGGTTGAGACCGACGACAAGCTGATGGAACGTTACCTCGAGGGTGGCGCGATCTCGAAGACCGAACTCGAGGGCGCCCTGCGGAAGGCGATCGTGTCCGGGAAAGTGGCGCCCGTTCTTTGCGTCGGCGCGAAGAAGGACATCGGCGTCGAAGCCGTGCTCGACTTCATCGCGAGCTACTTCCCGGCGCCGATCGAGGGCAAGCAGCGCGTCGGCCACCTGCCGGGCAAGGAAGAGAAAGTCTCGTTCCCGCCGGCCGCGGATGCCCCCTTCTCGGCCCAGGTCTTCAAGGTGATCAGCGACCCCTTCGTCGGCAAGCTCGCACACTTCCGCGTCTACAGCGGCACCCTCGCCGCGGATTCGCACTTCTTCAACCCCCGTTCCGGCAAGACCGAGCGCATCGGGAAGATCTTCAGGCTTTTCGGGAAGGACCACCAGCCGGTGGAGAAGCTGATCGCGGGGGACCTGGGAGCCGTGACGAAGGTGGAAGACCTGAAGATCAGCGACACGCTGTGCCAGGCGGAGAAGCCGATCGAGTACAAGGCGATCGAGTTCCCGAAGTCGATGACCAGCCTCGCGGTCGAGCCGAAGAACCGCAACGACGACACGAAGATCGGGATGGCGATTCCGAAGCTGGCGGAGTCGGACCCGACGTTCCACTGGACGCGCGACCGGCAGACGCACGAGCTGATCTGCACCGGGATGACGCAGCTCCATCTCGACGTGACGTTCCACAAGCTCAAGACGAAGTTCGGGGTGGAAGTGACGGCCCACTCGCCCAGGATCGCCTACCTGGAGACGATCACGGGGAAGGGAGACGCGCAGTACCGGCACAAGAAGCAGTCGGGCGGAAGCGGGCAGTTTGCCGAGGTCTGGATGCGGGTGGTTCCGCAACCTCGCGGCAAGGGGTTCGAATTCGCGAACGAGGTCGTGGGCGGGGCGATCGGGCAGCAGTTCATGCCGTCGATCGAGAAAGGCGTGAAGAGCGTCATGGAGCACGGGGTGGTGGCGGGATATCCCGTGGTGGACGTCAAGGTGGAGGTGTACGACGGGAAGGAGCACCCGGTGGACTCGAAGGACATCGCGTTCCAGACGGCGGGGCGCGAGGCCTTCAAGCTCTGCATCCAGCAGGCGCACCCCGTGCTGCTGGAGCCGATCGCGACGGTCGAAATCACCGTTCCCGCAGAGAAGATGGGCGACATCATGGGCGACCTGTCGAGCCGGCGGGGAAGGATCCAGGGAAGCGAGACTGAGGGGCACAACGCGATCATCAAGGCGCTCATCCCCTTCGCGGAAATCAAGACCTACGCCAGCGAGCTTCGTTCGATCACGGGCGGCCAGGGGGAGTATTCGGTGGCCTTTGACCACTACGATGTCGTTCCATCCATGATCGCGAAGACGCTCATCGACACGTGGAAGTCGTCGACGGCCCACGACACGCATCACAAGCACGAGGAATAGGACGTTCCAGCCCATCCACCGGGGCGGCGCGAGCCGCCCTTTTTTGTTTTCACAGAGGGGAAGTGCATGCCGACGTGGAAAGTGACGCTCGAGTACGAGGGGACGCGCTACGCCGGATGGCAGGAGCAGCCGCAGGAGCGGACGATCGCGGGCGAGCTGCGCGGGGCCGCGAAGCGGGTGTTCGGAGAGGTAGTCGAAATCGGCGGCGCGGGGCGCACGGACTCCGGAGTCCACGCCCTGGCGCAGGTCGCCCACCTCCGGGCGAAGAAGCGCGCCCGCACCCCCCGCGGCCTCGAAATCGCGCTCAACGACGGCCTTCCGTCCGACATCCACGTCCTTTCCGCGGAACCCGTCGCCGACCGCTGGCATGCGCGTCACGACGCCACGCTCCGCTCCTACGTCTACCAGTTCTCCCGCCGCCGGAGCGCCTTTCTCAAGCCCTTCGTATGGTGGATCCGCGAAGACCTCGATCTCGCGCGCATGCGCGAGGGCGCCGCGTCCCTCGTCGGCATGCACGACTTCGCGTCCTTCGCCGATAACGAGGACCACGACGAAAAATCGACCAAGGTCCGCGTTTTCGAGGCTCGCCTCGAGGAGTCCGGCCCGCTCATCCTGTTCCGCTTCGTCGCGTCGCACTTCCTGCGCAAGATGGTGCGAAGGGTCGCGGGCGTGCTCGCGCGCGTCGGCACGGGCGCGACGGCCCCTGGCGAAATCGGGATGCTCCTCGCTTCCGGCCGCGGCAATGTCGCGGAGTGGACGGCGCCGCCGTCGGGGTTGTTCCTGGAGAGGGTGATGTACGCCAGCGGAAAACTGCCGCCGCTTCGTCCGGCCGTGTTCGGGGGAGTCGACGGGGCCTGAATTACGCCCGCGGGTGAAACGACTTGTGCATCTTCACCAGCCGGCTCGAGTCGACGTGCGTGTAGATCTGCGTCGTCGCGACCGAGGCATGCCCCAGCATCTCCTGCACCGCCCGGAGGTGCGCCCCGCCTTCGAGCAGGTGCGTCGCAAACGAGTGCCGGAACGTGTGCGGGTGCACCCCGGACTGCCCGTTGACCCGCGCCGCACGCTCCACGATCCGCCACGCCGTCTCCCGGCGCATCGCCCGGTCGCCCCCCTTGCCCGGAAACACGAACGGCGGTTTCCGTTCCGGCAACCACGCCTTCAGCACCGCCGCCGCCGCGCCTCCCAAAGGCACCAGCCGCTCCTTCGATCCCTTCCCGAACAGCCGCACCACCCCCAGTTCAAAATCGAGGTCCGCCTCCCGGAGGTTGACCGCCTCCGACACACGCGCGCCCGTCGCGTAGAGGAATTCGAGGAGAGCTGCGTCGCGGGGCGCCAGGCTGCCGTCGAGCACCGAAGCGACCGCCTGGGACGACAGCGTCCGCGGCAGCCGCTTCTCGCCGCGCGGTCCTTCCGCCGCGGCCGCGACGTCCTTCGAACGCCGCTCGGCGGCCAGGAAGCGGTAGAGCATCCGGATGGCGGCAAGCGCGCGGGACCGCGACGACGGCCGCAGCCCCCGCGCTTCCTCGTCCCGCAGGAAATCAGCGACATCGTCCGCACCGGCGCGCGCGAACGAGCCGTGCACGGCGACGTGGGCGGCGAATCGCCCCAGGTCGCGGGCGTACGCGGAGCGCGAATTCGCGGCGAGGCCGCACTCGGCGGAGAGGTAATCGTCGAAGTCCGCGAGGTCGGCCTGCATGGAGGGCGGGATTTCGGCTTTGACGGGCATCGGTCTATCTATCGGCGCCGGCAGGGAGGCGCATTGAGGAGGCGCGACGGAATGGGATGTCGGCCGAGCCGAGCCCCCGTAGAATGTCCCGCATGCGAAATCGCGCTTCCGCCCTCCTTTCCGCCGCTTTCCTCGCCGCCGCTTCCCAGGGCCGCGCCGAGGAGCCTCTGCCGCTTCCGTATCCCTACGAGAACATGGCGCAGGTAAACGGGGAGGTGATCCTGAAGGGGCAGGTGGTGAAGAAGCTGGGGCGGCGGATCGAGGGGTTGAGGAACGCGGCGCGGAGCGCGGAGGAGTTTGCGAAGGACCTGCAGGCGGAGTTCGACAACGCGCTGATTGCGCTGGTGAGCGAGACGGTGGTGAGGCAGGAAGCGAAGAAGAATCACCTGGTGGTGAGCGACGAGGAAGTGGACGTCCGGGAGCGCGAGATCGTGGAGGAGCGCGCGGGCGGTGACCGCGAGAAGTTCAAGGAGTTGATCGGGCAGAGCGGGCTGGGCATCACGGAGTGGCGCGGGATGCTCCGGGACCAGGTCCTCGAGGAAACGGTGGTGCGCGGGAAGCTCGACTCGACGGCGGTTTTCGTGACGCCGCGGGAGGCGTTCCAGTTTTACAAGGACCATCCTGAGGACTTCCGGCATGCCGAGCGTGTCCGGCTGACGGTGCTGAAGATCGCTTGGCGCCGCGGGGCGGAGGAGCGTGCGGTGCGCCTGGCAGAGGGGCTGAGGCGCCAGGTGGAGGCGGGGGCGGACTTCAAGGGCCTGAGCAAGTGGAGCGACGCGGAGGTGCAGCGCGACGCGCCCGTCGATCTCGACTGGCGGACGCGCGAGGATCTCGACCCCGCGCTGGCGGGGGCCGCCTTCAGCGCGGAGGTGGGGACGTTCGTGGGGCCGGTCAAGGGTGAGTCCGGGATGTTCCTGGCGCGCATTGAAGGGAAGGAAGCGGCGAAGGAGGTCCCGTTCGAGGAGGCGCAGCAGGCGATCATGGGGCACCTGCGGAGCCTGAAGTACCGGGACCAGTACAAGGCGGCGACTTTGCTGCTGATGACGGAAGCCGTGATCGAGTTCAAACCGGAGCACCTGCAGCGTTGGTTCGAAGGCGAGAAGGCGAAAGCGCTGGGCCGCTGATCGTCCACCGCGCCGGGCGGATGGCCTGGCGCGCGGCCTGGGACCTGCAGAAGGAGCTCGCCGCGCGGGCGGCTGCCGATCGCTCCGTCGCGTACCTGGTGCTCGTCGAGCATCCGCCGGTCTTTACGCTCGGCAGGAATGCGCTCCCCGGAAGCCTGCTGATCGGGGAAGACGAGGCCCGGCGTCGCGGAATCGAAGTGGAGCGGTGCGACCGTGGCGGCGACGTGACGTGGCACGGGCCGGGACAGGTTGTCGGCTACCCGATCCTCCACCTCCCGACATTCCGGCTCGGCGTCGGGTCGTACGTTCACGGGCTGGAAGCGGCGATGGCGCGCGCGTGTGCCTCGTTCGGCGTTCCGGCGGCCGCCGGCGACGGCGCGATCGGGACCTGGATCGCCGGACGCAAGATCGGATCCGTCGGTGTTCACGTTTCGCGCGGGATCTCGACGCACGGATTCGCCCTCAACGCGTGCCCGGACCTCTCGCAGTTCGCCCTCATCAACCCCTGCGGCATGCCCGGCTGCCCGATGACCACGATCGAGATCGAAGCGAAAACAAAAGTGAGCTGGGACGCTGCAGCCGATGCCATGGAGCGCGAAGTCGCCGCACTGTTGCGACCCTCCCGCGTCGAGGCGGCCCCTTCGAATCCCGCTCCCCACGCAACGCCTCCGCGGCCATAATGACCGCGTGATCCGAATCCGCTTCATTGCCGCCGCCGTCCTTGCCGCCCCGCTTCTCGCGGCCTGCGGAGGCTCGAAACCGCCGCCTCCGCCGCGCGTGCCTCCGGCGAAGTCAACGTCCATCGTCGTCATCTCGGAGCGGGGCTCGTCCGTCCTGGATCGCGCGACCGCCCATCTCGCCGCACAGCCTCTTGCGGTGGCGTCTCCCGAGGGCCCGCGTCCGGCGTCGGCACGCTCGTGGACCCACTCCGCCGATTTCCGCCTGTGGACCTTCGATGTAGACCGCGCCTCGGAGTGGGCCGCCGTCTGGCCCGGACCGGGCGACGCGTCGGCCCCGGCACCGGAGTCGCTCGCCATTCGCCTCGCCGTCCCCGACCCGGATCTGCCCGCACGCCTCTGCTCCGCCGCCCCCGTGGCCAACGGCGCCTACACCGCGCCCTCCCGGCTCGGCGCCGACTGGCGGCTCTTCACCCCGCGCACCCCCGGCCTCCCTCCGCTTCATATCGCAGCCTCCGAGGATTCCCGGCAGGCCGTCGACGCCTTCCGCGCAGGCCGCCTCGCCCGGGTGGACTTCATCCCGGCCGATCGCGCCACCGCCGTCCGGACCAACCTCGCTTTCCGCTCCATCGAGGCCGCCTGGACCCTCGTGCTCGTCATCGATCTCGCCGATCCCGCACAGCGCGCGGCCATCGCCGCTCTCGTCGATCCCGGCGACCTATGCCGGCGCGCCCTCTTCGACCCCCCGCGCGCCGCCAGCCGCATCGCTCCCGCCGTCCTCGGCCTCGCCGCCCCGCCGCCGCTTCATCCCCAGCGCGCCGCCCCTCACCCTCCTTCCATCACGCTCTCCGCCGAAACTCAGCACCCCGAAGCCGCCCTGTTCCTGCCTGCGATCCGCACCGCCCTCCGCCAGGCCGGCATCGAACCCCTCGAACCCGCCCAGGGCCACCCCGCGCGCCTCCGCATCGTCGTCCTCACCGCCCAGTCCCCGGCCGTCGATGACTTCTTCGCCGTCCTCCGCCCCCTCGCCGCCGATCACCCTGAGATCGAGCCCCTCCTCGATTCGCTCGTCTCCTCCCTCGATTCCGCCGAACGAGCAGATTGGGCGCGGGCGCTGGAAGCGACGTTGATGGATTCGCGGCTCGTGGTCCCGATCGCGAAGGGGGCCATCTACTCGCTGGCCCGGCCCGACGCGGGCGTGGAACTCGACGGGTGGGGGCGCTACGTCCCCATCGGCCCCGCAGGGCGCTGAGAGCGCGCAAAAAAAGCGAGTGCCGTCGGCGGTCGGACCTCGCTTCGCGCGCTCTGGTTCCGCACAAGGCAGAACTCTCGCTTAGCAGCGCTAAACCCTCGTCCTTTACTCCCCGGCCGGGCGCCTCAGCCCGAAGGCCAGGATCACCACGATCAGCGCAAGCCCCGCGATGCCGATCCCATAGGGAAGCGCGTTGGAAGTCGTTGAACCGACGGTCATCGGCGCGAATTCGAACCGCAGCGACTTTCCCGCGTCCAGATCGTCCACATCCACGGCCACCTGGTAGGTGCCCGGGACGAAAATCGGCTGTGAGAACACGTACCGCCCGTCCTGCGGCGTTGCCTCCGGCGGAACTTCGCTCTTCGGCTTCGCTTCCATCACGGCTCCCGGCGCCGTCTTCGACACCGTCGTTTTCACCAGCAGCGTCGGCGCCCCGCCTCCGGGAATCTTGATCTCGAGCCGGTACAGCACCAGGTCGCCCGGCTTCGGGCCCGCCGGGAACCACGAAAGCTTCGCTTCGTAGTTGTCCTTCGCCATCACCACCGGCGCCGACCAGCCCGGTCCCGCCACTTCCGGCTCCGGCGCCTGCACCGGCCGGGTCGAAGCGCCAGGCTCCGCCCACGCGGATGCTGCGAGAAGCACCGCCACGATCATCGCCCGGGTGTTTCGCATTACTGGTCCCCCCCGGCAATCAGGAGCGCCTGCTTCACTCGCCAGTCCTGCTCCTTCTCCGCCCGCGCCTTCAAGTCGGCCTTCGCCGCCGGCGGCAGCTCCGCTTCGGAAAGAGCATACGCGGCCTCCAGCCTCAGCGCGGCCTCCGCGCCGTCGAGAACCTTGGTCGCATAGGCCACGCCGTCGTCCCCGCCTGCCATCACGACCGCGCGAATCGCGGCCACACGAAGCGGCGTGGGCGCCGAGGCCTCCGACCCGATCTCCTTTAGCTTCGACACCGCCTCGGCATTCTTCGCGCGCCCAAGGACCTTCACGCTCAGCAGCTTTCTCCCCAGGTCCGCACTGTTCAATCCTTCCGCCACAACCTTCAGCGCCTCGGCATCCGTCATCCGCGAAAGCGCTTCTTCCACCGCCCGCTCCGCCTCCGGGTCGGCGGCCGCGCCGGCGGCCGGAAGAGCTTTTCCGAGAAGTGCGCGGGCGGCGGTGGATGAGTTGGCGTCGCCGAGCAACCGAATAGCGCGTGTCCGAACCTTCCAGTTCTTCCCGGGCGCCGATGCGGCTCCCAGGGCCTCCGCTGCGGAAGCGACGGCGCCGGCTTCCGCGACGGCGTCGAGGATGGCGATCTGGACCTGCCAGAAATTATCCGCGAGCAGGGGAACGAGGGTCGGAATGGCCTCGGCCTGTTTCTGGGCGAACAGCACGCGAACCGCGTAGTAGCGGGTCCAGCGATCCGGGTAGGTGAGGCCATCGGTTGTCAGCCAGTCCTGGGCGGCTTTTTCACGTGTCGAGAGAAGCGCGTGATCCAGCGTCGAGTGAACGTCGGCGTCCTCTTCTCGCGCCACGGTCAGCAGGGCGCGGGTCGAGGTCAGGTTGCCCTTCATGTACATTTCCGACACCGCGGCCTTGCGCACGGCCGGGGACGCGTCGTACAGGCGCGCGTAGACCTCCCCGTAGTCCGGGAAGGACGTGGAGGCGCTTCGAGTGAATTGGATGCCACCGACGGTTCCGGCGGCGACGAGAGCTGCGGCGACCAGGGATTTCTTCATAGGCTTCATTGGAAGTATACCGGTGACCGTGGCGGGGGCAAGGTAACGAGGCGCGCGGGGACTGGCAGAAAAGCGAAACGCCGCCGGCTTTGGGGCCGGCGGCGTTTGTCAGATCAGGGAAGGACGAACGTTACATGCACACCGAGCCGGAGCCGGGGTCGCTGGCGCCCTCGGACGAGGTGTCATCGCCACCCGTTTCGGTCCCGCCGCTGCCGTCGCCGCTGGGCGCGGGGCCATCACCGGCGCCCGAACCATCGTAACCCGGAGCCGGGGGCGGGGGGCAGGCGAAGCTGAGCATCGGGGCAGCAACCACGGCGACGAGCACGAGAGCGAGGATCGCGATCTTCATCTTGTTCTCCTTTGAGTTGAGTGCCAGTTTGTTAGGACGAAAGAGGTATATAGCAAGCAGCGTGCCTTGTCAGGAATTTGGCATCGATTGTCATAAGTCATTGATCATAAATGCCTTATGAAAATAACTTCGTACATTGTTCCAGGATCGCCGGTTACCTGACCTTTGTGCGTTACTTCAAGGTAACGGCTGCGGGGGGGGGCATCACCCTCCGGCTCCAGCGACGTCAAAGTGCGAGCGGGGCATGTCGATCGAATCAAAGTTCCCAGGATTCCAACCCGAGGCCTCGGGAGGATTCGATGCACTGAAGCGGAATTGACCGAGCACGGCAGCAGGGTCGGACAGAATCGCGGACCCTCAAAACGACCGACACCGCCGGGTGACCCGGCGGTGTCGGAAAGTCTTCGTTCTTCAGGCTTGTCTTACATGCACACCGAGCCAGAGCCCGGGTCGCTGGCGCCTTCGGACGAGGTGTCATCGCCGCCCGTTTCGGTCCCGCCGCTGCCGTCGCCGCTGGGCGCGGGGCCATCACCGGCGCCCGAACCATCGTAACCCGGAGCCGGGGGCGGGGGGCAGGCGAAGCTGAGCATCGGAGCAGCAACCACGGCGACGAGCACGAGAGCGAGGATCGCGATCTTCATCTTGTTCTCCTTTGAGTTGAGTGCCAGTTTGTTAGGACGAAAGAGGTATATCGCAAGCAGCGTGCCCCTATCTTGGAACATGTGAAACAGTCGTAAATTACGTATAAATAACATGTTATGACGACATCGAAGAACCTCGTGCTCGCGCGACCGGTTACCGATGCTCAGCCTGTTACCAAAGGGTAACGGACCTGAAGCCCACAGGCGGCGCTCCGGACGGCGGCGGCGGCGGCGGGCACCCCAAGCCGCTTCGTACCAGCACGCTCTGCCCCCCACCGAGGAGCACTTCGCCAGTCTGAAAACTAGTCGAGGTCATCAAAATGAACCGACACCGCCAGGTGACCCGGCGGTGTCGGCGAAACCTTGAGGTTTCAGACGAGCTTACATGCAGACCGAGCCGGAGCCAGGATCGCTGGCGCCTTCGGACGACGTATCATCGCCGCCCGTTTCCGTCCCGCCGCTGCCGTCGCCGCTGGGCGCGGGGCCATCACCGGCGCCCGAACCATCGTAACCCGGAGCCGGGGGCGGGGGGCAAGCGAACGACATGATCGGCGCAGCGATCACGGCGACAAGCGCCACAACCAGGATAAGAGCCTTCATGATATCCTCCTTCTAAAGGGACCTGAATCACCCGATCTCACACGTGTGAGATCCCAACTTCGAATGACCCTAATCGCAAGCACCGTGCCTTGCGCGGATAAAGCCTAAGAATTACGTTAAGTCATTTGCTGTAAAGATCTTATAACAACCGATCTTGCGCTTCAGCCGGCGGGACCAGTTACACGTGGGTCAGGCTGTTACGGTTTGGTAACGGAAACCCCGCCCAGCCTAGTCGTTCCACTGAAACCCGTACTCCTCCTTCAGCTCCTCAACATACTTCTTCTTGCGCTCAGGCGCCGGATCCAGCCCCTTCGGCCCAAACCGCGTCTCCGCGAGATTCTGCACGAACCGCTTCGTCGCATCCTCGCGGTCCCGCTCAATCGCAGCCAACTCCTTCTTGAGCGCTTCCCGATGCCGCTTCTGGTCCCGGTCAAGCTTCCCGTCCCCGATGTCGTTCAGCTTCTGCAGCTCCCGAACCTTCGCGCTGGCCTCGCCGTAAAGCGATGCCTGCAGGCTCCGCTCCAGGTCGCCCAGAGACATGATCGTGCTCGCCAGGCTGCTATACGTCTCCTTGCGCTCGTTGAACACCATGTCACGCAGCTTGCCGGAGATCTCCTGGTCGATCTGCCCCAGCTGGTCCAGGAACTCCGTCTGCCAGACGTCAAACGTCTCCGAAGTCGCATCCGAGCCGCGATCCGGGGCCGCATGCTTCGCGTAGTTCTTCATCATCTCCGTCAGCATGTCCTTCACCAGGTCCGCCCGGTCCCGAAGGAACGCCCTCTCTCCCTCGCTGGACTGAGCCGCATCATCCGCACTCCCAATGCTGAGCTCGCACGTGCCGAACTGCTTGTTCGAAGCGCACTTTCCCGAACTCGCGATCTGCCTCATCAGCTTCTCGTAACGCTCGGGATTCAGCCTCTTGTACTCCTCCTGGTAGGCGGGGTCCTCCTTCAGGCAGCGGGCGAATTCCTCTTCTTCCCGCAACGCGTTCTTGACCCCCTCGGGCTGCTTTTCGAACTCAAACCACGCTTCTGCCACGTACTTGCCGGCAGGGAAGCCCTCACGCCACGGGCCCATCTCCGCAGCGAACTCTTCCTTCTGGACGACCGCCCTGACTGACAAGGGCAGGTATCCAGCCTTCTCGGGGCGGATCATCACGGTCAGCGTCGTACCGTCCGGATAGTGCGCGTGGCCCGAAATGAAGATGTTCCGAAACGTCGTGTCGCCCTTCTTGGTCTCCTTGTAGGAGGCCGTCATCTTGATCTTGTATCCGACGTGCGCGCTGGCTGAAGACGCGGCCAGAAGGGCGATGGCGAGGGAAGCGAGAATGCGCATGGCGTTGGATCTCCGGAATGTGGTTGCAGGGTGTCCCATGGGCTGAACGACGCAAGCGGGATGCCGGAAGCGCTGCACAGCGTCATTTGGATGCGCAGCAAATTCTTTGCAGCAAACAGTTTGCAACTTTCGTGAATTGCTCAGAATTCCTCGCAGGCCTTCGAGGTTACGGCCGCCCGCACACGATACCCACGGGTAACAGGAATCCGGGGCCCAGGTCCTTCTTTCACTTCGATTCCGCTCGTGGAACGACGCGCTCGCACTCAAAAAGACCGACGCCGCCGGGGTCGCCGGCGGCGTCGGAGTCAGTCACTCAAGTGCTAAGACTTACTTCTTGGCTTCCGAGCTCGACAGGCGGTACAGCGTCTGGGGCTCTTCAAAGTAGGTGATCCGGATGTCGCACAGGATCGGCGACATCGTCACCGGCACCAGGGCTGCAATCTCGAACCAACCGAGATAGTACGCCTGCGACCCGGCCTTCAACTGCGCCTTCACCGGCACGCCGACGCAACCGTCGTAGTAGTACGAGTCCACGTACGACCCGCCGGTCTTGATCCGGAGGCTCGGCGTGATGTGCCCGAACGACGTCGTCGGCGCGCTTCCGTCGTGCCCGTACAGGTGCACGTGGAACGGGTGGTAGTGCGAGCAACCCACCGTGCCGATCGTCACGTCCTTCGTCGCGGCCACGCTCTCCAGGTACGTCAGACGCTTCTTGTAGACGCCCGCCTTCTCCTTCTTGTACCCCTCGCCGCTCTTCCACGTCGAACCGTCGTAGTACGTCATCGAGTGGTAGCGGTTGCGGGGAGTGAAGGAAGCGGAGTGGCTGCGCCAGTGGTGCATCACGATGTTGTCGATGACGCCGTGCCAGCGGGGCGAGCTCATCCCGAAGATCCCGTCGTTGGCCAGGATGCCGCCGATGTCGAGGCGCGGCCCCGTGCCGATGTCGTTATTCGGGTTCGTCGGGCAGACGTTGTGAGGAAGCACGATTGCCGCGCCGCCGTAGAGCGACAGGCCCAGCTTCGTGTTCACGTCTTCCGGCGTTCCTCCCGTGAAAGCCATGCTCGAAGTGCCCGGCGCGTTGGTCGAGCCGTCGACGAAGAGCATCGCGTTCGGCGGGACGGTCACCTTCGTGCCGTCAGCCTTGGTGAGCTCGTGAGCGGCCACCCAGCTGAATTCGACGTGGTGCCAGGTGTGGGGCTTCCAGGTGTTGTCATGCCACATCACGTAGAACTTGCTCGTGGCGTGATGGTAGAACTCCAGGTACACGCGGGTGAGTTCGGCATAACCACGGATGGTGTAGTTCATGCCCTTGGTGCCGCCGACTCCCCAGTCGAACAGGAACTGCCTCTTGCACGGCATGATCGCGTAGGTTCCGGACCAGCCCGCGACGGTGTGCATCTTGCTCTTCGTCGCGAACGTCCAGAGGTCGACTTCCGGCTTCACGGTCATTTCCAGCGTGGCCGTGGGTGCAGGAACTTCGTCGGCCCAGTACGTGTGGAACCGGTTGCGGCGCGTCTCGTTGATGTAGACGCCGAAGTTCTGCAGATCACAGCTGCCGTCCCAGAAGTTCGCACCGGACATCGTGGGCTTGATCTGGTAAGGCTCCTTCGGGCTGTAGTAGGCGCTCGTGTACCCGGTGTCCTGGGTGAACGAGTTCAGCGGCGAAGCGGACATGGACATACCGTCCGCGAAGCAGTGAGGCGAAGAGTAGGAATACTCAGGGTGCCTGGGAGCTCCCGTCCCACCCACGTTATGGTACGCGTAACGGTGGCTCTGGGTCGGGTACATGGACGCCAGGTTGAACCCTGCGACGAACGACACCGCGCAGGTCTTCAGGCCGGCCGGCGGACCATCACCGACGAGGGCCGAAGAATGCACGCCCGCCATCGGCTTGACCTTGGCGAGATTGTACGGATCAGGGCCCCAGCAGGCGTCGGCCACGGCGCCTTCACCGTAACCGGCCGCGCCGCTCTTCGCGGGCCCCGGGGTCTGTCCGGCCTGCACGTTGGCGGGACCGTTGAGGATCATGTAGCCCTCGTAGTCCGCGGCCCACGTCACGTCGCCCGTCTGGCTGCGGTAGTGGGCGGCGCTCGACGGCGAGTTGTAGACGTACTCGGGCATCGAGATGACCGGCGGGTAACCGCCAGCCAGCAGGTCGCCTTCCTTGGAGTCCTCAACCGTCCAGGAGCGGTCCTTCTCGAGCTGCTCCTGCGTCGTGTACACGACCTGGTCGAAGACCTTCACGACCGTCTCGATCTTCTCTTCGGCCATGATCTTGCCGGCGTTGTACACGCGCCCGATGCACTCGATCTCGAAGATCCCGTTGGAGCTGAACGTCCACTCCGTCGAGTTGATCTTGATGTCGCTCTTGTCCATGCGCACGTAATCCTGCGGCATGATCGAAGGATTCGACGTCACGAGGATCAGGTCCGGCGCCAGCTTCTTCACGTTCGTGTTGGGGTTCGCGTTGGCCTTGATGAGGGCCTTCTGGAAGCGAGTGATCCCCGGGATGGCGAGGATGACATCGTCCTCGAAGTGCATCCAGTCGTTGAAGGACCAGGCGCCGGCCGGGGTGCCGTTGGTGAAGCGCGCCGAGATGAGGTAATCGGCGATCTTTTCGGCATCGGCCTGGGTGATCTTGACGTTGATGTTGCCCACCCTGGCGTTGTATTCCTTCGGGCTGGCGGTCTCGGAGACGACGGTGTAGTCCCAGAAGTCGGCCTCGATGTTCATGAGGGTGGCGACGAGGACTTCACGCGGGCAGGTATTGATGTTGACGGGAGTGCGCGGCTCGCCGAGGTAGTAGGACCCGCCGAACTTGCCGGCCTTCGTCTCGCCGCCCAGGGCCGCGTTGGAACCCTGGCCGGTCACGTACTGCTTGTAAGCGCCGCCCTTGGCGACGTCCTTGGCCATCACGGGGCCGGGGGCCGCGAGCAGACGTGTCGACGGAAGCGACGCGTAGGAGCCCGGGACAACGGCGGTGATGGTGTAAAGGGGGCTGGTGGTGAATTCCTGGGAGAGGGCGACCGTCGTCATTTTGACGTCGGCCGGATCGGTCACAGAAGCGACTTCAACGGGATCCGAGCCGGCATCCGCGTACTTCGATTCGGAAGGCGGCTGGGAGAGACCCGCGGTCGCGCTGGCGTAGTTACCGCCGACGTAGTCGGAGGTCCCGGTCCAGGTGTTCTCGAACTTCATCGTCATGCCGTCGACCCAGCCGTGGCAGGTGATGAAGTTGCTGACGGCGGCGAAGCGCTTGCGGGCTTCGGCCGCGTTTCCGGCGAAGAATGCGTTATTGATAAAGACGGCGTCGAGGACCTCGGACTTGTTGTTGAACGGCTTGGCGCGGGCGATGGCCTTGGTGGAGATCTGGTCACCGAGGTTGAAACCACCGGTGGAGACCAGCGAGCCGTCGACGCACTTGAGGATGGATCCAAGGGCGTTGAGCATCCGGACGGTGTTCTTGCCGCCGTCGTTGACGTTGATCATGGATGCGCAATCGAGGACCTTGAGGGCGTAGACGTCGCCGCGGCTCTCGTAGGTGCCGGGGAACTGGCCGCTGAAGGGTTCGTTGACCGTCGGCGAGGACGCCTGGGGGAACGAGATCCCGTTTGCGACGCCGTTGACGAGGCCGTCGTCGAGAGCGGACTCCAGCGTGCGGGGCGGCATACCGTACACGCGGGTGGGCGTGTACTTCCAGATGTCGGCCTTGACGACAGCGGGGTAGGTCAGCGAGCCGGCCTCCGCGTTGAGCATTTCGCGGTAGTACCAGTCGTTGCGCTGGTCGTCCCATGCCTGGATCATCGCGCGGCCGCGAATGGATGCGATGGCGCGCTCGACGCCGGACTGGGCGAGCATTTTGGCGCGGACCTTGTCGACGTAGCTGTTCGACACGGACCTCTCGACGCGCGAGAGCGTGGCGAACGTCGCCGCAAGGAGGCCGAGAACGCCGAGGACGCCCAGTGCGACCAGCAGCACGAAGCCTCGGTTGTTCTCCATCCTGTTCCTGATCATCGGTTTCTTTCTCCTGATGGTTAGCTGTCGAACGGCAGCAAAGAGGTCACCTCTCCGTCTTGGTCTCCTTTCTTAGGGGGGGGATGAAGGGTGGTCCTCCGTTTGAGAAACCTGGTGTTTTGGCAGTAGTTAGGGAATCTGGCACAGGCGGTAGGAGCAATCCCGGTGCCGGAATCAATCTTGAGTCAAAAATAATGCTTTCATAAGTCGTTTGCTTTAAATGAGTTACGCGGTTCATTAAGCTGTCTTAATGGCGTTTCATTAAGAAATGTTACTTTTCCGCGCGAGAATACCGTTGGGTAACATTCTTAATGTTCGGGTGGCAGGTCGCAGATTCGCTGAAATCCCCGATCTTCGCCCCTTGGCGTGCAATTCTGGACGTGAAGCGAGGCTCCTCGAGCACCCACTTTCCGCCACTACCACCCCCTCGCCCTCAGCACAAATACCAGCCGGAATCGCCGGCTGCTCTCCCACCGTGAAAACAGCGTCGAGCCGATCGTATCCTGCGAAGTCTCGCTCCCGCCGATCACGATCGCATCTCCTTCTTTCACCGTCACCTCCGTGTCCAACTGCGCAAAAGACGTCCTGCCCCCTCCCTCCCGGTGCGCCACCACCGGATGCACTTTCACCGTCACCGTTCCATCCCCATTCCGCCGCGGCGTCACTTCGAGAATCGCTCCCGCCCTCGTCCACCGGTACGTGTCGATCACCTGCCCGTTGTCCAGGAACACGATCGTCACCGGCTCCGCACTCACCTCGCCAACTTCCAGCGAGGCCGGATACCCGTCCGCCGTCACCAGGAACGAATCCGTCTTCCGCTTCACGGAGGACCGGTTCTTCCACGTGTCCAGCCGCGCGAAGAAGCTCGCCCCTCCCGTCGAAGCGCGCAGCCCATTGATCGATAGCCGGGCGTTTCCGCCGATCGGCACTGAAGCTCCCCAGAACAACGACCATCCCTCCGCGTCGCGGTCGTCAACCTGGTAAACCTGCACATCCACGCGGACGTTCAGTTTCTCCCCCGTAGATCCGTCGCGCGCAGCCCGCGCCCAGTCGTCGTCCTCGCCCCTCGACCTCCGCGGAGGCGGATCGCCGCAGGAAGCCAGGGTCGCCAGCAGCACGGCCGCAATCGCCGAGGTCCTCGCAAGCCGGTGAAGTGTCATGCGGCGATTATAGCCGGACTCTTCCCATCCCGTTCCCGTCCTGCTATGGTCCCTCCCCCTATCTCTCGGCGCATTCCATGCTGCAAGGCCACGTCCTCCTCCTCCTGCATGCCCACCTGCCCTTCGTGCGCCACCCGGAGCACGAGGAGTTCCTCGAGGAAGACTGGCTCTACGAGGCGATCACGGAGACGTACCTTCCGATCCTCGAGATGGGGGAAGCGCTTCAGAATGAGGGAGTCCGGGCGCGATTTTCGATCGCCCTCTCGCCTCCGCTCTGCGAAATGCTCGCGGACCCGCTGCTCCAGTCGCGCTACCTCCGCCGGCTTCACCGCCTGATCGAGTTGTCGGAGAAGGAAGTCGAGCGGACTCGCCACGACTCGCGCTTCCACGGAACGGCACTTCACAATCTCGAAACGTTCCGCCGCGCGCGATACGTCTTCGAGGAAGAGCACGGCCGGAACATTCTTCGCGGGTTCCGGCGGCTGCAGGATGCCGGGAGGATCGAGATCCTGACCTGCGGCGCGACGCACGGGTTCTTCCCGCTGATGTCGCGCGATGAGGCCGTGCGGGCGCAGGTGCGGGTTGCGGCGCGGAACTACGAGAAGCACTTCGGGCGGCGGCCGGACGGGATCTGGCTGCCGGAGTGCGGGTTCAAGCCGGGGCAGGACGCGGCGCTGGCGGCGGAGGGGATCACGCATTTCTGCGTGGAGACGCACGCGGTCGCGTACGCCGCGCCGCGGCCGAAGTACACGATCTATGCGCCGCTCCGGACGCCGTCGGGCGTCTGCGCGTTCGGGCGCGATATCGAGTCCAGCCGGCAGGTGTGGAGCGCGAGCGAGGGCTATCCGGGAGACTCGGCTTACCGCGAGTTCTACCGGGACCTGGGATATGACGGGGAAGAGTCCTACGTGAAGCCGTACCTGCACGCGGACGGCGTCCGGAGGAACCTGGGGATCAAGTATCACCGGATCACGGGGAAGGTGCCGCTCAACGAAAAGCAGCCGTACGATCCGGGCGCGGCGAGCGGCAAGGCGCGGCTCCATGCGGGGAACTTCCTGTTCAACCGCGTGCAGCAGGTCCGCCACCTGCGCGGGCTGCTCGGCCGCGCCCCGTCGGTCCTGTCCCCGTACGACGCCGAGCTCTTCGGTCACTGGTGGTACGAAGGCCCGCAGTTCCTCGCCGAGCTGCTGCGCCAGGCCGGACGCCAGGACGAAATCCAGTTCTCGACTCCCCGCGAAATCCTCGCTTCCAGCGGCCGCATCCAGCGCTCCACCCCCAC
>CAVPNQ010000114.1:0-38916 GCA_963706735.1 uncultured Planctomycetia bacterium
CTGGCGGTAATTACAAACGATGATTGGTTTGGCGAGACGGCGGGGCCGTATCAGCATTTTTACATTCCGGTGTTTCGTGCGGTGGAAGACCGGGTTTGGATTGTGCGGGCGGCGAACACGGGAATTTGCGGGATATTTGATCCGTATGGGCGCGTGGTCGCAAAGACGCAACTGGGCGGGCGGACGTTTTTGACCGGCAAGATCGGGCCGCGCATGGGCGAAACAATGTTCCAGCGGTGGGGCGCCGTGCTGGGCAAGATTTGCCTTGCGATTCCGAAGGACACGATGTCGGAGCAGATGGACCCCGACATCCGGAAGGCGCTGGAGGACGCGTACGCAAAATACGAAACGCGGGACGAGAAGGAACGCGAGGCCGCGGTGGTCCTGCTCGAGAAGATCCTCCACCCGCTCGCGGACGAGGCGCTGATCCAGATCGCCGACAACGACGGCTGGCCCGGCGTCCGGCTGCGCTCGGCGGAAGCGCTGCTGAAGCGTGAGAACCGCGCGGCGGCGATGTGCGCGGCGCGGCTGGCGATCTGCGGCGTGCCCCCGACGATCCGCAAGGCCGCGGCGGACCTCGTGCGCAAAATGGGCGACGAGGAGGCCGAGAAAGCGTTCGTGAAGGTTCTCCGGTACGGATCGGTCCGTGCGACCACGGAGACCGGGCTAGGGATCGATCGCCCCTACAACCAGCTCGAGGAACTTCCCTACCGCACCATGGCCGCCACCGCGCTGGGGCGCGTCGCCTCCGAACTGGCCGTCACCGAACTGATCGCGGGGCTGAAGGACAAGCACTGGGAAGTGCGGGCCGCGTGCGCCGCGGCGCTGGGCGACGCGGGATCGAGCGACGCGGTGACGCCGCTCATCCGGGCGCTCGCCGAGGAGGACGTGGACGTGTCCGCGGAGGCCGCCCTGGCCCTCGGAAGGCTCGGGGGCGCCGCGGCGATCCGGGCCCTCGAGGGCGCCGCCAAGGACAAGCGGCCGATCGTTCAACGCCTCGCGGCGCGCGCCCTTCGCGCCATCCGGGATCGCGCCGCCGCGCCGCCCCCGCCCGTGAATCCGCCCGCCCCTCCGGCGCCCGTCGGCGGAGGGACCGAAGCCCAGCCGGAAGAGCGTCCGCCGTCGCGGCCGCTTCCGCCCCCGACCGTGGATTCCCCGGAAGGCTCGATCGACCTGCTGTTCGTGATCGACGCGACGTTCTCGATGTCGGGCGAGTGGCCGACGGTCCAGTGCCAGGTCCAGTCGGAGATGCTGAGGGCCCCTGCGGACGGGGACGTCCGGTACGGGTTCGTGCTGTACCGCGATTTCGACAACCAGTGGCTCACGCGACAGCACTTCCTGACCTGGGACCGCGACCGTGCCTGGAGCTGGTTCCAGGGGCAGAAGGCGACGGGGGCGAACGCGTTCACGGGGTCGGCGTCGGACCAGGCGCTGACGCTGGTGAACATGATCAACCTGCGCCGCGACCAGCGTCCGCACCTGGTGATCATCGCGGACGTGCCCTCGAACGACGACATCATGGCCGTACACCGGGCCCGCTTGCTGCACCTTTACGAGGGCGCCGTGGTGGACGGCGTTTACGTGGACCGCGACAAGGAGACGCGCGGATTCATGGAACGCGTCTCCAAAGCCGGCGGCGGGCGCGCCCACGCGTTCCGCTCAGGTCCCCAGCCGATTACCCCGAAGAGGTAGGATTCCCATGAAGCGCTTCGCCATCGCCCTTGCCGTCCTCGCCGCGGGAGTTGCGCGCGCGGAGGACGCCGCCTGGAAGTTTATCGAGGGCGGAGTGCTGAACTACGAAGCGTCCACGGTGGTCGAGTGGAGCGTTGCCTTCCCGGCGGGAGGTCCCGCCCCGGCGCGCGCGGTGCAGCAGCGGCAGGAGGAGTCGGTCAAGATCCGGCTCGAGATCCTGAAGGTGGACGCCGAGGGGACGGCGCAGATCGAAGGATCGTTCCTTTCCGTGCGCGTCGAGAACACCGCCCCTGCGGGAAAGGTCAGCTGGGACTCCACGAAGTCGAAGACGACGGAGTTCCTCGGATTCAAGCGCTACGAGGCCCTCCTGTCTGTGAAGTTCACGGCGACCGTGGCGGCGGACGGGCGCGTGCTCGAGACCACGAATGCCGGCACTCCCGACCCCGCGCCGACGGCGAACACCGCGAAGGAACATGTCGAGGCGGCCGCCCTCGACATGCACCACCCCACGACGCCGCGGGCCTGGCTCGACATGATCTTCCTCTCCACCCCGCCCGCGAAAAACAAGACGCTGCGGACGCTGCGCTTCATCGAGGCAGAGTCTCTCGAGTTCAAATTCGACCGGTACGAGCAGAAGAACGGCCGCGCCGCCGCGAAGATCTCGTTCGATACCCCCGACCGCGACTCTTCCATCCGCGAGGACGCCGTGCTCGGGTTCCAGTTCGCCGACGCCAACGCGATCGCGTGGGGCGCCCTCCGGATAGGCCGCAAGAACGGCGAGGCCTGGTTCGACCGGAAGGACGGCGCCCTGCTGCGATTTGAAGCGGACTCCGACGTCACTGTCGCGTGGAGCCTTGGAAGCACTTCCGCGCGCATGACGTGGGAAATCGACGTGATTCCCCACCCCGCTCGGAAGAAGTAGGCCCGCTACACCGCTTCCGCCGGCTCCTTCCCGCCCTGCGGCAGCAGCTTCTCGTACCGCTCCTTCACTTCCGGAAGCGCCCGGTCGATCCCTTCCTGGACTTCCCACAGCGACACGATCGGGAAGACCTTCGTGAAGAGGATGTAGCCGAGGGTGAACGCTGCGACGCAGGCCCCGGTGATGGACCATTCGACCCACGTGGGGTGATACACGCCGACGGGCCAGTCGAGGCGGGACTGCGCCAGGGTGGGAACGACGATGAGGAAGCGTTCGATCCACATGGCGATGACGACGATGATCGAGGCGATGACGACGCCCGTGATGGAACGGCCCTTCTTGAAGGAGAGCAGGAACGGCGGGAAGAGGATCCCGACGATGATCATGGCCCAGAACGGGACGGCGAAGGGGCCCGTGAGTTCGCTCATGACGACGCGGAGGATGATGGGTTCCTGGCCGGTGATCTCGACCATGTACATGCAGAGGAGGAAGTAGGTCACGAGGAGGCCTTCGGCGAGGAGGACGAGGCCGATGTTATTGAAGTGGACGTCGCGGAGAATTTCCTTGAGGCCGAGGACCTTGCGCAGAAGGGCCATGATGATGACGAGGGCGGCGGTGCCGGTGTAGAGGGCGCCGACGACGAAGAACGGCCCGTAGATGGTGCTGTGCCAGACGGGCTGGACGGTCGTGGCGAACAGCCAGGCCGTGACGGTGTGGACCGAGACGCCGATGGGGATGATGAGGATCGCCATGATGCCGATGATCCGCTCGAGCCAGTGGACCTGCTTCGGCGTGCCGGTGTAGCCGAGGGCAAGGATGCGGTAGAGCCACTTGAAGCGCCCCTCGTTGCGGTCGCGGATGATGGCGAGGTCCGGGATGAGCGGCAGGTAGAGGTAGAGCGAGCTGGCCGCGAGGTACGTGTTGATGCTGAGGACGTCCCACAGGATGGGTGACTGGGCGCGGCCGTACTGCATGACGAAGAAGAGCCGGTCCGGGCGGCCCATGTCGGTCATGATGTTGGTGACGGCCATGAGGAGCGACAGCACCGTGATGACTTCGGCGCATCGTGTGATCGGGCGGCGCCACTCCGCATGGATCACGCGCAGGATCGCGGAGATGAGGGTCCCGGCCAGGCTGACGGAAACGAAGAAGACGAAGTTGCCGATGTACATTCCCCAGTAGATCGGCCGGTTCATGCCCGTCACGGCGAGCCCGTCGCGGAGCTGCGTGAAGTACGCCCAGGCGCCGAAGGCCATGATGGCCAGCAGCCCGAACACCGTGACGTAGAATCTCGGCTTCGTCTCGTTCAGCGGAGCGAGGATCCCCTTGACGTCGAACGAGAATTTCATTCCTTCCACTTGGCCTCCCGCAGGTAGACGACCTTCGGATGAGTGCCGAGTTCTTCCAGCAGCCGGAACGCGCGCGGGCTCCGGGCCAGCTCGGACACGGTGGATTCAGCGTCGGCCATGTCGCCGAAAGTGATCGCCTCGGCCGGACACGCCTGTGCGCAAGCCGTCAGGCGGACGACTTCCGAGTCCTCCACCTCGCGGCCTTCCAGCCGCGCGTTCGTCTTCACGTCCCGGATCCGGTGATGGCAAAGCGTGCACTTCTCGACAACTCCCATCGGCCGCGTCGCCACGTCCGGGTTCAGCATGTTCTTGTACGACTCCGGGAACGTCGGCGCGGTCCAGTTGAAGTACCGCCGGCTGTAAGGACAGGCCGTCGTGCAGTACCGGCAGCCGATGCACCGCCCCCAGATCTGCGCGACGATGCCGTCCTCGCTGATCGTCGTGGCCCCGACCGGGCACACCTTCACGCACGGCGCGTTCTCGCAGTGGTTGCACGGCGTCGGGATGAACTGCGTCCGCACCTCCGGATGGCTCCCTTCGTTGATCGCCAGCATGTCCATCCAGTAGATCCCGCGGTCGGCAGGCATCCCTTCCGACCCCGTCGCCGGCACGTTGTTCTCCGCCCGGCACGACACCACGCACGCCTGGCACGCCGTGCAGCGGTCCAGGTCGATCGTCATCCCCCAGCGGCGCTTCTTCACCGGCCCCGCAGGCTCCGACCCGCTCGCCGCCAGCGCCCCGGCGCCGACCGCCGCCGCGATCCCCTGCAGCACGTCACGACGTGTCGGGTTCATGATGTCCTCCGGGTGATGCGGGCCCGCGTGCCCTGAAGCGCCAGGATGCCGGCGAGCGGGTCCATGGCGTTGGCCAGGAGCGAATAGCCGCCCGTCAGCGGGGCGTCGCCCGGTTTCGGCGGCCAGACTCCGTGCCCGAGCGGAATGCCGATCATGCCGCGCCGCGTGCCGGGAAGAATCGCCACCGACATGTCCGCCCACCCGGCCGGCGTCTCAACCCGCACATCTTCCGCTTCCTTCACTTTCAGTTCCTTCGCATCCAGCGGGTTCAACTCCACCCGCTGCTTCCAGGCGGCGCGGCGCGGAAGCGCGATCTCGCGGAGCCACGGCAGGTGGCGCACGCCGCCCTCGGCGTAGTCGATGCCCCGGAACGCGGCGACCTTGAAGGGGAACTCGGACGGGTTCCCCTCCGTCTTCGGCGGCTCCCAGTGCGGAAGGCACAGGTCGTCGCCGCGCGTCAGCACGCCCCACGCCGTCAGCTCCTTTTCCAGGTCCGGCACCGCCGCCAGCTTCCGCGCAATCTCCTGCGAGTAGAACTCGAATTTCTTCGACGGCGTCGTGAACGCCTCGTCCCACTTCTCGTACTCGAACTTCGGCAGCCACCAGCCGCTGTCCTTGTCCATCCCCTTGCGCAGGTCGCCGATCTTCGCCGCGACGGTCGAACTGCCCTCGACGTTCAGAAGCGGCTTCAGGCGCTCCTCGGCCGCTTTGCGGAAGGTGTCCCAGGGGAACGCATCGGCGACCGGCGCGCCGATCGCCTTGGCGATCTGGATCAGGACGTCGGCGGTCGGGCGGGTGTCGTGAAGGGGCTCGACGACGGGCTGGCGAAACGACGCGATCGGGTGGCCGACGCTCGGGACCGGCTCGACGATTTCCCAGCGTTCGAGGTACGTGTGGTCGGGCAGGACGAAGTCGGCCTGGAAAGTAGATTCGTCGGGCAGGGGCGAGAAGCTGACGACCAGCGGGACCTTCGAAATCGCGTCCTGCCACTTCTTGCCGCCCGGCTTCGAGAACGCCGGGTTGGATCGGTACATGAAGAGGGCCTGGGCGGCGTAAGGGGCGCCTGCAAGGAGGGCGTCCGGCAGGGCCTGGATGCAGCCGTACGCGAGCGGAAGGCGCGCGGTTCCGGAGCCGTCAAGCCGCTCCGCCGCGACGCCCTTCTTCGCGATGTCGTCGGACTCCACGTCGGCCCACGGCGCGTAAGGCGCGTGCCGCTGGACGACCAGCCCGCCCGCGCGCTCCAGGTTTCCGAGGAGGGCATTGAGGGCGTGGATCGACATCGCGGTCCCGAGTCCGTTGGTCGCGGCGGCCGCGCCGCCATCCGCCAGCGCGATCGCCGGCTTGTGGTCCACGAGCTCGTGCGCGATGCGCTCGATCGTCTTCTTCGAAATCCCCGTGATCTTCGCCACCTTCTCGGGCGGATAGTCCGTGAGCACGAGGTCCTTGTACCCGCGGTGCTTCTTCCCCGCCGCGTCGGTCCACTCTTCGAACCCGAAAGTGTGTTCCTTCACGAACTCCTTGTCGTACAGCTCGTCGCGCACGATGACGTGCGCAAGCCCCAGCGCCAGCGCGCCGTACGTCGCCGGCTCGATGTCCAGCCACTCGTCGGCCTTCGACGCCGTCACGGAGAAGCGCGGCGACACCTGGACGAACTTCACGCGCCGCCCGGGGACGCTTCGCCGCAGCGAGCTCGACGCGCGCGTCAGGTGGATCGACTGGCACCACGACTCGAACAGGCTCGCCCCGAACCCGAGCACGTAGCGCGTCCCCGACCAGTCGTACGCGGGAATCTCGGGCGTGCCGTGCATGTACGCCATCGCCAGCACCTTGCCGCCGTCCGAAGCCGCGCGGTGGTCGATGTGATTTGGGCTGCCGTAGGCGGCCAGGAAGCGCTCCCAGAGCTGGCGCATCATGCCGCGAGGCTCGCCGTCCAGGACGACAACCCCTCGCGACTCGCCCTTCGCGCGGATGTCGGACAGCGACTTCGCGATTTCCGCGATCGCCTCGTCCCAGGTCACCTGCTTCCACTTCCCCGACCCGCGCGGCCCGTCCCGCTTCACCGGCCCCTTGAACCGGTCCGGGTGGTAAAGCAGCTGCAATCCCGCCTGGCCCTTCGGCCCGAGCGTCCCGCGATTGACCGGGCTGCCCGGATGTCCGTCGATCTTCACCGCGCGCCCCTCGATCACGCGCACCTTGATGCCGCACCCGGCCCAGCACTGGCTGCACGAGCTCGTGATCCACTTCTCCTGGTGCGTGCCGTAGGCCGCCTGGCCCGGCACTCTCGGGCGGTTCAGGTGGTACGGGTCCTCGCCGTGCTTGCATCCACCGAGCGCGAGCCCGCCCAGCGCGGCCAGCGACATCCGCAGGAAATCACGACGGCCGTCTTCTGGTTTGTTCGTTTTCATTTGTGGCACACGAGGCAGTCGTTGCTGACTCCCTTTTCCTTGTGGCACGCCATGCACGCATCCATGTCGAGCCCGTGCGTCGTGGAAAGCGTCACGGGCTCCGTCTTTTCCTTCATGTCCCCGTGGCACTCCTTGCAGTCCATCTTTGCGAACTTCACGTGGTTTACATGCGAGAAGTACACGTGCCCCGCCAGGCGGTTCGCCTGCTGCCACGGGATCGCGTCCCCCTTCGCCGCGTACTCCCGGATCTTCGCTTCCTCTGGATTCGTCCCCTGCGGGTCGGTGTGGCAGAGCTTGATGCAGGTCGCGACGGAAGGGATACCGGCGTGCGCGCCGGTTTCCACGCCCTTGTGGCAGGCCGCGCACTCGAGCCCCAGCTTCTCGTCCATGTGGTGCTTGTGGTTGAACGGAAGCGGCTGCTTCACGGTGACGGGGCCCGTGAAGGCCTTGTATTGCGAATAGCCAAACCCCGCGCCGCCCGCCATGAGGGCGAGCGCCGCGACGCCGGCGATCACGAGCTTGTTACGGTTGCTGATAGACATGGACGCTGTCCTTGGCCGTGGGGAGAAGGCTCATCCCCAGGTAGGTGAAAACGACCGCTGCAAAGGATGCGACACAGACCGCCATCGAGCGGCGTCCGTCCCAGCCGCGCATCAGGCGGATATGGAGGTAGATCAGGTACGCCAGCCAGCTCACGAGCGCCCAGTTCTCCTTGGGATCCCAGCTCCAGTAGTCGCCCCAGGCTTCCTTCCCCCAGATCGCGCCCATCACGACTCCCAGCGTCAGCGTCGTGAAGCCGAACTTCACGGCGGAATTCGCTCCGTCCTCGAACCCCTGCCCCGTCTCCTCGGACCGCCATTGCGGCTTCCAGAGAGCCAGGACCGCCAGTGCGCACGACGCGAACAGCGTCGCGTACGCGATGAAGTACGTGACGACGTGCGGGACGAACCACACGCTCTGAAGCGCCGGCGGCAGGTTCACGATCTCGACGTCGGGCTTCGCGACGGCATAGCCCAGGCCGAAGATGCTGACGGCCGAAGAAAACGGGATCAGGACGCGCAGGCGGTGGATCGCCAGCAGCGCCAGCGTCGCGATGCCGACGCAGAAGGGGTACAGGAGCAGCGTCTCGTACAGCGTCTTGAACGGCGCGCGGCCTGCTTCCACCCAGCGGTCCACGATCAGCAGCCCGTTGATCGCGAACGCCGCGCCGAACGTCCAGGCCGAAGCGGTCACCAGCGGCTTTCGCCTCGAGAGCGCACCGCCGGACCACAGCAGGATCGCCACGGCGTGCGTGGCGATCACCGCCGCAATCAGCGACTGCTCACGGACCGAGTGACCGAGGCTCATCCTGCGCTCCTGCGATGCTATTACGTGGATAGAGTTTGTCTGTCGTGGCTTGTCCGAGCTTTTTCGGGGAAGGCGACCGACCGAAGGCCGTTCGGCCCGGGAAGGGAGAGGCGCGCGAAGCGCCTCTCCCACCGGGACTATTTATCGTGCTTTGCTCCGCACTCGCCGCCGCACTTCATGGCTTTGAGCTCGGCTTCCGTCCGCTTCTTGCGGGGATCGAAGTGCCGGATCTTTTCTTCGAAGGCCTTGAAGCAGAAGGGCTTGTAGTTCGGGCTTTCCTCGTTATGGCACTTCTTGCAGGTGTCTTCCTTCGGCGACTTGATGATCTCGGCGTCCGGGATCGTCGCGAGTTCGCCTTCCTCTTCTTCCTCGTCCGCGGCGGCCATGCGCGCCTTCAGGTGATTGCCGCCGGGGCCGTGGCACGACTCGCACTGGACGCCTGCCTTCGGGTCAAAGCCGGTCGCGATCTTCTCGGCCGGTTCGCCGAAAGCCGTCTGGTGACACTTCAGGCATTTCTCACTCGTCTGGGGGTTATCCACCCCCTTCTCTTTGCCGGTCTTCTTGGCTTCATCCGAGCCCAGAGTTTCATACGCCTTGGCGTGCTCCGCCTTCTTCCAGGTCGAGTACTGGCTCCCCTTCGACTTGGCTTCGTGGCAGTTCTTGCACTTCTCCGCGCCGATGAACTTGTTCCCCTTGTCCGGCGGATCTCCCGAGACAGCGAGGGTGATCGTGCCCGCGGCGACGAGGACAGTGGCGAAGATAAAGAGGACACTCTTGCGCATATCCGTGGCTCCTAGGAACCCCTGTTGTGAACATCAGTAATGCAACTGGCCTGCCAGGGTAAAGCCTAACACTGCGGCTAAGTGGCGGCAATGCCGTGCGGAATTATCCCCTCCCCTGGGTCTCTTCACGCACCTCAGATCGCGGGCGTCCCGACCTTCTTGCGTCGGCGCGCCAGCCAGGGCGTCACGTAGAACCGGCACGCGACGCCGAGACACATCATCGCGAACCCCAGGTACGCCACCCAAAGCCCCGGATCCTTCACGACCAGGATTCCCGAATAGGTCGGGTCCTCGCGGCGGTAGTTCGACTGGTAGAAGCGGTACCCGCCGTACGACAGCGGGTGGTTCACGGCAATCGTGTCCTGACGAACGGTGACTCCCCCTTCCAGGACGCTGACCTGGCTCCGAAACGCCTTGATGTCGTCGGGCTTTGACTGAAAAACCAGGTGCGCGTCACCGGCCCCGATCGCCATCGGCATCCCCGCCTTCAGGTACATCTTCTTCGTCTCCCCTGCCGCCTTGACCTCCACCTCCGCAACCGGGCGACGCCACTTGTCGGACCGGCTGACCGGCGTGCGCTCCGCCTCCGCGCTCGCCGACATCTGCAGCAGCATCGCCATCACGCCTTTCGTCACAGGCTCGGAGGATTTCGCGGGAAACGGCTGCCGGCTGTGCAGCTTGCCGCCCCTGAAATCCAGCACCTCCCGAGCGCTTCCGATCAGGGCTACCTCGCGCTCCGCCGGCTGTTCCGCGGGCACGTACTGGTAGGCAAAGACCAGCGCCGCGCCGTCCATTCCCGACGACGTGTCGAAGTGCTCGTGTTTTGCGAAGACGAACCGCCTCTCGCTCTTCCCGGAGGGATAGGTCACGTTCAGCTCGATCGCGGGGTTCTTCGCCTCAGCCGAACGGGAGTAAGCCTGCTTCTTCTTCCCGTCATAGCCGAAGTCGGGGTACCACGCCGTCGCCGTCAGCCGGATGCCTCCCGCCAACTCGCGCTCCTCCCCGACTTTCACCACCACCGCTTCGCCTTCCCCGTTCGACGCTTCCAGCTTCCACGTCACGACGTGCTTCTCCGGCGTCGGCGCCGTCTTCACATTCACGTCACTTTCGTTCCAGTAGAAGCGGACGAGGGTGCGCGTTTCCGGAAACAGGACGCCGCTGCGGCCGTCGTCGCCCGGCACGAGCACGAGGTCGTCCATCTTTCCCGCCTTGTCGAACACTCTGACGAGAGCCGCGGGCTTGCCTCCCGAATCGGGAATCTCGCGGAGTCCCGTCTTCAGCTCGAAATCGGGATACACGGCGACCATGCGGAAGCTCGCGCCGGAGTCGCCGGCTTTGGTCCACGCGGCCGCATCCTTGAGACCGCGCGACACTTTCGGCATCCCTCCCTGGAGATGCCCCTCGTAGACGTAAATCTTCCACTCGGGCTCGAGCTTCTCGACTTCGAACTTCACGAGCTTCAGGCCGAAATCCAGCGGGACGATTTGCATCGTCCGGTTTCCGAATCGGTCGTGACGAATGAACGAGTTGGCGATCTCCCCCTGGTGGATGTCGATGAAGCCCTTCATGCCCCCCAGCACGCCCACCAGCCCGCCGACCAGGACAACGATGATGCCGCCGTGATTGAAGAGGAAGAACCACTCCGACGGGCGCCAGGCACGCTTGTCGATGACGACGCAGCCGAGGGAGGCGGCGAGAAGGGCCATGAGGGAACGGAAGGGGAACGAGTGGAAGATGTCGTCGAAGCCGAAAAGCCGCAGGAACCCTCCGAGGCCGTCCCCGTACTTCGCCGTGAATTCCTCGGGAGCCTGGCCCTGGAGGACGACGGTACCGATGGCGGTGGCGAGCAGGACGGCGGACAGGAGCGCTATCGAGAACTGAAGGGACACAAGCCACTGAAAGACAGGTTTTCGGAAGTTCCAGGCAACGGCCGCGGCTGCGGCGCCGGCGACGGCAATGGTCCCGTTGCTCCCCATCCAGGATCCCTGCACTGCCGACCAGATGTGGCCCAGAATGACGAGGCCGACGGTGATTCCCCCGACCCCGGCAAAGGACGGCCAGAGGCGTGGGCGTCCGAGGAGGTCTTCCTTGGTGACCACTGTGTTCTTCATGGTGCTCCCGCTTCGCTGGAGGACGTGGACAGAACGGTCCGGCCGTTGAGCAGCTTTGGGCACGGTTGGGGCAAAACCCCCATCTCGATGCCGCAGACGCTCTATCCCGCAACCATCGTGCCCCGATCCGCTGGTCTTGGCGTCATTCCGTTGCGACCGCAGGCTCGTGTTCGGGGCAGTAGCGCCCTGTCCGCACTTCTTCCGCCCTGTGCCGCGCTTCAGCGCCGGGGTGGGTTGCACCGACCTCGGCGGCCAGGGTTGGGGCGCCCGGGTCTGGATTGGCCGTCAGGGCGCGGATTGCGACGGCGACGGCGTCGGGGTCGTATTCGTTGAAGATCAGGGTCGAGTGGCGCCGCAACTCGGGTTCCGCTGCGTATGTGAGAAATGTGGCCAGGGCGCGCGTGCGCTCGCCGGCGTCGCCGTTTCCGGTCGCAGCGTACTCGGCGAGCAACCGGCGAGCGAGCGGACTCGAACCTGCAATAGAGGACAGGATGCCGAGTGCCGCGGTGCGCAGGCTTGGATCGGCCTCAGCGGTCAGCGCGGGGCCGAATGCGCTCAGCGTGGGATCGATGCCTGGGCGAAGCGAGTGCCGGAGCGCGGCGACCTTGACGGGGAGGGAGCCGTTTCCGCGGACAATCTGTTCGTCGGACTCGGGGACGGGACTGCGGAGGCTCGCCGCATGGCCGTTCCCCTCCTGGCGTCGTTGCGCCTGGGGACGCTTCGGGTCCGCCCCGTCCTCAGCGACCCGCGGCCCGGCGTGGACAACTCCGCCCGGGCCTGCATCTTCCACCGCGAACTCCCGACTGCGCCCTGCCCTCAGGAGCACGCCGACGAAGAGCGCAGCCGCCAGGCACACCACGAAACCCGCGAGCACGAGTCGCGTGGAGCCACGGCACGCCCGTCTGCACCTCGTCGCCATGTCAGTCCTCCTGCCGATCGCGCACCCGATCGTTCATCGTCCGAGGCCGGACAGCTACCAGCCGTCATCCCTGAAAGAAAGCGACGCGGGAGAAAGCTCTCTCCCGCGTCGCGACAGTCTCGCTCCTTCACACCCCGTCTATTTCGGCTTGTGCATGATCCCGACACCGTAGGTCGCACCCGGGCCATGGCACGTCGCGCAGGCTTCTTCACCGGCAAGCGACGTGTTCAGGGCGATGTGAGCCGTGGTGTCTCCGGAATCGTGGCACGAGTTGCAGACCGCCTTGTACTCCTTGACCGGAGCCACCTGGTCCGTCGGGTGATTGCGGTCGCGCGGAACTTCCCAGCTGCCGAGTTTTCCAGGTTCAGGGTCTCCGTGACACTTCGCGCAATTCCGCGTGCCCTCGGACGCGCCGTAGCCGGTCTCGACCGGGAAGCCGACTTCATCGAATGCCCCGGCGTTCCCGCTGTTCCCGACGATGTAGTACGTGGAAGCGTAGTAGAGGTTCTTTCCTGTGTGGATCTTGTGGAGCATCGTGCGGAAGTTGATGGTCAGGCCCGGCGTCGGAAGGACGGTGCTCGGCAGGACGCCCGAAGAGTTGGCGGACCTGTATCGCGGCCAGTCCTCCGATCCAGCGACTCCGTGACACATGATGCACGTATCGAATCCGCGGCGACCGCCACCGTGGAACCACATATCGTTATGGCATTCGTAGCAGGTTTCACCGTGCGTGGTCAGCGTTTCGTACGGCTCGATCTCGGTCGGAATCGGAAGGAGGAAGGGCGACGCGTTCAGCACCGGGTTATTCACCAGGAAGTCCGCGTTGCCCGGGTCGGAAGTAATCGGGTACGAGTTGTTCTCGTAATTCGGGCCCGGATCCTTGCCGGCAGGGACCACGGCGGGAGGCGTGAAGGGAGTCAGGTCAGGATCGACGTAGCGCCAGGGGAACCGGGTCCAGATGCCGACGGAATAGGTGCCCGGCACGATTCGCTTCGATTCCCATTCGCCCCACGTCTCGTCCAGGTCGGAAGTGCTGTTGAACGTGGCCGAGTAGTTGGAAGGACACTGCCAGTCGCCTGTGTAGCACACCAGGATGGTGTCCTCAGTCGTCCATCCTGCGCCGACTTCGGAGATCAGGTTTCCGAGGGACAGGGACCAGACTGCCGCGACCGGCGCCGCTGTCGGCGTGAGTCCGGAGGCGAGGACGTTGACGGCGACGCGAGTGACCGGCTCGCCGGCGGTGTGAGCGAACCGCATCCACGGGCCGTAGGGGCCTGACGTCGGCAGCGCGCCGATATTCGGGGTACCGGCGGTGTTTACGGCGGACGTCACGGAGTTGGTCTGGTAGGGGCTGGTGAACCAGATGCGGTCGTTGAGCGTTCCGTTGATGTCGGGCTCGATGGCCTGGATTCTCAGGTATTCTTCCGTCGCGTTGGCCGCAGGGAACGGGGGAACCGAGAGAGTCGTTGTCACATCGTTGACGCAGATGTACTGGTTCTTCAGCCAGCCTCCGCCGTTGCCCACGACGAGGTCGGTGACGTCGATCCAGGTCTGCCCGATGTTCACCGGTGCCGCGAGGGTGAATCCTGAGGCCGTCGGCACGCCTGTGCGGTTCAGGACGAAGGTCGGGGCGTAGAACGGGATGTTCAGGTGGTTCGTCCGCGCCGTTGAGAAGGCATCAGCACCGGCGGTAGCCCGTCCCAGGCGTTCGAAGAGCACGAGTTCCGGGACATTGAGGTGGTACTCACTGTCGATCGGAATGCCCGCGTTGAGCGAGGGGTGAAGCATCGGGACCGTGATGTAATTGAGCAGGTTGTAGTTCTCCGTCGGTCCGGAGATCACGCAGCTCAGCGTGCTCCACCAGCCGGTCATGTCGGGCGACCAGAGTCCGGTGTACGGGAAGACGGCGGTCGTGCTGCTGGTGGCGGCATACCACGTCGGGAACTTCGGCAGGCCCGGATACGGCGGGGGAGTCAGCGCGATGTCGACCCCGGCGTCGTCCTTGACCGTGAACACGACCTCGAGCTTCTCGCCAGGTTCCAGCGTCGGACCGGCCGACGGGTGGACTGCGACGACCTTGATATTGATGCCCTGGACCGCCGTCGGCATCAGGGACGGGTCGAGAAGCGGGTGAACGTGAGCGTTGACGGAATCGATCTTCGCGTCGGACCCTCCGACGTGGCAGGAGATGCACGAGGAGTCGTCCGCCTGGGGGTCCATCGTCTTCAGATTCGAACGGTACGGGAGGGCCCAGTCCACGTCGTCGTGACACGAGCCGCACGCGCGGCGGGTCGGCTGAATGTACGACAGGTTGCCCTGCGCCGGCGCTTCAATCGGGCCCGCCTCGTCCGGGTCGCCGTGGCACTTCGCACAGTCCGTCACTCCCCTGCGCGTCGCGTCGTCCATCGAACGCCAGGTCCGGCCGTCGTCCAGGCGCTTCCGCGCAACATAGGATCCGCCCACCGGATCCCAGTCCGCCATCTGGGTCGTCGCCGCATCTTCGGAAATCGTGTAACCGTAGTCCCTCGGCATCAGCACGTTGAGGTTCGGCCAGACCGGGAACTGAATCTCGAACTCCTCCATCTCCAGATCCTCGTTCACCAGCTCGTACGGTTCCCTCGCCGCCGCGTAGTTCCGCGAACCATCCGGATTGGTTTCGATGCCCAGCTGGGAGGGCAGGTTCGCGCTGTTGTGGATCTTGTGGATCATCACCTTGAACTCAATCGAAGCGCCCGGAGTTCCTCCTCCGACCAGCGGGTCGTTCATGTCCTCCGCACCCGCGACGTGGCAGGTCACGCACGTCCTCGTGTCCCGCATGATCCCGCCGCCCGGCAGCCCTTCTGAATGCTGCTGAAGCTGGTCATGGCACTGGGAGCAGTTCTGGGTCTGCACCACCGATCGCGGCTCAATCGTGTCCGCATCGCCGTACAGGAAGTCATAAACGGTGTTTCCGACGTCCTTCAGGATCTTCGACCCGCCCACGGAGTAGTTGCGGTAGGCGACCAGTACGATCGAGTACGTGCCACTGAGCAGTTCCGTGCCGCTGAGCACGTCCGTCGGGTTCGCCCCCGTGTAGTTCGGGGGATCCAGGTAGAACTCCGGCAGGCTCGGGAACGTGTAGCTGTACGAGCCGTCGTCATTCGCCTCAGACATCTCCCTCAGGTCCTCCTGAGTCGCCACCACGAGCTGATAGTTGAAGGTGGGACCTGAGATGTGCCCTTCGAAGTGGTCGAGCTCCGAGATCGACAGGAACGAGCCGTCGTCACGGGTGATCGTGAACGTCACCTGGACCTCGTCCCCCGAGGAGAACCGGCCGTCGCCACCTCCGCCTCCGTCCAGGGCCAGCACGTTGATGTGGACCCCCGGCAACTCCTCGGAGTCATCCACCTCGGTATCCGAGGGCGGAATGATCACGACCGTCTTGCTCTCGGACGTTCCGTCGCTTCCGTCGCGCGGACGCCGGCAGCCGGAAATGACGAGAGCGCCGCTGATCACGACCAGCATCGCCAGGGCCGAGAAGACAGGGTGTCTCCGGTGAGGCATGGTTTCCTCCCTCCAGGGTGATGTCCGGACGCTGCTAGTGATGACAGGCATTGCAATCGCCTCCGTTGTCGGGGTGTGGCAGTGGCTGCGACAGGCCGTGGCACTGGCGGCAGTTCATGCCCGGGTTGTGCCAGTCCG
This sequence comes from uncultured Planctomycetia bacterium, assembly GCA_963706735.1. Taxonomy (GTDB): domain Bacteria; phylum Planctomycetota; class MHYJ01; order WSZJ01; family WSZJ01; genus WSZJ01. The sequence goes on from CAVPNQ010000114.1 coordinate 16,000, forward strand.
GCTTGTCTTCAGCCTCTGAGTGGCTGGGTGCTCCATCCTGGTGACAGAACGTGCAATTCTGCGTGGCCTGGCTCTCGTGGCACGTCAGGCAGTGCTGGTTGCGCGGCTCGCCCCACGACGCCGTGTGCGACCGCGGAGCCGTCTCGTTGTGACACCGGATGCACGAGTCCTCCTGGTGGCACACCGCACACTGCGACCGGTCCGTCTGCGCCGCCGTCGCGTGCCCCCTCAACCGCCAGAAGTTCGTGTGCGTCGAGGGCGTCTCCTCCTGGTGGCACGTGCTGCAGCTCGATTCCGTGTGGCACATCGAACAGTTGTTGTCGTGCTTCGTCGTGTCCTTCCACCGCGCCACGTGCCCGTGATTCTGCTTCCAGTTCAGACGGTGACTCGGCGGCGGCTCACCCTCGCGGATTTCCTTGTGGCACGTCATGCAGTCGTTGGAAGCGCCCTTCTGCTCGTGGCAGGACATGCACGTTTCCATCTCCATGTGGAGGTCGGACGACACCGAAGTGTTGTCCTCCATCCCCGCATGGCACTCCGCGCAGGCCAGCTGCTTCTCGCCGACGTGCTTCTTGTGCGAGAACTTGATGTCCGAATCCATCTTCGTGAAGGTGGACCACTCCGGCTTCTCGCCGAGGAGCGCCGCAAGCTTCCGGTTCTCGGGCTTCTTCTCGTCCTCGCCCTCGTGGCAGAGCATGCACTTCTTCAGCGAGACCGGCATCCCCGCCATGTCTTCCTTCTCGGCCTTCCCGTGGCAGGTCTTGCACTCCAGCTGCTGGTCCTTGACGTGGACCTTGTGGCTGAAGAGCCGGTCGGGTTCGCCGGGGGAATTGAACACGTTTGCGATGCCGCAGGCCCCGATCCCGAGGATCAGGAACACGCAGAAGGGTTTGAGCCGTTTTTTCCAGGTGGTCATGGGACCTCTAGAAGGTGTAACTCACTGCGAGCTTGACCTGGTGGAAGTCGTCCCGGTCGTTCTTCTCAAGCTGGTATCCGAGTTCGAATTTCAACGGCTTCCACGGCGAGTAAGACACCTTGGCATAGTAGGTCTGCACGTGTTCGCGTTCGAGGTCTTCGTACAGGTCGTACTTGTAGAGAGCAAAACTCGATCCCACGGAGAACTTGAGCCCGTGCTTGCTGGCCTTGTAGGTGATGTCGAATCCTGCCGACTTCTGGTCGCCGCTGCTGGAGTGCTTCACGTTCCAGTACTCGAGGGTCACGTTCGCGCTGAGCCCCTTGATCGGCCAGTCCTGGATTCCGGGGGAGAAGAAGTACCGCTGGAAGGAGCGGTTCCCCGGACCTTCTTCGTCGTAGGGGCTGACCGCGCGAAGTTCCGCGCCGGCCTGGAGGTTGATGATCTGGGCGAATCCCTTTGCGACGAGAAGCTGGAACTGGTCGTAAGGGAAGTAAGAGTGAAGCGTCCAGGTGAAGAAGTCGGTGTCGAGGGAGGTGAGCCGGGTGGTGTGGTAGAGCCTGTACCAGGAGGCGTTGACGCGGAAGTCCCAGTCGGCGACGTAGAGGTCTCCGCGCACCAGGTGATCGCGTGAACGGCCTTCGAGAAGAGTGTACCGGGCATGGAGGGTCAGGACGTCGGCGATGTTTTGCCAGCCGGAGAAGCAGGCGAGTTCGTCGCGCTGGGTGCCGCCCTTGAAGGCGTCGCGGATCCGGGTGTATTCGGCGCGGAAACGCGCGCCGGTCCAGGGCTTGGCCTGCACCCAGGCGCCGTAGATCGAGTCCCCGCGCCAGCCGGATTCGTAGTAGTGAACCGGGATGCCGGCGTAGGCCCCGGCCTGGAGCGAGAACACCTTCTTCCACTCCATCGTGTCCACCCGGGCTCCATCGAAGTGAAAGACGACGGCCGATTCGTCCAGCGTCTGGCGGCCGACGCGAGCGGAATCGATGAAGAGCACCCGGTGCAGTTCGGCGTAGGCGTAGTAGACGTCGCCGTGAACGCGGCTGCTGTAGCTGTCCTGAAGGCTGTCGTAGACGAACCCGCCGTTGCTGTGATGTTCGCCGTCCAGGTCCTCGGAGACGCGCAGGCTGAAGTGCGCCGTGATGAGGTGCTTCTTACGGTTGCCGATGTCGGCGGACAGGATCTGGTAAAGGTCGCTGTCCGACGCGCGCTCGTCCTTCGAAACCTGCCAGCGCAGGCGGTACTTCAGCGAAAGCCGCCCATGGACCGGATACCCGAGGAGATTGCCGATCGGCCCGTTGTCCTCGGGCTCCTCTTCCTTCGCCGCTTCCTTTGCCGGAGCTTCCTTCTTGGTCTCGCCCTCCGGCGCAGGCTCTTTCGCCGGCTCCTCCGCCTTGGGTTCACCCTCCGGCGCAGGTTCTGCTGCCGCAGGGGTCCCCGCAGGGGGTTGCGAGGTCGGGTCCGGCTCTCCCTGCGCCCAAGTGGGTGCCTGGAGTGTCAGCCCGAGTACTACGATGAGGATCCCGGTGCCCCTCAAGATGGCCTCCCCCAAGGGCGTGGCGATGCCTGACATTCGCAAATCCAAGGCCCCATCAGGGAAGGCACGATTTCATGCATATTTCACGAGACCCTATCAGAATGAAGCGGCAAAATGGGGAAATTGCCCCATTTATCTGGGAAGTAACCCACGTTGTTAGGAATCTCTTTGCGTGGAATTCCGGCCTCCTCAGTGGATATCTCATCAGGTCAACGGCTTCGAGACCCCGAAAACGTCGAACCGAAATGACTCGCCACAAATCCGGAATTCTGGGGTTGTTACGCAACCCGAGAAACGAGCTTCAAGGCGAAATTTGCAGCGGACCTGCTGGTCCGTAATTGAAATGCCCGGCGACTGCTCCCGACTCCGGAGGCTCGCCATGCGCAGGAAGAGCCCCACTGGCCGGATTCCCGCTCCAGGTCACACGGCGCGGGCGCACCGACAGGATGCCCGGCTGCAGTTCCTGTTACTCATCTGCCCGACGCCTGATTTGTGGCTGCGCTCCTGGCCCGTATACTTCCGTGCCGTGAGCCGCCATCCCCCAATCCTTCAGGCCCTTGCCTGTCCCACCTGTCGCGGGAGCTGGCGCGTGGCTGGTGACGTCTCAGGGGACGGTTTTGCTCTCCTTTGCGATCGCTGCCGGCTTCGGGTTGCGGTGCTCGACGGATTCCCGCTCTTCACGGAACGCGAAATCGACGACGGCTCCCCTTCCATCGACTTCGTAGCCCAGGTCAGGCAACGGGCCTTCGGCAGTGACGCCGGGGGCCCCGAGTTCCGGTCCTTCTGCAGCCACAAGCGCCGTCGCGGCGTCGTCGATGCCTACGCGGCATGGGCTCCATTCAACGAGTCCGGCAGGACACCGCTCAGTTTTGTCTCGCTCCTTCGGGAGCATCTGCGTCCCGGCGACGTCATTCTCGATCTCTCCAGTCGAAGCGGATGGACCGGTGAATTCCTGGCAGGACTCTTCCCCACCCAGCGCGTGATCAGTGCATGGGAGGGGAACAAGGACTGCCTCGGCTATCGCGGGTTCCGCCAGTGGCTGCCGCGCGACCTGCGCGCCGGGAACCTCGACATCGCCTTCTTCGACCCGCGCGAGCCGCTTCCCATCGCGGACGGCGCGGTGCGGTTCGTTCACGGGTACGACATCCTGCATGAGCTGCAGCTGGAAAGGTTGTGGCCGGAACTGCTGCGGGTTGCGGGTCCCGAGGGCGTCCTGTTATTTCCGCATGTTCACCTGCACACCCCTGATCACGACCCGTCGTTCGAACGGCACGGGCGGCTGCTCGAAGGAAGCGACTACCGGCGAGTGCTCGGAAAACTTCTGGCGGGGGGGAGCCGCCGGGCGTGCGTGATGGGGGAAGCGACGATGTTCGCCGCCCAGAAGGCCGGCGAAGCGCGGACACTTTGCGACGAACCGGAATCGCCCGACTACAACGCCGTGGTGGCGGTGGTGCCGGCCTCGTGGATCGGCCGGCCGCTGGCGGTGCCGGTGCTTCCCGCCCCGCTCGAGTCGGCCGCGGTGCTTCCCAATCCGCTTCTCGAGGTTTCGGCCACGGACGGTTCCGTGCGCGTGAGCTGTGCGGAGGGGATGAGCGAGATGCCGGGCAGGCACCCGGTGTATGCGCGGCTGCTGCCGGCCGCGCTCGAGCCGCCCCTGAGCCCGCGGGAGAGAGTGCTGCACTTCTGGTCCGGGCGCGTCGCGACGGTCGGGGAACTGGCGAAGCGGATGGGGGAAGTGCCGGAGGCGCTGGCGCCGGTTCTCGCCGATCTGGAGCGACGCGAGATCGTGAAAGTCGCCGCGGTGAGCCGTGGCGCATACAGGCTTCAGCGGTTTCACGCGCGGCTCGAGGACGCTCCGCTGGCGGATGAAGACGACCTGGTGAGGTTATGGCGGCGCGCGGTCGCCGACTTCGGAGACCGCGTTTACCTGGTGGACGACAGCGACGGCGGGCGATTGACCTACCTCGAGGCGGACCGCATCGTGTCGGCGATTGCACGACGGTCGCGCGCCGCGGGAGTCCGGCCGGGCGACCGCATCGCCCTTTGCGCGCCGCAGCATTTCGAGGGAATGCTCCTCTTCTGGGCCGCGGCCTGCCTCGCGGCGCCCCTCGCCATCATCGACGCGGCGCTCCCGCCCGCCGTCATTTCCGAGCGGCTTCACCGGCTGAAACCGGCGCTGCTGTTCGCTGCGGGTGCCGTTCACGCGGCCCTGCCGGTCGGACCGGGATGCACAACGGTCCTGCTGGACCCGGCGGGCGATGTCGCGACGCCGGCGCCCGCTTCGACGCCGACTCTCATGGCCTGGCTGCGCGACGAGGATTACGAAGGCCCGACGTTTGAGTCGACTGCGGGTCTCGCGGACTTCCCAGCCGCCATCCTGTTCACTTCGGGAACTACAGGGGAAGCCCGCGGAGTCATGCTCTCGCAGCGGGCGTTGTCGCACAGCGGCCGGCTGATGGCCCGCCTGTTCGACTGGACGGAGGACGACGTTCATATCTGTCCTGCGGACCTTCACACGCTGGGCGGGCTGCGCAATCCGGTGATCACGGCCGTTCACGCGGGAGCTTCGACGGTCGTGACCTCCCCCGAGGTTCGCGCGAACATGACGACCCTCGTCGGGGCGATGACTCGACACCGGGTCACCCTTGTCAACGCCACACCCGCCCTCCTGCGCCTCCTGACGTCATGGGCGGACCGCATGCCGCCCGGCGCCCTGTCGAGCGTGAGGCACATGGTGGTGGCGGGAAGCGCCCTGACGTCCGGGGTGCGGCTGGCGTTCGAGCGGGTGTACCGGGTACCGACTAGCAACTGTTACGGGCTCACGGAAACCGCGGGGCTCTGCATTTCGGAGTCGCCGGAGACCCGGCGGGCCGCCGCACAGCGAGATTCGGACCAGATCGGCCGTGCCGTGGACACGATCCTGCGCGTCGTCGGCGACGACGGAAGGGACGTCCCCGCCGGCACGGAGGGCGAGTTGTGGATCCACAACGCGAATCTCTTCAGTGGCTACCTGGACAATCCCGCGGCGACGGAAGCGGCGTTCTCCGGGAAGTGGTTTCGCAGCCGCGACCGGGCGCGGCTGACCACGGATGGCGAATGCCTCCTGGGAGGGCGATCCGCCGACGCGATCAAGAACGCCTGGTCGGAGTTCGTCTCGGCGCGCGAAGTCCAGGAGGCGCTCGACGGCATTCCCGAGGTGGCCGACAGCGGCGTGGGCGCGTGGACGGACGATCAAGGGCAGGAGCATCTGGGGGCGATTGTGGTTCCGCGGGAAGCGCCGCGGGGGCCTGCGGAGAGCCAGGCACTCGTTGCGCAACTGTTACGCCGGCTGCAGGAGATCCTCGGGGCCCGGCGCATGCCGTCGCGGCTGGTCATCCGCGACAGCGTCCCGCGCAACTCGAACGGAAAAGTGGCGACGGGGCCGGAAATGAGGAGGAACCTCTTCGAATGAGCGAGTCGCCCCTGCCGGCTTCGTCGTCGTTGTCGCAGGCGCTCGCCCGGGTGCGCGACGCGACGCGGCCGGACAAACTCTGGCTGACGTGGCCGCGCGAGGACGGCCGGACCGGCGCGATGACCTGGGGAGAAGCGGCGGCACGCATCGACGTGTGGGGAGGGTTGTTCGCCGGGTGGAACCTCGCCCGCGGCGACCGTGTCGTGGTGGCCAGCCGGGACGACGCCGCCGTCGCGACGGCGGTGCTGGCGTGCCTGACCTGGGGATTCACCGCGGCCGTCCTGGACGCGGACGGAGTGGCCCCGGAGACCGCCCCCCTCCTCGCGCTCGCAAAGCCCGCCGCATGGGTCGCTGATGAGTCCATCGCCCGGGCGTGGGCGCTCGAAGGCCGCGGCGTCCGCCTCCACGCCGGCCTGCCGGAAGGCCGGGAAGCACCGGGCGCTGCGCCCGCCTCCTGGGCCGCACGTCTCCTTCGCCGGTCAGCCCCGGCCACTCCTTCTTCACCCCCGCCTCCGCCTCCACCCGACCTCCCCGACTCGCACGCGGCATGGGTCCTGTTCACTTCCGGCTCTACATCCAGGCCCAAGGGCGTCTGCATTTCGCACGGAGCCCTTCTCGCCCACGTGCGAACGCTCGCCCGCCAGCTCCGGCACGACGCAGATTCCCGCCTCGTCAATCCGCTCCTCCTGCACCACACCGATGGCTTGACACAGGGCCCCGTCCTCGCCTGGCTCTCCGGCGCCACCTGCCTCCGCCCCATGCGCTTCGAGGTCCCCCGCCTCGAGGACTTCTGCGCCGCCCTCTACCGCGACCGCGCGACTCACCTCGTCGCCGTGCCCACCATGCTCTCCATCCTTCTCGAAAACGCCGAAGGCCTCGAGGACACTTTCGAATCGCAGGAATTCCGCTGTGTCATTTCCACCGGCGGGTACCTCGACTCGAATCTCTGGAAGCGCTTCGAGGAGCGTTTTCACGTTCGCGTCGCCAACGTTTACGGCCTGACGGAAACGGTCACGGGCGGGTGTTTCTCCGGACCGGACGATGCCTCGCACCGCCACGGGACGGTGGGCAGGCCGGTGGATTGCGAGGTGGCCGTCACGGACGACGACGGCCGGCGAGTTACCCCCGGCACTCCCGGCGAACTGAGGATGAAGGGCGCCAACTTGATGTCCGGTTACATCGAAGATCCGGGCGCCACCGCCGCGGCGCTTCAGGACGGCTGGCTTCGCACCGGCGACCTGGCGACGGTGGACGCGGAAGGTTTCGTGCGAATTGTCGGAAGGCTGAAGAGCGCCGTGATTTCCGGGGGGCAGAACATTCAGCCGGAGGAAGTCGATGACGTGCTGCGCGCGGCGCCGGGAGTGCGCGACGCCGCGACATTCGGGATCCCCGACGAACGCTTCGGCGAGATCCTCGTGGGCTGCGTCGCGGCGGCGCCGGGAAGCGGGGTGACGGAAGGATCGCTGGTCGAATCCTGTCGAGGGAAGCTGAGCCCCTGGAAGATTCCGCGAGCCCTTGCAGTCGTGGCAGAACTTCCGAGGGGAGCGGCCGGAAAGGTGGCGATTCCCGCGGCGCGCAAGATGTTCGAGGAGTGGCGCCGGGGCGCCGGATCTGCCAGCGCGCCCGATGCGGGCAACGTCGCCAGGCGGGTGATCGAGATCGCTTCCGGTTTGTTCCACGTCTCGCCGGAGAAACTCGGGCCCGCGAGCTCGCCTGCGGACACGCCGGGCTGGGACTCGTTCGGCCACCTTTCCTTTGTGGAAGCGCTGGAGCGCGCGTTCGGCCGGAGGCTTTCCACGCGGGAGGTGATGTCCCTTCGCTCCATCGCGGACGCGGAACGTCTGATGCGGGCGAAGCCGGCGCGGGACTCCCGCTGAATGCGCGCCCCACCGCCCTGGTGCCTGCCCGCCGCGATGGCCATCGCCGCCGCCCTGCTGGCGGCGCTGTACCCCGCGTATGGCCGCGACAACGAAGCGGCGCTGGAAGCCTGGCCGGAGCTCGTCGAGCGCGCGGTCGGTCGCGACCGGGAGCCGGGTCCGCCGGACGCGCGCGGCCGGAGCCGGCTCGGTGTCGTCGCCCTGGGCTCCTCCCTCCTGACCTGCTCCACCCGGCACAACTGGCACATGGACTCCCTTTCGAAGGAGATGGAGAAGCGGCCGCTTCGCTGGCGCAAGATCTGCGTCGCGGGACATGCGTGGGACATCCTGCCTCTTCTCGAGGCAGGCGTCGCCGCGAAACCGCAGGTTCTGGTCCTCGAGAGCAATCTGCTGTTCCAGCGGTCCCGCGATGGTGAGACCGAAGAATCTGCATTCGAGGTCTTCCTCTCGTACGTCCGGTTCCGCGTCAACCAGGTCGTGCCGATCGGAGGGGGAAAACCGAGGCGGCGGTGGCCGAGCGAAATCCTGTCCCCTCCCTCCGACAACCCCACGCCGGTCGTGCTGACGCCGGACCACCTGGCTCGCTCCCGCCGGTCGCGCGAGCGCAATTTTCACCCGGAAGACGTGGACCGTTACCTGCCCGTCCTCAACAGGGCACGGGAAGCCGGCGTGACGGTCGTGATGCTCGACCTGGCGCTTCAAGGGGCTCCGCTGCCCTGGACTGCGGAGCAGCGGCGCGCGATTGACGTGATGCATGGCAGGCTTGAAAAGGAAGCGGGAGTGAGGATCTTCCGGTATCCGCATCCGCTGGAGCGGTCTGACTTTTACGACGCGGCGCACCTGTCGCCGGCCGGTCGCGAGAAGTTCAGCCGATGGCTGGTGGAGGAACTGGATGCGCTTCCGGTGCCATGAACTGGATCTCCCTGGAAATGGGACTGTGGGTCGCCGGGTTCATCGCAACGGCATGGGCCGCGCCACGCCGGTGGCATCCGTTCCTTCTCGGCCTGTTCGGCATGGCCTTCCTGGGCCGGCATGACTGGCGGTCCCTGGTCGCCCTCGCGGGCCTCGCGTCGTTCGCCCACCTCCTGGTGCCCGGCCCGGGAGTCCGCGGCTGGCGCGTCGCGCTCGTCACGATCGCCGCCGCGGCGCTCCTCGGCTGGACGCGTCGCATCGGGTCGGGCTCGCCGCTTCTCACAGGCGGCGCCCATCGCGACGCCGTCTTTCTCGGCCTCTCCTACTACTCCCTGCGCGTCATCCACGTCGCCCTCGAACGCCACCGCGGCGAACTGCGAGCCTCCTCGTTCGCGGAGTACCTCGGCTACCTCGCATTCTTCCCCGCCCTCATCGCCGGCCCCATCCACCGCTTCCGGGAGTTTCTCCACGACCAGAACCGCCGCCGCTGGGACGCAGACCAGCTCTCCTCGGGCCTCGAACGCATCCTCTACGGGATCGCCAAGATCGTCGTCCTCGGGAATTACCTCGTCTCCAGCCGCGCCCAGGACAGCCTCGCCGCGGCCACCGGCCTCCCGGCCTGCGCCTCCGAATACCTCGGCCTGCTCCTCACTTTTGCCAACGGATACTTCCAGTTCTCCGGATACTCGGACATCGCCGTCGGCCTCGGCGCCATCGCAGGCTACAAACTCCCCGAAAACTTCAACTGGCCCTTCCTCGCCACCAACCTCCGCGACTTCTGGCAACGCTGGCACGCCTCCCTCTCCCGCTGGTGCCGCGACCACGTGTTCACTCCCGCCTCGGCCCGCTTCCGCTCCCCCTACGCCGGCGTCGTCCTCAGCATGGTCGTCCTCGCCCTCTGGCACGAAATCAGCCCCCGCTACCTCGTCTGGGGCCTGTGGCAGGCCGCCGGAATCGCCGCCTGGCATGGATTCCAGACGCTGAAACCACGGCTTCCGGAAGTCCGCGGCAAATTTCCGCGCACGATCCTCGCCGTCGCCGCCTGCCTCCTCACCGTCAATTTCTATGTGCTCAGCCTGGCGATTCCGGGAAGCGACACGCTGGCGGAAGCGGGGCGGCGGCTGATGACGATCCTCTCGTTGAAGGGAGCCGCGCATGTATGACCGCCTGTGCAGGTGGATCCCGGCGCCGTGGGCCGCGGGAGTGGTTGTCGCGTGGTACGTCCTTCTGATCCTCGCGATCCTGTGGTGCTGGAACGCTGAACCCGCGGAATTCCGGTACGGGCGACTTTGAGGACGGCCGCATTCAGCCTACCTGCGCGGCGGGTCCGCTAACGCGATCCTCCACAGCAGCTGGACCTGCTCCGGATGCCCTTCGTATACGCCGCGGGTCGCCGCTTCCAGCCGGCACCCCTGCCTCCCGTAGAACCGGCACGCCGGGACGTTGATGTCCTGGGTCTCGATGCGCATCTCTGAAGCGCCGCGGGCGCGAACCCAGCGGGCGGCGGCGTCGAACAGCGCGCGGCCGATGCCGGCGCCGCGATGCGCGGGGTGAACGCGGATGTCCCAGAGCGCCGCGAAATCGTCGCGCCCGTCGAGCAGTTCGAGTCCCGGGGTGCGGAACGCCACCGCCGCCCGCCCCACCGTGGCGCCGCCATCGTGCGCCTCGAGGAACCCCCAGCCGGACAGGTCCCACGTACGCCAGTGTGTCGGCGGCTCGAGCGCGTCGTAGTCGTACTCGTACGGCGGGTCCACCGGCTCCTCCGCCAGCACGAATCGCGCCGCCGCCCGCGTGACCACCAAGCGCGACCGCACCACGAAGCGGATCGGCACCTCCGCCCACCGGTCCAGCGCTTCCTGCCCGACCTCACGGACTTCCGTCACTTCCCCATCTCGTCCGTCACGTTCACGCCCCACGTGAACTGCCAGTCGCGAAGCGCCTTCTGCTGGTCCGGCGTCAGCGACAGCGTCCCCGCGATCTTCTTCTGCGTCTCGATCATCAGCCCCAGCCGCATCGAATAGTCCGCCTGCCGGGAAAGTTCCTCCCCCGACTTCCTCTTCCCCCAGATCTCCTCGTTCAGCGCCCGCTCCTTGTCGATGTACTCCGTCACGAGCGGCCCCAGCGCGGCTTTCTGCGTTTCGTTGAGGCCGAGGGAAGCGCTCCACTGGTCGGTCATGGAGGCGGTGACCTTGGCGCGGGAGCCGTCGAGCCATGTCTGGGAGCCCTGCAGGTCCTGGTTGAGGGCGGGGAAAGCCTTGAGGAACTCCGCCTGGCCGGGGGTGAGGGCGCTGAAGAACTCCTCGCGCGAGGCGATGGCGAGGTCCACGAACCCGCGCGTCTGTTCGAGGCGCGACAGATCGGAAGCGGAGGCCGCGAACTTGTCCCATTCGGCCTGCTGGGTCGCGAGCAACTCACGCAGCTTCGCTTCCTCGGCCGCCGAGAGCGGAGGCACGGTCTGGGCGAGCATCTTGAGCATCAGGGATTCGAGACCGCGTGGAGACGCGAGCACCTGGTCCACCGACATCCCGAGTTCGGCCGCGAGCGCCGCCAGCGCTTCCTGCATGTCCTTCTTCAGCGCATCGGCCTCCGGCGGCCAGGAGTCCATCGGCAGCCCGCGGAGCTTTCCGCCGAGCCGGCCGAAGTCGGCCGCGATGTCCTTCCAGCTTCTCCGCGTGGGCTTGCCCGCCTGTCCGCCGGTCCGCTCGCCCGCCTGTCCGCCGCCGTTCCCCGCCGCAGCGCGCGATTCCAGCTCGTAGATTTTCTTCTTGAGCCCCGCGGCCTCGTCGATCGCGCGGTCGCGATCGACGCGAAGCGCGGAGGCGGCCTTCGCCGCGGCGTCACGCTCAGCGGTCGTGGCGGCGTCCCGCGCAGCCGCAGCCGCCTGCGCCGCTTCCGCTTCCGACGCCGCACGTCTCTGCTGGAGAACCCACAGCAAGACGGCGCTGGCGATGGCGCCCGCCAGGAACCCGGACAGTCCCCACTTGATCATCGTGTCCACTCCCCTTGTGCGGTGGCCGCGTGTTTACACTCTAGCATCGGAGAAGGTAAGCCTGCCGGGAGTCCTTTCGGCGAAATCGCCCCAAGGCCGTCACTTCGCCTTCCGCCGGGCGAGCTGATCCTCGTACAGGCTCTGCGGTTCCAGGGTCGCGCCGCGTCCCGCGCCTTCGACCTCGTCTTCCGGCTTCGTCCCCGAACCGCCGCGATCCTTCGGCGACGTCACGGTCCGCGTCTCGCCCGCTGTTCCGATCAGGTACCCGCGTCCGAACTGCTGCGACTGCACCACTCCGCCCCCCCGGACATTCCAGAACACGCACTCCGTCGCGCAGTGACCCGCCCCCGAACTCTCCCCCTGCCGGTTGCACGCCTTCCAACCATCTTCGAGGGTGCAGCTGTCCACCAGGCACGCCGTCGCCAGCGAGTGGTGGTACTCGCTCAACCCCACGACGACCGCCAGCCCCTTCGCCGGCTCGCTTCTCCCCCCCCGGCTCACGCACCGCAGCCACACGCATCCGCTCGTCCCGAAGTCCCAGTTCTGGATGAAGTTGTGCCGCCCGGACGTCCCCGTGCAGTCGCGCGTCAGCACTTCATTCGACTGCGTCACTTCGAACAGGTACCCGTTCCCGCCGCCCCCGCGGTGCTGGGGAAGCGCCATCGCGCAGTCGGCGACGGTCACGCGCGCGCTGTTCTTCACGCGGATGCCGCCGGACTGCAGGTGGCGGTCCTTCGTGACGACACCTTCGCGCGGCAACGCGAACGATTGCACGCCGCGCACCCAGCAGTCCGCCGCGTCGCGCACCTCGATGGCGTGCTGCCGGTTCGTTTCCCACGCCGCGTCGTAGTCGTTCGCGGTGCACACGCCGAGGTTTTCGATGCCGCACTCGCGAATCGCGCCGGTCTCGAATTGGAGGGAAGCGCCGTGTTTCGTTTCGAGCGCGCTCCGCAGCGGGACGTCGAAGCGCACGGCCTTTGTCTTTGCGTCCACGGCGGCCACCGTGCGCCTCGCCAACGCTCGCCACTTCCCCATCGCGAAGCCCCAGAAATCCTTCATCCCGTGCGCCGCGCGGAACTCTTCGGTGATGATGATCCCGAGTGCGATCTCGTCTCCCGCGCGAAGCCCCTCCACGGACTCCAACACGACCTCGGTCGCTCTCGCCTTCGCGTCGGCCGCCAGTTTCCGTTCGCGGTCGCGAACGATCTTCCCTTCGATCGACAGGTGCGCGCCGTCGCTGAGCCCTGTCTTCGTGAACAGGAGCCTCGTCTTCTCGCCGCCGTCACCGCGGATCACGACGCCCGGGCGACCGACCGTCAGCGCCCCGTCGATGCGATACAGGCCGTCGCGCAGGTGCACGACGCCGCCCCTCTCGCCCGCGCCGTCGATCGCCTTCTGGATCGCGGCCGTCGCGTCGGCTTTCCCCTCCCGGTCGGCGTCCACCTCGAAAACAGGCCCCTTCACATCCGGGATCGGCGCATTGCCGTTGCGGTACCCGGCCCACGAGAAATCGTGCAGGAACGCGCCGTCTTCGGCCGTCGTGCCCGGCGTCCAGTCGGACGGGTACAGGCGGCTGCGCCACGCCGCCGGATCCTCGGCGCGCGTGAGGCCCAGAAGCGCGGCCGGAAGCAGCCAGGCGAAGCGCAGAAGCCTCACGACGGACATTCGACGCGCCCTCACACGGCCATCGTCGGGACGTTTCCTTCGACGATCAGCTTCGGCTCCGTGATCGCCTGCACCGACTCGACCGTCTGGCCCGGCGCGAGTTCGATCAGCTTCAACCCCTTGTCCGTCACGTCCATCACGCAGTAGTCCGAGATGATCCGGTCCACGCACCCGACGCCGGTCAGCGGCAGGTTGCACTTCTTCAGGATCTTCTTTTCACCCTTCTTCGAGATGTGCTCCATCGTCACGATGAGGCGCTTCGCCGACGCCACCAGGTCCATCGCGCCGCCCATGCCCTTGACCATCTGGCCGGGGATCATCCAGTTGGCGATGTCGCCGAACTCGGAGACCTGCATGGCGCCGAGGATGGAGAGGTCGATCTTGCCGCCGCGGATCATTCCGAACGAATCGGCGGACGAGAAAAACGACGCGCCCGGCAGCACGGAGACCGTCTGCTTGCCGGCGTTGATGAGATCCGCGTCGACTTCGGCGTCGCTGGGGAAGGGCCCGAGGCCGAGGATTCCGTTTTCGGACTGGAGGATGACCTCGACGCCGGGCGGGATGTTGTTGGCGACGAGCGTGGGCATCCCGATGCCGAGGTTGACGTAGTAGCCGTCCCTCAGTTCCTGGGCGGCGCGGCGGACGATCTGGTCGCGTGTCAGGGGCATGGTTGGCTTAGGCCTTTCTCACGGTGCGCTGTTCGATGCGCTTGACGCGCTTCGCGACGACGATGCGGTGCACGAAAACGCCGGGGGTGTGGACCTGGTCAGGATCGAGCGCGCCGGGTTCGACGATCTCCTCGACTTCCGCGACGCAGATCCTGCCGGCGGTCGCGGCCATCGGGTTGAAATTGCGCGCCGTCTTGCGGTAGACGAGATTCCCCAGCCGGTCGGCCTTCCACGCGGCGACGAGCGAGAAGTCGCCGACGATCCCGCGCTCCATCACGTAGTGCTTCCCGTCGAACTCGCGCGTCTCTTTCCCCTCGGCGATCTTCGTCCCGTATCCGGCGGGCGTGAAGAACGCCGGGATCCCCGCCCCGCCGGCCCTCATCCGCTCGGCCAGCGTCCCCTGCGGCGCAAATTCCACCTCGAGCTCGCCCGACAGGAACTGCCGCTCGAACTCCGCGTTCTCCCCGACGTACGACGACACCATCTTCTTGATCTGCTTCGTCTGCAGGAGCAGCCCCAGCCCCCAGTCGTCCACCCCCGCGTTGTTCGACACGCAGGTCAGCCCCTTCACCTTCTTCTTCACCAGCGCGTTGATCAGGTTCTCCGGGATCCCGCACAGCCCGAACCCGCCCACCACCAGCGTCATCCCGTCCTTCACGTCCCGGATCGCTTCGTCCGCCGACGCCACCACCTTGTTGATCACGTTCGAACCCTCCACGCGCCGCCGGAAAACGCCCGATGCCGACTCGAACCGGGATCGTAGCCGCGGACAGAAGGAAGACAAGCGGTTTGACCGGAGCGGACTCGCGAATCAGGACCTTCCTCCCCCACCTCGCGGTCCGGGCGGACAATGTCCCTACTTCAGCTTCAGCGTCCTCCTGGCGTCGCGCCCCCATCCCACCAGCACCGTCGCCTCAATCTTGCCGTTGGCCGGATTCTCCACCTCGCGCCTCACAAGCCCTCCGGCATACGCCGCCTTGCCTTCCCACTTCAGTTCTCCCAGGTGCTTCGTCGGCGGGCTGTAACGGAACGGAATGTCGGCGGAAGTCCAGGTCCGGTTGCGGAAGTGCGACTCCCCGCTCTTGTAGTCGAGCGCGATCTTCTCGCACTTGAGGTCCTTCTCCTTGATCGTCAGCTTCTCCTCGCTGACCACGCCCGTTCCCGTGCGCCCGGGCCCGGACGTTGCCCCCTCCGCCTTCTGCGGGTCTACGCGGACTTCGCGCCCCACCTGCCCCGCGGCTCCCCAGATCGCCTTCGAAATGAGACGGTCCTTCCGGTAGACGGCGAAGAGCAGCACCGTGTCCTCCCACAGGAAGAGGATCGGACCCGTGTACTCGATCCAGACCACTTCTTCTTCGACGGCAACGCAGGCCATTCGCGTCCTGACGGGCTCCTCCAGGACGATTTCCTCATGCTCGACCCAGTCCCCTTCCTTGAGCGAGTCCACGTCCCAGCTCGAGAGCATCGCCTGCGCGACGTAGGGCTGGTCCGGATGGCCCGCGGCCTCGCCGCATGACAAGACGAAGGCGCAGGCCGTTGCCAGCAGGACGCGTCCGGTCGTGGAGTTCATGTCGAGATCATCCTTGAATGGCCTGCTGTCGCTGTTCCTGGACCCGGCTCATCTTACTTTCCAGCGCGACGTCATTCGACCAGGCTCTTCACCTCCCCCCAGGCATCCGTTGCGTCCCGAAGGGCTTCCAGCAATTCCACTTCCGCACCCGCCGCTTCACGGCGCGCGAGGGTCAACTCGGACGCCGAGGCATCTCCGGCTGCGAATCGCACTTCGGCCACCCGGACGACCTCGGCGATGGCGGGCGCGAGCGACTCCCGGGCCACGCGAAGGGCGTCGAGGGCGGACGTCAGCCGTGCGAGGGCCTGGCGAAGCTCGCCCTCGAGGGTTGCCCCGGCGTGACGTGCCCTGGCGCGGGCGGCGGCGATGTCCGCGTCGGCTTCCCGCAGACGGCCCTGGTTGCGCCCGAAGACCGGAAGCGCGACGGACACGCCGACGTCGAAGGCGTGGGTGTCGCCGGAACCGACGTATCGGTAGCCGAGATCGAGATTGAGATCGGGGATCCGCTCCGCGAGGGCCAGTTCGCGGAACGCCTCGCGCGCGGCAATGTCCGCGGCAGCTGCGGCCAGTGACGGGTGGGACTGGAGCCTGGAGACCAGCTCTTCCAGCGCCGGGATTTCCAGCGCCGCCTCGAGCTCGCCGCTGAGCGAGCGAACGGACAGTCGGGGCCGGCCCATGGCGACGGCGAGCGCGGCGAGGGAAGCGTCGCGACGGGACTGCGAAGCCCGGGCGATTGCAGAGGAGCGGGCGGCCTCGAAGCGCGCGCGCGCGACCTCGTCCGCGGTGGCTTCTCCGGCGGCCTGGCGCGCGAGGGCGGTCTTGAGCGCCCCTTCGGACAGCTCGACGACGCGTTCGCGAAGCACGGCCAGTTGCGCGTAGAACAGGGCCTCGGCGAAGGCGCTGCGAACACGTTTCGATGCGGCGCGTTCCCGGACCCGCGCCTCGGCGGCCAGTCGGACGGCCTCGTAACGATGGGCGCGACGGGCGTCTCCGAGGCGCCCGCCCAGGGGAATTTCCTGCGAGAGGCCGAGAACGTAGTCGGCTTCCGTCGTCGTCCCTCGCCCGAGGGGCGCGCCCTCCATCCGGAGGGAGGCCTCCGGATTCGGAAGCAGGCCGGCCTGCTCGGCGCGTCCTTCTGCCGCTTCTGCCAGCGCCCTGGCCTCGGCCAGTTCGGGAAGGGTGGCGGCCGCCAGGCGGAGAGCCTCCGTGAGCGTCAGGCCGGAAACCTCCGCGATGGAGGGTTCTTCGGCGGCATCGCGATCCGTCTGCCAGGGGGGCCTGGACTCCGGATCCCGGGGGGGAGTATCCGCGCAGCCGGCGACGACGAGGGCGATGAGGGGAATGATGCGTGCGGGGTTCATCGGGCGACTCCCGTGGAAAGGGGTTTGGCGAGCCGGAGGTAGAGGGCGGGGACCACGAGCATGTTGAGGACCATCGACGAGAAGAGACCGCAGAGGATGACGATGGCCATCGGCGTCTGGATTTCGTTCCCGGGTTTGCCGCCGCCGAGGGCGAGCGGTACGAGGCCGAGGCCTGCGGCCAGGGCAGTCATGAGGATCGGGGCGACTCGTTCAAGGGCGCCCCTTCTGACGGCTTCCCGGAAATCGGTGACGCCTTCGTTGAGCTGCAGGTTGCGGATGTGGGACACGAGCATGATCCCGTTGCGGGCGGCGATCCCGAAGACGGTGATGAACCCGATCAGTGAAGCGACGGAAAGGACGCCGCCTGAGATGAAGACGCCGGCGATTCCGCCGATGAGGGCGAGGGGGAGGTTGATCATGACGAGGACAGCGTCGCGCGCGGACCCGAAAGCAAGATGGAGGACCAGGCCGATGGCGATGACGACGCCGATGCCGAGGAACGCCAGCATTCTCCCGGCGTCTTCAGCCGCCTCGAACTGCCCTCCGAATTCGACGCGGTATCCCGGCGTCGAGGCGATCACGGGATCGACGACGCGGCGGCAATCGCGGACGACCGAGGCCACGTCCCGGCCGGAGACGTTGCACATGACGACGATCTTGCGCTCGACCGACTCGCGGGAAATCGTGTTGGGACCGGAGTCACGAGTCACGGCGGCGAAGGAGCCCAGCGAAAGCACGGCTCCGCCCGGGGTGACGACAGGCAGATCCTCCAGCGTTTCCGGCGACCAGGGCTCGTCGTCCCGGACCCGCACGACCACGTCCCACGCCCGGCGCCCTTCGACGATGCGGGTGGACGGCAGGCCCTGAAGCGCGCTTTCCATCGCGTGGGCGACGTCCTCCACGGCCAGAGCGTGCCGCCGGATCTCCGGCCGGTCGAAGCGGGCGCGGAGAACCGGAATTTCGATCTGCTGCTCCACGGAGAGATCGACGACTCCCTCGACCCCGCTCATCGCGGCGCGCACTTTTTCGGCCGTGGCCCGCAGCGTCGCCAGGTCGTCGCCGAAGATCTTCACGGCCACGTTCGCGCGCGTTCCGGACAGCATGTGGTCGATCCGGTGCGATATCGGCTGGCCGATGGTGATGGTCGTTCCCGGAACCTGGGAGAAATCCGCCCGAAGAGCCTCGAGGAATTCCTCCTTGGGCCTCCCTTTCAGGTCGAGGGCAACGTCGAGTTCGCTGGCCTCGACTCCCTGCCCATGTTCGTCATCCTCGGCGCGCCCGGTACGGCGGGCGACGGACACGACTTCCGTATGCCTGAGGAGCACTTTCTCGATCGCGCGGCCGAGTTCGTCGGATTCGGCGAGTGAGGTCCCCGGCATCGTGACGGCGCTGATCGTGAGGCTTCCTTCGTTGAACTCTGGAAGGAAGGCGCGCCCCATGCGGGGCACCAGGGCGACGGCCGCGACCAGCAGCACCGATCCCGCGCCGGCGACCACCCAGGGATGCTTCAGGGCCGGGTCAAGCACGCGGGCGTACGCCGACTTCAGCATCGATACCACGCGCGGTTCATGCCCCTGAATCACCGCCCGGCTTTTCGGCAAAAGCAGCAGGCAGAGAGCGGGGGTCACGGTCACGGCGACCAGCAGCGAGGCGCCCAGCGCCACCACGTACGCCACGCCGAGGGGCTGCAGCAGCCGGCCCTCCACGCCGGGAAGGAAGAACAGCGGCAGGAAGACGAGGACGATGATGAGGGTGGCGAAGACGATGGAAGAGCGGATTTCGACGCTGGCGGAGTAGACGACTTCGAGGACGGGCCGCCGATCGGATGGCGGCAGGGCACCGTTCTCGCGGAGCCTGCGGAAGACGTTTTCGACGTCGATGACGGCGTCGTCCACGAGGGCGCCGACGGCGATGGCCATTCCTCCGAGGGTCATGGTGTTGATGGTGGCGCCGAAACCCTTGAGCGCGAGCACGGCGGCGATGAGGGACAGGGGTATGGCGGTCAGCGTGATCAGCGTCGCACGGACATTGGCGAGGAACAGCAGAACGACGAGGATGACGAGGAATCCTCCGTCGCGAAGGGCGTGGAGGACATTTCGCACGGCGATTTCGATGAAGTCGGCCTGGCGCATCACGTGCCGATCGAGGGTCATGCCGGCGGGCAGCTTCCCCTGGATGTCGTCGAGCACCCGGTCGATCTCCGCCGTGACGTGCAGCGTGTTCGCCCCGGGTTGCTTCATCACGCCCATCACCACCGCCGGCCGGGCGCGCGAGGATCCTTCTCCCCTCTTGGGTTCGACTCCTTCGACGACTTCGCCCAGTTCCCGAAGGGCGACGGGATGACCGTGGCCGTTGACGACGGCAACCTCCCCGATGTCCTCGATGGAACGGAGGCGTCCCGCCCCGGCGACGACGTACTCCGTGCCGCGATTGTTGAGGAAGCCGGCCGACACGGTTTCGTTGGATCGATGAAGCGCTTCGGCGACCCTGGCGGGGTCGATTCCGTGGAGGCGGAGGCTGTCCGGGCGCAGGACGACCTGGAACTGCTTCCGGTCTCCGCCGGTCGGGATGACCTGGGAGACGCCGGGAACGGCGAGGAGGCGGCGGCGGAGCGTGTTGTCGCCCACGTCGCGAAGTTCGACGGTGGAATGCCGGTCGGAACTGAGGGCAAGGAACATGATTTCGCCCATGACGGAGGAGATGGGCGCGAGCGCCGGCCTGCCAACGTCCGGGGGGAGCTTGGGAGCGACGAGGCTGAGCTTTTCCGTCACGACCTGCCGGGCCGACTGGATGTCGGTCCCCCATTCGAATTCAACCCAGACGATCGAAAGCCCGACGCCGGTGGACGAGCGCACGCGCCGCACTCCTGTCGCTCCGTTCATCGACGTCTCGATCGGGAAGGTGATCTGGGATTCGATTTCCGTCGGAGCCATGCCGTGCACGTCCGTGAGAACGGTCACGGTCGGCGCCGTGAGATCGGGAAAAACGTCCACCGGCATGCGCACAGCCACCCACGATCCCGCCGCCATCAGCAGGACCGCGAGCGCGAGGATCGCCGCGCGCCGGTTCAGGGACCATCTGATCAGGAAGTCGACCATGGAAGTGGATCCTCAGTGAGCGTGGCCGTGGGCGGGGATGGTGGAGGAAACGGACGACAGTCGGACGGCCTGGGCGCCGATGGTGACGACGCGTTCTCCTTCTTCGAGGCCGGAAACGACCTGAACCCAGCCCGCATCGCGGATGCCGAGCACGAGTTCGCGCCGCTCGCAGGTTTCGCCTTCCGAATGGACGAACGCGAGCGCCCGCCCGTCTTCGTCAACGATGGCCGACTCCGGGATGGCAATCGCCGTTTCGGAGCGCTTCGTCTCGATGAGAACGGTCATCGCGAGGCCCGATCGGAGTTCCCCCGACGCGTTGTCGACCAGGAACTCCACCCCCACGGTCCGCGTCCCCCGGTTGACCTCCGGGCTGATCCGGACCGCATTCCCGAGATCAAAGATCCTTTCCCGGTCCTGGCCAATCCAGGCTTTCGCGGGCAATCCCGGCGCGACGCGCCCGAGATCCCCCTCCGGCAGTCGCGCCTCCACGCGCATCTGCGCCGTGTCGACGATGTCGAACAAGGCGCTTCCTGCCTCGACGTGCTGGCCGGCGACGGCGGACAGTTCGGTCACCACTCCCGCAATCGGAGCCCTGACCTCGAGATGAGGAAATCCGGACCGGAAATCTCGCGCCGAGCCCTTCCCGATCCGGTCGATCGTGTCGGCGTAGACTTTCCTGATCGCACCCGCCGCGTCGAGTTCCGCCTTTCCTGCCCGCACCGCAAACTCCGCCTCTTCGAGTTCCCGCGGCGACCGGGCCCCGTCCGCCACGAGCTTCTGGACGCGCGCCAGCGACTTCTCCGCCTGCTCCACCGCAACCCTGGCGCGAATCTCGCCGGATTCGACTTCCGCCATCTTCACCAGGAGCTCTCGCGTCTGCGCTTCCAGCTCCAGCCGCTGGCTCTCGATGGCCAGAAGGTCGGAGCCCGAAAGAAGCGGCTCGAGCCTCGCCACGACCTGCCCTGCCGCGACACGTTCGCCGGGCCGGGGGAGCGCACCGCCGTCCGGCGCTGCCAGGCGTCCCGACCCGGGAGCCACCACCGAGGCGCGCGCCCAGGGAAGAGGCATCGATTCGGCGGAAAGACGGACACGCTGCACGAGCAGCCTTTTGCCGACAGGCAGTGAGCGGAAGGGGATCTTCCACTGCTGCTCCTTAAGGAAGCTGATCCCGCCGCCGTCCTCGGCTTCTTCCGGGAGTGCGTCGATTTCGGACTGGGCGGCATAGACAGTGATCGGCGGCATTTCGACGGTCCAGTCGCGGCCTTCCTGGGGAATGCGGATCGCCCAGGTCCACGTCCCTGCCTTCGGGAACGTAATCTCGGGAAGGTAGATCCCCGGCCGCGCGACTGCAGGCGCGGTGTGATCCAGCGGCTCGCTTCCAAGCTTGAACGCGAACGTCACCGATCCCTCGGTCCTGGCCTGCATGGTCTCCATGTCCGTGACATGGGTGATGAACTTCACCGGTTGGCCCGCAACCGGCAGCCGGTACTCGACGAACAGTTCGTGCCGTTCTGCCCAGACCGTCACGGCGTTCGATCGGGGCTCTTCCTCTTCTTCCTTGTGGCCGGCGGGACCATGGTCGTGCCGGTCGCAGGCCGCAGTCAGGAGGACGATGGCGGCCAGCGCGAAGGGGATATGGAGCTTGGAATGCATGGGAGTCTCCCTGTGGGTGGTTGGGCGAGTGGAGCTTCCGCCGGGACGGAGTCCGGGCGATGCTCAGTCGGAAAGGGCGGTCCGGCGGATCAGGCGCGCGGGGGCCCGCGCTGCGAGAAACGGCGATCCGGCGGTGATTCGTTCAGGGCAAGGAACTGGGATTCCGGCGGCAGCAGGCAAAAGTCCGACGGCGTCGCCGGAACGATCGCGACCACCTGGACAACGTCCACGGCAAGCAGGGGCGCCTGGATTCGCCCCGGATGATGATCCTGCTCGTGCTCCACGACCGAATGATGTTCGTGTTCGCGGTCGTCATGCTCGTCCTGATGGGAGTGGACGCCCTCCATGTCCACGTGGCCGGAGGGATCGGCCGCTTCGAAGTGATGATCCCGGGAAACGTGCCAGGGTTCCCAGGCGACTTCCATGGACGCGAGCAGGCCCGCGAGAACGACTCCAAGGAGGGCACGCCGCTGTCTAAGTGTTCGCATCCGAAGCGGATCCTAGCGGCTCCCGCCGAAGCGAACCACATGATTTGACCCGGGCGCCCCACAGCGATGAATGGAGCCCTCCTCCGAGGTGCGTTCGGGCGTGTCCATGCCACGCCGGGGTATCGCTTTCTTACGCGACTCCGTGTACTCCGTGGAGCAACTGCAGGGATACGGTTACGCGATGCACTGCGGCCCGGGGAGAGCCGCTGGCACGCCGTGTGCGATGGAGAAGGCGATCCCGCACTCCCCTTCCCCAGCAAAGGAACTCTCCCATGAACATGATGACGGCCGAAGACGGCACGCAGATCGCCTGGAAGGAATGGGGCAAAGGGCAGCCGGTGGTGTTCAGCCACGGGTGGCCGCTGAATGCGGACAGCTGGGAATCGCAGATGGTCCATCTGGCTTCCAATGGCTTCCGGTGCATCGCGCATGATCGGCGTGGGCACGGGCGGTCGGGACAGAGCTGGGACGGCAACACGATGGACACGTTTGCGGACGACCTGGGGGCGCTGATCGAGAAGCTCGACCTGCGCAAGGCGGTGCTGGTGGGTTTTTCGATGGGAGGGGGCGAAGTGGCTCGGTACATCGGCCGGCACGGGACGACGAGGGTGGCGAAGGCGGCGCTGATTTCCGCGGTGCCGCCGCTGATGCTGAAGACGGCGACGAATCCCGAAGGGCTTCCGATGGAGGTGTTCGACAGGCTGCGGGCGAAGTCGCTCGCCGATCGGTCGCAGC